>NZ_LZKR01000125.1 GCF_001672915.1 Mycobacterium sp. 1245805.9 | reverse complement strand
CGACCTCGTCGGGGTATGGGTGCACTCGGACAGCAAGAACGGCAAGGACGCCGGCGAGCTCGCGGGCATCGACCCGCTCGGCGTCGCCGCCACCCAGGACGAGTCGGCGATCCTCGGCGGCGACGCGGACTGCGTCGTCTACGCGGCTCCGGCGCCGCCACGAATGAAGGAAGCGATCGGCGACCTGTGCCGAATCCTGTCCGCCGGAAAGAATGTCGTCACGACCGCGATACCGGGACTGGTCTACCCGCGCGGGTCGATGCCCGCGAGCTCGCCGGCGTCCTTGCCGTTCTTGCTGTCCGAGTGCACCCATACCCCGACGAGGTCGAGGTTGGGCCGGTCGGCGATGGTCCGGATCGCGTACTTGCCCACCCCGCCGGTGGCCCACACCGCGACCTTGTACGTGTCGTTCACGATTTCGGCTTCCTTCTCCAGTGCGGGCTCTTGATGGCCTCGACGGCGTCGGTGACGTAGCGGTCGAGCGGGCGCGGTTTCTTGTTGGACTGGCGGACCCACTGTTGGAACGCGAAATCGCCCGCGGCGAAGCCGAGTTGGACCAGCAGGCCCGGCCGGATGTCGGCGTCGGGATTGGCCCCCATGCGCTCGCCGATCAGCTTCGTCGCCCGCTCCTTGTCCGCCGGTGTGTGCAGCGTGACCTTGTCGAGCAGATGAGGGGCCACCAGCAACGCCTCGCGCCACTGGTCGCAGTCGGCCGGATCGAACGACCGGGTGCGGAGGACGATCGCGTTGACCAACGCGACGTCGGGTGATTCGGAGGCGGGCCGCTCCTCGAGCATGCTGACGATCGCGGCGCCGCCATGGCGCAGCGGGGCGAGCAGCAGCTCCTCCTTGGTCGGCACGTGCCGGAAGAAGGTGCGCGGGGAAACGCCTGCGGCCGAGGCGATTTCCTCCGTCGTCACGGCGTCGTAGCCGCGCTCGATGAACAGCCGGAACGCAGCGCGCCGGATGTCGGCGCGGATCTGGGCGCGCTGTCGTTCCCGCAACGACTGGCTCACCGGAAGCTGCCGATCCCGCCGTCGACTTGGATCGTCTGGCCGGTGATGAACGTCGCGTCGGTGGAAAGCAGGAACGCCACCAGCGCGCCCACGTCGGTGCGGACGTCGCCGATGCGCTTCATCGGCACCCGCGCGACGGCCTTGGCATAGTCGTTGGGCGCGAACTGTTTCCACGCTTTGACGCCGTCGGACTCGGCGAACGGGCAGATGACGTTGACGCGAATGTTGTCGCGCCCCCACTCCAGGGCGGCAACCTTCGAGAGCCCGCGGATGCCTTCCTTGGCGGCGGCGTAACCGCCCCACTTGGGTTCGCCGCCGGTGCCGGTGCCCGAGCCGAGGTTGACGATCGAGCCGCCGCCCGCCTCGACCATCAGCGGGTAGACGGCCTGCATGAGCAGGAACGTGGCCCGGGGCCCGACGTCGTATCCGAGCGCCAGGTCCTCGGTGGTGATGTCGACGAATCGTTTGGGCTCGTTGGTGGCGATGGCGTTGTTGACCAGGCCGTGCACGGTGCCGAACGCTTCGACCGCGGCCGCCACGATCCGCGGCGCGCTGGCCGGGTCGCGCAGGTCGGCGACCAGTTGTTCGGCGCGCCCGATCTGCTTGAGCTCGGTGGTCGTCGCGTTCAGGACCTCGTCCTGGATGTCGACCAGCAGCACCGACGCGCCGCGTTCCAGCAGCGCCGCGGCGATGCCCTTGCCGACGCCCTGCGCGGCGCCGGTGACGATCGCGGCGTGGCCCCGCATCGAGTCGGGGTGCGAGTAGCTCATCGTTCCGGCCCCAGCTGCAGCGGTACGCCGCGGTGCATCTCGTAGGTGCTGCGCGCGCCGTCGGGCAGCTCGATGAACTCGACCGGTGTCCCGTCGGGGTCCTTGACGAAGAACATTCGTACCCCGCCGATTTCGAACGGCTCCTGGTCGGGCGGGTAGCCGGCGGCGGCGATGCGGCGGTGGGCGTCGTCGAGATCGGGCACCCGCAGCGACACGTTGTGGATGCCGGTGATGCCCCGGCGCTGCTTCTCGTCGGGTTTGGCGCCGAGCGAAAGCAGCTCGACCATCAGCCCGCCCAGCAGGCCGCCGACCACCCGACCCTCCTGCTTTCGCTTCGCGTGCAGTGCGGCATCGAAGGGCTCGCCCGAGATCAGCGTTTCGAAGACGACGTCCATGCCGAGCGTGTCGCGGTAGAACGCCAGCGCGCGGTCCATGTCGGTCACCCCGACGACCAGGTGACAGAACGACACGTCGTTCAGCGCGGTCACGGCTTTTCCGCGAGATCGGGTGCGGGACGCCCGGCGAACAGCGGCAGCTCGAGGTAGGTCTTGATGCCCGGCTCAGCGGCGCAGACGTCGGGGATGGCGTTGACGCAGTGGTTGGCCGTGGCCACCACGCCCGGATTCTTTACCAGCCCTTCGGCGATCGTCTCCGGTTGCAGCCCCTTGAAGGTGAGGCTGACGCTGGGGTCGCCGGTGATCTCGACCTCGAAGCGTTCGCCGCTCCCGCCGAAATTCCAGGCCGGTTCCAGGTTTTCCTCGCCCATCAGCCAGTTGACCGCGGCGGTGATGACAGGCTCGCCGTCGACGAGGGCCTGCCAGCGGAACCGGCGCGCTGCCACCTTTCCCGTGGTGATCGGGAAGGGGGCGTAGTCGATGTCGGAGGTCGCCACCGCGACGTCCTGGATGGTCCTGATGTTCGGCTCGATGCGAAATCCCATGTGGTCAGCCACCATTCGCACCGACTGTTTGAAGCCCGCCTCGAGCAGGCTGGCCATGGGTCCCTGCATCGCTTCCTCGGGCGTGCCGCCGAATCCCATGATGTGGCGCACGACGTCCGGGGCGTTGTAGGTGCGGATGTCGGAGAACTCCTCGGCGCGCACGTGGGTGACCGCCGAGGAGAGCGAGGACAGCATCAACGGGAATCGCTCGGTGATGCCGCCGGGGTGGATCCCCGAACCATGAAGCGTCACACCGTTTTCGAGCGCTGCGTCGGCGATCGCCTGGTGGCGCGGATTGCTCAGGTCGGGGTAGACCCAGCCGACCGGGGTGACCACGTTCTTGCCGGACCGCAGGATCGCCAGGACCTCGTCGTCGTTGGGGACCAGCGGGCTGTACACGACGCAATCCGCGTCGAGGCCGAGCACGTCGTCGACGTTGGTGCTCGCCGCGACACCCAGGGGCGAAGACCCGATGATCTCGCCCACGTCGACGCCGTCCTTGCCGGCGCTGTGCACCCAGCAGCCGACGAGTTCGAGCTGCGGATGATTCAGCACGCATGCGATGGCGGCCTTGCCGACGCCCCCGGTCGCCCATTGGATGACCCGAATGCTCACCTGTGACCTCCCGAGTGCTTTACACGCCGACGACTGAAATGGCACAGTATGACCCGCTGACAGTCACTGTCAATGAAGCAGGGAAGGCGGGCGATGGGCGTACTCGACGGCAAGGTCGCGATCGTCACCGGCACCAGCCGCGGCGTCGGTGTCGGCATCGCGCACGAATTGCTGCGCGCCGGCGCCACGGTCGTCGGCTGCTCGCGCTCGCCCCTGGACACCATCCCGGGCATCGAAGCCGAGTGGACGACTCGCGCATCCCAGAAGGTTTGCGACCAAGGCGATTACCGCTCGATCGACTCATTTGTCGCCGACGTCGTGGCCGCCCACGGGCGCATCGACCTCCTGGTGAACAACGCCGGCGGCACCGTGCCGGCACCGCATGCCGAAAGCATTCCCCCACTCGTCGCGCGCATTCAGGGCGCACCGGACAGCGACGACGACTACGAGCGCACGGCGCTGTTTCACTCCTTCGCGGTGCAGATGAACCTCATCAGCCCGCTGTGGTTCGCGATCCGCGCGTACCGGCAGATGCGCACCCAGGACGGCGTGGGCTGCATCATCAACATCTCCAGCGGTGCGGGACACCCGGCCGGATCGCCGACCCTGGTCTCCTACGGCGCCGCCAAGAGCGGGCTGAACCATCTCACCCGGTCGCTGGCCGAGGAGTGGGGGCCGAAGGTTCGGGTCAACTGCGTCGCCCTGGGCCCGACGATGACCGAGAACTTCCGGTCGTTCGTGTTGCCCAAGGACGACCCGACCGGGGAAAAGTACTTCGCCGCAGTGCCGTTGCGCCGCGCTGGGGCACCCGCCGAGGTGGGTCGCGTCTGCGTGTTCCTGGCCGGCGGCGACGCGGATTTTGTCAACGGAACCACCATCGAATGCGACGGCGGCATGCTGCCCGGCGTCCTCTACGACGCAGGCCTGAAGACAATCACCGATCTGCTGTAGGAATCGCCACTTCGACCGGCGTCGATCTGCTACTTTCCGGACACGCCGACGGTTCGGCGAAGCCTGGGGAGGCACCGTGCATCGGACATTCGCCGCCGCAATGGGGGCCGCACTGGGATTCGTCGTGGTCGGGTGCGTCGGGGCGCCCCGGGCCGCCGCCGACAATCCGGTCTGCAGCCAGACATGGTGTTCCTTTTTGTCCCCGTCACGCAACATCGGCTGCGAGATCGACTATCAGCGCGGCCGCGACATACCCGACGAAGCGTATTGCCAGACGACGTCGCCGCCACAGTCCGTACATCTGTCCCCCGACGGGACGTTCAAGAGCTGCACGGGAGAATCCTGTCTCGGCAACGCAGGGGAAGGCACGCCCACCCTGCCCTATGGCCAAACCGCGTGGCTCGGCCCGTTCGGCTGTCGGTCGGAGGCAAGCGGCATCACCTGCAAGGTGACGTCAGGTCGCGGCTTTTCCATCTCCAACGCGGGGATTACGCCCGTCGGGTGACGCTCGTCCCGGCTCACCGCCCTATTCGACGTCGCAGGAACGGGCTCGGATGCCGGCGAGCAGCATGTCGATCGCCCGGTCGAAGTCTGCCGCCATGGTTGAGCGCTGACTTGTCTCGGCCAGTGCGGCCATGTGGGGGTGGTCGGTACGGGCCAGATGCCCGATCCGTTGAGCCAGCTCGGTATTGACCTGGTCCCGGCCGCCCGCGAGCCCGGTCGTCGGCAGCGGGCCGGCCAATTCCACTTGGGTAGCGCCCATCACGAGGCTGAGCACGCCCCGGAAGGCCGCGAGTCGATCGAGGTCGCCCAGGCCCGCGCGGCTGAGTGCTTCGATAAGGCGTTCGGCGGGA
This sequence comes from Mycobacterium sp. 1245805.9, assembly GCF_001672915.1. Classification (GTDB taxonomy): domain Bacteria; phylum Actinomycetota; class Actinomycetes; order Mycobacteriales; family Mycobacteriaceae; genus Mycobacterium. The sequence goes on along the minus strand of NZ_LZKR01000125.1, from coordinate 42,522 downwards.
AGGTAACCCGCGGCCGAGACCGTGCGACGGGTGAGGACCAGCGGCGCCGCGTTGGGGTGTTGGCGCACGGTCCGCCAGATAGCCAATGCAATGGATTTGACGTCGGCGAGCCAATCGGCCGACGGGCGGGGCAGGTCGACGTCGGCGAGCACCGCCTCCGCGACGAGCCCCTCCAACTCCTCGCGATCCTTCACATAGTTGTAGAGGGTCATCGGGCCGGTGCCCAGCGCGGCCGCGAGCGATCGCATGCTGAGGACGGCGAGCCCGTCGCGGTCGACGATCTCGATCGCCTTTGCCCTTACCTCGTCGATGGTGAATCGCGCCCGCATGCCGAGCCTCCTCCGCCAACAGTTGACACGTACGACGTACGTATTGTACAAAACGTACGTCGTACGTATTCCCGGAAGGATCGCACATGGCGGCTATCGCCGACACCGAACGGGTGTCCTTCGCCTCGGACGGCGCCCGCTGCGCGGGCTGGCTGACCTTGCCCGCGGGTTCCGGCCCCCATCCCGGCGTTGTGCTCGCCCATGGCCTGGGCGCCACCCACGGCATGCTGATGGCGCAATACGAACAGCACTTCGCCGCGTCCGGGATCGCCACCTTGGCCTTCGACTACCGGTACACCGGCGAATCCGACGGCGAACCCCGCCAGCAGTTCGGCATGCGTCGCCATCGCCGCGACGTCGAGGCGGCGCTGGCCCACCTGCGCAACCACGACGGCATCGACCCGGCGCGGGCGGGCCTGTGGGGCACCAGCCTGGGCGCGCTGCACGTGCTGCAGGTGGCCGCGGGGCGCGCCGACGTCGCCGCCGTGGTTGTGCAGTGTCCGATCGTGCACGGGCCGGCAACGTTGCGCCGGAACGGCTTTCGGCCCGTGGTGGCGCTGGCGCCGGCGATCGCAGGCGACGCCCTCCGCCGCGCATTCGGAAGCGGCCGGAAGTATGTCCCCATCGTCGGCAACCCCGGAAGCCGGGCCGCGGTCACCGTCGCAAGGGCGCGGGATGGGTGGTATTCGACCGTTCCGCCCGGCTGTACCTTCGATAACCGCATCGCCGCCGCGGACGTCATTGGCGTCGCGTTCGCGAGCGCGAAACGGCGGTCGGCGAAAATCGCAGCGCCGCTTCTGGTTTGCGTATCGCAGCGGGAGACCCTGATGGACCCACGCCATGCCGAGGACGTCGCGCGTACCGCGCCCCGCGGCGTGGTTCGGCACTACGACGGTGATCACTTCCAGATCTACCATTCGCCACTGCTGGGCGAACTGCTCGCCGATCAGACCGACTTCCTGCGGGAGCACTTGGGTGTCTCGGGCCGCTGATGCGTTGCGGGCCAACGACGCGAGGTTCGTGGAATTCGCCCGCGGCATCACCGACACGCAATGGGCGCAGCCGAGCCTGTGCAGCGAGTGGACGAATCACGACGTACTCGCCCATCTCGTCGTCGGCTACAGCGCGGCCACGACAGCCGTTGCCGCGAGCATACTGCGGCGCCGCGGATCGTTCGACGCGGCGAATACCGAACTGGCGCGCAACCTTGCGGCACAGCGGCAGCCCGCCGAGTTGATTGACGAGTTCGCTGCGCTGGCGCGCAGCCCTCGTGGCATCGGCCGCGTTTTCCCCAGGCGGCTACTGCTGGGTGACCACGTCATCCACGAGCTCGACATCACCTACGCGCTGGGCAAAGAATCAGCAGTACCGCCGGCCGTCGTCGCCGCTGTCCTCGATACCCAGGTGCGGGTGCCTAATCCCTTCGTCCCGGCGGCCGCACGAGCTCGCGGGCTGAACCTGCGCGCCACAGATATCGATTGGTCTCGTCGCGCCGCGGGACCAGCAGTCGAGGGACGGGCCGCCCACCTTGCAGCGGCGCTCGCGGGGCGGCGGTGGGCGCTTCAGCACCTGAGCGGCGAGGGCGTCATGGCACTGTCTGCCCGGGAATGAGCGTCTGGCATGGTGAGTCACAACCGAACTGATGCAAGGAGACTCACATGAGCAGCTCGCTGGAGCCCACACCGGAGCAGTTCGCCGCGCTGGCCGGGCGGCCGGCCGACGCTCCGGTTGTGATGGTCAACTTGTTGAAGTTCAAGACCGCGGGCGGACTCGAGTCCTACCTGCAATACGGGCAGGAGGTCGCGCCGCACCTGCAACGCGTCGGTGCGACCCTGCGCTACGCCGGCGCGGCGCCGACGGTCGTGATCGGCGACGGTGAGCGTCCTTGGTGGGACGCGATTCTCATCGTCGAATACCCGACCCCGCAGGCGTTCATCGACATGGTGACGACGCCCGAGTACGCCGAGGTGCACCAGCATCGCGCGGCGGCTCTCGAGCGTGGCGACCTGATCGCGACGTCGGCGTGGTCGGTCGCCTGACCGGGGATCGGTAAACCGCGCTCGCCACAAAGTCCTTGCTTACTGCGCAGTTGGGGGTCTAATGGGTGGATGGAACCGATGGCGCCCACCGACGGCGTATTTCTGCTTGCGGAAACGCGCGAACATCCCATGCACGTGGGGGGCCTGTCGTTGTTCAAGCCACCCGAGGGCGCCGGTCCCGAGTTCGTCCGTGAGTTCACCGACGCCCTGCTCGCCAACGACGAATTCCAGCCCACCTTCCGCAGGCATCCGGCGACGATCATGGGCGGCATCACCCCGATGGCGTGGGCCGTCGACGACGAGGTCGACGTCGACTACCACGTCCGGCGCGCGGCGCTGGCAACCCCCAGACGCGTGCGCGAACTGCTCGAGCTGGCCTCGAGGCTGCACACCAGCCTGCTCGATCGCCACCGCCCGCTGTGGGAGCTGTACATAGTCGAGGGGCTGGACGACGGCCGGTTCGCCCTGTACAGCAAGATGCATCACGCGCTGATCGACGGCATCTCCGCGATGAAGCTGATGCAGCGCACGCTCTCGGTCGACCCGGACGACCGCGAGGTCCGGGCGATGTGGAGCCTGCCGCGGCGACCGCGCCCCAAGTCGGGCGGCTCGTCCCCACTGAGCTCGCTGGTCAAGACGGCGGGATCCGTTGCGGCACTTGCCCCGTCGACGGTGAAGCTGGCCCGTGCGGCTCTCTTCGAGCAACAGTTGAGCCTGCCGATGGCGGCCCCGCACACAATGCTCAACGTCAAGATAGGGGGCGCGCGCCGCTGCGCTGCCCAGTCCTGGCCGGCCGATCGCGTCCTGGCCGTCAAGAGGGCCGCCGGGGTGAGCTTCAACGACGCCGTCTTGGCCATGTGTTCGGGCGCGCTGCGCTACTACCTGATCGAACAGAATGCGCTGCCGGACGCACCGCTGATCGCGATGGTTCCGGTGAGCCTGCGCTCGAAGGAGGAGGCCGACGCCGGCGGCAACATGGTCGGCAGCATCCTGTGCAACCTCGCCACCAACGTCGAGGACCCCGCAGAACGGATACAGGCGATCAGCGGGTCCATGCGCGGCAACAAGAAAGTCTTGGCCGAACTCCCACGAATGCAGGTGCTGGCGTTATCGGCCCTGTACATGGCACCGCTGACGCTGGCGCTTATCCCGGGCCTCATCTCGTCAACTCCACCACCGTTCAACCTCGTCATCTCGAATGTGCCGGGACTTGCCGAGCCGATGTACTACGGGGGCGCCCGACTGGACGGCAGCTACCCGTTATCGGCGCTGCCGGAGGGACAGGCGCTGAACATCACCCTGGTGAACAACGCCGGCAACCTCGATTTCGGCCTGGTCGGATGCCGTCGCAGCGTTCCGCACCTGCAGCACCTACTCGCGCACCTGGAGTCGTCGCTGAAGGACCTGGAACGCGCCGTCGGGGTCTGACCGTCCATGCCCACGCTCAGTGCGGGTCTGCTGCTGTACCGGGCGCGGGACGGCGTCGTCGAAGTCCTGATCGCGCATCCCGGCGGTCCGTTTTGGGCCCGCAAAGACGAGGGGGCCTGGTCGATACCCAAGGGGGAGTACGCCCACGGCGAGGACCCCTGGACCGTCGCGCAGCGCGAGTTTTCCGAGGAGCTCGGGCTGCCGGTGCCGCCCGGACCGCGGATCGACTTCGGCCCGTTGAAGCAGCCCAGCGGCAAGGTGGTCACCGCCTACGCCGTCGGGGCCGACATCGACGTCACCGACGCGCACAGCAACACCTTTCAGATCGAGTGGCCCAAGGGCTCGGGCAGGACGCGCGAGTTCCCCGAGGTCGACCGGGTCGGCTGGTTTGCGGTGGCGCAGGCGCGCACCAAGCTGCTCAAGGGGCAGCGCCCGTTTCTGGATCGATTGATGGCGCATCCGGCATTGGCGGGCCTAACCGAAGGGGGTTGACATGCAAATACTGCGCACACCTGATGACCGGTTCGACGGTCTGCCCGACTTCCCTTATGCCCCAAGCTATTGCGAGATCGCCGACGGGGAAGGCGGGACGCTGCGGGTCGCCTGGGTGGAGGACGGGCCGCAACGCGCCGACCCGGTTCTCATGCTGCACGGCGAGCCGTCGTGGTCGTACCTGTACCGCAAGATGATTCCGATTCTGGCTGCCGCCGGGCACCGGGTCGTCTGTCCCGACCTGGTCGGGTTCGGTCGCTCGGACAAGCCGACCCGCCCCGAGGACCACAGCTACGCGCGCCATGTCGAATGGATGCGGACCGTCGCGTTCGACGTCCTGGACCTTCGTAATGTGACCCTGGTCGGCCAGGACTGGGGCGGGCTGATCGGCTTGCGGCTGGCGGCCGAGCATCCCGAACGGTTCGCCCGCCTGGTCGTGGCCAACACCGGGCTGCCCAACGGTGAGCAACCGATGGCCGACGACTGGTGGCGCTTCCGCAGGGCCATCGCCACCGCTCCGGATCTGAACATCGGCTGGTTCGTACAGGGCGGTTGTGTCACGGAACTGAGCGCCAAGGTGCAGGCGGGTTACAACGCGCCTTTCCCGGACGACCGGTACTGCGCTGGGCCGCGCGCCATGCCCTCCTTGGTGCCGACCTCGCCGGACGATCCCGCGGCGGCGGCCAACAAGGCGGCGTGGGCCAAGCTGTCCGTGAGCCCGACGCCCATGCTGGTCGCGTTCAGCGACAGCGATCCGATCACCGGGCCCATGGCCGCGATCTTCCAGCGCGAGATGCGCGGCGCCCAGGGCATCGATCACCCGACGATCACCGGAGCCGGCCACTTTCTGCAGGAGGACGCCGGCGAGCAACTCGCCAACCACATCGTCGAGTTCTTGCGCCGCTGAGCGTCCCGGGCGGTGCGGGCAGAATGTGGGGATGACGACCGCCGCCCAAGCCGAATCGCAAGGTCTGCTGCTGCAACTGCTCGACCCGGCGAATCGCGCCGACCCGTACCGGCTCCTCGCGCAGTTTCGTGAGCGGGGACCGATCGTGCTGCCCGAGACGACCCTCGTCGTCTTTTCGGCCTACCGCGACTGCGACGAGGTGTTGCGGCATCCGGCGTCGAGCAGCAGCAACGCGAACTCGACGGTCGCAAAGCGTCAGCTCGAGGCGGGCGTGGTGCAGCCCCGGCTTTTCCCGCCGGGGTTTCTGTTTCTCGATCCGCCCGATCACACCCGGCTGCGCAAGCTGGTCGCCAAGGCGTTCTCGCCGAAAGTGGTGAACGCGCTGCAGCCCGAAATCACCGCACTGGTGGACGGACTGCTCGATCGAATTGCCGAGAAGGGCGAGTTCGACGTCGTCGAGGATTTCGCCCATCCGCTGCCCGTGGCGGTGATCTGCCGACTGCTCGGCGTGCCGCTCGACGACGAGCCGCACTTCAGCCGCGCTTCGGCGGTGCTGGCGCAGGCGCTGGACCCGTTCTCGACGATCACCGGCGTGGCGCCCGAGGTTATGAACGAGCGGATGCAGGCGGTGACGCGGCTGCGCGAATACCTGCACCAGTTGATCGAGTGGCGCCGGTCAGAGCCGGGCGACGACCTGCTCTCGGGCCTGATCGCGGTGGAGGAGTCCGGCGACCAGCTGACCGAGGAGGAAATCGTCTCTACGTGCAACCTGCTGCTGATCGCCGGGCACGAGACCACGGTGAACCTGATCGGGAACGCCATCCTGGCCATGTTGCGCAACCGCGTTCACTGGTCGGCGCTGGGCGCCGACGCGGGTCGGGCGCCGGCGATCGTGGAGGAGACGCTGCGCTACGACCCGCCGGTGCAACTGGCCGGGCGAGTCGCCCTGGCGGACATGACGATCGGAGACGTCGACGTGCCGGCGGGCGACATCATGATGGTCCTGCTGGCCGCGGCCCAGCGTGATCCCGCCGAGTTCGACCGGCCCGACACGTTCGACCCGGATCGAGGAACCGTGCGGCACTTGGGTTTCGGCCGCGGGATTCACTACTGCCTGGGTGCGCCTCTGGCACGGCTGGAGGCCGGCACGGCCCTGTCGGCGATAACCGCGCGCTTCCCGGACGCCCGGCTGGCCGGCGAGCCGCAATACAAGGCGAACGTCACCCTGCGCGGTTTGTCGGAACTGACCGTCGCCCTTTAGCGGGTCGCCCCGTCCGCGGCGCTCGGACGTTGAGTGTGAATCGTGGGCGTCGCGTAAACCGTCATCGCACACCGAAAGCCTGAATGCCCATTAGCGGCGAACGTTCACATGATGCGCTGGCGGTAGGTCTCGTCGTGAATCCCGCTGTGCGCGAAGGGCTGTGCGGGCAAGGCGGGGGATTCGCCTTGGCCCGTTGACGGGTGATTTCCCGCTCCGTGCGGTGTCAGGTGGCGTGCCGTGAGGCAGATGACCATGATTGCCTGGGTGGCCCAGCAGTACCACGTCATGGACTTGCTTCTTGTCCTAGCATGCCATCACAGTACGAAAGCGGCGTTGCGGCAACGCTGCCCGCGATGATCGACTTGCTACAACCTGCTCACTGGCAACCGTCGGGGCTGGTGAGATCAGCCGCGTTCCCATGGCGCGGTCTCGTCCATCTTCTTGTAGTACTTCGCCAGGTGGCTCTTGACGCGGTCGACGTCCGCCTTGGGCAGATCGATGCCGCCGCGCGCGCCATCCATGATCGCGCCGGCGATCATCACTCCCCGCGGGATCGCTTTGAATTCGCCGCCGATCACGTCGGTGAACAGCAACTTGTATGCGGTGAAGTTGTCCTTCTTGTCGCTGTCGTACCAGATGTGGGCGTCCCGGTATTTCTGGTTCGGCTTGTCCTCGGCACCGGCCCACTTGCGGACGCGCTTGTCGGCGGCGTCCCCGTCCCACTTGCGGTCGCGATCGGCCAACGGGAAGTCCTTAAACGCTGTTACTGACATTCTTTTCGCGTGCCCGCTTCCGGGCCGGGATAAACGCCGCTCAGGCCTCGGGTTCGGTGCCTTCTCCGCCATCGCCGGCCGGGCTCGCTGCGCGCACGGAAATCGAAACCGGGATTGGTGTGGCCAACTCGATTTTTCCGTGCGGGTCGTAATAGGCGCCGATTGTGTACTCGCCCTCCGACTCGACGGAGATGACGAGGTCTTGCGTAAAGCAGCGGTACTTGGATGGCTTTTCGCCGTCGTCCGGCCAGTGCCATTTTCCCTCGAGGCTGCCGCGCGGCGTCCCATCGGGATCCTTGCACACCACATGTAGTTCCGGGTCGTAGTCACCGCCACACCGAGCGTGCACCACCAGGACGACCGGAACCTTTGCCGTCAACGGGATTTGGGCGACCTGAAAGCCCGTCGTCGGTATGCGGGTGGCATAGATCGCGCCGGTCTCGTCGAGCGTGGCGGTACCGGCCACGAACAGCGCGGCGATATTAAGCATCACGACAGCTTAGTGGGTGTCCGGCAGCCGAATTGAGGGATTTCCATTCGACGCGGCAGTCGCAAGAATTTCACAAGTGGGCGGCGCTAGGTTACGGCCCAGAGCGGCGAAAGGAACCCCAATGGATAGCACCCGCATCCTGAAATCGATCCTTGCCGGCGCGCTGCTTTCCGGTGCGATGGCGGCGGGCGGACTTGCGCTGGGAGCGGGCGCCGCTCACGCCGACGGCCCACACCGCTGGTGCCCCGGCGATCCCAAGAACATGCCCTACGTGGTCAACAGCCTGATCGACTGGGATTGGAACGTCTGCCACACCTGGTACCCCACCAACTACGGGATGGGGAACGTGACCAGCCAGGGCCGGCCTATGTCGATCTGGGACGGAGACAACCCTCCGCCGGAGGCGATCGCGCCGCGCGTATGCCCGCCGATCGCATTCATGTGTCCGTAGCCGCGAAATTGGGACCGGTAGCGACGGCGGCGATGTCGACTTCATTCAGTACAGCGGCCCACCCGGGCCTCGATCGGAAAGGACAACGATGAACAACGTTCGTTCCATGACAGGGCGAATCGCGCGGCTGGCGACCACCGCGGTGGTGGCCGGCGGTCTCGGTGTTGCCGGTTTGGGCCTGACCGCCGCTACGGCGCACGCAGATGGCGGCCCACACCGCTGGTGCCCGGGGGAACCGCTGCCGCCGACCGGCAACCACGTCACCAACCCGGTGATCTGGGATAACAACATCTGCCACACCTACTACTACGTGTACTTCGGGCAGGGGAATGTCGCCCAGAACATCTGGGACGGTGACAATCCGCCGCCGCCGCCCCCGCCGGCGCCACCGGCCCTGATCAACAAGGACAACTGCCAGCAGATCCTCGGGATGTTCTGCCCGCACGCGTGACGGGCGGTGCCCCTAGTTGGGGCCCAGCCCGGGCACGATGTCGCCGAGGCTGAAGGTGACCGGCTGTTCGAGTTGCTCGTAGGTGCACGAGCGTGGATCGCGGTCGGGGCGCCACCGGCTGAACTGGGCGGTGTGACGGAACCGCGGGCCTTCCATGTGGTCGTAGCGGACCTCGACAACCCGCTCGGGTCGTAGCGGCACGAACGAGAGGTCCTTGCCGGCGTTCCAGCGCGAGAATTCGTTCTTGCGCGGGGTCCGTTCGCCGGCCTCGTGCGCGGCCCAGTTCCATGGGTGGCCCTCGAAAGTGGTTACCAGCGGCTGCAATTCGGTGAACAGCCGCCGCCGTTCGGCCATCGGGAAGGCGCCGATCACGCCGACCGATGCCAGCTGGCCGTCGTCGGTGTAGAGCCCGAGCAGCAGCGAGCCGATCGCGTCACCGCCCGACTTGTGCACCCGGTAGCCGGCGACCACGCAGTCGGCGGTCCGCTCGTGTTTGACCTTGAACATGACGCGCTTGTCCGGCTGATAGGTGACGGCCAGCGGCTTGGCGATGACGCCGTCGAGGCCGGCGCCCTCGAACTCCTCGAACCATCGCTGCGCGATCTCCATGTCCGTGGTCGCCGGCGTGACGTGGATCGACGGCCCGGACTCGCCCAGGGCGTCGACGAGGGCCGCGCGGCGCTCGCTGAACGGGCGCGCGGTGTAGTCGTCGTCGCCCAGGGCCAGCAGGTCGAACGCGATGAAGGAGGCGGGCGTCTTCTCGGCGAGCATCCGCACCCGCGAGTCGGCCGGGTGGATCCGCTGCTGCAGCGCCTCGAAGTCCAGGCCGTGGGCGGTGGCGACGACGATCTCGCCGTCGATCACGCAGCGCTCCGGTAGCTCGGCCCGCACGGCCGCGACGAGCTCGGGGAAATAGCGGGTCATTGGGCGCTCGTTGCGGCTGCCCAGCTCGACTTCGTCGCGGTCGCGGAAGCAGATGGACCGGAATCCGTCCCATTTGGGTTCATAGGACGCGTCCGGCGGCATCGACTTCACCGGCTTGGCGAGCATCGGCGACACCGGCGGCATGACGGGTAGGTCCATTGGCTCATTGTGCTGGAATCAGGATGTGGCGGCTGCAGCGGAAGAAATCGACGTCGACGGCATCGCGGTGCGGGTGACGAACCCCGACAAGGTGTATTTCCCAGCCCTGGGGTCGCAGGGCAGCAAGCGTCGGCTCGTCGAGTACTACCGGGCGGTGGCCGGCGGGCCGATGCTGACCGCGCTGCGCGACCGGCCCACCCATCTGCAGCGCTTCCCGGACGGCATCGACGGCGAGGAGATCTACCAGAAGCGGGTGCCGCAGCACCATCCCGACTACCTGGAGACCTGCCGGGTGACGTTCCCGTCGGGGCGCACCGCCGACGCGCTGAAGGTGACCCACCCGTCGGCGATCGTGTGGGCGGCGCAGATGGGTACGGTCACGCTGCACCCCTGGCAGGTGCGCTGCCCGGACACGGATCATCCCGACGAGTTGCGGATCGACCTGGATCCGCAGCCCGGCACCGGGTTTGGGGAAGCACGGGCGGTGGCCGTCGACGTGTTGCGCCCGCTGCTCGACGAACTCGGGCTGGTCGGATATGCGAAGACGTCCGGCGGCCGCGGGGTGCACGTTTTCTTGCGCATCGCCACCGACTGGGACTTCGTCGAGGTCCGCCGCGCGGGCATCGCGCTCGCCCGCGAGGTGGAACGCCGGGCGGCTGACCTGGTGACCACCTCGTGGTGGAAGGAGGAACGCGGCGAGCGGATCTTCATCGACTTCAACCAGAACGCCCGCGACCGCACCATGGCGTCGCCGTATTCGGTGCGGCGCACGCCGATCGCGACCGTGTCGACGCCGCTGAGCTGGGACGAGCTGGCCGGCGCCGACCCCGACGACTACACCATGGCGACGGTGCCCGACCTGGTGACAAGCCGGGACGACCCGTGGGCCGCCATGGACGACGTGGCCCAGTCGATCGCGCCGCTGTTGGAGATGGCCGCGGCCGACGAGGAGCGCGGGCTGGGCGACATGCCGTACCCGCCGAACTACCCCAAGATGCCGGGCGAGCCGAAACGCGTTCAGCCCAGCCGGGATACCGATCTGACTAGGAAAAACAAGCCGAAGTGAGTAGTCAGCCTGCTAGGGGCTTCTCCGTGCCTCTTGGTTGATTGCCGCTGCCGCAAATCACGTCGATGTCACCAAATGGGTGATCGCCGCCAGTAAGAAAGGCGCGTACTGCGCGCCCAGCATGGCGGGGTGCTTGCTGCGTTAGATGTGCCAATGCTGGGTAATGACGACGGTTTTGCGTGCTCGTGGTCAGGCTTGTACGAGCAGGCTGATCGCCAGCCGGTCCACGGCTTGGTCGATCCGGTCTTGGCTTTGTAGCTCTATGGCGACGAACGCGCGGGTCAGCTGGTAGTCGATCCGGTCGGGCGTGGCGTGGATGTTCATTTCAAAGCTCCGATCTTTCGCGTCCCTCGTTGAAATGAACGGTTTATGCTTTCGAATTGATCTCCGCCCAACCGGCATTCACTAGAGATCATGATCACAACGCTCCGTTGTGCCGTCGGTGAGCGCCCCGACGTGCTGGCGTGGTTGGGCCACGTCTGTTGGCGGCGAAGGTTCTTCGGCCGGGTTGCCAGCTGTCTTCAAGCTCGCGCGAAGCGGGCGAAAAATCCGGCCGACAACACCCTGCTCAACGCCACCAACCGAGGTACGTTTCTGCGTAGGCAACCCGAAAGATGCCGGGCGAGCCGAAACGCGTTCAGCCGAGCCGGGATACGGGTTGCAAGAGCGAGGGCTAGCCGCCCGCACCGCCGTTGCCGCCGGTGGCCTTGCCGAGGCCGGAACCCGCGACCGTGGCGCCGCCGCCACCACCACCGCCGCCGCTGCCGGCGGTGCCACCGCCGGTGCCGCCGGTGCCGATGTTGCCGCCGCCGCCGATGCCTCCGCTGCCGTTGCCGCCGGCGCTGCCGGGGTTGCCGCCGGCGCCGCCGGCCCCGTGGCCGAAGCCGGCGACGTCGCCGCCGGCGCCGCCATGGCCGCCGGTGCCACCGGTAAAGGCGAGGCCACCGCCTCCTCCGCCACCGCCGCCGGCGTCGACGGTACCCATGCCGCCGAAGTAGCTGGCGTTGCCGCCGCCACCCCCGTTGGCGCCGCCGCCGGCGTTGGCGCCTGTAGCCCCGGTGACGTCGACACCGCCACCGACCTGACTCGCGGCGCCACCGCCGCCTGCGCCGCCGAAACCGCCTATGCCGCCCGCGGTGCCGCCGCCCTGGCCACCGCCCCCGCCGAAGGCTTGCAGGCCACCGCCGCCGACGATCTGGGCGCCGCCACCGGATCCCCCGGTGCCGCCTACGCCGGAGGATGAGGTGAGGACCCCGCCGCCGGGGCCCCCGCTGCCACCGCCGCCGCCGATGGCGAAAGCATTAACGGCGCTGGTGAGGGTGGTGACGGCGCCGCCCCCGCTTCCACCGCTGCCGCCGTTGCCGCCGGTGGCGCCCGCGCCGCCGCCACCCCCGTTGCCGCCGTTGCCGCCGATGATGCCGCCGTCGACGCCGGTGGTAAGGGTGGCGTTGCCACCGTGGCCGCCGTCGCCGCCCGCGCCTCCGGTGCCCGCGGTGGCGCCGTTGCTACCCAGACCGGCGGCGCCGCCGTGACCGCCGTTGCCGCCGTTGCCGGCGATACCCGTGCTGGAAATGTCGGCGCCGACACCGCCCTGGCCGCCCTGGCCGCCGGTGCCGCCGACGCCACCGCTGCCGTTGGCGCCGGCATGGCCTAACGCCCCGGCCAGGCCGCCGGCCCCGCCAGCGCCGCCGGTGCCGCCCTGGCCGCCGTCGGTGCCGTTGCCGCCGTTGAGATTGCCGGCGGTGCCGTCGATACCGTGCCCACCGGTCCCGCCCGTCCCGCCGATGCCGCCGACACCGCCGGCGCCGCCGTTACCGAAGATCAGGCCGCCGGTGCCGCCGGCCCCGCCGGCTCCACCGTTGCCCCCGGTGCCGCCGGTGGTGCTGGTGGTCGCATTGCCCGGGGTGCCGGTGGTGCCCGCGCCACCCGCTCCGCCGTGGCCGCCGTTGCCGAAGAACCAGGCGTTGCCGCCGCGGCCGCCGGGCTGCCCCGCTGAGCCGGACCCGCCGTTGCCGCCGTCGCCCCACAGGAGTCCGCCCGGCCCACCGGGTAGCCCGCTCCCCGGCGCGCCGTCGGTGCCCTTGCCGATCAACGGCGTCCCCAACAACAGCTCGGTGGGCGTGTTGATCACGCCCCGCACGTCTTGCCAAAGGGTCTGCAGCGGTGAGGCGTTGGCGGCTTCGGCGGCCGCGTAGGCACCTCCGGCCGCGTCCAACGCCTGCACGAACTGGGCGTGAAACGCGGCCGCCTCAGCGCTCGCCTGTTGGAAGGCCTGTGCGTGCCCGGAAAACAGCGACGCCACCGCCGCCGAGACCTCGTCCGCGCCCGCGGCCAATAGCCCCGTCGTTTGGCTCGCCGCCGCCGCATTCGCCGCGGTCACCGCCGAACCCAAATTGGACAAACCGGAAGCCGCTGACGTTAAGAACTCGGGGGCCGCCACCAGATAGGACATCGCTGCTCCTGCCACGAGCCCCCGGCGAAAGGGATTCTATCGTCACTACGGCGCCGATAGGGGGTTTAACCAAACGTTCACGCCGTCGGTCGCTAGTTCGCCACCCGGTCGTTCTTCACCGCCTTCTCAGCCTCGGCGAAGTCGAACACCGCCTGCGCCATGTCGACGCCGTTGGCCGGCTTGTCGCTGCCCGCGACGCCGTGCGGCTTCGGCGCGAACATGCTGGTGACCATCTGATAGATCGGGCCCAGGGCGCCGACCACCTCCGCCAACCCCGCGCCGCCGTTGAGGATGTTCAGGTTCGCGTTCTGCAGACCGAGGCCCTGGGCCAACTCGCGGGCGATGGCCGGCATGACCTCGACCCGCTTGGCCTCGATCTGGGCGTTGTTGTTGGCGGCCAGCGCCTCGGCCTTCTTCAGGGCGCCGGCGGCCTCGGCCAGCTCGTAGGCCTCCTTGGCCGCGGCGTCGGCTTCACCTTCGGCGCGGCGGGCGGCGGCGTTCGCCTCACCCGCGGCGCGCGTGGCCTCGGCCTTGAAGGCGGCGGCATCACGCTGGGCCTCGGCGTCGAGTTTGACCTTGGACGCGGCGGCCTGGGCCTGCTTCACCTCGCGCGTGGCGGCGGCGTCGGCCTCGAACCCGGCGCGCTTGGCGGCGGCCTCCGCCGCGCTGGTCTGGGCGTCGGCCTCGATGCGCACCCGTCGGGCCTGGGCCTCGGCGGGCTTGATCTGCTCGGCGATCAGCTCGCGCTCACGCAGCGCGGCGTTGGTGTCCGCCACCGCCTGCCGGCGCTCCAGCACCTGGCGCTCCACGTCGGCCTCGGCCAACTGGCCCGCCGCGTTGGCCTCGGCGTTGGCCTTGTCGACCTCGGCCTTGATCGCGGCCTGCTTGAGCTGGGTCTCGCGGATCTGGTCGTTCTTCTTGCGCTCCGCCTCCTGGCGCGCCTGGGCCGATTCCTGATCGGCGCGCGCGGCGGCGATGGCCGCCTCCTTGGCGGCCTCGGCGAGGTGCGGCGCGGCGAGGTTGTCCAGATAGCCGGAGCCGGCGTCGTCGAAGTGCTCGATCTGCAGCGAGTCCACCGTCAGCCCGAGCTTGCTCATCTCGAACTGCGACTGCTTGAGGATCTCCTCGGCCAACGCGTCACGGTTGCGGTGGATGTCGACAACCTTCATGGCCCCGACGATGGAGCGCAGGTGCCCGGCGAAGATGTTGCGGGTCATGTCCTCCATCTCGCCCTTGCGCTGCTCACCCAGGAAGCGCTGAGCCGCGGCGTTGACGGAGGGAATGTCGCCCTGGACCTTGAAAGCCACGACGGCCTTCAGGTTGAGCAGGATTCCCTCGGTGCTGCGGCAGGTCTCCTCGATCTCCACCTTGTGCAAGTCGAGACCCAGAAATCGCACCTTGCGGAAGCCGGGCATCACCCAGGCGCCGTGGCCGATGACCACCTTGAACTGCGCGCCTTCGGTCTTTTGCTTGCCACCCGAAATCAGCATGGCCTGATCGGGACTCGGCACTCGGTAACCGAGCATTTCGTGTTCTCCTTTTTCGCGGTTTCGTTGTCTGCCTTCGCCTTTGGCGAAGTGGTCTAGGCCCAGGCCGGTCGCGACGGCCGAGTGCCCCGATTCTGCGGCGCGGCCCTTGCGAAATCCTTGCGAATCCGCCAGCTCAAACGTGTTTTTCGGCGCAACCTAGCGGTTATTCCGATTTCAACAATCCATCGACCGCAGAACGCACGATCAACTGGAGGTCGCAAATGGGCATCGGAATATCGGTTCAGGGGTTGACCAAGTCATTCGGCCCGGCCCGCGTCTGGGAAGACGTCACGATGGACATCCCGCCGGGTGAGGTCAGCGGGCTGATCGGCCCGTCGGGCACCGGCAAGTCGGTGTTTTTGAAGTCGCTGATCGGGTTGCTGCGCCCGGAGCGCGGCTCGATCGTCGTCGACGGTGTCGACATCATGCAGGCCACGGCCAAGGAGCTGTACGAGATCCGCAGGCTGTTCGGCGTCATGTTCCAGGACGGCGCGCTGTTCGGATCGATGAACCTGTACGACAACACCGCGTTCCCGCTGCGCGAGCACACGAACAAGACCGAACGCGAGATCCGGGACATCGTCATGGAGAAGCTCGAGCTGGTGGGTCTGCAAGGCGACGAGAAGAAGTACCCCGGCGAGATCTCGGGCGGGATGAAAAAACGTGCCGGCCTGGCCCGCTCGCTGGTCCTCGACCCGGAGATCATTCTCTGCGACGAGCCCGACTCCGGACTTGACCCGGTCCGCACCGCCTACCTGTGCCAGCTGCTCATCGACATCAACGCGCAGACCGACGCCACGATCCTGATCGTCACCCACAACATCAACGTCGCGCGCACCGTGCCCGACAACATCGGCATGCTGTTCCGCCACAAGCTGGTGATGTTCGGCCCGCGGGAGGTCCTGCTGACCAGCGACGAGCCGGTGGTGGGGCAGTTCCTCAACGGCCGGCGTATCGGCCCGATCGGCATGTCCGAGGAAAAGGACGAGGCGACGATGGCCGAAGAGCAGGCCATGGTCGACGCCGGTCAGCACGCGGGCGGTGTGGAGGACATCGAGGGCGTGCCGCCACAGGTGACCGCCACCCCTGGCATGCCGGTGCGCAAGGCCGTCGAGCGTCGCCGCGCGCGGGTGCGCGAGATCCTGCACACCCTTCCCCCGAAGGCGCAACGGGCCATACTCGACGACCTCGAGAGCGACGCCGCACCGGTTGGCGCACAGCGGCGCTGAGGATCCCGACGACTAGGCGGGCGAGGGCTGTGGCCGTGCTACCCGGCCGACCAGCACGCCGATGAGCGCCGCCGCCAATCCGGCGACCGTCGCCGGCGCCGACGACGCCGACAGCATGAAGTAGCCGAAAGCGGCGCCGCCGCACAGCAATACGATGCGCGGCGGCGTCCAGGCGGTCGCCGAGGGCAGCCGGTAGGACAGACCGATGCCGAGCAGCAGGGCCAGGACGTGGCCGACGGCGGTGAAGTCGGCTCCCATGGCCACCGTCACGGCGATGCCGAGCCACCACCCCATCCACGCCGGCTGCCAGCGCGACGGAATCGATGCTGTCAGCGCGCCGAGGACACAAACCGCACCGTAGCTGACTCCGACGTCGCTCGCCCGCGCGATGGAGAAGGGCAGCCAGCCGGCCTCCACGGCGACGACCAGGCCGGCGGCGACGAGGAGCGTGGCGCCGATATGACCGACCGCGAACGCGACGATCAAACCCCTGCTGCGCCAGATCAATTCGCCCAAAGCCAGCAGGCAGACGAGTCCGGGCAGGCATGCGCAGATGTCGCCGTCGCCGTCGTCGACGAAGGCGCTGCCGATGAGCGTGCTGAGGCGGCCGTGGGCCAGATTGTGCAGGTTGGTGCTCATGCGACTCACCGCGACCTCGCGGGCGTGCGGACCGAGGGCTGTCAACAGGAGCGACACGGCGACCAGGACGACTGCGTACGCCGCCGTGATGCGCACCGACGCCGCTCGGGACAGCGTCTCCGTCGTCCAACGCCGGGCGTTGTCGCGAACGGCGATGGCCGGCACGGTCATTCGTCCTCGTCCGAGTGGCCCGACCAGCCGCGGTCGCGGGCGAGCAGGTCCGCGGTCGTTTCGCGGCGGACGAGTTCACGCGCCCGGCCCCCGGCGACCGCGACCAGCGGCGGGCGCCCCACCACGCTGCAGCTCGACCCCATCGAGTAGTGGTAGGCGCCGGTGCAGGCCACCGCCAGCAGGTCGCCGGGATGGATGTCGGCGGGCAGCTCGACGTCGCGGGCGATCTCGTCCCCGGCCTCGCAGTGCCGGCCGACGACCGTGACGGGCGCGGGGGCCGTCGACGCGTGCCGATTGGCCAGTGCGACCGTGTATTTCGCCCCGGCGGGCGCCATCCGCGGGTTGTCGCTCATGCCGCCGTCCACCGCGACGAAGGTGTGCCCATCTGGCCGGCGCTTGACGGCGACCACCCGATACAGCGTGATCCCGGCGCGCGCCGCGATCGCGCGGCCCGGCCCGATCAGAATCCGCGGCCGCGGGTAATCGTATTGGGCACAGGTGGATTGGAGCGCGGCGTCGATGACCGTACCGAATGCCCGCGGATTGAAGACGGGTTCGCCGGTCCGGTACGGAACTGCGTGTCCGCCGCCGAGGCTGAGTTCGGTCAGCACGACATGATGGCGATCGCGAACCTCGGCCATCAAGGCCAGAATCTGCCGGATCGCCGCGTCGTACAGCGCGGCGTCGGCCAGCTGTGAACCCAGTTGGCAGTGCAGCCCGACCAGGTCGAGCCACGGCTCGCCGAGGAGGCGCTCGACGGCGCCGGCCGCGTGGCCGCCCGCGAGGGCGAAGCCGAACTTCTGGTCGCCGGCGTCAACGTCGGGCATCACCCGGATCAGCACCCGTTGGCGACGGCGCACCCGCCCGGCCAGCAGCGAGATCTCGTTCGGGGTGTCGATCACGATTCGGCCCACACCGGCCGCCACGGCGTCGTCGAGTTCGCCCGCGCTCTTGGCGGTGCCGTTGAGGACGATGTTCGACGGCGGCACCTCCCCGGTCAGGGCGGTGGCCAGCTCGCCGCCCGAGCAGACCTCCACGCCCGCGCCCTCCTCGGCGGCCCACCCCGCGACGGCCGCACTGAGCAGCGCCCTGCCCGCGTAGATCAGCTCGACGCCGGGCAGCGCCGCGCGGTAACCCCGGATACGGGCTCGAAAGTCCTCTTCGTCGACCACGTAGGCCGGCGTGCCGAACTCGGCGGCCAGGTCGGGGGCCGCCACCCCGCCGATGCACAACCGGCCCGTTTCGTCGACCGAGCTGCTCAGCGGCCAGATCGCCCGGTCGAGGTGCGGTCTCACCTCGCGCCGCTGCGACGAAAGCAGCTCGGACAGGGTCATGCTTCCACGGTGCAGGCGTAAAGCGGGGTCTGCCGCGTTCTTAACGAAGCTTTCACACGCGTGTGATTAATCTTCACGGATTCGGTACGGCCACCGCCTCAACCGGCTTACTCAGGCGAAGTAGTCCGACGGAACGAACGGAACGTCGTCCGGCGCATCATGACGGGCGGCCAACAGCGCCCGCGCGGCGTCCCCGATCGGAATACGCAGCGGTAGCTGCGGTTTCTCGGCGGCGGCGACCACCTCGGCGGCGACCTGCTCCGGTGTGATGATCCCGGCGCGCGCGCCGCCGCCCGCCAGGATCACCGCATACGGGTCGTCCGGCAGCCTGTAGGTGGTCACGTCGTCGAGCGCGCCGGAGCTCACGGCGCCGGGTTCGAGCAGGGCGGTCTGTACCCCGAACGGTGCGACCTCGATGGCAAGCGCCTCGACCAAGGCCTCCAGTGCCCACTTCGTCGACGCGTAGGCGGCGCCGGGTGGCAGCACGAGACGGCCCATGATGCTGGACATGAACAGCAGTTTCCCGTCGCCACGGGCCCGCATCTGTGGCAAGACCGCCTGGGCGACGCGGATGGCGCCCACGGTGTTGAGGTTGAGCAGTCGCTGCAGTTCGGCCAGCGGTGTGGCCTCCACGGACGCGTAGATGATGTCGGCGGCGTTCGAGACCAGGATGTCGACCTCGCCGGCGGCCGCGACCGCCGCCGTCACGCTGGCATCGTCGGTGACGTCGAGCGCCAGCCGCTCGCTGACGTCGAGGTCCGCGAGCGCGCGGGGGTCGCGGGCCGTGGCCAGGACGCGATGCCCGCGACGGGCGAACTCGACGGCCAAGGCGCGGCCGATGCCGCGGCTGGCTCCGGTGATCAAAACGGACGACATGGCATGTGCTCCTAATCAGTTGGGATGCGTTGCGGCGAAGCGGGGAAGGTTCTGGCGGACGAAGTCGGCGAAGGGCTTGGGCGGACGACGGAGCATCGTTGTCAGGGCGTGCGGGTCGGGTCCGATGGGAGGCTCGGTTCGTTGCGACACGGCCGCGCCGACGGATGAAATATGTTGTGCCATAGCACTATTGATGGGCGATCCGGGTTCGTACTCGGCGGCGCTCTCCAATTGGCTTCGCCACTCGGCCGCGGAGATGTGCTCATAGCGCACGGAACGGCCGGTTTCGGCGGCGATGATGCGTGCTATCTCCGCGTGGGTGATGACCTCGGCCGGCGGCGGATAACTGATCTGCGGCGCCGACGGTCGCGGTGCCAGGAGATGAGCAACAGTGATTTCGGCAGCGTCCTCGCCGCTGATCCACGGCGCCGGGGCCGCGCCGAAGCTGTTGGCGATCAGGCCTTCCCGGCTGAGGGTGTCCCCATGCAGGAGCAGGACGTTTTCGTGAAACAGGGCGGCGAACCGCAGCACCGTGGGGTTCAGACCGGCCCAACCGAACAGCTCCTCGGCGACGGCTTGGGCCTGACCCAGTCGGCTCGGGCTGTCGACCGACGACACGACCATCGACATCACCACCAGGTGCGCTGCGGACCCGGCGTCGACCAGAGCCGACGAAAGGTTGGCTGCGGCCGAAATAACGCCTGCGGCAATGGGATAGGTGAAGTAGACGGCGCGCACGCCTTGTACGGCGCCGACCAGTGACGCCCGGTCGTGTAGGTCACCGACGACGGTCATGGCGCCACGACGCCGCAGTTCGGCCGCTCGGTCGTCATCCGTGCGGACCAAAGCGCGCACCGGGTGGCCGCGGCGCAGCAGGCAGTCCAGCACGGTCGAGCCGGTGCCGGCGTGCCGGCCGGTCGCGCCTACGACCAGAATCGGGGGCGCCTCTGACGGGGGTTGCGGCATCGGGGCCTCCTCAGGCGGCGGGTAGTCCGTTGGTGCTGAGAGTCTTTGTGTCAGTGGGTAAATCGAAGATCAAGAGCGTGCTGGTCGCGGTCGCCACCAGCTTTCCCGACGCGTCGGTCACTTCCGCCTCGGCGAATCCGATCCGCGACCCCGCCTTCACCACGGTGCCGACCGCGCGCAGCGTCCCGCCGGCCACGGTGACCGCCCTGAGGTAATTGACCTTGATTTCGACCGAGGTGTAGCCGACGCCTTCGGGCAGGGTGGTGTGCATCGCGCACGCGGCCGCGGTGTCCAACAGGGTGCATACGGCGCCGCCGTGCACCACACCCAGCGGGTTGTACATGGACGCATCCGGTGTGCAGGAAAACTCGATGCGACCGCTTCGCACATCCTCGAGGCGCGTCCGCAGCAGCTCGGCCATGGGCGGGGGCGGCAGCTGCCCGTCGGCGATCGCCTGCCAGTACGCGAGGCCGGACATCGACGCGGCGGCGGCCTGCGTGGCGACGGGGTCACGCCAGGTGACCACCCGCGACTGCTCCACTCCCCAGCCCACAGTGGTTGTCATGCACCCGGCCTTTCGAAAACTGATCGGTTTACTTACTCGACCTAACTTAGCTCCGCTTTTAGTGCTTGTAAACCGATCGGTGTAAGATGAAAGTGTGAACGATGCCACACCTCAGACGCGTTCGGCGGGCGGCCGTGGGGCCCGCGAGCGCATCGAACGCGCCGCGGCGCGGCTCTTCTATCGCAATGGCATCCATGCGACCGGCGTCGAACTCATCGCCCAAGAGGCGAACGTCTCGAAGCGCACGCTCTACCAGCATTTCGCCAGCAAGAACGACCTCGTGGACAACTACCTGCGCGGCTTCGAGGACCGCGGCGGCTCGCCCAACGAGCTGCGGCTGGAGGACGCCAGCTTGTCACCGCGGGAGCGCCTGTTGGCGATCTTCGAGATGTCGCCCCGGGAAGTATTGCGAGGCTGTCCCTTTCACAATGCGGCCGTGGAATCCGCCGGGTCGCTGCCGAGCACGGACGAGATCGTGCGGGCGCACAAGCAGGCGTTCACCCGCCGCCTCATCGCCGTTGCGCAGCAGGCGGGTGCCGCCGATCCTCACCTGCTCGGACAGCAGCTGGCCGTCCTGTTCGAGGGCGCCACCGCGCTGGCCACCTCGCTGAACGACACCGCGCCCGTCGTCCACGCCCGGGGCGCCGCGGCCATGCTGATCGACGCGGCCCTGCGCCCTTGACGGGCCCGTCTCGCTGCTGCTAGACATGGCGTGCGCCCAATTTTGGGCGATCGCCCAAATACCGGGAGCGAGGTGGCAATGGGCCGGATGGAGGGCAAGGTCGCGTTCGTGACCGGCGCCGCGCGCGGGCAGGGACGCAGTCACGCGGTGCGGCTCGCGCGGGAGGGCGCCGACATCATCGCCGTCGACATCTGCCGCAAGTTCGAGGCGTCGCCGGCCGACGGCGCGACGCCCGAAGACCTCGACGAGACCGCGGGGTTGGTGAAGGACGCCGGCGGCCGCGTCGTCACCGCCGTGGTCGACGTGCGCGACTTCGACGCGCTGCGGGCCGGCGTCGACGGCGGGGTCGAACAGCTGGGGCGCCTGGACGTCATCGTCGCGAACGCCGGCATCGGCACCACGGCGGGCAAGCTGCACAAGACCGACGAGGCGCTGTGGCAGGAGATGATCGACGTCAACCTCAGCGGGGTGTGGAAGACGGTGAAGGCCGGCGTCCCTCACATTCTCGATGGCGGCCGAGGCGGCTCGATCGTCCTGACGTCGTCGGTGGCGGGCAACAAGGCCTACCCGCACGTCGGCCACTACGTGGCGGCCAAGCACGGTGTGATCGGGCTGATGCGTTCCTTCGCAGTCGAATTGGGCCAGCGGATGATCAGGGTCAACGCCGTCCTCCCGACGCACGTGAATTCGCCGCTGCTGATGAACGAGGCCACCTATCGCGCCTTCCGGCCGGAGCTGGAGAACCCGGGACCCGACGACCTGGCGCCGGTGTGCCAGAGCTTCCACTACCTGCCGATCCCCTGGGTGACCCCCGAAGACATCAGCAACGCCGTGTTGTTTTTGGCCTCCGACGAAGCGCGCTACATCACCGGCGTCGCGCTGCCGGTGGATGCCGGCAGCTGCCTGAAGTGAGGAAGGACCGATGACCGTCGCCAACGACACCGATGTCTACTACGACCCCTACGACACCGGCATCATCGCCGACCCGTACCCGACCTACGCGCGGCTGCGCGAAGAGGCGCCGATCTACTACAACGAGCGGTACGACTTCTGGGCGATATCAAGGCATTCCGACGTCGAACGGGCGCTGGCCAACTGGGAAACCTTCTCCAACAGGAGAAGTGACATCCTCGAGCTGATCCAGTCGAAATTCGACATGCCCGGCGGCGTCATGATGTTCCAGGATCCGCCCGAACACACCAGGCTGCGCGGCCTGATGTCGCGGGTGTTCACCCCGCGCCGGATGGCCGAGCTCGAAGACCAGATCCGGCGGTACTGCGTGCGGTGCCTGGACCCGCTCGTCGGGTCCGGCGGATTCGACATCATCGCCGAACTCGCGTCGATGATGCCGATGCGGGTGATCGGCATGCTGCTGGGAATCCCCGAGTCCGAGCAGGTTTCGGTCCGCGACGCCAACGACGCCAACCTGCGCACCAAGCCTGGCACCCCGATGAAAGTGGCCGACGCCGACTCGATCGCCGACGGGCGGATCTACGCCGATTATGTCGAATGGCGGTCCAAGAACCCGTCGGACGACCTGATGACGGTGCTGCTCAACGTCGAGTTCGACGACGAGCACGGGGTGCACCGCAAGCTGACCCGCAAGGAGGTGCTGCATTACACCCAGGTGGTCGCCGGCGCCGGTAACGAGACCACCGGCCGGCTGATCGGCTGGCTGGCCAAGGTCCTCGCCGAGCACCCCGACCAGCGCCGGGAGGTCTACCACGATCGCTCGCTGCTGACCCGAACCGTCGACGAGACGCTGCGCTACGAGCCCACCGGGCCCCACGTCGCGCGTTGGATGGCAAAGGATTTCGAGTGCTACGGCCGGACCGTGCCGGCCGGCAGCGCCATGCTCCTGCTGTTCGGCGCGGCCAACCGCGATCACCGCCGCTATGAGGATCCGGACACGTTCAACATCCGCCGCGACAACATCTCGCACATTACCTTCGGCAAGGGCGTGCACTACTGCCTCGGGGCGAACCTGGCGCGCCTGGAGGGCCGCGTCGCGCTGGACGAGATCCTCAACCGGTGGCCCGAGTGGGGCATCGACTACGACACAGCACAATTGGCGTCGACATCGACAGTGCGCGGCTGGGAGCGCCTGCGGGTCGTGCTGCCCTAGCAGGGGTCAGTCGCGTCGCCGCTTCGTCGGCATCTCGAACCGGTCCAGAAACCGGTTGACGAGCGCGATGGCCTCGTCGTGACCAACTTTGGAACCGAGCCCCTGCTCGAATATGAGCATCCGGCCGATGGAGGCGATGACGACCGCCAGGGCCGCCGGCGGGAATTCATCCGAATCGATGTCGTGCTCGCGAACGATGAAGTTCAGTGCGGTGATTTGTGCCTCGCGCCACCGCTCCTGCCACGCCGAGATCTCCGCCATGATCTCCTTGCGGTGGTTGGCAAGCCCCATGAACTCCAGCAGCAGCCGGGTGTCCTTGGGTTCGATGAGGGTTTCCCAGAACGCGTGCAGTGGGCGGTCGGAGGCGAGCGCCTTCTGCTGGCGCTCGAGGTACACGGCCGCGCCCCGGCGAAACACGTCCAGGTACAGCTCGTCCATGGTCGGGAAGTAGTAGTGCACCAGCGCGGGTTTGACGCCGGCGACGGCGGCCACCCGCCGCGAGGTGGCCGCGGCGTAACCCTCCTCGACCATGATCCGACTGGTCGCGTCGATCAGCATGTCCCGCGTCGTCGAGTCCCTGGCCATTACCGACCCTAAATTGGGCGATCGCCAAAAATCAACCGGCCGCCGTGGGAAGAGTCGGGCCACTTGACCGACTTCGCGAAAGGGTGATAGGCAATGTCGAGCCCACGTGCTGGGCGATCGCTCAGGAAGGTGGGTGGCGCGGGTGAAGACGGCGGTGGTGACCGGCGGGGCCTCCGGGATTGGCCGCGCGATCGCGGAGCGGTTGCGCGGCGACGGGTTTCGGGTGGCGGTCATCGACCTGTCGCCCACCGACGACGGGTTCGGTTACGTCGCCGACGTCACCGACCGCGCGCAGGTCGACGCGGCGCTCGGGGCCATCCGCGAGGCGCTCGGCCCGATCCTGGTCCTGGTCAACGCCGCCGGCGTGGAAGGTTTCAAGAAATTCCTCGACCTGTCCTTCGAGGCGTGGTCGAAGGTCGTCGACGTCAACCTGAACGGGGTGTTCCACACCATTCAGGCCGTGCTTCCCGACATGGTCGAGGCGGGATGGGGGCGCATCGTCAACATCTCCTCGTCGAGCGCCCATTCCGGCCAGCCCTTCATGGCCCACTATGTGGCGGCCAAGTCCGCGGTCAACGGCCTGACCAAGTCGCTTGCGCTCGAATACGGTCCGAGCGGCATCACCGTCAACGCGGTGCCGCCGGGGTTCATCGACACCCCGATGTTGCGCAGCGCCGAGAGTCGCCACCTGCTCGGCGGCACCGTCGAGGACCACATCGCGCGCACCCCGGTGCGCCGGGTGGGCCGGCCCGAGGACATCGCCGCGGCGTGCGCGTTCTTCGTGTCCGAGGAGGCCAGCTACATCACCGGCCAGATATTAGGGGTCAACGGCGGACGAAACACCTGATAAGCATGAGGTGTGGCTCCCAGCTTTCAGGACGTGATCAAGTCCAAGTACCTGCTCCTGACCACCTTCACCAAGGATGGCCGCCCCAAGCCGACGGCGATCTGGGGCGTTCCCGAGGGCGGCAAGCTCCTCGTCATCACCGACGACGGGTCGTGGAAGGTCAGGCGGATCCGCAACACGCCCCGGGTGACGCTCGCGCGCAGCACGGCGTTGGGCAAGCCGAAGGGCGCGGCGGTCGAAGGCGTCGCCCGGGTCCTGCCGAAGTCGGAGACGCGGCACGTCTACAACGCCGTGCTCAAGCGGTACTGGTATCACGCCTGGTGGTTCTACGCGCACTCGATCGTGCGCGGCGGCATCGACAAGGTGCACGTCGGCCTGGAGATCACCCCGGCTGCGTAGCGTCGCTCTTGGGGTCGATGAGGATCTTCGCGTGCGCCTCCGGGTCGCCGAGCGCGTCGAACGCGGCCTCGACTCCGGGCAGCCCGACCGTCCCGGTGATCAGCGGGGCGACGTTGACCTTGCCGTCCGCGAGCATGTGCAGCGTGTCGCGGAACTCCAGCGGGGTGTAGCCGAGCACGAACCGAAGGTCGGTCTCCTTGTTGATCGCCATCGCCGGGCGGATGTGGTCCGAACCCATGCAGACGCCGACCACTACGATGCGCGAGAACAGCGGCGCGCCCGCGATGATGCCGTCGATAATGCCTGGAACGCCGACACATTCGAAGATGACGGGGTGTTTCGGCGTCGCGGCGCCGGCGGCTTCGGCGGCCCGCCAGAAGTGCCACCAGGGCAGCCGCAGCCGTTGCAGCTTTTCGATGGTGCCGACCGCCAGATCGAACGCCTCGAGGATGCCCTGCAGGTGCTTGCCGCTCGCGTCCGTCGTGTACGGCGAGTCCTGCGCGGGATCGACGACGGTGTCGGCCCCGCAGGCCGTCGCCAGCGCGCGGCGGCCCGCCGAGAAGTCGCTTGCGATCACGGTGCGCACGCCGTGCGCCTTGAGCATGCAGATCACCGCGAGACCGATTGGCCCGCAGCCGATTACGATCGCGACGTCACCCTTGCCGACCTCGCCGCGCCGCACGGCGTGCCAGCCGACGGCCATCGGCTCGGTCAGGGCGGCGACCTCGGATGCCAGGCCGCTGGGGACGGGCAACGTCAGCGACTGCTCGACGAGGAGTTGCTCGGCGTAGGCGCCCGGCGCCATCGTCGACAGCCCGATGCCGTGCACCTCCTTGCCGCGGCGCAGCAGCGGCAGGGCGACCACCCGGGTGCCGGTCCGCGGGGCCTTGCGGGTGCCGGGCCCGTAATCGAGTACCTCGCCGCAGAATTCGTGGCCGAACACGACGTGCTGATCCGACCGCATGAACGCGTCATAGCCGGATTCGGCCATCACGTCGGCGAGTTCGTCGCAGTGGTGGCGCGCATGCAGATCGGATCCGCAGATGCCGCACCGCAGCACCTCGATCAGCAACTGGCCCTTGCCCGGCACCGGGGTCGGCTGGTCGACGACTTCGAGCTTTCCGTTGGTGCACGTGACGCTCTTCATGCTTGGGATAGTCCTCGGCCGATCGCGAAAGTGCAATGGGCGACGCGTTTCCCGAGTGGACCCGTTGGTAGTTGCACTTTCGCGGGGCCCTAGGAGCCGGCGCTACGCAGGGCCTCGAACGTGTCGGCCACGGTGTCGCGCGGGTCCCGATAGGTGATGCCGAGCTCTTGCTCGCTGGGCGAGTCGTCCGACGCCGGCATCTGCGTGTAGTACTGCATCCCCGCCGACGTGAAGGGCGTCTCGAAGGGGAGGAACCGGCCCGCGCGGTCCAGCACCGCCCCGGCCACGCGCAGCGCGGAGTCCGGGATGGGAACGGCGACCATCGTGGTCCCGGCGACCTCGCCGAGCATGGACGCGAGCTCGGCCACCGGAACCCGATGCCCGCCAGCGGTGTAGCGGCGCGGCCCGCGTCCGGGCTCCAACAGGGCGGTGTGCAGCGCGGCCAGATCGCGGACGTCGACGATCAGCCACGCCGCGCTACGCCCGGGGATCGCGTGCATCTGCACCGCGGCCTTGACGCCCTCGCCGGCTTCCCCGAACTGATCGCCGGCCGGGGGGCCGAGGACCATCCCGGGATAGGTGATGTTGACCGGCGCGCCCGCGTCCTGCAGCCCGCGCGCATAGATTTCCACCTGAGCCTTGGACGTTCCATACCCGTCCGCCCCACCGACGACCGGCAGGTCCGCGGTGAGCGTCTCCAGGCCCGGATGAAAAAGCGCGGTGAAGCTCGACACGTGAATGATCGGGTCCAGTCCCAGCTCGACGGACTGGCCGAGGACGTTCTGCGCGCCCTGCATGTTCGTCGTCAGCATCTCGTGGGTTTGGCGCGGGTCGGTCGCCACCAGGGCGGCGCTGTGCACGACGGCGTCGCAGCCGCGCAGCGCCTCGCGCACCGAAACGCGATCGGTGATGTCGCCGACGGCGAAGTCCGACACGTCGACGCCCAACTTGGCGACGGATGTCTTCAGTCGATCGGGGTTTCGCACCAGGAACCGGATGGTGTGCCCGGCGTCTGCGATGGCCTTGGCGGTCCAACCGCCGACGAATCCCGTGCCGCCCGTGACCAGAACATGCATGCTGCGATTCTGCACGGGGCTACAGATGGCTCGCGGCGTAGGTGGCCGCTTGGCTCGTCATCCCGTTCACCGAATAGGACACGTGCGCGAAGGCGTCGTTGCCGTCGCCGCAGATCCCGTCCCCGGGCGCGCACAGCTCAAGGGTCTTGGGCTGATACAGCGGACCGATGGCGATCACCGGCGCGCCGTACTTTTGCAGCCACGGACCCGACGGTGTGCCGAACAGCGTGACCGCGGCGACATGGTTGGCGACGTCCGGCGGCATGGGCTTGGGTACCGCATTGGCCGGCACGCCCGGCGGCACGGAGGCCGACGTCACGAAACCGGCGACGGCCGCGCCCTGGGAATAGCCGCCCAGGACCTCGCGGGTCTTGGGGCAGTTCGCCGCCATCGACTCGATGTGCGAACCCGCGTCACGGATGCCGTCGATGACGGTCAGCGGGAAGTCGCTGTTGCCAAAGTCGGTGCTGGCGGGGTAATTCACCGGATAAACCCCGAGCGTCCGGCCGCCGATCTGACCGCGCAACGCGTCGACGAACGACCCGCCGACGCCGCCGACGCCGGGCGGTTCACCGGAACCGCGGGCGAACACCACCTCTACGTCAGGGCACGGATCGGCCGACACGCCCGGGGCGGGGGCGCCCAACAGTGCAAAGGCGGCCGACGCGGCCGCGACTCCCAGGGATGTCGTGAATCGGCGCATGTTCGTAGACCTTCGCATTGTCGGTGTGCTTTACGTGATATTCGACGCCAGGTCCGCTCTGGATTGCCGCCCTGGCGCGAATTAACCAGCGGGCCGCCCTTCCTGTCGGCGGACCCGCTGGGTCCAGACGATCAACTACCTCTTGAAGGCGTCTTTGACCTTCTCGCCGGCATCCTTCAGGCTCGACTTGGCCCGGTCGGCCCGGCCCTCGTCCCTGGTCCGGTCATCGCCGGTGGCCCGGCCGATGGCTTCCTTCGCCCGGCCGCCGAGATCATCGATCTTGTTCTTTGCCTTGTCTGTAGCGCTCATGGGTTTGTGGCTACCCAGCCGCGGGCCATATCGAAACCGCAGGTCGCCGGGCCTGTCATGATGGACCTCGCCTGTCATGATGGACCTCGCGTGTCATTCTGGACGTTGTGGGCACCGCAGTGGTGGTGGCGATCGTGGCAACCTTGATGTTGTTGGGCATCGGCATCGTGGTCAATCAGCTTTTCCGGCTCAGGAAGTGGTTGAACGCCCCGCCGCCCGACCAACCGCCCGGGGACCATCCCGTCCGCCCCCCGGAATGAGCTGTGTTCAGCGCATTTGCCGGCTGATAGCTTGATCCCGTGATGGCATCGCGCAGGGGATCGACCCTGCTGGTGACCGACGACGGCTTGCCCCGCGGTGTGTCCGGCGCCGCCGACCCCCATTTCGCCAACGTCATCGGCATCTTCGCCCGACTGTTCTTCGGCCGCCGCTTCGGCGGCGGGGCACTGGCCGTCTACATCGACGGCGTGCCCGTCGTCGACGTCTGGACGGGGTGGTCGGACCGGGCGGGCACCGAGCGCTGGACCCCCGACACGGGTGCAATGGTGTTCTCGGCGACCAAGGGCGTCGCGTCGACCGTGATCCACCGACTGGCCGACCGCGGCCTGCTGTCCTATGACGACCCGGTCGCCGAATACTGGCCCGAATTCGCGGCCAACGGGAAGGCCGACATCACCGTCCGCGACGTGTTGCGGCACCGCTCGGGGTTGTCGCACCTGCGGGGCGTCACCAAGACCGAGCTGATGGACCACGCGCTCATGGAGGAGCGCCTGGCCGCCGCGCCCGTCGACCACCTGCGCGGCGTGCAGGCCTACCACGCGCTGACCTACGGATGGCTGCTCTCCGGTCTGGCCCGGGCGGTGACGGGCAAGGGCATGCGGGAGCTGATCCGCCAGGAAATCGCGCGCCCGCTCAACACCGACGGCCTGCACCTCGGCCGCCCGCCCGAAGGAGCGCCGACCCGGGCGGCCCAGATCCTGATACCGCAGGGAAGGCTGCGCGCCCCGGTGTTCAACTTCATCGCGCCGAAGCTGGCGGGCCTGCCGTTCTCGGGCACGCTGGGGGCGATGTACTTTCCCGGCGTCATATCGCTGATCAAGGGCGACACCGAATTCCTGGACGGCGAGGTGCCGGCGGCCAACGGCGTGGTGACCGGCCGCGGGCTGGCCAAGATGTACGCCGCGCTGGCCAACGACGGCCGGATCGACGGCAAGAAGTATCTGTCCGAGGAGTTGGCGCGCGGGCTGGCGGGGCAGCCGCAACGCAAGTGGCCCGACGCAAACATGGTGGTGCCCATGCCATTTCACCTGGGCTACCACGAGTCGCCGGTGCCGGGCCTGCTGAAGGGTTTCGGTCACGTGGGTCTGGGTGGAACCCTCGGCTGGGCCGACCCCGAGTCCGGCAGCGCCTTCGGCTTCGTGCACAACCGGCTGCTGACGCCGTTGCTCTTCGACATGGGATCGTTTGCGGGCCTTGCCGGCCCGCTGCGCAACGCCATCGAGGCCGCCCGCCATCAGGGCCCGCTGGAGGTGCCGCGGTTCGGCGCGCCCTACAAGGCCGCCCGGCGCCGGGCGGCGGTGGCGTCCGGCGGGGGTTAGCCTTTCGCCGATTACACCTTGGCGAAGCCTTTGGGAAGCGTGAGCGGCAGATCGGTGTAGGTGACGATGCCGGGCGGCGCGGCGACGACCGCCGGAATCGCGTTGATGGCGGGCAGCGCCGTCATGATGTGGCCGAGCGTCATAAAGTCCGCGATCGTCTCGGCCTGAAAATACGGAGGCGGCAGGAAGCCGACCTTGGTTGTCACCGTTGGCTGCCCGTCGATCTGGATGACCCAGCCGTCCTGGTCGATCTTCCAGTCGGGCTCGAGCGTCTGCCCCTTGCGCCACCGGACATTGAGGTCGATCAACGTCTTGTCGCCGACGACGCCCTGCCAGCTGATGTAGACGCCCGCGACGCATCCCGCCGGGATGGTCCAGGACGCCATCTCTAGATCGGCTGTGGTCTGGGCGAATTCGGCCACGCAACGGACCGCGTCGAGTTCGACGCCGAGCGCGTCCGCCACCAGGCGCACCGCCTCGCCGAAGATGGCCGTCCCCTGTCGGGCCATGTCCGCCAACTCGGGGTGGTCGATCGGCTGGCCGAAGCCCACCGGCCTCTCGGTGTCCGGCGAGTCGTAGAACGTGGTGTCTGCCGCCTCGATGACCGACACTTTGTCGATCCGGTTGCACACCATCGCCGAGACGATGGCCAGCAGCTCGGCGAAGCCCGGGCTCACCCCGGAGCCGAACATCGTCGACCCGCCCTTCTGGCAGGCGTCGACGATCCGGTCGCGGCCCTCGCCCAGGTTCGCTCCGGTGATGAACGACGCCGTCGTCACCACGTTGACGCCCGCGGACAGGATGCGGACCAGCTCGTCGACGTTGATCCACATGGGGTTGTAGACGACGCAGTCGGGTTTCAGGGCGAGCAGCTCGTCGATGTCGTTGGTGGCGGCGACGCCCAGCGGCGCAATGCCGACGAGGTCGCCGGCGTCGCGGCCGACCTTGTCCGGTGACCAGGCGTAGCAGCCCACCAGTTCGAGCATGGGGTTGTCGGCGATCGACTGCAGCGAGCTCTTGCCCACGTTTCCGGTGTTCCACTGAACGACGCGATAGTTGTTTGGCACTCGCTCAGCATAGGGAGCCGGGTCGCCGCCGCAAAGGTCAGTAGTCGGATTCGCCGGCCAGGATCTCGGCCAGGAACGCGTCGTGCGGCGGCCGGTCCAGCCGCGCCCTGGCCCACCGGCGAACCCGCTCCCGGGTTTCGCGATCCTCCGACAACCCGGTGCCGACGATCACCGACGTCGCCGACCAATCGTGGTCCCAGGCCGCCGCTTCCGTCACCGGGAGCTGCTGGCCGTCGACCAGGGGGAGGATCGCGCCGCCGTGGGCGTCCAGGGCGCCGCTGCCGCTGACGGCACCCGATCGCAGTCGCACCGCGATGCCGGTGGCCGGGTCGGGTCCGATGACGGCCGCCCGCACGACCGCGACCACCGCCGCGTCGGCCATCTGCACGGTCCAGTCGACCGTGTCCTCGCCCGCGTCGAAGATTCCGGACGGAACCGCGGCCCAGCCGATGGACGCGACTCCCCGCGCGATCGGGACGGCGCCGCGGGGAGCCGCGTCCGCGCCCGCGGCCAGCGCATAGTCGTCGCGGTGCCCGCTCGGCGCGCTGAGCTCCACGCTCGGATCATCCAGCGCCTCATACAATTCCGCCCAGCCGTCGTCCACGCCGACCTCGTCGGCGAGCCCCGCGCCGGCCCGCACCAGATCGCGTATCCGCGGATCGCCGCCGCGCAGGTGCGCGATCAGGGCGGCGGCATGCGGTGCCAGCAGCCCCACCACGTCGGAATCGAGGGTGTCGTCGGTGAAGAAGCCCTGCGCCCCGGAGGTCAGCAGCGCGACCTCGACGTCGAGCAGCGCGCGATCGAGGCCCGCGATGCCCTCGACGCGGCTGGCCGGCCACCACCGCCGCAGCCAATGCCCGATCGCGAGCCGCCGCAGCGGGTCGACCGAGCCGGGCACGATGTCGACCCCGGCGAGTTCGATGCCGTGCGGCTCATCTTGCGCACCGTCGACCGCGGTGGCGAGTGCGACGTGTCCGGCTTCGCCCAGGACCCGCCAAAGCCAGTCGGCGCGGGACAAATCGGTGAAGGTGATGCGGGCCGACCCGTCGCCGGGTGGGTCATCGATCGTCCACGACAGCACGCCGCCGCTGACCTCCAGCACCGCAGCCAGCGGCGAATCCGCGGTGGCGGGACCGGTGCTCCACAGTCCGGCATCGGCGACCAGTCTCATCCGGCCACCTGCAATTCCAGCATCGCCTTGATGCGTTGGCGGTGGTCGAGGCTCACCGACCGCGCGACGCCCTCCAGCAGGGAGCGCACCTCGTCGACGTCGTCGCACGGCTCCTGCCAGACGTCGCGCCCGTGCAGCCGCGCCCACAGCCGGCTCAGGTAGGGCTGGGCGTACGCGGCGAGGTCGTCGACCACCTGCCGCTGGCGCGGATGGATGGGGCCGCCCTCGGCGAGGTAGCGCCGGGCGTGCAGCACGTAGGCCTCCTTGCGCAGCCGGGCCTGGATCTGGGCCGCCAGCGCGTAGCGGCTGGACACCGAGGGGTCCAGCGGCGCCAGCTCGACGGCGATCTCGATGCCGGCCACCAGGGTGGCCTGCTTGTCCTCGGACAGCAGCCCCCAGGGCGCCGCGGCGCGGTCGACCTCCTCCTCGCACAGCAGCGGGATGTCGGGCAGCGCGTCGCGGTCCAGCGCGCGGCGCAGCGTGGCGCGCACCCGGTCCACTACGGTTCGATCCAGCGGGCGATCGCTGTCCGAGCCGCCCGCGATCGGGGGTTGCCGTTGCGGCTGAACCGAACTCAAGCCCAGCCCGACGATCGACCACGGCAGCTCGGCCGCCTCGACCCGGGCCAGGGCGCCCAGGTTGTACGGCGTGGCGTCGGCGATCACGGTCGACCAGACCCGTTGCCGGGCGGCCGCGGCGCGGTGGCTGTTGGCCGGCCCCAGCACCGTGCCGAGCTCCGCCAGGAACGGACCGGTGACCGTGTCGCCCGCCCGCACGTCGCGCCAGCTGCGGTCGAGCTGCGCGGCCAGGGCGGCCACGACGTCGGGGTCGGCCACGTATTGGTGCAGCACCTCGATCGCGGTGCGGTCGCGGCCCTGGTGGATGTCGGTGAGCACCGCCGCCGCCGTTTCGCTATCTTGTGGCGCCGGTGGGCCTTTCGTCACCGCGAGCTCGAAGCACACCGGGAAGTACAACTCCTGGGCGTTGCCGGTGCGAATCCGCTGCCTGCGGCGCTCGAGCTTGAGGGTGTCGAACCACGCTGCGGCGGAACGCAGTTCGCGGGCGCTCCCGACGATCAGCTCGTGCATCGCCGCGGCGGTCTCCGGTGCGACGACGGGGGCCGAATACTGCGGGTTGGATCGCAGCCGCAGCACCAGGGGGTCGATGATGCGCTTGACGGTCCGGCTCAGGGGGCCGCCGTCGTCGCTGCTGAGCACCTCGACGCCGGGTCCGATCGCGCGCCACGCCGCCTCGATCACCGACCGGCGTGGGTGGCCCGCGGCGACGACAGTCGCAACCTGCGAATCCGCGCTCATCCCGACAGGATAGGGGCTTCGCAACGATATCCGTAGCCGAAAAGTTGGGTTCGGTAGCCGTTTGGCCATTAGAGCCTGGTGGCATGAAGAAGCTGATCATGCTGCTGTTGGGGGCCATCCAGGGCCTGTTCGCGCCGCGCCGGAGCGCGGCGGGACCCACCGTCGGAGTCGGCACCGTGCGCAACGTCGGCGACGAGCGCCACGTTTTCGTCGAGGTGGTGGCCGTGTCCGGCGAGACGTTCGTCGGGAAACTGGCGTGCTGTGACGGCGACGCGGACGTGTCGATGCTGCGGCCCGGCCTGGTCGTCCTGGTGGCGTTCGATCCCGCTGCCCGCGAGGAGCTTTCGCTGCCCGACGATGTGATGGCCGTCAACGCGTCCTGGCTGGCGTCGATCTGAGTGCGCTAGCGCGCGCCGTCCACCGCGAAACTGACCATGGCGGCCCAATAGAGCGGGCTGGCGGTGATCTCCCCGTCACGCCAGCGGCGCATCTGCGCGCGCTGCCAACGGTTCACCGCACACCCGGCGTCGGCGCCCTCGTGCGCGTCGTCCACGGCGACAACGACATCGGCCATCGGGTCGGCCGCCGCGTCGGCGCCCGCGAACCGTCGATAGGCCGCGGACGTGGGCAGCGACCACAAGGTGGCGCTCACCAACTCGGCGCCGCCCAGGACCATCGCCGCCACCAGGCCGGTCGCCTCGTCGAACTGATAGTCCCCGCCCGATCCGCACGCCAGCAGGGCGACCCGCGGGGGGAGGGGCAGTTGCATGGACATC
This sequence comes from Mycobacterium sp. 1245805.9, assembly GCF_001672915.1. Classification (GTDB taxonomy): domain Bacteria; phylum Actinomycetota; class Actinomycetes; order Mycobacteriales; family Mycobacteriaceae; genus Mycobacterium. The sequence goes on along the minus strand of NZ_LZKR01000125.1, from coordinate 8,190 downwards.
AGGTCCGACGCGGTCAGCGGGCGATGATCGCCGATGGGCTCGGCGTCCCCGGGAACCTCCGCCGTGCAGGCCAGGTGCAGCGCCGCGCGGTCGGCCTGGCCGTGTGCCGAACTGGCGTGGCCGACATACACGAGCCGGCTCGGGGATCGCGCCAGCTGCTTGGCCAGCCAGACGCGGTCGGCGTCCTGTCGGCGGAACAGCTCGACCGCGTCGTCGACCTCCGGCAGCACCGGCCGGCGGCGCATCAGCCCGGCAAAGTGTTGGGCCAATTGCGTTTCCGCCGCCGGCCTGCCGAGCACCGAGCCGAGGTCGGAGTCCGGGCGCTGCCCGGGCACCCGGGGATCGAGGACCAGCACCGGCGGCCCGTCCCGGCGGGCCTCCCAGCCGGCCGGCGCCCGCGGCGAGTGGACGATGTTGGGCGGTACCGCCATCAGCACGTCGACCAGTTCCATCAGCCGATGCCCGTCGGTGCGGGCGCCGATATCGTCGAGCTGCCAAGGGATCTGGGCGGCCACCCGGCCGCTGGAGGTGATGGCGTCCTGGCGGGCGCGCACGAGCTCTTCCTTGCTCGGCCCCGATTTCGGCACGGCCAGCAGGCCCCACGGGACGCGGGCCAACCGGGCGCTGGGCGAGACGAACAACACCGCGCGCGGGGTGGCCACGCACTCCGTCAGCAGCTGCCAACCGGGCGCGCCGATGAGCAGCACCCCGAGGATGTAGGCCAGCGTCAGCTCGGTGTCCGGCGCCGCGAAGGGACCCGTCGTCAGGGCCCGCTCGATGGCGTCGCGGCGGCTTTCGGTGCCGTTGGGCTCCGGTAGGGCACCGGCCAGTTCCTGCAGGGCGGCCAGCAGGATCGGATCCTCGATCACCGAGTTGACGGTTTTGGCCGGCTGCCCGACGATCCGCAAGCTCCCGTAGGTGACGATCCCGACGTCGGCGAAGCGCAGGACCAGAGTCGGCCGGCCCGTATCACTCATGGCCAGGTGGACCAGGCGGGTTCACCGGCGGTGACCTCGCGGCCGTAGCGCTGCAACGCCAGTTCGCGGTAGTGGCTCAGGATCGGCGCGGCATCCGGCTGCATCTGCAGCGGCGGCAGCGGGCCCAACCGCGTGAGCGAACGGCCACCCCGCGCCGGCGGGCCCGCCGCGGCCAGCGCTTCGCCGTCCTCGATGAGCACCGACGGGGTGGCCATGGACGCCCACTCGCCGATCTTGGCGCGCTCCGGCTCCATGTCGAAAGTCCCTCGGGCGCTGTGGTATTCGACCAGCTCACTGATCAGCTCGGTGTTCTCCCACTCCCACGCGACGGCGAAGGCGCCGGCCAGGATCGGCGCCGAAACGCTGGTCGCCCAGCGCGATCTCGCATCGGCGTCGGCGATCGAATACCGCACCGAGTCGACCGCGAGCGCGGCCGGCACCTTGAGCTCGGCGGCCTGTTCCAGCTTGCTCATGCCGCGCCAGTATTCCGGGGTGCCGATCTCGCCCTTGAGGATGCCCAGCCCCTCGGCCTGCCGCGCCTCGGTTTCCTCCAGCGTCTCGTCGGGATCGCCCGAGCTGTCGAAACCGAGGTCCGCCAACGCATCCGCGCGCCACACGGTGCCTAGGTGGTTGTCGAGCTGGGCGTATTGCAGCCAACTGCTGCGCGGCGAGGAGTCGAGCAGCTCCCGCGCCTGGGCGATCAGCTCGACCGCGTCGGCAAACTTGCTCCAGAAGATGGCGATCCAGCTGCGTTGCAACAGAATACGGTGCAGGTACAGCGGCTTCCCGAGTTCGCGCCAGTGCCGCTCGGCGTGCTCCCAGCACTCGTCGGCCGCCTGCAGGGCGCCAGATCCCAACCGGGTGAATCCCATGTACAGCCAGCAGCGAGCCACGTCGTGGGCCCGGTCATAGCGCGCGATGACCGGGTAGGCCTCCGAGACAAGTTTCTCGGTGCCGTCGTGGTCGGCCGACAACCAGCAGGCCACCGCGCGCTCCAATTGTGTTCTGGCCGTTGCCAGTTCCCAGCCGTTCGCTTGCGCCCGGGCCCCCGCGCGGCGCAGCCAGGGTTCCGCCTCGGCCAGCCGACCGGTCTCGACGCAGAACCTGCCGTACTCGGTGGCCGCGGCCACCCGCAGATAGTCGCCGAATGGGCTGTCACTGCTCAGGCGGTCCGGATCCTGCAGCGCGGCCAGCACCTGCTCCCACAACGGAACCGACTGCACGTGCAGGTCGTCGTCGCAGAGGGCGCTCGCGCACAGCATTTGGGCGTGGGTGACGAGGTAGTCGTGCTCGTCGGCGAGGTCGGCAAGATCGCTCTCGGGGCCGGTGTCCGACAGCGCCGCCAGCGCCGCCGCGGCGCCCTCGTGATCGCCTACGGCCGCGGCCAGGCCCGTTTCCAGAAACTGCGCCCGCCGCGAGTACCGCGCGATCATGTGCGCCACCTCGGCATCGGACATCCGCACCTGTTCGGCGGCCTCCGGCATGTCGCCGGCGGCGATCCCGGAATAGATGGCCAGGCAGTCGCGGATGCGCCGGATAGACTCGCGCACTCCGTCATTCGCCCCGCGCGCCAGGTAGATCTCACCGAGCTGCGCGAGGGCTTCGAGCATCAGATCGTCCCGGTCTTCCCGCTCGATCCGCGGCACCAGCGACAGCAGCAGATCCCGCGCCCGGGTTTCGTCGGCGGCGAACGCCAACCGTCGCGCGTTCTCCAAGTCGCCGGGGATCGACACGGCTGCATCATAAGTCCGACGCCGTGAACGTGGCGAGAAACCGAAGCGGCGGGCGTGTGAGTGAGGGTCCGCCCGCCGCCTCGGCGTTCGGTCGATCAACCGCAGGTCACCTTGATGCTGAAGTCCTTGGTGATCATCCCGGCCATCGGGTTCTTCATGTCGGCGCCCTGAGCCTGGCCGGTGATGGTGTACGTCTTGCCGTCCACCGCCACGTTGGCCGAGCCGACCTTGGCGCCCATGCCGTTGCTGACCGACAAGGCGTTGCCGTCGACAAAGAGCGCCAGCGACTCAACCGCCGGGGGGTTCGCGTCGGTCATCACCACGGCCAGCGCCTGCTGGGGGCCACTGGTGGTGCCGCTGCCGATGTCGATCTTGCCGCCGGTCCTGACGCAGGTCACCGCGGACGGGTTCAGGCCGGGCAGGTCGGTGCCGCCGACCTTGACCTGCGCGTTGGTGCCGGTGCCGGTGGAGGCACTGGGCGCCGCGCTCGACGCGGGGCTGGCTGACTGGCCCCCGCTCGAGCAGCCCACCAGCGCAGAGGCGACGCCGAGGGTTCCAATCGCTCCCACGAGAAGACGTTTCACTGCAGTTCCTTCCTTCATGCGCCGCCCGAGTGGCGTCGTCATGGGCGCAAGTACAGACGGGCCGCCTCGCTACCGATCCCAATTTCGGCGGTCACCCGGTAGGCTGCCTCGACACGCCCACGAAGGGAGACGCGCAATGGCGAGCGTGAAGTGGCTGGAACAGCCTGAGGCGCACGACTTCCCGGCGGCCGCCGACTACCTCGCCTTGCTCGCGGAGCCGGGCACCGCCAACGAGTTGGCCGAAAAGCTGAAGTCCGGAGTCGTCAGCCACAAGAAGGCCAAGGACATCCTGCGGGCGGCGCAGCTGAGGCTGCTTCCCGACGACAACCCGCACGTCGCCGCGGACCTGTCCAAGATCAAGAAAGGGCAGGCGTTGTCACCGATTCTGCTGGTCCGCGGCGACTTCACGGCGGGTGTCCCACTGCAGATCGCCGACGGCTACCACCGGGTGTGCGCGAGCTATCACACCGACGAGAACACCGACATCCCCGTCGTCATCGTGTCATCGTGATCGAGATCGAAGACGCCGGCGCGGTCCGGCTCCTGACCATTTCCTCCGGGCGCGTCAACGCCCTCGACGTCGAGTTGCTCAGGGAGCTGACGGACGCCCTGGGCGAGCTGCAGCACGCCGGTGCGCCCGCGCTGGTGGTCACCGGCGCCGGTCGCGCGTTCAGCGCCGGGGTCGAACTCAACCGCGTGGTGGACGGCGGTGCTTCCTACACCGACCGGCTGATCCCGGCGCTGTCCGAGGCGTTCGAGGCGTTGTTCTGTTACCCGGGCCCGACGGTGGCCGCGATCAACGGGGCCGCCATCGCCGGCGGGTGCGTGCTGGCCTGCGCCTGCGACCGCCGGCTGATCGGCCCGGAAGCCCAGATCGGGGCGACCGAGGTCCGGGTCGGAGTGGCGTTTCCGGTCGCCGCGCTCGAGGTGCTGCGCTACGCGTGCGGGGACCGTGCCGAGGAGGTGGCGCTCGGCGGCGGTGTGTACCGGGGCGAGGAAGCCGTCGCCAACCGGCTGGCCCACCGCGTCGTGGCCGACGATCTCGTCGGGGCGGCGGTGGCGGAGGCCGCCGACCTGGGCGGCGTCCCGACCGACGCCTACCGGCATACGAAGGCGCAGCTGCGGGCCCCGACCCTGGCCCGGATGCGTGAGGGCGCCCTGGTGGACAGCGAGGTGCGCCAGCTGTGGGGCTCGGGCGAGACGCAGCGGCGCATCGCCGCCTACGTCGAGAGCCTTCGGCGCCGCTGAATTACTCGTCGAGCGCGACGCCGCCGCGGGTGCGCCTGCGCCGCATCCGGTGTGAGCCCTTGCCGGTCGGCCGGCGGTTCTGCAATCCGCCCCGCGGCTCGTCGGCAGGTTTTTCGGCTTCGTCGGCTTCTTCGGCGGCCGGTTCGGCTTCCGTCTCGGCCTCGGCGCTGGCCTCGACAGGCTCTTCGGCCTTGTCCGGTTCGTCGGTTTCTGCGGGCTCTTCGGACTCTTCGGTGGCTTCGGCTTCGGTGGCTTCGGCCTCGTCCGCCTTCTTGCGGCGCAGGCCCCGCTTCTTGGGCTGCTTGGCCTTCTTCGGCTTGATCGGTTTCGGCGGAGGCGGCGGCAGCTCGGCGATAAACGACAGGTAGAACGCGAAGATCCCGATCACGCCGATCGCGGCGGCGGCCCCGTAGACCGCGAACAGCCACCGCCCGGCGTGGTCCAGGCTGAGCCAGATCTCGCTAATCGCCGTGCCGATGATGAGCACGCCGGAAAGCACGTGGGCCACGATCGACCAGAGCCTGATCGACAGGGCCAGCTGGGGTGTTCCCAATTCCGGCTTCCGGGTCCGCAACTGGGTGAACACCACCGGCAGGGCGGCCAGGGCCACCAGTGCACCCGTCACGATCCGAAGCGTCGTCCCCAGCGAATGCGTGGTGTCGCCCATCAGTTCAGGCCAGCGGGGCAGCACGAAAAAGAAGTAGAGGACGCCGGCAGCGATCGAAAACGACGCGTGCCACGGTATGGCGACCTTGCGCCCCATACGCCTCCTCATGCTGGTGCGGGGCCGTGTCGGCCCGGTACGCCAGCCTAAAGGCCGTTCAGAACGATTCCAAACAACCCCGTGCGTGGTCGCGCCTCAACCGAGGCCGACCGGTGGCGGAGGATGCGGGATTTGAACCCGCGAGGGCTGTTAACCCAACCCGCGTTCCAGGCGAGCGCCATAGGCCACTAGGCGAATCCTCCGTGGGCCATGGTAACCGAGCGGCGCGCGGTCGCTGCCGGTTGTCGTGGGCTTGGGTATTAGACTCGCCGGAGGACCCCGCGCGGCGTCTATCCTGTGAACTCCCCCAGGGCCGGAAGGCAGCAAGGGTCAATGGGCTCTGTCGGGTGCGCGGGGTCCCCTATGTCCGATGTGTGGCGGACCTCGAATCCAACGTTCGACAGCGAAAGGGCCCATGGTGTCTTTCGATTCCCTCAGCCCTGACGAGCTGGCCGCGGTGCACGCGCGCAACCAGCGGGACTACGCGGAGCTGCAGGCCAAGAAGCTCGCCCTGGACCTGACGCGCGGCAAACCATCCGCCGAGCAGCTCGACCTGTCCAACCCGCTGCTGAGCCTGCCCGGCGACGACTACCGCGACGCCGAGGGCACCGACACCCGTAACTACGGCGGCCTGCACGGCCTGCCCGAACTGCGGGCCATCTTCGGCGAGCTGCTCGGCATCCCGGTGCAGAACCTGATCGCGGGCAACAACTCCAGCCTGGAGCTGATGCACGACCTGGTCGCCTTCTCGATGCTGTACGGCGGGGTCGACTCGCCGCGGCCCTGGAAGGACGAGCCGGCCGTCAAATTCCTGTGCCCCGTGCCGGGCTACGACCGCCACTTCGCCATCACCGAGACCATGGGCATCGACATGATCCCGGTCCCGATGCTGCACGACGGGCCGGACGTCGACCTCATCGAGGAGCTGGTCGCCGTCGACCCCGCGATCAAGGGGATGTGGGCGGTGCCCGTGTTCGGCAACCCGACCGGCATCACCTATTCCTGGGAGACGGTTCGCCGGCTGGTGCAGATGCGCACGGCGGCGCCCGACTTCCGGCTGTTCTGGGACAACGCGTACGCGGTGCACACCCTCACGCACGACTTCATCCGCCAGGTCGACGTGCTGGGCCTGGCGGCGACGGCCGGCAACCCGAACCGGCCGTACGTCTTCGCGTCCACCTCGAAGATCACCTTCGCCGGCGCCGGGGTCAGCTTCCTGGGCGGCTCGCTGGGCAACATCGCCTGGTACCTGCAGTACGCGGGCAAGAAGTCGATCGGCCCGGACAAGGTCAACCAGCTGCGGCACCTGCGCTTCTTCGGCGACGCCGACGGCGTGCGCCTGCAGATGCACCGCCACCAGCAGATCCTGGCGCCCAAGTTCGCGCTGACGCTCGAGATCCTGGACCAGCGGCTGAGCGACTCGAAGATCGCCTCCTGGACCGACCCCAAGGGCGGCTATTTCATCAGCCTCGACGTGCTGCCCGGCACGGCGCGGCGGACCGTCGCCCTGGCCAAGGACGCGGGCATCGCGGTGACCGAGGCGGGCGCGTCGTTCCCGTACCGCAAGGATCCCGAGGACAAGAACATCCGGATCGCGCCGACGTTCCCGTCGCTGCCGGACCTGCGCGACGCGGTCGACGGGCTGGCGACGTGCGCGCTGCTGGCGGCCTCCGAGTCCCTGCTGGCGTCCTCTCCGTCGAGTGTGAGCTGACGGCTTTCCCTGTGCGCCCAGGGCGGAAAAGCCGACGAATTCCCGCCGCACGTTCACACCGAAAGCCGCCCATGCACACTCGACGCCGCCCGGGCTTCAGTCAGCCCGCGCCGGTAGCCTGCTGACCGTGGCCCTCTACCGCAAATACCGACCGGCAACCTTCGCCGAAGTAGTGGGGCAGGAGCACGTCACCGAGCCGCTGTCCATCGCCCTGGAGGCCGGCCGAATCAACCACGCCTACTTGTTTTCCGGGCCGCGCGGCTGCGGGAAGACGTCGTCGGCGCGCATCCTGGCCCGGTCGTTGAACTGTGCGCAGGGCCCGACGGCCACCCCGTGCGGGGTGTGCGAGTCCTGCGTTGCGCTGGCACCCAACGCGCCGGGCAGCATCGACGTGGTGGAGCTCGACGCCGCCAGCCACGGCGGTGTGGACGACACGCGCGAGCTGCGCGACCGCGCGTTCTACGCCCCCGCGCAGTCGCGCTACCGGGTGTTCATCGTCGACGAGGCGCACATGGTGACGACGGCCGGGTTCAACGCGCTGCTCAAGATCGTGGAGGAACCGCCGGAGCACCTCATCTTCATCTTCGCCACCACCGAGCCGGAGAAGGTGCTGCCGACGATCCGGTCGCGCACCCACCACTACCCGTTCCGGCTGCTGCCGCCGAAGACCATGCGGGCGCTGGTCGGGCGGATCTGCGAGCAGGAGGGCGTCGTCGTCGACGACGCGGTGTATCCGCTGGTGATCCGCGCCGGCGGGGGTTCGCCGCGCGACACGCTGTCGGTGCTCGATCAGTTGCTGGCCGGAGCCGAGGGAAATCACGTGACGTATCAGCGGGCGCTGGGCCTGCTGGGCGCCACCGACGTCGCCCTGATCGACGACGCCGTCGACGCGCTGGCCGCCGCGGATGCCGCCGCGTTGTTCGGCGCCGTCGAATCGGTGATCGACGCCGGGCACGACCCGCGCCGCTTCGCCACCGACCTGCTGGAGCGCTTCCGCGATCTCATTGTGCTGCAAGCGGTTCCGGATGCCGTGAGCCGCGGCGTGGTGGACGCGCCCGAGGACGTGCTGGACCGGATGCGCGAGCAGGCGGCGCGCATCGGCCCGGCGACGCTGACCCGCTACGCCGAGGTCGTGCAGGCCGGGCTGGGCGAGATGCGCGGCGCGACGGCGCCG
>NZ_LZKR01000124.1 GCF_001672915.1 Mycobacterium sp. 1245805.9 | reverse complement strand
ATCGCTCATGTGGCAACAGGGTAATGCCCGCCGCCGGCGGGCCAATCAGACGCTGGGTCAGGCGGCGTCGAGGACCGCGCTGTGGGGCCGCCAGTTGTACACCGTCGGAGTGCAACCGTGCATCGACGCCAGGTCGACGGCGTCCAGCATCGCCTGCAGCGGCCCGGGCTTGCGCAGTTGGTGCGCGGCGACGGCCACCCGCACGATGCCGCCGCGACGCGCGATGCGCTCGGCGGACAGCACGACCATGCGGCACCACCACGGCTCGGTCAGGAAGCCCTCGCCGATGCCCAGCACCCGGGTGCGGACCGTGCTGTGCCGGACCAGGTCGGTGATGCCGTGCAGGTCGGCAAGCAGCCGAAAGCCGTTCTGCGGCAACGCCTTGACCACGCCCGGGGACACCACCCAACCCGGTGCCGCGAACAGGCGGGTGCGCAGCCCGAGGTGCTCGAGCACCCGGTCGGCGCCCATGAGTCGCAGGTTGGCCTCGTGCGCGCGCAGCACCGCGAATTCGCCGCGGCGCTTCTTCGTTGCGGGGTCGTCGTAGCCGTGCAGCACGATGGCGTCGCCGCCGGCGCGGCGCGCGGTCAGCCACTCCACCGTGCGCGGGTCGCGGTCGAGCCGGTAGTCGCCCTTGAGCCGCGGAGCAACCAGCAACGAGACTGGGACCTTGCGGGCGTCCATTTGCGCACAGAACGCCTCGACGTCGCCCAGGGTCCGTTCACCGATCCCGGAGACCGAGACGATCAATTTTCCAGACACACCTGCAGTTTGACGATTCCAGGTGTCGGGATGGTGAAGGACACGCAGACGGCAGGCGTATATCGGCCCAGGTGGAAATTCGGCCCGGCAAGCCCGCAAGCAGCGAATCTGCGCGCGCCCTGGGCGCCCGAATGGGCCGCGACAGCAAACGCGTCCCGGCGCCGGCGGAAACAAACGATTCGATATGCTAAGCAACGCCATGGACAAGGCACGCTCAGCAGCGGCCGACACTCCGCCGCCCACCGCTCCCCGTGAGCTTCCGGGCGCCCACGTCTACCCCGACAGGCTCGACGCCAGGCTGTTACGGGTCTCCGGAGTGTGTCTGCTGGCCACCGTGATGGCGATCCTGGACGTCACCGTCGTGGCCGTCGCGCAACGCACCTTTATCGACCAATTCGGCTCGTCGCAGGCCGTCGTCGCCTGGACGATGACCGGCTACACGCTGGCCCTGGCGACCGTGATCCCGTTGACAGGTTGGGCCGCCGACAGGTTCGGCACCAAACGACTATTCATGGGATCGGTGGTGGCGTTCGCGCTGGGCTCGCTGCTGTGCGCGGTCGCGTCAAGCATCCTGCAGCTCATCGTGTTTCGAGTGGTGCAGGGCGTCGGCGGCGGCATGCTGATGCCGCTGGGATTCGTGATCATGACCCGCGAGGCCGGCCCCGCGCGCCTCGGCCGCCTGATGTCGATCCTGAGCATCCCGATGCTGCTCGCCCCGATCGGTGGGCCCATCCTGGGCGGCTGGCTTATCGACACCTCCAGCTGGAGGTGGATCTTCCTGATCAACCTGCCGATCGGGGTCCTGACGCTGGTCCTGGCGGCGCTGGTGTTTCCCCGGGATCACCCGGCGCGCTCGGAGACGTTCGATGTCGTCGGCGGGCTGCTGCTCTCACCCGGGCTGGCGACGTTCCTGTTCGCGGTGTCCTCGGTCCCGCGCTGCGGGACGGTGGCCGACCGTCGCGTCCTGATACCGGCGACCATCGGACTCTTGTTGATCGCGGGATTCGTCCTGCACGCCCGGCGCCGCACCGATCACCCCCTGATCGACCTGCGGTTGTTCCAAAACAAGGTGATCAGCCAGGCCAACGTGACGATGGTGCTGTTCGCCGCAGCGTTTTTCGGCGCCGGCCTGCTGCTCCCCAGCTATTTCCAGCAGGTGCTGCACCAGACGCCGATGCAGGCCGGCGTGCACATGATCCCGCAGGGGCTGGGTGCCATGCTCACCATGCGGTTGACCGGCCCGCTGGTGGACCGGCAGGGGCCGGGCAAGATCGTGCTGATCGGCATCGCGCTGATCACCGTTGGCCTGGGTGCCTTCGCGTTCGGCGTGGCCCGGCAGGCGGGATACGTGCCCACGCTGTTGGCGGCCCTGGCGGTCATGGGTCTGGGCATGGGATGCACCATGATGCCGCTCTCCGTCGCGTCGGTGCAGGCGCTGTCCCCACACCAGATCGCCCGCGGCACAACGCTGATGAGCGTCAGCCATCAGGTGGGCGGCTCGGTGGGGACCGCGTTGATGTCCATGATCGTCACCAACCAATTCAACCGCAGTGAGAATATCGCCGCGGCAAACAAACTCGCGGCCCTGCAGCAGAAAGCCGCCGCCACCGGGGTGCCGGTCGACCCGTCGGCGATACCCGCCAAGGCCCTCGCCCCCGGCTTCTCGGACAGCGTGCTGCACGACCTTTCCCATGCGTACACAACGGTATTCGTGATCGCGGCCGTATTGGTGACGCTGACGGTCATCCCGGCGATGTTCCTACCGAAGCAGCCAGCGATCGTAACGGCGGGCGAGGATCTCGACTAGCCCTCGAACAGCATGGTCGCGATCCGCAGCACGGTGTCCATCGGATCGGCCTGTTTGATCGCAGCGTTGACAGCGTCGTTGAGCCACAGCGTCGAAAACCCGTGCACGAGTGACCAGGCCGCCAGCTGCGCGGCGGCGGGATCGGCCCGCGCGTTGGGATCCCGCAGCGTCGCGACGCCACGGGACAGCTCGGCCCCGGCGGCGGCCTCGGCGGCGGCCAGTTCGGCGTCCGCGGCGTCCAGCAGCGACCTGTTGAACATCACCTGATAGTGGCCGGGGTGCTCCAGGGCGAACCGCACGTAGGCCACGGCGGCGTCGGTGAAGCGGCCCCGGGCTCGGGTCAGCGCCTCGGTCAGCAGTCGAAAACCCTCGGTGGCCAGCGCGGTGAACAACCCGCGCCGATCGGTGAAGTGGTGGGCGGGGGCGGCATGCGACACGCCCGCGCCGCGGGCCAGCTCCCGTAGCGAGATCCCATCGGCGCCTCGCTCGGCCACCTGGCGCGCGGCCTCGGCGAGGATCACCGCGCGCAGGTCGCCGTGGTGGTAGTTGGGGCGGGTCATCAAGCCAGCATAGCGGCCAAACTTGACAGTGACTAGATAGTAGTTTACCTTCTGATGCTAGAATCTTGTCACTGTCTAGATTGGAATTGAAATGGCCCCGTTAATCACGCTTTTAGTGGCCACCATCGCCGCCCGCAGCATCGGCTGGCTCGGCGTCGCTTACGTCAACAGCTGGACCGCCGCGCTTGCCGTCGGGCTGGCGGCGATGTTCCTGCTGACCGGGTTTTCACACTTCGCGCCGCCGCTGCGACGCGACCTCATCGCGATCGTGCCGCCGCGCCTGCCCGCCCCGGGCTACCTGGTCACCATCACCGGGCTGCTGGAGCTGCTCGGGGCGGCGGGCCTGCTGCTTCCGGTGACCCGGGTGGCGGCGGCGGTCTGCCTCCTGGTGCTGATGCTGGTCATGTTCCCGGCCAACGTCTACGCCTCCCGGATGCCCGATCCCCCCAAGTCGATGACGACCCGATTACCCCTGCGCGCCGCGATCCAGGTCGTCTTCCTGGCCGCTGCCGTAGCGGTCGCGGTCGGCAGCGGCTAACAGCCAGGCGTACTGGAACGCGGTTTCCTGCCAGGCCTTGTAGCGACCGCTGACGCCGCCGTGCCCCGCGTTCATCTGAGTCTTCAACAGGATCGGGTTGCCGTCGGTGTTGGCGTGCCGCAGCGCCGCGACCCACTTGGCGGGCTCGACGTAGTACACCCGGGTGTCGTTCAATGACGTCATCGCAAGGATGGCCGGGTACCGTCTGGCCGCGACATTCTCGTAGGGCGAATACGACTTCATGTACGAGTAGACATCGCTGTCGCTCAACGGGTTTCCCCACTCGTCCCATTCGGTGACGGTCAGCGGCAGCGACGGATCGAGGATGGTGGTCAGCGGGTCGACGAACGGAACCTGCGCGAGGACGCCGGCGAACAGCTCCGGTGCCAGATTGGCCACCGCGCCCACCAACAGGCCACCCGCGCTGCCACCCAGCGCGACCAGCTGCTGCGGTCGGGTCAGGCCCGAATCCACCAAATGCCTTGCCACCGCGACGAAGTCGGTGAAGGTGTTCTTCTTCTCCAGGAGTTTGCCGTGCTCGTACCACAGCCGGCCCATCTCACCGCCGCCGCGGACATGGGCGATGGCGAACACCATGCCCCGGTCTAGTAGCGACAGGCGGGCGATGGAAAAGCTTGGGTCGGTGCATATCTCGTAAGCGCCGTAGCCGTAGAGCAGTGCCGGCGCCGGGAATTCGAGGTCAGCGCGGTGCACGATCGACACCGGGATTCGGGTCCCGTCGTCCGCGCGCGCCCAGTCGCGCCGCTCCACGTAGTCGGCGGGCCGGTAGCCGCCGAGGACGGGCTGTTCGCGCAGCAACGTGCGCTCACCGGTGGCGAGGTCGATGTCGTAAACCTGCGCCGGGGTGACCAACGACCCCGCCCTGATCCGCAGCTTGGGCGAATCCCAGGTCGGGTTGCCGCCAAGCCCGCTCGACATCAGCTCCGAGTCGAACGAGATCTCCTCGGGCTCACCGTATTGACCGTCGGAACCGATGGGCCACAACTGAATCCGCGGCAACGCCTCGCGGCGGTAGCTGACGACCAGATGGCGGGCGAAGGCATCCAGCCCGTCCAGCCGGACGTCGTCGCGGTGCGGGATCAGGGTGCGCTGCCGCGTCGGATCGCTGACGGGCGCCTCGGTGAGCGTGAAGTTGACCGCGCCGTCGTTGTGCAGGATCAGGAACCGGTCCTCCCCGCCGACCACCGCATGCTCGACCGAATACTCGACGCCTTCGCGCCGCGGCAGCACGACGGTGAACGGTGCTTGCGGGTCGGCGGAGTCGGCGTAGTGGATCTCGGAGGTGATCGACGAGCCCGCGGCGATGAACACGTACTTCTCACTTCGGGTGAGCCCAACGCCGAGCCAATACCGTTCGTCGGCTTCGTGATACACCAGCTCCGACGGCTCGCCTGCGCCGAGCCGGTAGCGCCAGACCTTGTCGGGGCGATGAGCCGGGTCCAGGGTCAGGTAGTAGACCGTGCGGTTGTCGGCCGCCCAGGTGGCCCCCGCAGCGATGTCGGCGATCTCGTCGGGCAACTGCTCGCCGGTGCGTAAGTCCCTGAACCGCAGGGTATAACGTTCGTCGCCGACGGTATCAACGGAGTACGCCAGGAGGTTGGCGTCCAGGCTGACCGTCGCGGCGCCCAGGGCGAAGAACTCGTGGCCTTCGGCCTCCGCATTCGAGTCGAGCAAGACCTGCTCGCCGGGGATTTCGGTGTTCTCGTCGAGGATCGGCGGGTCCCAGTCATCGGGATCTGCGACCGGGCAACGGCACTGGACGCGGTACTGCTTTCCCTCGAAGGTGCGGGCGTAGTACCACCAGTCGCCTTGCCGAGTCGGCACCGACAGGTCCGTCTCCTTGGTGCGCGACTTGATCTCGTCGAAGATCTTCTGCCGCAACGGTTCCAGGTGCGCCGTCATCGCGTCGACGTAATCGTTCTCGGCCTCCAGGTAGCCGATGACCTCCGGGTCGGCCTTGTCGCGCAACCATTCGTACGGATCGATGAACACGTCACCGTGGAATTCCCGCCGGGTTTCCACCCGCTTCGCGACGGGCGGCGTGGGCGCGTCCAGTGCGGCGTCCGTCATGCGCCCGGACCGATCCAGTCGCCGAAGCTCAGGCCCGAAATGCGCTCGTAAGCCTCGATATAACGGCTTCGCGTGGCGTCGATGATGTCGTCGGGCAGCGGCGGCGGGGGTGCCGACCCGTGGCGATCCCACCCGGACTCGGGGCTGGTCAGCCAGTTGCGGACGAACTGCTTGTCGAAGCTGGTCTGGACCACACCGGCGCGGTAATCGCGGGCCGGCCAATACCGCGAGGAATCCGGGGTGAAGATTTCGTCGGCCAGCAGCAGGTTGCCGTCGCGGTCGGTGCCGAATTCGAACTTGGTGTCGGCGATGATGATTCCCCTCGTGAGCGCGTGGTCGGCGGCCTGAACGTAGATCTGCAGCGTGCGGTCGCGCAGCTGGTTGGCCCGCACCGCACCCACCAGCTCGATCACCCGGGCGAACGAAATGTTCTCGTCGTGGTCCCCCAGCGCCGCCTTCGTCGCCGGAGTGAACAGCGGATTCGCGAACTTACTGGCCTCCACCAGGCCCGGCGGCAGCGCGATGCCGCAGACCTTGCCGGTCGCCTGGTAGTCGATCAGCCCCGAGCCGGTCAGGTACCCCCGGGCCACGCACTCCACCGGAAGCATCTCGAGCCGCCGCACCACCAGCGCGCGACCGAGCACCTCGTCGGGGATGCGCGGGTCGTCGGGCGGCCCGGCCAGGTGATTCGGGGCGTCCACGAGGCCGAAAAAGAACACGCTCATCGCGGTAAGGATGCGCCCCTTGTCCGGGATCGTGCTGTCCAGGACGTAGTCGTACGCGGAGATCCGGTCGCTCGCCACCAGCAGCAGGTGCTCGTCGTCGACGCGGTAGATCTCGCGGACCTTGCCGCTGGCCAGATGCTCGTACTCGGACAGTGCAGGGCGCATCGAGCCAGCCTATCGGGCGCCGGACGCCCGGCCCTGTGCTGGTATTGCGCTATGACATCGCTGCCCTCGCGGGTTCTGCCCTACGCCACCACCCCCGGCCGGCTGGCCGTCCAACTCTTCAGCGACTTCGCCATCTTCCTGTGGACGGCGCTATGGCTCGTCGTCGGCACGGCCGTCTACGACGCCATCTCGACCATCGCCGAGGCCGGCCGGCAGGTCGAGATCGGCGCGAACGGTGTCGCGGGCAACCTGGCGTCAGCCGGCCAGGGCGCGCACAACATCCCGGTGCTCGGCGATGCGGTCAGCAAGCCACTCGCGTCGGCCAGCGCGGCCGCCCTCGACATCGCGGGGGCCGGGCACAGCCTGGAGACCACCGCGGGCTGGCTCGCGGTACTGGCGGCGCTGGCCGTCGTCGCCGTGCCGCTGCTCATCGTGGTCATCCCGTGGCTGTTGCTGCGGCTGCGCTTCTTCCGGCGCAAGTGGACCGTCAGCGGCCTGGCCGCGACCCCGGCCGGCGAACAGCTGCTGGCGCTGCGGGCCCTGACGACCCGGGCGCCGCGCAAGCTGGCCGCGATCAGCGCGGACCCGGTCGGCGAGTGGCGCCGCGAGGATCCGGCCACCATCCGGGCGCTGGCCGCGCTCGAACTACGGTCGGCCGGAATCGCGCTGCGCGACCGCTAACCCGGCTACGCGCCGAGCGCCGGTCCGACGGTGGTGTTCCAGGACTCCTGCATCTCCGACTCGAAGAGGCCCCAGGTGTGCGAGCCCTCGGGACGAACGATGTAGGTGATCCGCAGCCCGGCGGCGTTCGCCGCATCGGCGAACCGCTTGGTGCTGTCCGCGGTGATGCGTTCGATGAGCCCACCGGCGACGTTCGGCCCGAAGCCCGCGGGCAGCCGGTCGACGTCGCCCACGCCGCCGCTGCCGGACGCGGCGGCGTAAACCGCGACGCCCCTGAGCTTCCCGGCGTTCTTCGACGGGTCGTGGGCCACCCATTCGGGGCCGCCCAGCGGTCCCCACATGTTCTCGGCGCTTTGGCCGCCGCTGGCAAGGGTCAGCGAGACCTGTTGCGCCTCATCGGGGTCGGAGACGGACGGAAAACCGCTGTAGGAAGCGACGGCCCTGAAGACTCCCGGGGCCTGGACGGCGTAATCGATCGCGGTGCCACCGGTGCTGGACAGTCCGCCGACCGCGTTCTTGCCGTTGGCGTGGTACTGCGCGTTGATCAGCGGGGGTAGCTCCCTGGTCATGTAGGTCTGGTATTGCTTGCCGCCGTCGTTGACCCAGTTGGTCCACCAGCTGAAGGGACCGCCGAGCGGGGCGACGACATTGACGTTCTTGTTGGCGAAGAAGCCCTGGATGTCGGTCATGCCGAACCAAGCGCTGTTCTCGGCGCCGTCGATACCCGGCAACAGGTAGAAGGTGGGTGCGCCCGCGTTGGGAGCCTTGTAGACATCGTTGACGATGACGGTGTTCATCGAGGGCGAGTAGACGGAAACCTTGTCCCAACGGTCGTTGACGTGCTGGATATCGGTGATGTGGGCACCCTGCGGCGGGTCCGCGGCGGCGAGCGGAATCGCCAGCATCGGCAGCGCAGCGAGCAGTGCAACAACGAACGAGCGAACACGCGAAGTATTGGTCACGGGGAGATTATGCAGGTTCCCCGACGACTGGTCAGCCCGAGGCGGGAATTTGCGCTTACCGGTCGACACCCACCAGCCGCGACACGCGCGGCGACCAGGCGACAACCACAATCAGCCACGCCGCCAACGCGTCCCAGAAGAAGACCAGCGAAACCGTGGTCAGCCAATGTTGACCGATTTCGCTGCCATGGCGTAGCTGGCGGCAGAATACATGCCCAGCGGGAACACCAGCGCCCACCACACAGCGGCGAACCGCAGCAAATCGGCCGATGGTTGATCCGGCGCAGGCCGGAGCGTCACTGTCCCTCGCGTAGCTCCACAACCAGGTGCCGGATGCCGGTGTGCCGATTGCTGCGCGTCCATTCGACGGGCCCGGCGACCCGCACGGCACCGAAGCGCGTCAGCAGCTCCTCGAACAGCACCCGCAGCTCCAGCCGGGCCAGGTTGGCGCCCAGGCAATAGTGGATCCCCTGGCCGAATCCCAAGTGCGGGTTCGGCTTCCGGTTGATGTCGAATTCGTCGGCGCGGTCGAAGACGTCGGCGTCGCGGTTGGCCGAGCCCTCCCAGATCTGGACCTTCTGTCCCGCCCGGATGGACTGCCCGCCGAGCGTGACGTCGCGGGTGGCAGTGCGCCGCTTCGACGGCGACGGCGACGTCCACCGCACCATCTCCTCGACCGCCGTCGGCAACAGGGCGAAATCCGAACGCAGCGTGCGCAATTGGTCCGGGTGGTCGGCCAGCGCCAGCAGGCCGCCGGCCACCGCGTTGCGCGTCGTCTCCGCGCCGGCGCTGAACAGCAGGCTGAAGAACAGGTACAGCTCGAGATCGGACAGCGCCGGCGCGTTCTCGTCGTCGACCGTGGCGTTCGCGACGATGGACAGCATGTCGTCGGTGGGCTCGGCGCGCTTGGAGGCGATCAACTCCTGGCCGTAGGCATACATCCGCGAGCCGGCCTCCGCCTCGGACAGCTGCGATAACGAAGCCTTGCGCGAGCCGCCGAAGTCGAACTGCGGCTCGATTGCCTCGAACAGCCAATGCCGTTCGGATTCGGGAACTCCCAGCAGGATGCAGATCATCTGCATCGGCAGTTCGGCGGCGATGTCGACCAGGAAGTCGAACGGTTCGCCCGGCACCACCGAATCGAGCAGCCCGCGCGCCCGGGTCCGCAGGTCGTCCTCGACGCGGCCGATCATGCGCGGCGTCAGCCCGGAGCTGACGAGTCGCCGGATCTGGGTGTGGCGGGGGTCGTCCATCATGTTGAGCACCTGGCCGGCGATGGCCAGGTCCTGCAGCAGCGTGCCCCCGTATGGCCGTTGCCCACCGGTGACCGACGAGTACGTGGCCGGATCCTTCAGCACCTCAAGGGTTTCCGCGTACGTGGCGACGGACCAGAAGCCCTCGCCGTCGGGCGTGTTCTCGGTCGGCTCGTGCCAGTACACCGGCGCCTCGCGCCGATGCACGGCGAACAGCTCGTGCGGGAACCCACCGGCGAAGTTGTCGAGGTCGGTGAAATCGATCCCCGAGAGCGCGCTCGCGAGAGTCACAGGATCGCGCCCGGGGTGTATTTGGCCGCGTCCGGGTAGCGGCTCACCAATGCGTCCACTGCCGCGACGACCTCGTCCACCTGGTCACCGGCGGCCCCGGTGAACGCCTTTTTGTCGGCCAGCGCGGCGTCCAGCGCCGCTCGGTCCAGCGGGAGGCGCTCGTCGGCGGCCAACCGGTCGAGCAGGTCGGGCTCGGCGCCGCGTTCCCGCATGGCCAGCGCCGTCGCCACCGCGTGTTCCCGGATCACGTGGTGGGCGGCCTCGCGGCCCATGCCGGCGCGCACGGCGGCCATCAGCACCTTGGTGGTGGCCAGGAACGGCAGGTAGCGATCCAGCTCGTGGGCGATCACGGCCGGGTAGGCGCCGAACTCGTCGAGCACGGTCAGGAACGTCTCGATCTGCCCGTCGACGGCGAAGAAGCTGTCCGGCAACGCGACTCGGCGCACCACCGAGCAGAACACGTCGCCCTCGTTCCACTGCGCACCCGCCAGCTCGGCGGCCATGGAGGCGTAGCCGCGCAGCACCACCTGCAGCCCGTTGACCCGTTCGCAACTGCGGGTGTTCATCTTGTGCGGCATCGCCGACGAGCCGACCTGCCCTTCGGCGAAGCCCTCGGTGACGAGCTCGTGCCCGGCCATCAGCCGGATGGTGTGCGCCATCGACGACGGCCCGGCGCCCAGCTGCACCAGCGCGGAGATCACGTCGTGGTCCAGCGAGCGCGGGTAGATCTGCCCGACGCTGGTCAAAACCGTTGCGAAGCCCAGAAAGTCGGCGATGCGTCCTTCGAGCTCGGTCAGCTTGGCCGCGTCCCCGCCGAGCAGGTCGAGCATGTCCTGCGCGGTGCCCATCGGGCCCTTGATGCCGCGCAGCGGATACCGGTCGATCAGATCCCCCAACCGGCCCAACGCGATCAGCGTCTCCTGGGCCGCCGAGGCGAACCGCTTGCCCAATGTGGTGGCCTGCGCGGCGACGTTGTGGCTGCGCCCGGCCATCACCAGGTCGCGATAGGCCACGGCGCGCTCGGCGAGCCGGGCGGCCACCGCGACGCCGTGGGAGAAAACCAATTCCAGCGACCGCCGGATCTGCAACTGTTCGACGTTCTCGGTGAGGTCGCGGCTCGTCATCCCCTTGTGCACGTGCTCGTGGCCGGCGAGCGCGTTGAATTCCTCGATGCGGGCCTTGACGTCGTGGCGCAGCGCGCGCTCGCGGTTGGCGATCGAGGCCAGGTCGACGTCCTCGAGCGCGCGCTCGTAGTCGGCGATCGCCTCGGGGGGAACGTCCACTCCAAGCTCGGCCTGGGCCCGCAGCACGGCCAGCCAGAGCCGCCGCTCCGCGACGACCTTGGCCTCCGGCGACCAGATCGCGACCATCTCGGCGCTGGCGTACCGGGTAGCCAGCACGTTCGGAATGCTCACAAGCACACAGCTTACGGTTCGTCCAGCGCCGCGAGAGTGCGACTGCCGACGCATTCGCCGAGTAGGGGCGCCGGTAGTTGCACTTTCGCGGCACAATGTGCGCCGTGTACTTCGCGGGCGTTGACCTGGCCTGGGGCGGCCGCAAGCCGACCGGCGTCGCGGTGGTCGACGCCGCCGGCCATCTCGTGCATCTCGGGGCCGCCCGCGACGACGCCGACGTGCTCGCCGCGTTGGCTCCCTATGTCGGCGGCGATTGCGTGGTGGCGTTCGACGCGCCGCTGGTGGTGACCAACGCAGGAGGCCAACGGCCCGCCGAGGCGGCGCTCAACCGTGATTTCCGCAGGTTCGAAGCCGGCGCCCATCCGTGCAACACCGCCAAACCGGAGTTCGCCGACACGCCGCGGGCGGCGCGGCTGGCCCAGACGCTGGACCTCGACATGGACCCGCGGTCGCCCGGCGCGCGGCGCGCCATCGAGGTCTACCCGCATTCGGCGACCGTCGTGCTGTTCCGGCTCGAGCGGACCCTCAAGTACAAGGCCAAGCCGGGTCGCGACGTCGCGCGGCTCAAATCGGAACTGCTGCTCCTGATGGACGGCATCGAAAGGCTCGCGCACGCCGCGGTGCCGCTGCACGTCGAGAGCCATGGCGGCTGGGCCCAGCTGCGCGAACTAGTCGTCGCCGCGCAACGCAAAAGCGAACTGCGCCGCGCGGAAGATCCGGTCGACGCCGTCGTCTGCGCCTACGTCGCGTTGTACGCCCAGCGCCGCCCGGCCGACGTCACGATCTACGGCGATGTGGCGACCGGGGCCATCGTGACGCCGTCGCTGCCGTGACGGCTCAGATCTGGACCGGGCGCGGGTCGATGGGCGCCAGTACGTCGACCAGTTCGACCACGGTGTTCAGCGCGGCGGCGGCGGGATCGCCGCCCTCGACCAGGGCGGAGACCACCGACCCGTCGACCGCGCAGATCAGCGTGCATACCAGCTCGATGCGCACGGATCGGCCGGATCGCTCCAGCGCCTCGGCCACCGCTTCGGCGCGCTGGCGCAGGCTGCGTCGCATGGTTTCGCGCAGGGCGGGCAGCCGGGTGCAGGCGATGTGCCGCTCGTAGCGTGAGATCAATTGCTCGGTGAGCGACGGGTCGGACAGGTCGCCTACCAGCAGGTCTGCCAGCACTTCGGCGGTGGTCTCGGGTCCGCGACGCCGCCGGGACAACGCGTTGACCCGCGAGCGCAGCTGCGCGATCTCGATCATCCCGATGTGCTCGACGGCCCGCGCGATCAGGTCGTCCAGTGACGAGAAGTAGTAGGTGGTGGAGGCCAGGGGCAGGCCGGCGCGCCGGGCGACCGCCCGGTGCCGCACCGCTTCGAACCCGCCCTCGGCGAGCAGCTCGGCGGCGGCGCTCACGAGCGCATACCGTCGACGTTCTCCCTTTGGAGTAACTGCTGCCGTCACGAGTAGCCATCGTGCCAGCCAAAGTGGTACTGCATTGCCATTTCGACCAAACGGCCCGCCAAACGAACATGGCATGATGGCCCGCATGCCCGACCTGAGCCGCCGAACCCTGCTGGGTCTCGGCGCCGGCGCGGCTCTCGGTGCTAGCGGAGCATACGCCCTGTTCCAGCCCCGAACGTCACATGCCACGCCGGTGTCGACGGGTGCCGGCCAGGTGCCCCTGGCACCCCCGTTAGAGCCCGCGGCACCGGCCCAGGCCGCGCCGACGATGGTGACGGGCTCCTTCGTGTCGGCGGCGCGCGGCGGGGTCAGCACCAACTGGGCGATCGCCCGGCCGCCGGGGCAGACCAAGGCGCTGCGGCCGGTGATCGCGCTGCACGGTAAGGGCAGCGACGCCTCCACCGTGATGGCCGGCGGCGTCGAACAGGGCCTGGCGCAGGCCGTCAACGCGGGGTTGCCGCCGTTTGCGGTGGTCGCCGTGGACGGCGGGGGCGGCTATTGGCACAAAAGGGCCTCGGGCGAGGACGCCGGGGCGATGGTGCTGAACGAGCTGATCCCGATGCTCGGCAGCCAGGACCTGGACACGTCGCGCGTGGCATTCCTGGGCTGGTCGATGGGCGGCTACGGCGCGTTGCTGCTCGGTGGGCGGCTGGGGGCCGGGCGGACCGCCGCGATCTGCGCGGTGAGCCCGGCGTTGTGGCTGTCGTCCGGGGCGGCGGCGCCCGGCGCGTTCGACGGCCCCGACGACTTCGCGGCGAACTCGGTGTTCGGGATGCCGGCGCTGGCGTCGATCCCGATCCGGATCGATTGCGGCGACAGCGACCCGTTCTACGCGGCGACGAAGCAGTTCATCGCGCAGCTGCCGAACCCGCCCGCGGGCGGTTTCTCGCCCGGCGGGCACAACGGGGAGTTCTGGAGCTCGCAACTGCCGGCCGAGCTGACCTGGATGGCGCCGCTGCTGACGGGGTAGGGCTCGGCTGTCGAGCGTTACGCTCGCGGAGGTGACCACACCGTTCGGTTGGAGCAACCCCTACGCCTGGCCGCGAAAGCCCGTCCTGGCGGCCAACGTCGTGTGCACGTCGCAACCCCTTGCGGCCCAGGCGGGTCTGCGCATGCTGGCGGAGGGCGGCGGCGCGGTGGACAGCGCGATCGCCACCGCCATCACCCTGACGTTGGTGGAGCCGGTATCGAACGGCATCGGCTCCGACGCGTTCGCCATCGTCTGGGACGGCGAGCGATTGCACGGCCTCAACGCATCCGGCCGCTCCCCCGCGGGCTGGACGCCGGAATACTTCGGCGGCAACGCCGTTCCCGCGGTCGGCTGGAATTCCGTGACCGTGCCCGGGGCCGTGTCGGCGTGGGTCGAGTTGCACGCCAAGTTCGGCAGGCTCCCGTTCGAGCGGCTTTTCGAACCGGCGATCTCCTACGGCCGCAACGGGTTTCTGATTTCGCCGACCGTGGCCAAGCAATGGGAGGCGAACGCGTCGCTGTTCGCCGACCAGCCCGGTTTCGCCGAGGCGTTCCTGCCCGGCGGCCGGGTGCCCAAACCCGGTGACCTGTTTCGGTTTCCCGATCACGCGGCCACGCTGGAGCGAATCGCCGCGACCAACGGCGAGGCGTTCTACCGCGGGGATCTGTCCGCCAAACTGGAAGCGCACGCGCTGGCCAACGGAGGCGTCATGCGCGCCGGCGACCTCGCCGCGCACCGCGCCGACTGGGTCGGCACGATCGAGGCCGGCTACCGCGGATACACCGTGCACGAGATACCGCCCAATGGCCAGGGCATCGTCGCACTGATCGCGCTGGGCATCCTGGAACACTTCGACATGCCTTCGCTGCCGGCCGATTCCGCCGACAGCGTGCACCTGCAGATCGAGGCGGTGAAGCTGGCTTTCGCCGACGCGCAGGCTTATGTCGCCGACATCGACCACATGGGCCTTGCTCCGGACCGCCTACTGGACAAGGAATACCTGCGCGAGCGCGCGGCCCTGATCGATCGGACGAGGGCAAAGCCGGCGTCGGCCGGCACCCCGGGCGGGGGCACCGTGTATCTGACCGCCGCCGACGCGAGCGGGACCATGGTGTCGATGATCCAGTCCAACTACATGGATTTCGGATCCGGCGTCGTGGTACCCGGCACCGGTATCTCGCTGCAAAACAGGGGCGCGGATTTCGTTGTGGCCGAGGGCCATCCGAATCGCGTCGGGCCGGGCAAGCGTCCTTACCACACGATCATCCCCGGGTTCGTCACCAAAGACGGCGACCCGGTGATGAGCTTCGGGGTGATGGGCGGCACCATGCAGCCCCAGGGCCACGTGCAGGTGATGGTGCGCATCGCCGACCACGGGCAGAATCCACAGGCCGCGTGCGACGGGCCGCGGTTCCGGTGGGTGCAGGGCACCCAGGTCTGCTGCGAGAAGGGCGGGTTCCCGGACGCGACGCTGGAAGAGCTGCGGCGCCGCGGGCACGACCTGGTCATCCTCGACGATTACATCCAATTCGGCAGCTGCCAGGCGATCTGGCGCCTCGACGACGGGTACCTGGCGGTGAGCGATCCCCGCCGCGACGGCCAGGTTGCGGGCTTCTAGACGCTGACCTTGCCCTCGGCCGCCGCCAGCGCGATGTCGCTGCGGAAATGGCTGCCGGGCAATCGGATCGAGCTCAGGATCTGGTAGGCGTTGGCGCGGGCGGCGGACAGGTCCGCGCCGGTGCCCACCACCGACAGCACCCGGCCGCCCGACGAGACGACCGCGCCGTCGTCGCGACGCGCCGTTCCCGCGTGCAGCACCCCGTCGGCTTCGGAACCGACGATGACGTCCCCGACCCGGGGCCGTCCCGGGTAGTTTTCGGCCGCCAGCACCACCGTCACCGCGGCGCCGTCACGCCAACGCAACTCACCGAAATCGGCGAGCGTCCCGCTGCCCGCGGCGTGCAGCAGCTGGCCGAGCGGCGACTCCAGCAGCGCCAGCACTGCCTGGGTCTCGGGATCCCCGAAGCGGCAGTTGAATTCGACCACCGCGGGCCCCTTGGCGGTGATTGCCAGGCCGACGTAGAGCAATCCGGAAAACGGGCTGCCTCGCTTAACCAGTTCCGCCGCAACGGGTTCGACGATTCCGTTGACGATTTCCCGGTACAGGTCGTCGGGCAGCCACGGCAGCGGCGCGTAGGCGCCCATGCCACCGGTGTTGGGCCCGCTGTCGCCGTCGCCGACGCGCTTGAAGTCCTGCGCGGGCAACAGCGGCACCACGGTGGCGCCGTCGACGACGCAGAACAGCGACACCTCGGGTCCGTCGAGAAAGGACTCCAGCAGCACCGGGTGTCCCGACTCGAGCAGGTTTGCCGCGTGGGAGCGCGCCGCATCCCGGTCGGGGGTCACCACCACGCCCTTGCCGGCGGCCAGGGCATCGTCCTTCACCACCCAGGCGGGGTCACCGGCGGGCGGACCGAAGCGGTCCAGGGCGGCATCCAAACGCGCTGGGCTGTCGACGATTTCGCTGGTCGCGGTGCGCACACCGGCGGCGGCCATGACCTCCTTGGCGAACGCCTTGGAGCCCTCGATGCGGGCGGCGTCCTTGCTCGGCCCGAAGCAGACGATGCCGGCGGCGCGCACGGCGTCAGCCACCCCGAGCACCAGCGGCACCTCGGGGCCGATGACCACCAGGTCGGCGCGGACTTCGCGCGCCAGGGCGACGACCCCCTCACCCGAGGTGATGTCGACGTCGTGCTGCTCGGCCAGCCGGCCGGTGCCGGCGTTGCCCGGGGCGACGGCCAGGCCGGTGACCTGCGGGTCTTCGCGAAGCGCCAGCAACAGCGCATGCTCACGGGCACCGGAACCGATCACCAGGACGCGCACGACAGGTCAGACTAGCTCAGGCGCTCAAACGATTCGCTCCAGCAGGCCTTTGAGCTCTCGTTGCTGCGCGGCGGTGAGACGCCCGAGCCGCTTGTCGAACTCCGCCGACAGCAGCGCGAGGCCGTTGGCCGCGGTTTGACGGCCGGCCGGCGTTAACAGCAACCGATGGCGCCGCAGGTCGGTGGGGTCGATCTCGCGGCGCACAAATCCCGCGGCCTCAAGCCGTTTGAGGTAGGCCGTTACCGTGGCCTTGGGCATGCTCAGCGTCGTGGCCAGTTCGGCCGGGTATGGATGCTCGTCGATCTCGGCGAGCAGGAACAGCTCCTTGGTCTCGAGCCCGAGCGCGCAGATATCGGCCTGGGTGCACGAGATGACCGCCTGGAGCACCCGATAGTTCAGCGACCACATCTTGGCCCCGTCGACCGCGGACATCCACTTGCCGATCGTTCAGATCTGAACTAGTTTGGAATGGAACAAACGCATGATCGAACAATCTACCAGGAAAGCGATCCTATGTCTGTGGAAATGCGACTGGACCAATACGTGACGCTCGGACGCTCCGGTTTGCGCGTCAGCCCGCTGTGCCTCGGCGCAATGACATTCGGCGAAGACCTCGGCTGGGGCACCAGTGTGGAAGAGTCCCAGCAGATCATCGATCGGTACACCGAACTCGGCGGCAACTTCATCGACACCGCCAACTTCTACACCAGGAGCCACTCGGAGAAGATCATCGGCGATCACGTCGGGCGCCACGCCGCGCGTCGCGACCGGCTGGTGATCGCGACCAAGTTCAGCGGCAACCTGTATCCGGGCGACCCGAACGGTGGCGGGTCGGGCCGCAAATCGCTGATCAGCGCGTGCGAAAACTCGTTGCGACGCCTGCAGACCGACTACATCGACCTGTACTGGCTGCACATGTGGGATGCGAACACTCCCATCGAGGAGACGATGGCGGCGCTCGACGACCTCGTCCGGGCGGGCAAGGTGCGCTACATCGGCGTTTCCGACACCCCGGCGTGGAAGATCGCCCAAGCCAACCTCATCGCCCGCTTCCGCGGCTGGTCGGCGTTCGTCGGGCTGCAGGTCGAGTACTCGCTGCTGGAACGTTCCATCGAACAGGAACTGGTGCCGATGGCGTCCGAATTCGGGCTCGGCATCACACCTTGGTCGCCGCTCAAGGGCGGCGTGCTCAGCGGCAAGTACACCCGCCGAAACACCGGGCAGCACAACGCCGCTCGCGGCGCAATGGTTGACGCCTTCCTCAACGAGGCGACCTACGCGCTGGTCGACGAACTCGAGATCATCGCGAAGGCGCATGAGACGAACGTCGCCGCCGTGGCGCTGGCCTGGGTGCGCGCCCAGCCTGGCGTCTCGTCCGTCATCATCGGGGCGCGCAGGCTCTCGCAGCTCGACGACAACATCCGCGCCGTCGACGTCAAGCTCGGACCCGACGAGCTGGCCCGGCTCGATGAGCTGACCAAACCGACGTTCGGGTTTCCGCACAACATGCTGGAAAGGGTTCCGGGGATCATCAACGGCGGGACGACGGTCAACGGTGTTTCCGCGCCGATCTCCGAATATGTGATGCCCCACGGCGTCCGGCCCTACTGAGGTTCGCCATCCCCGCGAGCAGACGCAGAATCGCACGGGTCCGCCTCGGAACGTGCGATTCTGCGTCTGCTCGGCAGGGTTAGTCGGAAGCGCTGCCCCTGTGCATCTTCACTGCGTCGCTGACATTGGCCTTCTTGTCCTCCGCGGCCCCCTTCGCCGCGGCCTTCTTGCGCTTGGCCACGACGGCGTCGACGGCGCCGTTGAGCGCCGAGCCGAGCGGGAACCCGAGATAGTGGGTGAGGAAGACGGCCATCTCTTTCAGTTCGGTCTCGGACAGTTCGCCGTTGAGCAGTGCGGCGTTGATCTGGATCTCGGCGAGGTCGCGGTTTCCGACGGCGGTGACCGCGGTCAGCGTCATGATGCGCTTGTCACGCATCGACAGCCCGGGTCTGGTCCAGATGCTGCCGAAGAGGTGGTCGACGGTCAGGTCGAAGTAGGGGTCGCTCTCGATGTTGGGCATCTCCCAGCCGTAGACCTCGTTCATCTTCTCGAGGCCCTTGCGGCGCAGCTCGTCCATTTACGTTTCTTTCTCTGTGTGCGGTAGCCCGAGGCCGGCCGCCAGGTTTTCAAATGCCAGCTGGGCCAGCGGCAGGTCGACCGACAACGCCTCACCCAAACCTAGCGCCAGGCTCAGGTCCTTCTCGCCGAGTCCGCGGGTGTGCAGGAATGGTTGGTACAGGAAGTTTTCGGGCTCCAGGTCTTTCATGTTCTCGCGCACCATGATCGCCCCCGGCCCGCTCGTCAGCGCGTCGGTGTGGCGCACCACCCTGCCCAGCGCCTGTAGGTCCAGCCCCGCCGCCTCGGCCAGTTTCATAGCTTCGCACGCGGCGGCGTAGGACGTGAACGTCAGCATGTTGCGCGCCAGCTTCATTCGCGTCCCCGCGCCGGGCTCGCCGGCGTGGACGACCATCGCGGCCCAGTGTTTGAAGGCCGGCTTGATCCGTTCGTACACCTCACGATCGGCCCCCACCATCGTGGCGAGCTCGCCCTTCGCGGCGGCGGCCGCGCCACCACTGACCGGCGCATCGACGACATGAATGTCGCGCGGTTTCAGCTCGCGGGCCAACTCGACGGCGGTGGTGTCGCTGATGGTCGAGTGGATCGCGATGACCGTGCCAGGTTTGGCGTGCACCGCAAGTTCGCCGACGACCTTGCGCACCTGTGCGTCGTCCAAGACGGTGATGTGGATGATGTCGGCCGCGGCCACGTCGGCGACGCTGTCTGCCAGGCTGGCGCCCTTCTCGGCAAGCGGCGTCATCGCCTCGGTCCGGATGTCGTAGACCGTCACCCCGCCGGGCCATTCCGTCATCTTCGTGGCCATCGGCGCGCCCATATTGCCCAGGCCGATGTAGCCGAGCTTCAAGTGCTCCGTCATTGGCGCCGCTCCTCCTCATCGCTGCGCTCTGCATCGTCGCCGGCGCAGGTCATGACCGGATTATCTGCCCGCCGTCAACGTTGAAGACCTGCCCGGTGATCCACGACGCCTCGTCGGACAACAGGAACAGGCACATCCCGACGACGTCCTCGGGCGTTCCCATCCGCGACAGCGGCAGGCCCTTGACGATGTCAGCAACCATTTCCTGTGGGGTGGTGGTCCGGTTGGCCTCGGTGTCGATGGGGCCGGGCGCGATCGCGTTGATCCGGATGTTCTGGCCACCCAGTTCGCGCGACAGCTGTTGGGTCAGGCCGTTGATGCCGACCTTGGCCAGTGCGTAGAAGTTGGCGTAAAGCCATGCCGCAGTGGAGGACTGGTTGACGATCGCCCCGCCGCCGCGCTTGGCCATCTTCTTGTACACCGCGCGGGTGCACCACAGCGCGCCGTCGAGGTTCACGCCCATGAACTTCTTGTAGTACTCGGGGTCGACGGTGAGCAGGAAATCCAGCTTCATGCCGCCGAATATCGCGGCGTTGTTGACCAGGTAGTCGATGCCGCCGAACTCGGCCAGCGTGCGATCGGCCATCTCCTTGGCCGATGCCGGGTCCGACACGTCGACCGGAATGGCCAGCGCCGTTCCGCCATCGCCCTTGATCCCGTTGGCCACCTTTTCGGCGCCCTGCAGGTTGATGTCGGCGACGACGACGGCCGCGCCCTCGCGGGCCAGCGCCTCGGCGTACGCCTGGCCGATGCCACCGCCCGATCCCGTGACGATGGCGACCTTGTTCTCGAACCGCATGCCCTCAAGCTCCTCTAGTTAACCGCTGTCGCAATGGTTTTGATTTCCAGGTATTCCTCGAACCCGGCCAGGCCCATCTCGCGGCCGTTGCCGGACTGCTTGTACCCACCGAACGGCGCGTCGGCCGAGTACCAGACGCCGCCGTTGACGTTGATGGTGCCCGCCCGGATCCGGGCGGCAACGCCGGCGGCCCGGTCCGGGTCCGCGCCAAAGACGGTGCCCGACAAGCCGTATGGCGAGTCGTTGGCGATGCGCACGGCGTCGTCGTCGCCGTCGTAGGGGATGACCGTGAGCACCGGCCCGAAGATCTCCTCGCGTGCGACGCGGGCGTCGTTACCCAGGCCGGCGATCACGGTGGGCTCGATGAAGAACCCGACGTCGCGGTCCGCGGGGCGACCACCGCCGCACGCGAAGGTCCCGCCCTCGGCGACCGCCGAGTCGAGGTAGCCCTGTATCCGGTCACGCTGGGGCGCCGAAATCACCGGGCCGCAAATGGTTCCGGGGTCGGTCGGGTCGCCGGCCTTGATCCCGCCCATTGTTGCGGCCGCGATGGAGACGGCTTCGTCGTAACGGGCGCGGGGCACCAGCAGCCGGGTGGTGATCGCGCAACCCTGCCCGGCATGCATGCACACGGAGAACCCCGCCACCCCGACGGCACCGCCGAGGTCGGCGTCGTCGAGCACGATGAAGGCCGACTTTCCGCCGAGCTCGAGGAACACCTTCTTGATGGTGGCGGCGCCGTCGGCCATCACGCTGCGCCCCGTGGCCGTCGACCCGGTGAACGAAACCATGTCCACCCGAGGGTCTTTGGCCAACAGCGCGCCGACCCCGTGGTCGCTCGAGGTCACGATGTTGACCACGCCGGGCGGGAAGTCGGTGTGTTCGGCGATGAGCTCTCCCAACACCGCGGCGCACCAGGGCGTGTCGGGCGCGGGCTTCAGGACCACGGTGTTGCCCGCGGCCAGCGCGGGGCCCAGCTTGGCGAGGTTGATCTGGTGCGGAAAGTTCCACGGCGTGATGGCGCCGACGACCCCGACGGCTTCCCGCGCAATGGTGCGCCGGGTGGGAATCCCCATCGGCGACGCCTCGCCGAGATCCTGATTCCACACGTAGGACTCGGCCGTGTCGGCCGCGAATGCCAGGTCGTTGACCGGGACCTCGAGCTGGGCGATGGCGGTGAGCATCCGCGGCGCGCCGACCTCGGCGATGGTGATGTCGCGCAGTTCCTCGAGATGGGATTGCATGGCGTCGCGCAGTTGCCGCACGCACCGCACGCGCAGCTCGGTGTTGCGCGACCAGTCTGTGTCGTCGAAGGCCCGGCGCGCCGCATCGATGGCGCGGCCCATGTCGTCGGCGTCGGCGTCGGCGGCGACGCCCAGCACTTCCTCGGTTGCCGGGTTGATCGTCGGGAAGGTGCCCGCGTTGCCCGGCGCCAGTTTGCCGTCGATGAACAATGCGCTCGCGCCGTCGGCCAGTAACGCCATATCTCCCGCTCCCGCCTAGTCAGGCTAGTGGACAGTTGTCCGACCGAACCCTAGTCGCCGGGCCATCCGCGGTGCAAGGCCCGATCACGCACGCGGCGGCTTACCGGCCGCCCATCCCCCGTTAACCTGCGCTTTCACAATTCACGCTTGCTTCCCGTCCCCGACGTCCGATAGCGTGGACACGTGTCCAGCGATGCCCTGGTTACTGTCGCATCCCAGGCAGGCCACCAGACCGGAGAGCCGGTGCGCAACCGCCGCCAGGAAGAGACGTTCCGCAAGGTGCTTGCTGCCGGCATCGAAACCCTCCGCGAGAAGTCCTACGCCGACCTGACGGTCCGCGCGGTGGCTGCCCGGGCCAAGGTCGCCCCGGCCACCGCCTACACCTACTTCTCGTCGAAGAACCACTTGATTGCGGAGGTCTACCTCGACCTGGTCCGGCAAGTCCCGTACTTCACCGACGTCAACGACCCGATGCCGGTCCGGGTGGACAAGGTGTTGCGCCACCTTGCGCTGGTGGTCGCCGACGAACCGGAAGTCGGGGCGGCATGCACGACGGCGTTGCTGGGCGGCGGCGCCGACCCCGCCGTGGGCGCCGCGCGCGACCGGATCGGCGCAGAGATCCACCGCCGCATCTCCACCGCGATCGGGCCCGGCG
Organism: Mycobacterium sp. 1245805.9; assembly: GCF_001672915.1. GTDB lineage: Bacteria > Actinomycetota > Actinomycetes > Mycobacteriales > Mycobacteriaceae > Mycobacterium. The sequence continues at coordinate 16,494 of NZ_LZKR01000124.1, read as the reverse complement.
CCGACCCCAACACGGTGTCCGCGCTCGAGATGGCTTTTTTCGGCGCACTGGTACAAGCCGCCAGCGGCCAGTTCACCTATCACCAGATCGCCGACCGTTTGGGCTATGTCGTCGGACTCATCCTGCCCCGCCCTGGAGAAGAGCAATGACCGTACAGACCGAAAAGCCGGTCTTGGATCCCTACAACTACGACTTCCACGAGGATCCCTACCCCTACTACAAGCGACTTCGCGACGAGGCGCCGCTGTACCGCAACGAGGAACTGAAGTTCTGGGCGTTGTCGCGGCATCAAGACGTGCTGCAGGGATTCCGTAACAGCACAACGCTTTCCAACAAATTCGGTGTCTCGCTGGATCCGGCATCGCGCGGCCCGCACGCCAGCAAGACGATGTCGTTTCTGGCGATGGACGATCCCGCGCACCTGCGTCTGCGCACCCTGGTCTCAAAGGGCTTCACCCCGCGTCGGATTCGCGAACTCGAGCCCCGCGTCACCGAGATCGCGACGCGGCACCTGGACACCATGCTGGACAGGGCGACGGACGGCACGGTCGACTACATCGACGAGTTCGCCGGCAAGCTGCCCATGGACGTCATCTCCGAGCTGATGGGTGTGCCGGAGCCGGACCGAGCACAGGTGCGCGCCTGGGCCGACGGCGTGATGCACCGCGACGAGGGTGTCACCGACGTGCCGCCGGAGGCGGTCGAGGCCTCCATCAACCTCATCGTCTACTACCAGGGGATGGTGGCCGAGCGGCGCAAGAAGCTAACGGACGACCTGACGTCGGCGCTGCTGGAAGCCGAGATCGACGGCGACCGGCTCACCGACGACGAGATCCTCGGGTTCATGTTCCTCATGGTGATCGCCGGCAACGAGACGACCACCAAACTCCTTGCCAACGCCGCCTTTTGGGGCCACAAGAACCCTGACCAGCTGGCGCCGGTCTACGCCGACCTGTCCCGGGTGCCGCTGTGGGTCGAGGAGACGCTGCGCTACGACACCTCCAGCCAGATCCTGGCCCGCACCGTGTCGGGAGAGCTCACCCTCTACGGCACCACGATCCCGGAGGGCGACGTCCTGCTGCTGCTGCCCGGTTCGGGGCATCGTGACGAGCGGGTCTTCGACGAGCCCGACGACTTCCTGATCGGTCGCGAAATCGGGCCCAAGCTACTGAGTTTCGGCAGCGGCGCACACTTCTGCCTGGGCGCCCACCTCGCCCGGATGGAGGCCAGGGTGGCGCTGACCGAGTTGTTCAAGCGGATCCGCGGATATGAAGTGGACGAGGCCAACGCCGTCCGCGTCCATTCGAGCAATGTGCGCGGATTCGCTCACCTACCAATGAGCGTGGAGGTCCGCTGAATGCCCCGCTTTGACCCCCTGCCCGAACGGCGGCCCACGATCGTGGCCGGCGCCTCCTCCGGGATCGGCGAGGCCACCGCAATCGAAATGGCGGCGCACGGCTTCCCGGTCGCCCTGGGCGCGCGCCGGGTGGAAAAGCTCAACGACATCGTCGGCAAGATCAACGCCGAGGGCGGCGAGGCGGTCGGATTCCACCTGGACGTCACCGACCCGAATTCGGTGAAGTCGTTTGTCGCACAGTCGGTCGATGCGCTCGGCGACATCGAGGTGCTGGTGACCGGCGCGGGCGACACGTACTTCGGCAAGCTGGCCGAGATCACCACCGACGAGTTCGAGTCGCAGCTGCAAATCCACCTCGTCGGCGCCAACCGGCTCGCCGCCGCGGTGCTGCCCGGCATGCTCGACCGGCAGCGCGGCGACCTGATTTTCGTCGGCTCCGATGTCGCCCTGCGCCAGCGGCCGCACATGGGCGCCTACGGCGCCGCCAAGGCCGCGCTCGTCGCGATGGTCACCAACTTCCAGATGGAGCTCGAGGGCACCGGCGTGCGGGCCTCGATCGTGCACCCCGGGCCCACGAAAACGGCGATGGGCTGGAGCCTGCCCGCCGAAAAGATCGGCCCCGCACTCGAGGACTGGGCCAAGTGGGGCCAGGCCCGCCACGACTACTTCCTGCGCGCGGCGGACCTGGCACGAGCCATCACGTTCGTCGCCGAGACACCGCGCGGTGGCTTCATCGCGAACATGGAGCTTCAGCCCGAAGCCCCGTTGGCCGACAACAAAGATCGCCAGAAGCTCGGACTCGGCGAAGAGGGGATGCCATGACCACAGCGATTGTGCCGCGGGTTTCCGGCGGCGAAGAAGAGCACGGTCATTTGGAGGAATTCCGCACCGACCCAATCGGTTTGATGCAACGCGTGCGCGACGAGTGCGGCGACGTCGGCTGGTTCCAGTTGGCCGGCAAGCACGTCATCTTGCTGTCCGGTGCCAGCGCCAACGAATTCTTCTTCCGCTCCGCCGACGAGGACCTGGACCAGGCCGAGGCCTATCCGTTCATGACACCGATCTTCGGCAAGGGCGTGGTGTTCGACGCCAGCCCCGAGCGGCGCAAAGAGATGCTGCACAACTCGGCGCTGCGCGGCGAGCAGATGAAGGGCCACGCCGCCACCATCGAGGGCGAAGTCAAGAAGATGATCGCGAACTGGGGCGACGAGGGCGAAATCGAGCTGCTCGACTTCTTCGCCGAGCTGACCATCTATACCTCGACGGCCTGCCTGATCGGCCTGAAGTTCCGCGAACAGCTCGACCACCGATTCGCGGAGTACTACCACGAGCTCGAGCGCGGCACCGACCCGCTGTGCTACGTCGACCCGTACCTCCCGATCGAGAGCTTCAAGCGTCGCGATGAAGCGCGCGTGAAACTCGTTGCGGTGGTGCAGGAGATCATGAACCAGCGACTGGCCAATCCGCCGAAGGACAAGGCCGACCGCGACATGCTCGACGTGCTGGTATCGATCAAGGATGACGACGGCAACCCGCGTTTCTCTGCCGACGAGGTCACCGGGATGTTCATCTCGCTGATGTTCGCCGGGCACCACACCAGCTCGGGAACCTCCGCGTGGACCCTGATCGAGCTCATCCGCCATCCCGAGGTGTACGCCGAGGTGCTGGCCGAGCTCGACGAGCTCTACGCCGACGGTCAGGAGGTGAGTTTCCATGCGCTGCGCTCGATTCCGAAGCTGGACAACGTGGTCAAGGAAACCCTGCGACTGCATCCGCCGCTGATCATCCTGATGCGGGTCGCCAAGGGCGAGTTCGAGGTCGAAGGCTTCCCGATTCACGACGGCGACTACGTCGCGGCCTCCCCGGCGATCTCGAACCGGATTCCCGAGGACTTTCCCGATCCGGACGCCTTCAACCCCGACCGCTACAACAAGCCCGAGCAGGCCGACATCGTCAACCGATGGACCTGGATTCCGTTCGGCGCGGGCCGACACCGCTGCGTCGGCGCCGCGTTCGCCCAGATGCAGATCAAGGCGATCTTCTCGGTCCTGTTGCGCGAGTACGAGTTCGAGATGGCGCAGCCCGCCGACAGCTACCACAACGACCACTCCAAGATGGTCGTCCAGCTCGCCCGGCCGGCCAAGGCCCGCTACCGCAAGCGCAGCGCGTAAGGAGTCAGTCCCATGGGCGGATTCAGGATCGAAGCGGATCTGGATTTGTGTCAGGGCCACGCCATGTGCGAATTGGAGGCGCCGAACTACTTCCGGGTGCCCAAGCGGGGCAAGGTCGAGATCGTCGACCCCGAACCGCCCGAAGACGCCCGCGACGAGGTCGAGCGCGCGGTCGATATGTGCCCAACGCAAGCACTATTCATCAAAGAGAAAGAAGACTGACAATGACGTCGGAGCCGTCACACTCACGCGCGGAACTCGAGGCATGGGTCGACCGCTGGCTGCAGGCCAACGCGGACTGCGAAAAAGCCGGCGACTGGAAGCCGCTGGCGGACTTCTACGCCAAGGACGCCACCTACGGGTGGAACATCGGCCCCAAGGAAGACGTGATGTGCGTCGGCGTCGACGAGATCCGCGACATCGCGCTCGGCCTGGAGATGGAGGGCCTGGAGAACTGGGTCTACGAGTACCAGAAGGTGCTCATCGACGAGAAGCAGGGCGAGATCGTCGGCTTCTGGAAGCAGATCGTCAACAAGACCGACGGCACCCAGGACGAGATCTACGGCATCGGCGGCAGCTGGTTCCGCCTCAACGGTGACCAACTCATCGAATGGCAGCGTGACTTCTTCGACTTCGGTCACGTCGCCAAGATGTTCGCGACACTCATCGAGTCCGGCGATCTGTCCGCAGGCATGCAGCGGCGGATCGAACGCAGCGTCGCCGGCGAGAAGCTGCCCGGCTACTACCCGCTCGGACAGGCGCCCGTTCCGATCTGGTGATCTCCCGACCAGTTGGTGGTCCCCCCTTGTCGACAGCCCGGTGACGCACGTCATAATGGTCTGGCGAACGAGAACACGTTCTAAAAATGACGTCAGGGCCCTGACCGGCCGTCTTGCCGAATTTTCGGCCAGAGCTTGCTAATGGAGGTTGTTCATGAAGACAAAAGGCGCTCTGATCTGGGAGTTCAACCAGCCGTGGTCCGTCGAGGAGATCGAGATCGGCGACCCTCAGGCCCACGAGGTCAAGATCCAGATGGAAGCGGCGGGCATGTGCCACTCCGACCATCACCTGGTCACCGGCGGCATCCCGATGGCGGGCTTCCCGGTGCTGGGCGGCCACGAGGGCGCGGGCATCGTCACCGAGGTGGGGCCCGGCGTGGAGGACATTGCCCCGGGCGACCACGTGGTGTTGTCGTTCATCCCGTCCTGCGGGTCCTGCCCGACGTGTCAGGCCGGCATGCGCAACCTGTGTGACCTCGGGGCGGGGCTGCTCGGTGGCGCCGCGGTTTCCGACGGCACCTTCCGCATCCAGGCCCGCGGCCAGAACGTCTTTCCGATGACGCTGCTGGGCACCTTCTCGCCGTACATGGTCGTGCACCGCAGCTCGGTGGTGAAGATCGACCCGTCGGTCCCGTTTGAGGTGGCCGCCCTGGTCGGCTGCGGCGTCACCACCGGCTACGGTTCGGCGGTCCGCACCGCCGACATCCGGCCGGGCCAGGACGTCGCCATCGTCGGCGTCGGGGGCGTGGGCATGGCGGCTCTGCAGGGCGCCGTCAACGCGGGCGCCCGCTACGTCTTCGCGATCGACCCGGTGGAGTGGAAGCGCGATCAGGCCCTCAAGTTCGGCGCCACCCACGTCTACCCCGACATCAACGCCGCGCTGGCCGGCATGGCCGAGGTCACCTACGGCCTGATGGCCCACAAGGTGGTCGTGACGGTCGGCGAGCTGCACGGCGCCGACGTCGACGCCTACCTGAACATCACCCAAAAGGGCGGCACCTGCGTACTGACCGCGATCGGCAGCCTGCTGGACACCAACGTCAACCTGAACCTGGCGATGCTCACCCTGATGCAGAAGAACCTGCAGGGCACCATCTTCGGCGGCGGCAACCCGCAGTACGACATCCCGCAGCTGCTGTCGATGTACAAGGCCGGCAAGCTCAACCTGGACGACATGATCACTCGCCAGTACAAGCTCGAGCAGATCAACGACGGCTACCAGGACATGCTGGACGGCAAGAACATCCGCGGCGTCATCCGGTACACCGACGCCGACCGGTAATCCGACCGGTCCTCAGTGACCAGCTTTCCCCACCTCTTGGCGCCGGGACGAATCGGCGCCATGGCGGTGCGCAACCGGGTGGTCATGTCTCCCATGGAGACGATGTACGGCACCCCGGACGGGCTGCCGTCACAGCGCACCTGCGACTACTTCGCCGCGCGCGCCAAGGGCGGCGTCGGCCTGATCACGTTGGGCGCCACCGGGGTCGACCACCATCACCCCGAGACGCCCGGGGGCCTGCACCTGGCCACCGACGACGCGGTCGAGGCGCACCGGGCGCTGGTCGAGGTGGTGCACGAACACGGCGCCAAGATCCAGCCCCAGATCGTGCACGCCGGGCCCGACGGGCTCGGACCGGAGATGTTCGGCGTCACCTCGCTGGGGCCCTCGGTGATCCCCTCCTACCTCACCGGGCGCCCGTCGGCCGAGATCAGCAAGCGCCAGCTCTGCGAGGTGTTCGATCTGTTCAAGGCCGCGGCGCGCCGTGCCGTCGAGGCCGGCTACGACGGCATCGAGTTACACGCCGCGCACGGCTACATGCTGCTGGGATCTTTCCTTGCCCCGCAACGCAATCGGCGCACCGACGACTACCGCGGCGACTCGTCCCGCGGGCGGGTGCGGGTGGTGCTCGAGGCGCTGGCCGCGATCCGCTCGGAGATCGGCGACGCCGTGCCGATCACGCTGCGCATCTCCGGCTACGAACGGGTGGCGGGCGGGCGTCCCATCTACGAAACCGCGCGACTGGCCACCGAACTCGTCGCCGCCGGCGTGAGCGCGTTTCACGTCAGCGGCGGCGTGATCGACCGGCTCGTTACGGGCATGGTCAACGGCGCCGACGACGGCGACGAGCTCAACGTCGGCGCCGCGGCCGCGGTCAAGCAGGTCGTCGACGTGCCGGTGATCGCCGTGGGCCGCATCCACGACCCGGCGCGGGCCGAACGGATCCTGGCCGACGGGCGCGCCGATTTCGTCGCGATGGGCCGCCCGCTGCTTGCCGACCCGGACCTGCCCGGCAAGCTGCGGTCCGGCCGGGCGCACCGGGTCCGCAAGTGCATCTCGTGTGAAAACTGCATCGACGCAATGGAACAACGCTTCTCCGTCGACTGCGCCGTCAACCCCCGCACCGGCAAGGAGCGCGAGCTGGCCGCGCCGCGCGCCGACCGCGCCAAGCGCGTGGTGGTGATCGGCGGCGGCCCCGCCGGACTGGAGGCAGCCCGCGTGGCCGACGAGCGCGGCCACCGTGTCACGCTGTTCGAGCGCGGCGGCCAGCTCGGCGGCGCCCTGCGCTGGGCGTCGGTCCTGCATCCCGAGAACCAGCCGTTCCTGCGATACCTGCGCGACGAGATCAAGGCGAGCACGGTCGAAGTTCGTTTGGGCCGCGGTGTTTCGGCCGACGAGGTGGCCGCGCAAGCGCCCGACGCGGTGGTGGTGGCCACCGGCGGCCACGTCGCGGTGCCGGCCATTCCCGGCGCCGACCTGCCGCACGTGCACACCGGTCCCGGGTTACGCGAATTGCTCGACGGCCGGCTGTTCGCCGGCCGGCTACAGCGGCTGCTGCACCCCGCAGCGTTCCGGCTGGCGAGTCGCGCGTGGATGCCGTTGGGCCAGCGGGTCGCCATCATCGGCGGCGACTTGGTCGCCCTCGAGCTCGCCGAGTTCCTCGCCGCGCGAGGCCGGTTCGTGTCAATCCTCGAGGCCGGCAAGGACATTGCCCCCGAGGTGGGCAACAAACGCAAGACCGAGCACATGGATCGCCTCGACCGGCTCGGCGTCACCGTGCACGTCCGCGCGGCCGTCGAACGGATCACGACGCAGGCCGTCGTGTTTACGCCCGCCGGCGGCGCCACCCGGCAGCTGCCCGCCGAGAGCGTCGTCATCGCCGGAACGGTCCAGCCCGACACCGCCCTGTTCGACGCCCTGGTCGCCGCCATGCCGGACGCCGAGGTGCACGCCGCCGGCGACTGCACCGGCCTGGGCCTCATCCGCAAAGCCACCGAGGAAGGCGCACGCGCCGCGTGCGCAATCTAGAGACAGGAGAAACACCATGACCGAAACCGCTCAGGCCTCGCCGGCCCTGGCCGCGTCGCAGGCCTCGTGGCGCTGCGTGCAAGCCCACGACCGGGAGGGCTGGCTGGCGCTGATGGCCGACGACGTCGTCGTCGAGGACCCGATCGGCAAGTCCGTCACCAACCCCGACGGCGACGGCGTCAAGGGCAAGGAGGGCGTCGCGGCCTTCTACGACAACAACATCGCGGCCAACCAGCTGACCATCACGTGCGAGGAGACGTTCCCGTCGAGCTCGCCCGACGAGATCGCCCATATCCTGGTGCTGCACAGCAAGTTCGAGGGTGGATTCACCAGCACTGTGCGCGGGGTGTTCACCTACAAGGTCAACGACGCCGGGCTGATCACCAACATGCGCGGCTACTGGAACCTCGACATGATGAAGTTCGGCAAGGAAGAGTAGGCCGCTCAGCCGATGCGGCCGATCCCGGTGAGGTTGCCCTGCATGACCTTCCCGTCCATCAGCACCATCGTCGGGGTCTGCAGCGGATCGCTGAGGATGGTGAGTGACTTCGGCTGCTGCCATAGCAGCGCCCCGCTGGCGGCGTCGACCACTCCGTAGGCGAAGGCGTCGAGCGGCGTGGTCTGGTCGCACCCGATCCGGGTGATGGTGTAGAGCAGGCCGTCCGCGGTCGACAGGTGCGGTAGCGCCGCGCTGCGAACCTTGTTCTCCCACACGGTGTGACAGCCGGGGTTGTCGACGTCGACCCGCGTCATCCCGCCGACGAACGGCGCCGTCGGCGGCACCGCGGGCGGCGCGCCCGCCGGGACCGCGGGATAGGGGTAGCCGTAGGTGCTGGACACGAACACCGAATTGCCGACGCCGATCGGCGCGTTCTCGCTGCCCGGGCCACCCAGCGTCAAAACCGGTTGCTGGCAGACCAATTGGCCGGTGCCCGACTGATAGACCAGCGCGTGCACCTGCGGGCTGGCGTTGTCGACGATGGTCAGGTAGTCGGCGCCGCTGGTCGGGCCGAAGTACACCGGCGTGGAGCCCGTCCCCCAGCTCAGCTGCCCGAGCTTGCGGGCGGGGCCGCGGTCATAGGTTTGGCGCCAAAGGATTTGCGGATTGCCGACGATGTCCAGGTTCAGCTCGTAGAGGGCGAAGGTGGTGGCGACCCCGACGCGACCGCTGGGCGCCGACGAGATGCTGTTCGCCACCTCCTCGCCGGCGGGCAGATGCATGGTGGCGACGCCCCCGCCCGGCTTCGACACGCCCACAACGCCGTTGCCGGTGGCGAACCAGACGTTGCCCGCGTAGTCGGGGACCAGACCCACCGAGTTGTCGCCGGCCGGTATCGCGCCGGACAGGTCGGTGGACTCGGTGATGACCAGCTTCCAACAACCCAGCGCCCCGTCCTTGACATGGGCGATGCGCAGCAGGTGGTTGTTGCCGTCGATCATCACCACCTGGTTGTTGTTGTCCAGGTAGGCGTAGACGCCGCCGAGCAGACCACCCTTGGCGACGTGCAGCTTGGCCAACGGGACGAAGACGGGGACCCAGCCACCCGGATCGATCAGGACGACCGTCGGCGTCTGGCCGATGTCGGTGGTGCACAGCGCCAACACCAGCCCGTCGGTGCCCTGCATGATCGTCGGGCATGCCGCCAGCAGCGGGTAGCCGAAAATGGGGACCAGGTGGGCTCCGGGCCCGGAAAGCGGTCCGGCATCGGAGGATTCGGAGTCGTTGTGCAGCGACGCCAGCCCCAGGGGCGCCATGAAAGGGTTGGGCGGCGCCAACGGCCCGAACGCGGCGGCCGCCCGCACCGGCGACGCACCGCCGGCGGCGAGGGCCGGGGCCATGGCGACGGCGCAAGCGGCCAGCAATGCCACGGGAAACCGCACAGAGGTCTCCTCCCGTGAATTGCGTACAGTGATTTTCCCGAGACGCCGGAACGAATTAGCAACGGTGCGCTAACAATTCGGTTTCGGACGGCGTGGCAGGCGCGATTGTCTAGCGGCGGGTGAAGCTCAGATGCGTGACGCCGCTCGGACTGGTCACCGACTCCACCGCGAACCGCTGCTCGAGGCCCTCCAGTCCCTCCCACAACGGCTCCCCGCGTCCCAAGAATATGGGCACCACCGCGACATGCATGCGGTCGACGAGGTCGGCGGCGAGGAACTGGCGAATGCTTGACGGTCCCCCACCGAGGCGAATGTCGAGGCCGCCGGCGGCTTTTCGGGCGATCCCCAGGGCCTCCGCGGGACTGGCGTCGATGAAGTGGAAGGTGGTGCCGCCGTCCATCTCGATCGGTGGCCGGGGGTGGTGGGTAAGCACGAACACCGGGGTGTGAAACGGCGGGTCGCCGCCCCACCAGCCTTTCCAGTCATCGCCGCCGTCCCAAGGCTCGAACTTGTTGCGTCCCATGATTTCGGCGCCGATGCCGGGCTCCCATGTGCGGGCCAGGGCGTCGTCGATGCCCGTCGTCCCACCCGACTCGCCGTGCATCGCGCGGAAGGTGCGCGTCGCGAAGAACCATTCGTGCAGCCGGACGCCGGCGTGCCCGAACGGCGCGTCCGCGCTTTGCCCGATGCCCGTGCCGAAGCCGTCGAGGGAAACCGAAAAATTGTGCACGCGCACCTGTGACATGGCGGGAACTCCTCTGCGTCGATTGTCGTCGCAGGGTTGACCCTCCACACCCGCCAAACTCATCGGTCGGCCGCCGAACCTATGCTGGGGGCCATGGCGTCGATCTTCACCAAGATCATCAACCGTGAACTTCCGGGCCGTTTCGTCTACGAGGACGACGACATCGTCGCGTTCCTGACGATCGAGCCGATGACGCAGGGCCACACGCTGGTGGTGCCCCGCGCCGAGATCGATCAGTGGCAGGACATCGACGGTGCGGTGTTCGCCCGCGTCATGGCGGTGAGCCAGCTGATCGGCAAGGCCGTGTGCAAGGCGTTCCGGGTGGAGCGTGCCGGTCTGATCATCGCCGGGCTGGAGGTGCCCCATCTGCACGTCCACGTCTTCCCCACCCGCAGCCTGAAGGACTTCGGCTTCGCCAACGTGGACCGCAACCCGTCATCGGAATCCCTCGATGCGGCCCAGGCCAAGATCAAGGCAGCGCTGGCTCAGCTGGCGTGAGCCGGCTCCGGCGCCGACACGTCGCTGACGCGGGGCAGCGTGACGCGGAAGCAGCATCCCTCGCCGGGTGAGGTCGTCACGGTGACATCACCGCCGTGCGCGCGCACCAACGAGTCGACGATGGACAGCCCCAGGCCCGTGCCGCCGCTGGCCCGCGCCCGCGACGAGTCGGTGCGGTAGAACCGCTCGAACACCCGCGACGCGTCCTGCTGATTCATGCCCGGGCCCTTGTCGGCCACTTCGAGCACCGCATCGTTGCCCGCGGTGCCTACCCGGATGGTGACGTCGGCGCTGGGCGGGGTGTGCTGCAGGGCGTTGGCGACGAGGTTGCTGAGCACCTGGCGAATCCGGGGTTCGTCGCCGAGCACCTCCGGGGTGCCGGGCCCGTCAAGGACCTCCATGGTGATGGAGCGCTTGGGGTCGATCGCCTGCGCGTCGTGCACGGCGTCGCTGGCCAGCGCGAGCAGGTCGACGCGGTTGTGCTCCAACGGCCGCTGCACGTCGAGCCGGGCCAGCAGCAGCAGGTCGTCCACCAGCAGGCCCATCCGGCTGGCCTCGCTTTCGATGCGCGACAACAGCATCGACACGTCGCGCGCGGCGCCCTGCCGATATAGCTCCGCGAAGCCGCGGATGGTGGTCAGGGGCGTGCGCAGCTCGTGGCTGGCGTCGGTGATGAACCGCCGCATCCGTTCCTCGGAACCGCGGGCCTTGTCGGCCGACGACTCCGAGGAGGCCACCGCCTGCTGGATCTGGGTGAGCATCCCGTTGAGCGCCAACGAAAGTCGCCCGACCTCGGTGCGAGGATCGCGTTCGGGGACGCGGCGATCCAACTGGCCGGCGGCGATGTCGGCCGCGGTGTGTTCGACCTCGGTCAGTGGCCGCAGGCTGCGATGCACCACCGCGAAGCTGGCGATCCCGACGACGGCGAGCACCGCCACCCCGATGCCGATCTGCAACCAGACCAAGGAGCTGAGCGTGTGCTGGACGTCGGACAGGTCGACCGCCACCGTCGTCAGGCCGTGCGGCCCGCGCACCGACACCGCGCGCCACTGGATGTCCGAGCCGTTGACCGAGGGCAGCGTCGTCGGATTGGGTCCGACGTCATTGTTGGGGGGCAGCGCCGGTTCGGCGTTGCGGTCGTTGATGGCGGTGAACGGGGTGCCGTCCGTGCCGATGCCTCGCACGTAGAACTTCGAGGGCGGGCGGCCGGGATCGGGGCCTTCGTAGGGCGGCGGTGACTGCCGCCGCGGCGCCTGCGCCCAGCTGCGCGACGCGTCGAGCAGCGTCTGGTCGATCCGGCTGATCAGGCTGTGCCGCAGGATCGACGTGACGGCCAGACCGGAGACCGCCAGACCGCACGCCACCAGGAGCAGGGTGGCGGCCACCAGTCCCACCCGTAGTGGCAGTCCGCGTCGAACCTTGTTCGGCATTCCCGTCTTCCTCGCTACCGCTCGCGGCTCAGCGCGGCTCCCGCAGCACATACCCCACGCCTCGCAGGGTGTGCAGCAGCCGCTTCTCCCCCGTGTCGATTTTGCGACGCAGATACGACACGTAGGACTCGACGACGTTCACGTCGCCGCCGAAGTCGTAGCGCCAGACGTGGTCGAGGATCTTCGGCTTGCTCAGCACGGTGCCGGCGTTGATGACGAAGTAGCGCAGCAGGGTGAACTCGGTGGGCGACAGCGACACCGGTTCGCCGGCCTTCCACACCTCGTGGGTCTCCTCATCGAGTTCGATGTCGGCGAAACTCAGCCGGGCATTGCGTGGTTCGGCGCCGCCCTTGCCGGCGCGCCGCAGAATGACCCGCAGCCGGGCGACGACCTCCTCGAGGCTGAACGGCTTCGTCACGTAGTCGTCGCCGCCCAGCGTCAGGCCCGCGATCTTGTCCTGCAGGGAGTCGCGGGCGGTCAGGAACAGCGCCGGGGCGTCGATGCCGTCCGCGCGCAGCCGCCGCAGCACCCCGAAGCCGTCCATGCCCGGCATCATCACGTCGAGGATCACCGCGTCGGGGCGGGCGTCACGGGCGCGGTCCAGGGCCTGGGCCCCGTTGGTGGCGGTGTAGACCTCGAACCCCTGGAACTTGAGGCTGACGGAGAGCAGCTCGACGATGTTGGCCTCGTCGTCGATCACGAGGACGCGAGCTTCCGGCTTCGATCCGCTTTGGCTGGGCGCTGTCATGACGTCACTTCTGTCCTTTGGTTGAACCTTAGTTGGGAGTCGCCTCTCCGATTATTGTGTGAATCCTGAAAGCTCGATGCCAATCGTCTGCTAACAGTCTGCAAAGAATCATCGCATGAGCTTGGAAAGCCTGGGATTGGGTGGGGGTGGCGCGAATAGACTCTGAAGTTATGAACTTTGCCAAAGGCATCGTGTCGCTGGCGACGGCGCCGGCGCGGGTTGGGCTTGCCGCTGCCGACGCGGGCTTGAACGTCGCGACCGCGGCGGTGGGGGTGGCGAAGCGCGCGCTGGGCGATGCCGGGGACTCCGGCAGCAACGCGATGGCTTCGATGCTCGGGATCGACGAGGCGATCATGCGCGCCAACCGGCTGGCCCGGCTGCTGGACGACGACGCACCGCTGGGCCGCGCCGTGGCGGCCGACGGGCCGTTGGACCGGTTGCTGCGCCCGGGCGGGGTGGTCGACATGCTGACGTCGGAGGGCGGTTTGCTCGACCGGCTGACCGCCGAGGGCGGCGGCCTGCAGCGCGCGCTGCAGCCGGGTGGGTTGGCCGATCAGCTGCTCTCCGAGGACGGGCTGATCGACCGGGTGCTGTCCGAGGACGGGCTGGCCGATCGGCTGCTCGCCGAGGGCGGGCTGATCGACAAGCTGACCGCCAGGAACGGTCCGCTGGAGCAGCTCGCCGACGTCGCCGACACCCTGGCGCGGCTAACCCCGGGGATGGAGGCGCTGGAGCCGGCCATCGCCACCCTGCAGGACGCCGTCGTCGGACTGACCATGGTGGTCAACCCGTTGAGCAGCATCGCCGACCGGATTCCGCTGCCGGGCCGCCGCATGCCGCGCCGGTCGTCGTCGCGGACGGTGCGCTCAACGCGCATCATCGAGACCGACGAGTGACCCATTAGGCCGGCACCCTGGTTTACCCGCGGTCTCCGGTGTCGAGCCAGGACTCCAAGAGCAAGCGTCGGCGGTGCGACTGGTCGCATGCATTGGCGCAGAACACCTTTAGTCGACGGCCTCCGAAAACGGCTCCGCACCCCAGACAGGTCATCGATATAAGACGACGCCATTCGTCAGTGCCGACAGAAAAATGGAGCCGCGTGAGAGACTCGAACTCTCGACATCCGCTTTACAAGAGCGACGCTCTACCAACTGAGCTAACGCGGCCGGGGCCGGCTCGATGAGCCAAGACGATTCTACGACCCCGTCCCGCCTGACCACCTGTCACCCGTGGTCCGGCGCCACGAAGATTCCCGCGCCGATGATGGCGCGGTTCACCCACGACAACGCGATCCCGCTTGCGTTCCACGTTCTCGACTTTCAATTGGCCAGCACCGAATCGTCTCCGGTGGACGCACCAACTGAACAGGGCCGAACGCCTTCGCCGCTGGCGGCGGGGCGTCACCTAGTCAGATCTGACCATCCTGGGCCTGGGCGGAAATGCCTAGTTCTGGTCATGTCCTGCTCGCCGCCGGCCTCGTAGCGTCGCGGCAGCAAGTCGTTGGGATCGGGCCCCGGCGTTGTCGGAGGCAGAGGCAGCCGATCCGGCGAGCGTCGCCAGTCAACGGAACGCGAAAGCCGTTCGTAACCAGCACAATCGGGCACCGATCGCCTCGGATGGCGGCGGGTGAGTTGGTAGGAGGTCAACAATGGTGAATTTCGCTATGTTAGCGCCGGAGATCAACTCCTTGCAGATGTATACCGGTGCGGGGTCGGCACCGATGTTGGACGCGGCGGCGGCGTGGGAGGGGTTGGCCTCGGAATTAGGCTCTGCGGCATCATCTTTTCACTCGGTCACCACAGGCCTAACAGCGCAGGCGTGGCAAGGCACGGCGTCGGCGGCGATGACGGCCGCGGCCGCCCCCTATGCCGGCTTTTTGAGCGCTGCGGCAGCCCAAGCTCAGGGGGCGGCCGGGCAGGCCCGGGCAGTGGCCAGTGTGTTTGAGGCGGCGCGGGCGGCGGTCGTGCATCCATTGGCGGTGGCCGCTAACCGCAATGTGTTCGTGCAGTTGATCCGCTCGAATCTGTTGGGGTTCAACGCCCCGGCGATCATGGCCACCGAGGCCGAGTACGAGGAGATGTGGGCCGCGGACGTGGCGGCGATGCAGGGCTATCACGAGGGTGCCTCCGCGGCGGTCGCGCAACTGCCGTTGCCGACCAGTCTGCGGCAGTTCCTCAACGGCCTGCCCAGCTTGGGCATCGGCAACAAGGGCGACGCCAACGTGGGTGGCGGCAACACCGGCGGCGGCAATATCGGCAACGGCAACCGGGGCAGCAACAACCTGGGCGGTGGAAACATCGGCAACGGCAACATCGGCAGCGGCAACCTCGGCAATAACAACAACGGCTTCGGGAACATCGGCAACGGCAATATCGGCTTCGGCAACTTCGGCAACCCCAATAGCGGCCACAACGCGGGTATCGGAAACCTCGGCAATAACAACCAGGGATTCGGTAACTTCGGCGACGCCAACATGGGCGGCGGCAACACCGGCAACAACAACATCGGTGGCGGCAACACCGGCAACGGCAACTTTGGCTTCGGCAATACGGGCAACAACAACATCGGGATCGGGTTGACCGGCAACAATCAGGTGGGCATCAACCTGGCGGGCCTGCTGAACTCGGGCAGCGGAAACATCGGCATCGGCAACTCCGGTACCAACAACATCGGCTTTTTCAACTCCGGCAACGGCAACATCGGCATGTTCAACGCCGGCACCAATCTCGTTCAGCCGGGCCACCTCAACAACTTTGGCTTCGGAAACTCCGGCATCGGCAACAACGGCATCGGAAACTCGGGCGTCTTCAACGCCGGCTTCGGGAACTCGGACCAGTTGAACACCGGCATGGGAAACTCGGGCATCTTCAACACCGGCTTCGGTAACGCGGGCAGTGTCAACACGGGCTTCGAGAACTCGGGCGACGTGAACACCGGGGACGGGAATTCGGGCGCCACCAACACAGGCTCGTGGAATTCGGGCAACGTGAACACCGGCTTTGGGTTCATCACCGACAGCGGCCTGACCAGCTCGGGCTTCTTCAACACCGGTACCAATGTCTCGGGCTTCTTCAACACCCCCACCGGCACCGGCGCCATCGAGGTCTCGGGCTTCTTCAACACCGCCAGCGGCGGCACCAACATGAACGGCCTCATGTCCGGCATTGGAAACATCGGCGTCCCGGGCATCCTCACGGGTCCCACCGCGGCCGGCGAGGATTCGGGCTTTTTCAATATGGGCAGCGTGATAACGGGCATCCTCAACCTCAGTCGTCTATTGCAATGACCACCGTGCGCTCGTTGGCGCCGTGATCCTGTGAACTGGAGGGCTCGTCGCGCGACGAGTCGCGAGCCTCAGTCGCTAACAGGGCATTTCGGCCCGTCCCAGGATAGTCAGACCTACGCCGGGGAGAATCGTTTCCTCTAGTGGTTCGTCGCCCTCTTCGGCTGATGCTTGACAGTTGCTTCGGTTGACCCTTGACACTCCCTAGATGAGAGAGCTCTCCGGCCAGCGTCATCGACGACGACGCGTCCTCCTTCGCCGACGTAGCCGGGACAGAGACGCAGCGGCCTGG
>NZ_LZKR01000123.1 GCF_001672915.1 Mycobacterium sp. 1245805.9 | reverse complement strand
ATGACTTCGTTGGAGCCGTATTACGAAGAATCGCAATCTATCTACGATGTCTCGGACGAGTTTTTTGCGCTGTTCCTAGACCCGACAATGGGCTACACCTGCGCTTACTTCGAGCGGGACGATATGACCCTCGAGGAAGCGCAGAATGCAAAGTTCGACCTGGCGCTGGGAAAGCTGAACCTCGAGCCCGGGATGACGTTGCTCGACGTCGGCTGCGGCTGGGGCGGCGCGCTGCAACGGGCGGTCGAGAAGTACGACGTCAACGTCGTGGGCCTGACGCTGTCGGAGAACCAGGCCGAGCACGTCCAGCAGATGTTCGACCAGCTGGAAACGAACCGCTCGGCCCAGGTGTTGCTGGAGGGCTGGGAGAAGTTCGACGAGCCCGTCGACCGAATCGTCTCGATCGGCGCCTTCGAGCACTTCGGCCGCCAACGCTGGGGCCACTTCTTCAAGATGGCCTACCGGGTGCTGCCGGCCGACGGGGTCATGCTGCTGCACACCATCTCGCGGCCGACCTTCAAAGAGGCCAGGGCGCAGGGCACCCCGTTGACCCACGAGGTCGTCCACTTCACCCAGTTCATCCTGGCCGAGATCTTCCCGGGTGGCTGGCTGCCGACGATCCCGTCGGTCGAAGAGCATGCCGCCGACGCCGGGTTCAAGGTGACCCGGATCCAGTCGTTGCAGCTGCACTACGCCAGGACGCTGGAAATCTGGGCCGCGGCGCTCGAGTCCAACAAGGACAAGGCCATCGCGATCCAGTCGGAAAAGGTTTACGACCGGTACATGAAGTACCTGACCGGCTGCGCCAAGCTGTTCCGCCAGGGCTACACGGACGTCAACCAGTTCACGTGTGAGAAGTAGCCGGGCCGGCTACTTGGCCAGCGTGAACTGGCCGACGTTGCTGATGCCCTTGCGGAAGAAGTCCTCGCACCCCGTCAAGTAGTGCATATAGCGCTCGTAGACTTCCTCGGACTGGATGGCGATCGCTTTTTCTTTGTTCGCCTCCAGGTTGGCCGCCCAAATATTCAGCGTCCGTTCATAATGCTCGCGCAGCAATTGCACTTTTTCGACGCTGAATCTGGCCGCCTGCGCCAGTGAGAAAATATCTTCCTGCGCCGGCAGCTGCCCACCCGGGAAGATTTCCGTGTAGATAAATCGCGTGAACCGCACGTCGCTCATCGTCAAAGCGATGCCGCGCTCGTGCATCTGCTTCTGTGAATGCGCCAAAATTGTGTGCAAGAGCATCCTGCCGTCGTCGGGAAGGATGTCGTAGGCGCGGTCGAAAAACGCGGGCCAACGGTCGGCTTTGAAGGCCTCGAACGCGCCTATGCTGACGATCCGGTCGACCTTGTCGTCGAACTCTTCCCAGCCCTGCAACCGCACTTCGACGTCGCGCTCGGTCGGGATCCCCGCCAGCCTGGTTTTGCTGTACTCGAACTGGTTGCGGCTGAGGGTAATTCCGATCACGTTGAC
>NZ_LZKR01000122.1 GCF_001672915.1 Mycobacterium sp. 1245805.9 | reverse complement strand
GCCGACGAAGAGTTCGTGAATCGGGGTATCGCCGGGTACGTGCTGCCGTACTTCGTCGCGAGCGTGCTCGGCCAGGATCCACGGTGTCGCCGGATCATGTTCGATCCCGATTACCGCAACAAGACGGCACGGCGATTCTGCGAGCGCGCCGGCTGCGTGTTCCTGGGCGAGCACGACATGTCGAACCGGCGAATGGCGCTGTATGCGCTGCCCCGCACGCCCGACGACGTGCCCACGCTCCGCGAGGCCTGAGCGCCCGGCTCAAACCTGCGACGCCGCCCACTGCCCGAACACCACCGCGGCGATGCCCAGGGCGACGCTGACGACGACGTTGGCCAGCGCCGTCCACGTCTGGCGTTCCTCGCCGAGGCGATGCGTTTCCAGCATCCAGGTGGAAAAGGTGGTGTAGGCGCCGACGAACCCGGTGCCCACAACCAGCGCCGCGTCCTTGCTCAGCGCCAGGCCGCCGAGGAAACCCAACAGGAACGCGCCGCTGATGTTGACCGCCAACGTCCCGAACGGAAACGACCGGGCCACCCGGCGCGCCACCGCGCGGTCGATCACGAACCGCAGCACCGACCCGACGCCGCCGACGAGCGCGACGCCCGACCAGACCAACACGGTCGTCATCGGCGCACCCTCACGCGGCGCACGAAGGCGGTGGCCAGGTAGACGGCCAGGAAGCCCAGCACGATGCTGCTGACGGTGTAGGTCGCGGCCATGGCCCAGTGGCCGTGCTCGATCATCCTGACGGTTTCGACCTGCATGGTCGAGAAAGTCGTTAAGCCGCCGCAGAATCCGGTGCCGAGCAGCGGGCGCCGGTAACTCGATACCGGCAGCCGCTCCAGCAGTCGGGTGGTGAAGTAACCGACCAGGGCGGCGCCGACGATGTTGACGATGAACGTCGGCCACGGCCACTGATCCGTGTCGCGGACGAAGACCGTGCTCAGGCCCGCGCGGGCCAGGGCGCCGATCGCTCCGCCGACGAAAACCGCGGCCAGTTCGCGATAGTCGGGTCGTGCCACGCGTTCGGTTCCTTTCCGGCTGGTGAACGCTTCGCAGCATAGAGGGACATGCGCCTACAGCAGCGCGCAGAATTGGTAACCATGGCCCACCCGCGCGCCGGTCAACCGGCCCAGCCCGAAGACCTCGTCGACCTACCGCACCTGGTCACCTCGTATTACTCGATCGAGCCCGACCCGGACGACGTCGCTCAGCAGGTGGTGTTCGGCACGTCGGGTCACCGCGGCTCGGCGCTCAACGGGGCGTTCAACGAGGCCCACATCCTGGCCATCACCCAGGCCATCGTCGAATACCGTGCCGCGCACGGCACCACGGGGCCGTTGTTCATCGGCCGCGACACCCATGGCCTCTCGGAGCCGGCGTGGGTGTCGGCGCTGGAGGTGCTGGCCGCCAACGACGTCGTCGCGATGATCGACTCGCGCGACCGCTACACGCCGACGCCGGCCGTCAGCCACGCCATCCTGACGTACAACCGGGGCCGCACCGAGGGCCTGGCCGACGGGATCGTCGTCACGCCGTCGCATAACCCGCCGCCCGACGGCGGTTTCAAATACAACCCGCCCAACGGCGGCCCCGCGGATACCGACGCGACCAATGCAATCGCCAAGCGCGCCAACGAGATTCTGCGCACCGGATCGGGCGTGCGGCGGGTCCCGCTGGCCCGCGCGCTGGGAAGCGTCGAGCGCTACGACTACCTGGGCACCTACGTCGACGACCTGCCCAACGTGGTCGACGTCGCCGCCATCCGCGAGGCCGGGGTGCGCATCGGCGCCGACCCGCTCGGCGGCGCCAGCGTGGACTACTGGGGGGAGATCGCGCAGCGGCACGGCCTGGACCTGACCGTCGTCAACCCCTTGGTCGACGCGACGTGGCGGTTCATGACCCTCGACCATGACGGCAAGATTCGGATGGACTGCAGCTCGCCGGACGCCATGGCCTCGTTGATTGCCAACCGCGAGCGCTACCAGATCGCCACGGGCAACGACGCCGACTCCGACCGCCACGGCATCGTCACGCCCGACGAGGGGCTGCTGAACCCGAATCACTATCTGGCGGTGGCCATCGACTACCTCTACACCCATCGGCCGTCCTGGCCCGACGGCATCGCGGTCGGGAAGACGGCGGTCAGCTCGTCGATCATCGATCGAGTGGTCGCCGGCATCGGCCGCAAGCTCGTCGAGGTGCCGGTCGGGTTCAAGTGGTTCGTCGACGGCCTCATCGGGGGCACCATCGGCTTCGGCGGCGAGGAGTCGGCGGGGGCGTCGTTCCTGCGGCGCGACGGCTCGGTGTGGACCACCGACAAGGACGGCATCATCCTGGCGCTGCTCGCCTCCGAGATTCTGGCCGTCACCGGTTTGAGCCCCTCGCAGCGTTATCGGGAGCTGACGGCCGAGTACGGCACGCCGTACTACGCGCGCGTCGACGCGCCCGCCGACCGGGACCAGAAGGCCCGGCTTTCCAAGCTCTCGGCCGAGCAGGTGACCGCCACCGAGCTCGCTGGGGAGCCGATAACAGGCAAGCTGACGAGCGCCCCTGGCAACGGCGCGCCGCTTGGCGGGCTGAAGGTCACCACCGCCAATGCGTGGTTTGCTGCGCGGCCGTCGGGCACCGAAGACGTCTACAAAATTTACGCGGAATCTTTCAATGGATCCGAGCATTTGGCGGAGGTGCAGGAAGCCGCGCGCGAGGTGGTGAATAAAGTCATCGGGTGACCCTTTCCCTCCGCCTTGCCCGCTCGGGGGGGCGTGGTCCTCGTTCTGGACGCCTGCCGCGCGAAGTTTGGATCCTCAGCTGGGCCAACATCATGGTGGCACTGGGCTACGGCGTCATCTCGCCGGCGATGCCCGCCTTCGCCCGCACCTTCGGGGTCAGCATCGAGGCGGTGACGTTCTTGGTCACGGTCTTCTCGTTGACCCGACTGTGTTTCGCACCGATAAGCGGACTGTTGGCACAACGGTTGGGTGAACGGCGGCTGTACATCGGTGGTTTGCTGATCGTGGGGTTGGCCACCGCCGCTTGCGCGTTCTCCCAGGCTTACTGGCAACTGCTGTTCTTCCGCGCCCTCAGCGGCCTGGGTTCGACGCTGTTTTACGTCGCGGCCTTGGGGCTGATGATCCACATCAGCCCGCCCGACGTGCGTGGGCGAATCGCGGGCATTTTCACCAGCTCGTTCATGATCGGCGCGGTCGGCGGGCCGGCGGTGGGCGCCCTGACGGCGGGCTGGGGGCTGACGGCTCCGTTCATCGTCTACGGCGCCGCGATGCTGGGTGTGGCCGTGGCGCTGTTCTACGGCTTGCGCAATTCCGCGCTGGCCGCGCCCCTGCCGCCGACGCGATCGACGGTGACCATCCGAGAGGCGTTGGGGTTCCGCGCATATCGGTCGGCGCTGTTGTCCAACTTTGCGATGGGCTGGTCGGCGTTCGGGCTGCGCGTCGCGCTGGTCCCGCTGTTCATTTCCGACGTCATGGGCCGCAGCGTCGGCGTCATCGGCGTGGTGCTGGCAGCGTTCGCGGCCGGCAACGCCGTGGCCGTCATTCCCAGCGGCTACTTATCGGACCGGATGGGACGGCGCACGTTGTTGATCGTCGGCCTGGCGGCATCCGGCGTGGCCACCGCCGCGCTGGGCGTCGCGACGTCGCTGCCCGCGTTCATGGTCGTGGGGTTTGTGTCCGGCCTGACGACCGGCATCTTCATGTCACCCATGCAGGCCGCCGTCGCCGACATCCTTGGCAGAGAAGCGCGTGCGGGCACTCCCGTGGCCGCGGTGCAGATGGCGTCCGACCTGGGCGCCATCGTCGGCTCGATAGCGGTCGGCTGGGTCGCCGAGCACGTGAGCTACGGCTGGGCATTCGGCATCAGTGGGATTGTTCTCTTGGTCGCCGCCGCCGCGTGGGGGCCGGCGCCGGAGACGCGGACGGCGCTCGAGCCGGCCTGACCAGCAACTTTGAACGACGGTTGCGGGTGGTGTAGCTTCGATGGGCACGACTTCTCGGGGCTATGGCGCAGCTGGTAGCGCACCACACTGGCAGTGTGGGGGTCAGGGGTTCGAGTCCCCTTAGCTCCACTTGACACCTAACCCGCTCTGAACAGCTATCAGGGCGGGTTTTGTCATTTGCTGGACCGATCGGGTGCCGGGCCGAGTGTCCTAACTCTGTCCTATCGCTGTCGAGAGCACCGCCGACGCGGCGGTGAGCCGATCGTCGGTGGCGCGCCCGTACACCGCCTGCGTCATGCGCTCGGTGTGACCGTGCCATGCGGCGACCACATCGGCGGCGATGCCCGCCGCGCGCATCCGAGAGATGTTGGAGTGTCGCTGTTTCCGAGCGCGATCGCCTTGAGTCCCGCGGCCTTGCGCTGGGCGGCGAACTCGCGGCTGCAGTCGCGTACCGGCAGCGGCGTGTCGGGCCAGGACCCGATCTCACTGCACCCATGATCGACGGACGCTGACGTCCTGTCGGGCACCCCCGGCGGCATTGGCTACCGCCGCAGTCCCCAGCGGTCGCTGCGCCTCGGCGATCGGGTCACCCTCGAGATCCATGACATCGTGACAGAGATTCCACAGAATTCGCGTCCACCCGCCGGATAACAGTCCATCCGCGATTGGGCCGGCCATCGTCAAGACCGTTGGCGGCCACCAAATACCGCGATCACCGCTTCGACAGTCGGCGCCTGCACTTCTCGGACGCGGAGACGCCAGGAAAGGAACCGTCATAGTTCCTATAGCGGTCGACGTGCTGCATTTGCCGATAACGGCAAGTGGGGGGTCTATTTGAGCATGCTGCCCGCGTCAACGGTCACGGGAAGTCCTGTGATGTAACGCGATTCGTCGGAGGCCAGGAACAGTACCGCATTGCTGATATCTACCGGCTCGACCCATCCGATCGGCAGGACGTGCATCGTTTGCGACACGACCCTGAGATCGTCTGGGCCGGGATTCTCCAGATCCGGCCGAAATAGCCTCATTGTTCCCTCGTTCATGAACATGGGGGTGTTCACGTTAGTCGGATGAATTGAGTTCACCCTGATGGAGTGCTGCCCCAGCTCGACCGCGAAGGTCCGCATCAGGCCGACGACGCCGTGTTTCGCGGCGATGTAGTGGCCGGTGTGCGCGTAGGCCTTGAGACCGCCGACCGAGCTGGTCAAAATGATCGATCCGCCTTGTCCCTGGGAAATCAAGTGCGGCACACCGGCTTTGACTGTCTTCCAGACGCCGGACAGGTTGACGTCGATCATGTCTCGCCAGTCGTCTTCGCTGGTTTTGTCCAGCGTCAGGCCGCCGTTGCCGATTCCCGCGTTGGCGCAGATGATGTCCAAGCGGCCCAGCTGTTCAACACCGCTGTCCACCGCTGCTTTCAGAGCATCGTAGTCACGCACGTCGACTTCTGCCGTCACGATGCGGCGGTTGAGGGCCTTGATGAGGTCGGCCGTCTCGGCCAAGTCATCCGGTGTCGATGGCGGGATCTCCCTATTGCTGCTGATCGGTTTGCAGACATCAATCGCGATGATGTCCGCGCCTTCCTGCGCTAGGCGCACCGCGTGGCTGCGTCCCTGGCCGCGGGCTGCACCGGTGATAAACGCAACCTTGCCCTCAACTCGTCCACCCATGACTGCACCTCACTGATTCGAGACGCCGGTCCGTATAGCCGGCCCGACGCAAGTTGTTCGCCGATGAAAAAGTTTGTCGATCGATCAGGAAGCGTGGCACCAATCGGGCCCGGTGTCAACGGCCGCTTGGGGAACACATCCGAGCTTTCACCGCGCAGCTGTCTTTCTCCGGCTCTGGCCCGACGCCAACCGCTAGGTGCGAGGGGTCGACTTGACTGGAGGTCTCTTGAGAAGTCTCATCTGGCGCTCGACAAGTGCGCGCAACTCGTTGTGCCCTTGGGTTACGCCGACCGCTCGCTCATTGCAAAGGCTGCGTGCGGATTGTGCGATCAGCATTGCGATCGCCACGGCCGGATACTCGTCGAGGTCGATGCCGTTGGCGCGCAGCACCATGGTGACCGCGGCCGTCTCGATGTCGCGTACTCGCTCGGCATATACCTTTAACTCTGCGCCAATCGCCTTGCGGTGATTGGCTAATGCAAGGAACTCGGTGTTGAGTCCTGTCACTGCTGAGTCGCTGTTCATCAACCAGAGCGTCTGCAAGGGGTCGTCATCGGCCAGCAGGGCTCGCATCCGCTGTAAAGCCGCCTCGGCACCGCTGCGCAGAACCTCAACGTACAAGTCGTCCATGGTCGGAAAGTAGTAATAAACCAGGGCCTGCTTGACACCGGCTTCGGCGGCGATCCGTCGCGACGTGGCCGCTGCATAGCCCTCGTCCCGCATGATTCGCGCGGTCGCCTCTATCAGTTTGCTACGTGCGCCAACATCGGAGTTCCTCGTGGTCTGGCGAGTCGTCGGGCGTTTAGGCGCGCCCGCCGTGCTTGACCGGGGTGTGCGATGCGTGGTAGGCATACCACATCCTAACATTTGATCGATCGATCAGTTTGTGGGCCGCAGACGGGAGACGGAGGGATCGTGCGTGTCGCGCTGACCGGCGTCGCCGGTAGTAGGGGTCATCGGGGATGACCGGCCGTATGCGCGTTCGGGTGAACCCGCGCTTGTGTGAGGCGCATGCCCTCTGCGTGGAGATCGCGCCCGAGGTATTCAATCTTGGTGACGACCTCGCCACCTGTGATGAGAGGCCGAATCAATCATTGCGCGACAGCGTGGAAGCCGCAGTGGCCGCCTGTCCGCGCCAAGCCATCAGCGTGGTCATCGAGGAAGGGCCCTGACGTGCTCCGCGTTGCAGGCCAGGAAGAGGAATTTAATCCATGACCGATCTCGTCAACGTCGACTACTTCACCGACGCCGAAGTCGCGCAAGATCCATACGAATATTGGGACTATCTGCGCACTCAGGGCCCGGTGTTCCGCGAACCGCACTACGGGGTGGTGGCTGTCACCGGCTACCAGGAAGTCCAGGCCGCGTTCAAGGATTTCGATGCGTTTTCTGCGGTCAACGCCATCGGTGGTCCATTTCCGCCGCTGCCATTCACGCCAGTTGGCGACGACATCAGCGAACAGATCGAGGCGCATCGGCACGAGTTCCCGATCTTCGAGCATATGGTGGTCATGGATCCGCCCGAACATGAGAAGGCGCGTTCCTTGTTGGGACGGCTGCTGACTCCGCGCCGGCTGCAGGAAAACAAGGACTACATCTGGCAATTGGCCAACCGGCAGATCGACGAGTTCATCGCCAACGGCCGCTGCGAATTCCTCGATGAATACGCCAAGCCGTTCGCGACGCTAGCGATCGCCGATCTGCTCGGAGTTCCGGAAGAGGATCGCCCGGAGATCCGCCATAAGCTTGGGGCCGGTGCGGCGCCGGGTACCAGGGTGGGCGCTCTGGATCACGAGCCGGTGGGCAGCAATCCGCTGCAGTATCTCGACGACCTCTTCAGCGGCTACATCGCCGAGCGGCGCGAGCGACCCCGTGAGGATGTGCTCACCGGCCTGGCGACCGCCACCTACCCCGATGGCTCGACCCCACCGCTCCTGGAAGTGGTGCGGCCTGCGACGTTCTTGTTCGGGGCAGGGCAGGAGACAGTGACCAAGCTGCTCAGCTCGGCTGTGCAGGTCCTCGGTGACCAGCCCGAGCTGCAGGACCGCTTGCGTGCCGACCGAGATCTCGTCGGCCCGTTCATAGAAGAGGCACTCCGCATGCAGAGCCCCACCAAGGTGGACTTTCGGCTGGCGCGCAAGACCACCACCCTGGGCGGCGTGCACATCAAGGCGGGCACCATCCTCATGCTGTGCCTAGGTGCGGCCAATCGTGACCCGCGAAAGTTCGATAACCCCAACGAGTTCCGGGTCGACCGCAAGAATGTGCGGGAGCACCTCGCGTTCGGGCGCGGCATCCATACCTGCGCAGGCGCCCCGTTGGCGCGGGTGGAAGGACAGATCACTATTAACCGCCTGCTGGACCGAACGCGCGACCTCGTTATCAGTGAGGCCAAGCATGGGCCGCTGACGCGCCGGAAATTCCGTTACTCTTCCACGTTCTTGCTTCGGGGACTGAGTGAGCTGCACATCGAGTTCACACCTGCGAGATGACCGCCGTCGTTCCCCACAAATTCTGACCGAAAGGCCTGCAATGATCGTGAAGAGCATCGTGGACGAGATCCGTCACTGGTACGAGTGGGATCGCGAGGGCATCGAGAGCTTCATGCAAACCAAGACCGTCTACGCCCAGCTCTGACGGACCCCGACATTCGCCGGTACCAGCGATTTGATCCGCCGGAGGACGTCGCGTGAAACGAAGTCGGCTAGAGCCGCGACAGCGGCGTGAACAGCTGCTCGACACGGCCGCCGCGATGTTCGCAGAGAAGCCTTATGGAGCTGTCTTCGTCGAGGACATCGCCGCGCGGGCGGGTGTGTCCAGAGCGTCGCTGTATCACTATTTTCCGAGCAAGCGGGAGCTGTACGTGGCGATCTTCAAGCGCGCTAGTCACCGGTTGCTGGCACGCGCCAATCCCGACCCGCAGCTGCCGCTGGCAGAGCAGCTTGCCAGCGGACTCGAGGCCCACATCCAATATTTTGCCGACCATCCCTTTGAAGCAATCGCGATCAACCGTGGCGCACTGTCGGACGACCCCGCGATCCAGGCAATCATCACCGAAGAACTTAAT
This sequence comes from Mycobacterium sp. 1245805.9, assembly GCF_001672915.1. Lineage (GTDB taxonomy): Bacteria > Actinomycetota > Actinomycetes > Mycobacteriales > Mycobacteriaceae > Mycobacterium. The sequence continues at coordinate 12,439 of NZ_LZKR01000122.1, read as the reverse complement.
GTCATCGCCCAACGGCTGACCGACAAACTCGTCGCCGAGGGACGTCTCCACGCCGTCACCGAGATTGCTGTAGACGCTTGGTTGGCGTTCGTTCGTGCCGCGTGCGTGAAATGGGTTGAGTCGCAGAAAATCACGCGGGCTGGTCTTACCGAAATGTGTCTGCGTGCATTTGACTGCGTTCTTGGGTATCCCGAAAGGCCGTGCGCTCGGCCGAAGGAACTCACCGGCAGGCGACGGCGCCATGGAGCCTTCGCCAGGGTCACCGAGCTCACCATGGCGATCGTCACCGGATGCGACCATCCGGACCGCGCCACCTGGCCCCTCCGGTGGTAAGGACACCGCAAACGACATCATCGCCAAAGTCCAACGCAGCCGCGGACTCACCGCCTGATCAAATTGCAGACGGATGACTAAGTTGGCTGGCGATAGCTTCACTGGCCGCGATGAACTGATCACCATTGCGGCGGTCGCCCCGGGCAGGTAATGAGCGGGTCACCGCGGCCGAACACGCAGTAGGTTCGTGTTGGTGTGCAGGTCTTGCCGCCGGTCCCGACGCGAAAGTTCGATGCGCAGCGGCCCCTCGCAGGACACGCTGCATCTTTAATGGAGCTGCTGTCGAGGCAGCCACGTGTCGGGTAGACGGGAGAACGAGCAGGGCCGATGTCACCATACGTGTGTACAGCTGACGTCGAGTGGCAAGATTGCCTCATTCGGCCAATGACGATGAGGTGACCATGGCAGCATCGCCGCGCCGCGTGGGCGCAGAAGCGTCAAAGACACGCGACGCCTTGTTGGACTGTGTAGAGAACATGATGCTCGAGGAGGGCTATGCCAGCGTGAGCTACCGCGCGTTAGCGTCCAAAGCTGGCGTCACGGCAAGCTTGGTCCAGTACTACTTTCCGACCCTTGACGAAATCTTCCTGGCGGCGATCCGCCGCTATTCCGACCGCAACCTCGAACGGCTGCGCAGCGCTTTGCAGAAGCGAGCCGACGACCCGCTGCATGCCATGTGGGAGTACAGCTGGAATGAGGGAACTGGGGCACTAATCACGGAGTTCATGGCGCTTGGCAACCACCGAAAGTCGATCCGCTCAGAGATCGCGAAGGTGACCGGGCGCGTGCGGAAGTTACAGATCGATGTTCTAACTCAGACGCTCGGTGTGGACGCGCGCTTCGACGGTCTGTCGCTGGGCGCGTTGGTTTTGCTGATCTCCGGTATTCCAAAATTCGTCAACTTGGAAAAAGGCGTGGGGGTCAAGTCGGCCCACGCGGAGGTTGTGCGTGCGTTTGAGCACTACCTCGATGCAATCGAGCCAGGTGCCGCCCGACGTGATCGTAAGCCCTTCAAGCCACCGGCATAACGAGGTCGATAGCGGTTGTACCCCAACAACTTTCGTGTGTTGACATCGACTGTCGGCGTGACCCAGGTTCGCCAAGAATTGCATTGTGCTGGCCGCGAAGAAGCGATAGCACCATGTGAAGCCGTTGCGAAAGCGGGCCCCTTGGTCCGACGCCCTCAGCCCACACCGCCAAGTTGTTATGCAACGCGCCGGGGGTGGTTGTTGCGAATCGTCACGAGGCCGGCGAAACGATTTGTTTCGGCGATTCATGTCGTCCGGTCGACCAATGCTGTACAGTCGTATGGCATGACTAGGTGTAACGGGCAGAGATCGGGAGTGGCGTTGTGAACGATAGGTTTTCGTTAGCGGGCCGCGTCGCGGTCATCACTGGCGGTGGAACCGGCATCGGACGGGCCTCGGCGCTCGTCCTGGCCCAGCACGGTGCGGATGTCGTGCTCGCAGGACGGCGAGTCGAGCCGCTGAAATCTACGGTCAGCGAGATCGAAGCGCTTGGCCGCCGCGCGATTGCGGTGCCGACCGACGTGACCCAGCCGGACCAATGCCGGGCGCTGGTCGACGCGACGCTCGCCGAGTTCGGTCGCTTGGATGTGCTGCTGAATAATGCGGGCGGTGGCGAAACAAAGCCATTAATGAAGTGGACCGACGAGGAGTGGCGGGAGGTGTTGGACCTGAACCTTTCCAGCGCTTGGTACTTGTCGCGGGCTGCGGTCAAGCCGATGATCGAGCACGGCAAAGGCGCGATCGTCAACATCTCCTCCGGTGCCAGCTTGGTGGCCATGCAGGATGCACCGATTTACGGCGCGGCCAAGGCGGGCTTGAACAACTTGACCGGATCGATGGCGGCGGCATGGACCCGCAAGGGCGTGCGGGTCAACTGCATCGCGTGCGGTGCGATCCGCACCCCTGGGCTTGAGGCGCATGCCCAGCGACAAGGCTTCGAGCCGGACATGGTCGGGCAGACGAACGCCTCCGGTCGTATCGCAGAGCCCGACGAGATCGGCTACGGAGTTTTGTTTTTCGCCTCCGACGCCGCAAGTTACTGCTCGGGTCAGACGTTGTACATGCAGGGTGGCCCTGGCCCGGCCGGCGTCTGATCCAGGGGCTCCAACGGCGGCGCGGCGTATGCATCGCCACCGCGCAACTCGCTTGGGGAGACAGGCATGAACGTCAGCCATCTGGGCTTGCGAGTGCGCAACATCGAGAGAGTCAAGCGCTTCTACGAGGCACTCGGATTTGTTGAGGCAAAGCCGCTCGCCGCACCCGACGCGGTTTCCGGCGGATTGCTCGGAATCACCCCGCCGATCGGTTTCGAGGCCGCCTATCTGGAGAATGATGAGTTCGTTTTGCAGTTGCTCACGTTGCGCGAACACCCCGCGCCAAAGGGTGGTGAGCGCACGATGATTGACGCCGGTCTTACACACCTGTCGATCGCCGTCGGCGACATGGCCGAGGCCCAAGAGGCGGTCCGAAACGCAGAGGGAGTGATCATCGCCGAGGCGGGATTCGCCTGCATGCTGCGTGATCCGGAGGGACAACTAGTCGAGTTGATCCACGCCAGCGTGCGGCCCGTCCTGCGCGCCAGATCCAGGTCGATCGGACTACGAGTTGCCGCGCAGCGCGTTCCCATGCTTCATAGAGCGGATCACGACTCGAGTCGGCGTGATGGCCAGTCACTCTCGAGCCCGCCGTCAACCGCTCTCCCGTTAAGAACGCAGCTCGTCAATTGTCTCGGCATACCGATCAAGGAACGGCAATGTCCTCGACGCATCCTGGCCACCGCGCCGACCGCCACCGACTATGGCGCGGTTGAAGTCGAGGTCGCGATATATCGCCAGAACGGCAAGGGTGGGATCCCCCCATGCCATGATTGTCAGGTCCAGTGTTGCAGGATCCCGGCCAACCTCCTCCGCTGTCCTGCGGAAATCCGCCACTGAGCTCGTCACGTCCGCGAACGCGGCATCGCCGGGAAGCCAGCCGTCGGCCCACGCCAGACAATCTCGTATCGCGTAATGACCGGTGGCGGCGGCCAGCAGCGGCGGTCGTGGCCGTTGAATTGGCTTGGGATACGACCACACCGGATCAAAGTCGTAGAATTCGCCGTGGTGTTGCGACTCGTCGTCGATCCATAGTGAGTCGAGGGCGGCCACGATGTCGGCCAAGGCCCGGTAGGGATCGCACCAGTCAATCGACTGGTGCACCGCTCGTTGGGCGCGGATTCCCGACGCCAACCCCAAGCCGCAGCCGGCCGTCGCTCATCTGGTCAAGAGTGGCGACTTCCCTAGCGAGGGTGAATAATTCGCGTTCGAGGGGCAGTACGGCGGCTGTGCCGATGCGGAGATGCGTCGTTGCCTGAGCGGCTGTCAGGAGCGAGAGAAACGGATCCCACATCTGCTTCTGCGCCTGCAGTAAGCCGGGGTGCAACCGATCCTTGGCCGAGACCGGTACCTGCGGGTGCTCGCCGACCCACAATGACTCGAATCGACGCGATTCCAGCTCGGGGCCGAGTACTCCGGGAGCTATGTCTCCGGGTGTATTCAGGGAGACGAATCCCAGATGCATCAATCCTCCTTCGCCGCAACGGTTTCTTGCGGATGTGTAGGCGTCCGTCCACGGCACTACAGTCACGGGTTGACTCGGCTGGGTCCGATTCCCGCAGAGCTTCATTGCTTTTGCGTCTCTGGAATGTTGTGGACTCCTTTGTGGCGGACGACCGATCGGTCACCACCGATCGACCGGAGCGTCCAGGAGCAGGGGGCGGATGTAGGACGGGTCCGTGTGGTCCCACTTGCCTTTGATGAAGCCTCTCACCGCGCCCGACGCCAGAATGGATGAGTCTCCACTCATCATCCATTCGACGGTGCACCGCCGCAGTACGATCTTCCAGACCCCGTCGCGACGCTCGAGGCGGTCCAGGTAGCGCCCTCCCATCAGGGACACGGCCCTGCCGCCCTTGATCCGCATGGCGCCGATCACATAGCTTTCGCAGTGCGCCTCGTCGCCGCGGATGTCGCACGTGTGAGTTGTGATGTTGTGCAGATGGTCCTCGAACACCGAGCTGTGGGCTTCGTTCGCGTAATCGCCGTACTCTGGACCGGATTTAATTACCGGACCGTGTTCATCGACGCCATCTTCGAAGTAAACGCTCGCCATTAGTTCTGCATCGTGCCGATCATGGCCGCGCGACTGGTTCATAACCACATCGAGGATGGCCATCCGATCTTCTAGGTACTGCAGGCGCTTGTGTAGCTGGGTGGGGTTCGTCATGAATCGTCCTTTCGGATGCGGCGGGCCGACACCGACTGTACATCTGTATAGCACATATCCGGTCGGAGTCGGTTATGGTCCCGGGACCCGCCTCATGGCTGCTATACGTACGTATAGCATTCACGTGCATCCACGGATGGCTAAATCGCGAGGACGACGACGCCAGGGATTGACGTGATGGCGAAAGGAAGGGCCGACATGTTGGAAACAAGGCGGGTAGCCGTGGTTACCGGGGCCAGCCGCGGCGCTGGGGCCGGCATCGCACATGCGCTCGGGGTTCACGGGTGCACGGTTTATGTCACCGGTCGCACCCAGAATCCAGGCGAATCCGCTCTGCGGGGCACGATTCAAGAGACAGCCGAACGCGTGACGGCGGCCGGTGGCGAGGGGATCGCGGTCCGCGTTGACCACGGCGACGACGAGCAGGTCAAGGCATTGTTTGAGCAAATCGAGCGCGAACAGGGCCGGATCGACATCTTGGTCAACAACGCCGCGATTATCCGCGACGAAATGATGGGGCGGACCAAGTTCTGGGAAGAACCGCTCAACGTGCTCGACACACTCCACGTGGGGTTGCGTAGTAGTTATGTCGCGACGGTGTGTGCAGCGCCGTTGATGCTGCCGCAAACCAAGGGTTTGGTCGTCTTCACGTCGTCGTCCGGTGCCGTGCACTACGCCTTCGGCCCGGCTTACGGCGTGCCGAAGGCAGGTACGGACAAAATGGCGGCCGACATGGCGGTCGACTTCGAGGGTTCCGGGATCGCGGCGATCTCGATATGGATGGGATCTCTACTCACCGACCGTGTCCGCCAAATCATCGCGACCAACCCAACAAAGTTGGGCCACATCTTGGAGAGTGCGGAAACCCCGGAACTGACCGGCCATGTGATCTGGGCACTGTACAACGACCAAGACCTCCTGGAGGTCAGTGGACAAACGTTGGTTGGCGCTGAGTTGGCACTGAAGTATGGGATCAAGGATGACGGCGGACGCCAACCGCCTTCCTACCGAGACCTGTTCGACGTCCATCCGCATCAGCAGTACCCACATGTCATGCGGTAGCTACCGGAAGTTGATTTGTGCGTGTCGGTTTGACTGGCGGCGGCCCGTTGCCTTGCCGGAGATTGCGGCCCCGTCCCGTGAGCTTGGCCGGAGATCCCATCGCGCCCAGGTGGCATCCGTCTGGGCCAGCTAGGGCGTCAATAACTCTGGGTGTCAAGTGACGCCGCAAGCGTCGGGGTGAAACTATTTCATTTGGGGATTAGCAATGCGTTCGCCCATAGAGACCTCGCAAATTTGAAGGGCGACGTCGCCAGGGAGCCTTGACGCCGTCAAGACGCCAAAACAAAACCGCAGGTAACGGACGGGAATGAATCGGAACGAGATGTAGCGAATCCGCAGGTGAACCCCGATTTTGCCTGGTCAAAGCAGGGGTTCGAGTCCCCTTAGCTCCACCGTATAAGTGCAGTTCATAGGCACTTTTAGAAGTTACGTCCGGTTTGACGTAACGCTTCACGTGACATCAGCCGTCGTGGCAAGCATCCACGCCCAGAAGAACCGCGCCGGGAGCACCTACCGCGTCTTGTGGCGCCAGAACGGCCGGCAACGCTCACTGTCGTTCGAAAACCTGCCCGCCGCAGAGCGTTTCAAGACGCTGCTTGAGGACCACGGTCCCGACGGGGCGCTGCGGATCATCGAGCCAGACGAGATCGGCCGCCACGTGCCCACCGTCGCCGGTGGCCGCACACGCATATCGACAATTTGACCGGGCTGCAGTCGGACACCGTCAACCGCGCGCACGGGTTCAGTCGGCCAGGAACGCGACCGCTTTCGGGGCAAACTCGGCGTGATATTGGAAGATTCCACCGTGGCCGGAGTTCGGGTAGATGATGAGCCGCGAGCCCGGGATCCTGCGGTGCAGGTCTTCGGAGAGGGGTGTCGGCACCATCCGATCGTGGTCGCCATTGGCGATGAGCGTGGGTTGGCTGATCTTCGACAGGTCGGCCGGTGCTGAGCGGCCCCATTTCTTGATCGCCTTGAGTTGCCTTTGGAGTGCCCTGATCTTGATGGGGGTGTCGCGATCCTCAGTGCGTTCCTCCAGGCGTTCGACGAACTGGCGACCTGCGCGGCGACCGACGTCGTCGCGGTTGAAGAAAAGCAACTCCTTAGGATCCACACGTCTGAGAGTCGCACGCACCATGTCGTAATACGTGACCCCGGCGACCTTGTCGATCCCCTTCCCGCCGGCGGGTCCGGTCCCGGTGAGGATCAGCTTGCGGACCATCTCCGGGTGTTTGAGCACGAACGCCTGGGCGACCATACCGCCGAGCGAGAACGAGAAGATGTCGATCTTGCGATGCCCGAGTGCGGTGATGAACGTGTAGGCGTCGTCGGCCATCTCCTCGACGCTGAGTGGCACATCGCCGCTGGAGGCGCCGACACCGCGGTTGTCGAACGCGATGACGTGGTGATGCGCGGCAATCGGATCGATGATGCGCGGATCCCAGTTGTCGAGAACGGCCGCGAGATGGCCGAAGAACACCACCGGCACACCCCCTTTGGGGCCCAGCTCCCGATAGGCGAAATTCACTCTGCCGGCGCTGACGGTGCGTGCCGGAGCATCACGGTAGGACAGGATCAGCTCATCGTTGTGGTTTGCGTTGTTCATCGAACACTCCCTTTGTCATCGTTGGTTGAGTCGTCACCGAGAAAGCGCAGCACGTCGGCAACAAACGTTTCGTGGTGCTGGAACACTCCGCCGTGTCCGGAGCGCGGGTAGATCTTCAACTCCGCGTTGGGAATGCGCTGCGCGATGTCGGCGGAGAGGCTGCTGGCGACCATCAGGTCGTGGTCACCGTTGGCCACCAGGACCGGCTGGGTGATCGTCGACAGGTCATCGGGGGCGCTCAAGCCCGCCCGCCGGATCGCCTTCAGTTGCGCGACACGAGCTTGTATCGATATGGGCTCGTCGCGGTCGTTGGTGCGTTCCTTGAGGCGGCGCAGATAGTCGGTGGCGGCGCGCTTGCCTTCACCGGTGCGAGGAAAGAAGAGGAAATTCCTCGGATCACTCAGTGTGAGAGCGGCTCTGACGTAGGCGATGATGAAGATCTTGGTGATCTGCTCGATGCCTCCTCCGCCGCGCGGTCCCGTGCCGGCCAGGACCATGCGTCGCACCAACTCTGGCGCCTGCAGGGCGATCATCTGGGCGACGGCGCCGCCCAATGAGAATCCCAACAGGTCGACCTGCGTCAGGCCCAGCGCCCGGATGAAGGCGATCGCGTCCGCGCCCATCTGGTCGATCTCCGTGGGCACCCTGGAGCTCGTCGCGCCGACCCCCCGATTGTCGAACGCGATGACACGATGGTGCGCGGCGATTCCGTCGATGACCCGCGGATCCCAGTCGTCGAGAACTGCGGTCAGATGGTGCAGAAAAATTACCGGAACACCAGTAGCGGGCCCGAGTTCGCGGTAGGCGAACTCGACTCCGTTAGCGCGAATCTTGCGTGTGGGTACGTCTTTCCAGGTGGCCATAGGATCTCCTTCGGTGTGCTGCCCGCGTACGACGCGGAGGGAACGCTCAGTCATCTCGATTGAGCCTGTCGAGTTCGGCAAGGACCTTGAGCGTGCTCGGATCGCGCGACAGGCGGGCGTCGAGCAGGGGGTGGATGATGCCCCGCAGTGCCGAGATCGCATTCCAGCGCGCTGGAACTACCACCCGGGGCGCCCGACTGACCAGTCCTTCAGCCAGTGCGGAAGCGGCGGTCTCTGGCTCGAGCCGCAGCCGGTAGGGGGGCGGTAGTGCGTTGAGCAGTTGTCCCACAATCGGATTGGCGTCGACTCCGTCTCTGATCATCTTGGTGTTGATCAGCGAGAAATAGGCGGTCGTGGTCGTCACGCCGTGTGCGGCGAGCTCGATCTGAAGTCCGCGCCCGAGTGCCTCGACGGCGGTCTTAGTCATCGCGTAGGGGATGACGCCCATCCCATTGAGGAATGCGAATACCGAGCTGATCAGGACAATTTGGCCGCGGTGGGTGATGAGCTCGTCCATCGCTGCGTGGACCGTGTTGAGGACGCCAGTCACATTCACGGCGAAGGCCGAATCGATGGCAGCCTCGGAGGTGACACGCAGGGTGCCGACAGGGGGCAGGATGCCCGCATTGGCGACGGCGATGTCGACGCGACCGAACCTGTCGACCACGTTGGCCACCGTCGACTCCATCTCGCTGCGGCTGCGCACATCGGCCACGACGCCCATGGCCGCTGTCGCCGATAATCCCTCGGCGATCTGCGGCGTGTGCGGGTTGATGTCCAGCACCGCTACTTTGGCCCCTCGGCGAAGGAGCTCGCGGGCGGTTGCGTTCCCGATGCCGCTGGTTCCGCCGGTGATCACGGAGACCTTGCCGACGAGGTCATACGGCAACCCGCGAGCAGTGCGCCTCATTGTCTGCCAATCATAATATTATGACCGTACGTCAATAGGGTATGGTGAGTCAAGAAGATGCTTTGGCAGAAGGGATGGCGGTGGCCAGATACGACAAGTCGCACAAGAGCGAGACGCGGCGCCGAATCATCGAGCACGCGGCGCGCCGTCTGAAACGCAGCGGTATCGACGGATCCGGTGTTGCGACGTTGATGTCGGACGCGGGGCTCACGAATGGTGCCTTCTACGCGCACTTCGCGTCGAAGAACGACCTAGTGGCCAACGTGGTGGCAGACCAACTGGACATTCAGGCCGCCACGTTGCGGTCGCTTCGACCCGGCAGGGAGGCGATCGAGCAGTTCATCCGCGGATACCTCTCGCCGGATCACCGCGACCAACCGGCGACTGGGTGTCCGTCAGCGGCTCTGCTCGACGAGATAGGCCGCTGCGACGGACAGGTCCGGGATTCCTACACCGGGGGCGTGCAAGCCATTGTCGACGCAGTGGCAGCTCACCTGTCGCCAGATGATCCGTCGACCGCGCGGAGCAGGGCGACCGGGCTGTTCACACTTCTCATCGGCAGCATGCAACTCGCGCGCGCGGTCACAGACCCGACTTTGTCCGACGGCGTGCTCGAGGCAGGTATCAGCTCTGCGCTCGAGCTCCTGAGCCTGAACAGCCCGAACTGACAACGCCACACGACCGTCGATACACGGCACCGGCGGCTTCGCCGGCCCACGTCCTCACACCACTACGCCATCCCATCGGTTCGACGATGCACTGATCTCCGCCACCTTCGAGAGGAACAACCCGCTCCGCAGAAACCAAAACGGCGACACTCCTCGTAGTTGTGTTGCGGGACAGCGCCCCAATTCTGCGGCCGCTGGCCGGATGCGCCAGAGGCGTCGCGGCTGGACGGGCCACCCATTTGAGACGTGACCTATTGCACTTGGATTATAACGAAGTTATAGTCATCTCATGCGTCGTAACTTGTCAGGCCGAAAGTTGGTTATCACCGGAGCCGCACGTGGCATCGGTGAGAAGGTGGCACGGCTTGCCTTCGCCCGTGGTGCTCGTGTGGCTCTGATCGGGCTCGAACCCGATCGGCTGAGCGTCCTCGCAGCTGAGCTCGGCCCCGCAGTGTCGTGGTGGGAGGCTGACGTACGTGACGGCGCCGCTTTGCATTCGGCGATCGATGACTGCGCGTTGGCGATGGGCGGCATCGACATCGTCGTCGCCAATGCCGGGGTTGCTGCGTATGGAACGGTCCGGCAAGCCGAGGAGGCATCGTTCGAACGGGTTGTCGATATCAACCTCAACGGCGTCTTCCGCACCCTCAAATATGCGACGCCCCATTTGGAGCGCAGTCGAGGCCACGCGATGGTGGTGGCGTCCGCGATATCGTTCACGCCACTAGCCGGTCTGGCCTCATACGCCGCAAGCAAAGCCGGGGTGGAAATGCTCGCTCTGGCCTACCGCCAAGAAGTTGCGCACCTCGGCGTCACCGTCGGCCTGGTCCATCCATCGTGGATCGACACAGACCTGGTGAGAAGCGCCGAAGCGGATCTTCCCTCGTTCCAAGAACTTCGGACGCGACTGCCGTATCCCGGCAATGTCACCACCAGTGTCGACAGGGTCGCAGCCGCGATCGTGCGCGGTCTTGTGCGCCGGCGCCGCCGTGTGTACGTCCCGCGCGCAGTCGTGGTTGCGAATTGGGCCAAGGCCGCTCTCAACTCGCCAGCCGCATGGCCGTGGATGAGGCGGTTCGCAGCCGAGGTGACTCCGGCACTCGAGCGCGAGGTCGCCGCATTGGGACGCCTCGACCAACTCGTGCCGGCCGCCGAAATCCGCTCGGCGTCGGTCACGCGATAGTCCCTGCCCGGCTCGGACGACGATTCGGCCTCTTTTGAACCTATGGGAATAACGAAGCAATGCTCGTTGTATAACAAAGTTATACAGGCTGGCCAATCGGCCGTCGATCTCTGATGAAAGTGGACCGAGAATGAAAGCATTCGTCGTCGCGAAGTACGGCAAAGACGGTTTCCGCGTCGCGGATGTACCCGACCCGAGGGTCGGCGACAGTGACGTCCTGGTCAGGGTGCGCGCGGCGAGCATCAATCCACTGGACAAGATGCTCCGCAACGGCGAGTTCAAGCAGCTCCTGAAATACAAGACCCCCTTCACGATCGGCCATGACGTCGCGGGTGTGGTGACCCAGGTGGGTCCGGGAGTCCGCGACTTCGCGGTCGGCGACGAGGTATACGCGCGTCCACGCGACCTCCGCATCGGAACTCTTGCCGAGTACATCGCGATCGACGAGAAGGACGTCGCACGCAAGCCGGCTTCGCTGACACTGCACGAGGCCGCGGCGGTCCCCTTGGTCGCGCTAGCCGCCTGGCAGATCCTGGTCGAGAAGGCCCAGGTCAAGCCAGGGCAGAAGGTCCTCGTCCACGCCGGCGCCGGAGGGCTCGGATCCACTGTCATCCAGCTCGCCAAGTACCTTGGTGCGCACGTGGCGACAACGACCTCTGGCCGCACAGAGCAACTCGTCCGCAGCCTCGGAGCCGATGTCGTCATCGACTACACCAAGGAGGACTTCTCCCAGATCTTCTCTGGCTACGACGTCGCGGTGGACTCGCTTGGCGGCGAAAACCTCATGAAGTCGCTCACTGTGCTCAAGCCCGGCGGCCTGGCGATCGGCGTCGCCGGTCCGCCCGACGCCGGGTTCGCCAAGCAGCTCGGCGCCCCCAAGCCTTTCGAGTTCGTATTGTCCTTCATGAGCCGCAAGGTCCGAAGGGCCGCGAAGAAGCTCGGGGTCCGCTATTCGTTCTTGTTCATGCGGGCCAGTGGTGCGCAACTCCGAGAGCTCGCGGCCCTCTACGAGTCGGGACGACTACGCCCGGTTATCGACTCGGTCTTCGCATTCGACCGAACTCTCGACGCGCTCGCCTACGTGGAGAGCGGCAAGGTCAAGGCCGGCAAGGTCGTCGTCGCGGTCGATTGACCCTACGGCCGTCGCGGCTTGTAACCTCGTTCTACGAGTTCTATGCCGGTCGCGATGGGAGGTGCCTGCTCCAATGCCCCAACCTCGCAAGGAGACCGCACCGCGACTGACAAGAGAACAGGCCGTGGAGCGATTGGTTGATGCGGCCACGGCGTTGCTCGCCGAGAAGGGGCCATCCGAGATCAAGGCGCGGTCGGTCGCCGAGGCCGCGGGAGTGTCGACGATCGCGGTCTATTACCACCTCGGCGGACTTCCTGAGCTCCTCCAAGCTGTCGTCGACAGAGGGTTTCAGGATCTGGGTCGCGCCTTCGCCGCCGCACCATCGAGCAAAGATCCGGTCACCGCCCTCTTTTCGATGGCCCTGGCGACTCGACGGTTCGCCACCGACAA
>NZ_LZKR01000121.1 GCF_001672915.1 Mycobacterium sp. 1245805.9 | reverse complement strand
GCTGCTCACCGAGTTCGCCGGCGTCGCCGGGGTCGGCGAGCTGTTCGGCGTCTCGCGCTGGGTGAGCATCCCGATCGCGACCGCGGCGCTGCTGGCACTGGCGCTGACCGGCAGCTACCGGCGCGTGGAACGCATCGGCCTCGTCATCGGCGCGGCCGAACTGGCGTTCCTGGTCGCCATGGTGATGGCGCGGCCGGAGCCCAAAGCCTTTGTGGAGGGCCTGAAGTCGATGCCGCTGGGCAACTCGTCGTATCTGCTGCTGATCGCGGCCAACGTCGGCGCCGTCATCATGCCCTGGATGGTCTTCTACCAGCAGGGCGCGGTGGTCGATAAGCACCTGTCGGTGGCCACCATCCGCCAGGCGCGCCACGACACCCTCGCGGGCGCCGTGCTCACCCAGCTGATCATGATCTCGGTGGTGGTCACCGTGGCCTCGACCATCGGGGCCCACGGCGGCGACACCGCGCTGAACACCGTCGGCGACATCGCCAACGCGCTCACGCCATACCTGGGCCGGGTCGGCGGCACGGTCCTGTTCGGGCTGGGCATGCTCGGCGCGGCGCTGATCGCCGCGATCGTGGCGTCCCTGGCCGGCGCGTGGGGACTGTCCGAGGTGTTCGGCTGGAAGCACACCCTCAACCAGCGGCCCAACCGGGCGACCGCGAAGTTCTACATCACGTACGGGCTCGCGCACGTGATCGGCGCCGCGCTCGTGCTGGCCAGCGTCGACCTGGTCAACCTCGCCGTCGACGTCGAGGTGATGAACGCCCTGCTACTGCCGATCGTGCTGGGCCTGCTGCTGGCGCTGGAATCCCGCGCGCTGCCCGACGAGTGGCGCATGCGGGGACCGCGCAAGTACATCGCGTGGGCGCTGTGCCTGGTGGTGATGGGCTTCGGGCTGTACATGGTCCCGCAGGCCCTCGGCTTCACCTAGCCGGTGTGCGCCGGGTAGGCGTGCACGAGCGCGCTGTCGAGCCGGGGCACGGCGTGGGTGAGTTGGTGTTCGGCGTCGTGCGCGATGCGGTGGGCATTCTCGAGGCTGGTGTCGGGGTCGATGTCGAGCTCGGCGTCGGCGTGCAGGCGGTGCCCGATCCAGCGCATCCGAACCCTGCGCACGCCGCGGACGCCGGGGCGCGCGGCCAGCGTGGCTTCGGCGGTGTCGACGAGCGCGGGGTCGACGGCGTCCATCAGCCTGCGGAAGATGTCGCGCACGGCACTGCGCAGCACGGCCAGGATCGCCACCGTGATGACCAGGCCGACGATCGGGTCGGCCAGCGGATACCCCAGCGCGACGCCGCCGGCCCCGAAAAGCACGGCGAGCGAGGTGAATCCGTCGGTGCGGGCGTGTAGGCCGTCGGCGACCAGGGCGGCCGAGGCGATCCGGCGGCCGATTCGGATCCGGTACATGGCGACGACTTCGTTGCCGAGGAAGCCGATCACACCGGCGGCGGCGACCCAGCCGACGTGCTCGATGGCGACGGGGTGAATCAGACGCAGGATGGCTTCGTAGCCGGCGACGAGCGCCGACAGCGTGATCATGCCGATGACGAACAAGCCAGCAATGTCCTCGGCCCGGCCGTAGCCATAGGTATAGCGGCGCGTCGCCGGGCGGGTGCCCAGCGCGAACGCGACCCACAACGGGACCGCGGTCAGGGCGTCCGAGAAGTTGTGGATGGTGTCGGCGGCCAGGGCGATCGATCCGGAGACGACGGCGATGACCACCTGCACGATCGCGGTCGCGCCCAGCCCGACCAGGCTGACCTTGACCGCCCGGATGCCGATGGCGCTGGATTCCAGGGCGGTGTCGACGCTGTCGGCGGCGTCGTGGCTGTGCGGCATCAAGAGCTGCGCGACGATGCCACGAATTCCGTGGGCGTGGTCGTGGTCATGCCCGTGGTCGTGCCCGTGGCTATCTGCATGCATACGCAGATAATAAGTTACTTTGGCTCGGCGGGAAACGTGACGGTGATTTCAGCGCCGCCGTCGTCGTTGTTGGCGGCGCTGACGGTGCCATGGTTGCGCTGCGTGAGGCTCTCGACGATCGCCAGTCCGAGCCCGGTGCCCCCGGTGGTTCGCGCGCTGTCGGCGCGGGTGAATCGCTGAAAGGCGTGAGGCAGGAAGTCGGCTGGGAAGCCGGGGCCGTGGTCGGTGATGCGGATCTCGACGCCGTCCGCGGTGGCCTGGACCCGGATGGCGATCGGTGGGGCGCCGTGCTGGCCCGCGTTGTCGATAAGGTTGCCGATGATCCGATCGACATCATTGGGGTCGGCGCGGATGTATTGACCCGCGGTGCAGTCAATGTCGAACTGCCCGTTGAGGTTGTGACGATAACGGTCGCCGATCTCGTGCAGGCGGAGACCCAGGTCGATGCTCGGCGCGTCGGCGAAGCGGCCAGTGTCTGCGACGGTGAGCAGGTCGCGCGCCAGCCGGGACAGCCGAGTGGTTTCGTGCAGGGCCGAGCGCACCGCCGCGAGCAGTTCCGGGTTGCTTCGTGGGCGCCGCAAGGCCAGCTCCAGTTCGGTGGTCAGCAAGCTCAGCGGGGTACGCAGCTCGTGACCCGCATCGACCACGAACTGGCGTTCTCGCTCCAGCGCGTCTTGTAGCCGCTGCAGCAGCTCGTTCAATGTCGTTCCAAGCTGCTGGATTTCGTCGCGGGCTGGTGGAACCGGCAGGCGGGCGTGCGCGTCGGTGGCGCTGATCCCGGCGGCGCGAGCGCGCATGCGTTCGACCGGGCGCAGCGCGGCGCCCGCCAGGAGGTACGCGCCAATAGCGGTGGCCAACAACAGGATCGGGAAACTTACGGCCAGCTCGTCACGCAGATCCGCGACCGCGGCATCGCGGTCGGCGAGGCTCTGTGCCGCCACGACGACGCGCCCGCCGGGTCCCGGGCCCGCTACTACCCGTACCGGGCCCTCCATGCTGCCCAGACGCGGGCGATCGGCGATCACCTGCCCCCGCCGAGCGGCGTCTAGCTGGGAAGGCGACAGTGCGGGCTGCCCGGCGAGATTCGAGGTCGCGGTCAGGACCTGCCCGCCGGCCGCGACGATCTGCTGGGCGGTGTCGGGGTCGCCGCCGGCCAGCAAAGGATCGTCGTCCGCGGCGATCGGGCGCAGGTTGGCCAGCGCAGTCGACAGTGACTCGGTGATCGCCGCATCGAGCGATTCCCTTGTGTGGTCGACGGTGAACATCGCAACGGCCAACAGCACCAACGCCATCACTGCGGTAAAGGCCGCAGCGAGCCTGATCCGAATCGGCCAGCGGCGCACCATCATCCCGCTTTCTCGGGCGCGCCGCCATCGGCGCGCATCCGGTAGCCGATGCCGCGGACGGTCTCGATGGAGCGCACCCCGAACGGCCGGTCGATCTTGTCGCGGAGCGCGCGGATGTGCACGTCGATGACGTTGGAGCGTGATTCGTAGGCGAAGTCCCAGCAGTGTTCCATCAGCAGCTCTCGGGTCAGCACCGTGCCGGGCCGGCGCATCAACAGTTCGAGCAGCCCGAATTCCTTTGTAGTCAGCTCGATTTCGATGTCACCGCGCCAGCATTTGCGGCTGGCGGGGTCGGCCCGCAGCGTTCCGACGATCAGCACGGTCGGCCGCGGGATCGGTCCGCGGCGGATCAGCGATCGCAACCGGGCGAAGAGCTCTTCGAGGTGAAACGGCTTGGTGAGGTAGTCGTCGGCGCCGCCGTCGAGCCCGGCGACCCGGTCGACGACGGCGCCGCGGGCGGTGAGCATCAGCACCGGCACCCAATTCTGCCGGCTCCGCCATTTCTGGCAGATGTCGAAGCCGGACATGCCCGGCAGCATTACGTCCAGCACGACCGCGTCGTAGTCGCAGGCCGTGGCGGCGTGGTAGCCGCTGGGACCGTCGGCCGCGACGTCGACGGCGTAGCCGTCTTCGATCAGGCCGCGGCGCAGCAGGTCGGCCATCTTGGGCTCGTCCTCGACCACCAGCACACGCACGGTTGCCACCACCTCCTCTGCGGTCGGTGTCGCGCCCGACTCCATCATCGTCCCTAGCGGGCTAAACGAGGTGTACTCGGCGTTGATGAAGCCAGGATGAGGACGCCGTGCCGCGCTTCATCGTGGCTTCATCAAAGGGGGCTAGACCGTGCGCTATGGCGCGGAAACGAGTGAGCCCCACGCGTACCGTCGCGGTCGCCGCCCTGGTGGCGTTGGTGCTGGCGGGTTGCGGTTCGGGCTCCAAGGGTGCCGGCAGCAGCACGAGCCAATCAGGCAATCCCCAGTCGGCGGCGACCACGACCGATGCCGACTGGAAGCCGGTGGCCGACACGCTGGGACGCGTCGGCAAGCTCGGCGACAACAACACCGCCTATCGAGTCGCGTTGGTGCGCAACGATCTTCAGGTCACCACCGATAACGTGGCGATCAAACCGGGGTTGTCGCTGGGCGGTTATGCGGCGTTCGCGCGCTACGACGACAACCAGACGCTGCTGATGGGCGACCTGGTGGTCACGGAGGCCGAACTACCGAAGGTCACCGACGCGCTACAGGCCCACGGCATCGCCCAGACCGGGCTGCACAAGCATCTGCTGCAACAAACCCCGCCGGTGTGGTGGACCCATGTGCACGGCATGGGCGACGCCGTGCAGCTCGCCCAAGGGCTCAAGGCCGCGCTGGACGCGACGTCGATCGGCCCGGCCACCCCGACGCCGGCGCAGCAACCGCCGGTCGACATCGACACCGCAGGCATCGAGCAGGCGTTGGGCCGCAAGGGAACTGCCGACGGCGGATTGTTCAAGTACAGCATCGCCCGCAAGGACACCATCGTCGAGGACGGGCACGCGCTGCCCGCGGTGCCGCTGAACCTGACGACCGTCATCAACTTCCAGCCCGTCGGCGGCGGCCGGGCGGCGATCAACGGCGACTTCATCCTGATCGCTCCGGAGGTGCAGAAGGTCATCCAGGCATTGCGCGCCGGCAACATCCAGATCGTCGAACTACACAACCATGGACTCAACGAGGAACCCCGTTTGTTCTACATGCATTACTGGGCGGTCGACGATGCCGTGACGCTTGCCAAGGCGCTGCGCCCGGCGCTGGACGCGACCAATCTGCGGTCGGGATAAGGCACGACGTTCAAAACAGCAGGAGGCCAAGCGCTCCCGTTGCGACGACGACGTAAGGCTCTTTGACCTTGAATCGCCACAGCACGCCGAGTGTCACCACGGCGATGCCGGCCGTGATCCAGTCGGTGACGGCTTGGCGAGTCAGCACCACGACGGCACCGCACAGCGCCCCGCCGGCCGCGGCGGCCGCGCCGGCGACGAAGGCGCGCACCTGGGCATTGTCGCGGTGGCGCAAGAACCAGCGGCCGGGCACGACGACACCGAGGTAGATCGGAGTGAAGATGGCGACGCTCGAGACGATCGCCCCCGGCAATCCGGCGACCAGGTAGCCGATGAATCCAGCGCTGATCACGACCGGTCCGGGGGTGATCAGCCCGATCGCCACGGAATCGAGAAACTGGCTGTTGGTCAGCCAGTGGTGCTGATCGACGACGCCGGCGCGCATGAACGGCACGATCGCAAGCCCGGACCCGAACACGATGGCCCCGGTTTTGAGGAAAAACAACGCGAGCGACGCCAGCGTCCCCCCGCCGGCCAGCGTGCCGAGCCCGATGAACAGTGGTACGGGTCTGGCGTTATCGCCCGTTCCGGCAACGTCTTCCGGGGGTTTGCGGCGTAGTCGGATGCGTGGCCGGGCGTCGAGAAGGATCATCAACAGGCCCGCGCCGACAATGACGAGCACCGGTTCGGAGCCGGTCAGTGCGGTCAGCGCAAACACCGCGGCGCTGATGCTCCACAGCCGCCAGTCCCGGCCATCGGTCAGTTTGATCAGCTTGATCGCGGCGATCGTGATGATCGCCATCACGGCCGGGGCGATTCCGTAGAACAACGCCTGCACGACGTGCGAGCCCGAATAGTGGGAGTAGACGGCGGCTACGGCCACCACGATCGCGAAGGAGGGCGCGACGAAGGCTCCCGCGACCGCGGCCGCGCCAAGGGCGCCGCGGCGCAGGTAGCCGACCCACATCGCGACCTGCGCCGCCAGCGGGCCGGGCATGGTTTGGCCCAGGGCTACGCCGTCGAGGAAATCCTGACGGTTGATCCATTGCCGCTGTTCGACCAGGTCACGCTGCATATAGCCGACCGTGGCGATCGGTCCACCGAACCCGATCGCGCCCAGCTTCAGGAAGTAGGCGAGGATCCGCCCGAACCCCACGGCGGCGCCGGGTTCCTCGTCGGGCTCACTCATATCGAGTATGTAACCTCGTTCGCATTCGATGGGCGACCGCTGAGCGCCGTGAGGCTATGTTTCGTTCAAATGGCGATGACGTTGACCAGCAGCGCTACGCCAACCGCAAGCGCGCGGGCTTGGCCGTAGCGCCGCGGATCGGCGGGCGACCGGAGATCGGCGTAGGCCGAGAGGAAGACGTACGTCACTATCGGTGCCAGCCAGTCGTTGGCGGAAAAGCCGGGAAGCCCGTCGCTGTTGAGCTGCGGCATGTTGGCCGAGATCCGCCACAGGAAGACCGCGGCCCCGCTGAGGACGCCGATGGTCACTACGTCCGGCCAGGCGGACCGCGGCAGCCGCCACGCCGCCGCCGCGAGTGCGAGCACGCCGGTCAACGCGGCGGTGAGCGCGATGGGTGCCGCGCCAGAGCTACTTGCCTCTGCGGCGAGACTGATTGGCGCGCGCACCGTTTGGCTGTTGGTCAATCGTTATCCGGGGCTTCGGTGCCCAGGAAGTGGAACCCCTGGTCCAGGTGCACTTCCACCTGGGTGCCGTCGGTCTTGGTGATGAGGACCCCGTAATAGGCGGCTCCCTCGTTGGTTTCCTTTTCGACCTTCCCGGCCTTGCCCGGTATGGCTTGAACCGCCGCGGCCCGGGCCTGGTCCGCGGCCGGGCCGGTGACCTCGCCGTTGTCGGCATTGGCGATGCCGATGCCAACCGACGCCACGATGGCGGCGCCGGCCGCACCGAGGACCATTTTCGTTCTGAGTCTCATCGATCCATCCATCCCTTCTCCTCCGGAAGCCCGTTGCGGGAGGGACGCTAGTGCCGGTACATGAAGCCACGATGAATCTGGTCGGTCGTGCATGCCGGTGCCCCAGGCCATCAGGATCATCGCCGCCGACCTGGTCAGGTGCAAAGCGTGGTTGACCGCACTCGTCCATCGATCACGTTGGGCGAGAAGGGTATACGCGGCATGACGTTGCCCATCGACAAATAGCTAAGGCCCCGACGGGGTCGGGGCCTTAGCGAGGGAGTGATCAGTCGTTGCAGGTGCAGTTCGGATGGCCGCACTGGCAGCCAGCGGTCTGGGTGCACGCGGAGGCACCGCACCCACAGCCGGTTGATTTACAGGCGCAATTTCCAGTTTCGTTCATGCCAAGAACTATACCCCCGTAGGGTATCGACGGTCAAGCGGCGTGACCTGCAGGCGTCACCCACGTGGCGGCGCGCTAGGGTGTTCCGGCCGGTCCTCAGCAAACAGGCCGGTAGGAAAGTTGAGCATTCATGACCGCAGCAGCGGAAGCGACGGCGCTGGAATCGCGGGTCGGCCACTACTACCAGATGGACGGCACCTATCTGGTCGGCCGCGAGAAGGTCCGCGAATACGCCCGCGCGGTGCAGGACTATCACCCCGCGCACTGGGACGTCGCCGCCGCGGCCGAGCTGGGCTATTCCGGCCTGGTGGCGCCGCTGACGTTCACGTCGGTGCCCGGCATGGCCTGCAATCGCCGGATGTTCGAGTCGGTGGTCGTCGGTTACGACACCTACCTGCAGACCGAAGAGGTTTTCGAGCAGCACCGCCCGATCGTGGCCGGCGACGAGCTCCTCGTCGACGTCGAGCTGGCGTCGGTGCGCAGGACCGCGGGCCGAGATTTCATCACTGTCACCAACACCTTCACCGACGCCGACGGCGAGCGGGTGCACACGCTGCACACCACCGTCGTCGGCATCACCGCCGAAGACGTCGATCCGGCGATCAAGCTGGCCGTGCCGAAAATCATGATGCACGACGTGGACATCGTCGCGATCGGCGAAGCCGCTGCCGGATACCAGAAGACGGTGCGCCCCGAGGGTGAGGTTCGGATCGCCCAAGCCGGCGCGACCCGCACGCCAGGGACCCCGTCCTTCGAGGACGTGACGGTGGGCGACGAGTTACCGACTCACCATGCCCGACTGTCCCGCGGCGACCTGGTGAACTACGCCGGCGTGGCCGGCGACGCCAATCCGATCCATTGGGACGAGGGCATCGCCAAGCTGGCCGGCCTGCCCGACGTCATCGCGCACGGAATGCTCACCATGGGCCTGGGCGCCGGATTCGCCTCGGCGTGGACGGGCGATCCCGGCGCGGTCACCCGGTACGCGGTGCGGTTGTCCCAGCCCGCGATCGTGTCGGCCGCCGAGGGCGCCGACATCGAGTTCACCGGGCGGGTCAAGTCCCTGGACCCGGAGACCCGCAGCGGCGTCGTCGTGGTCGCGGCGAAGGCCGGTGGCCAGAAGATCTTCGGCATGGCGACGCTGAACGTCCGCTTTCGCTGACTCCGCTCAGAACCACGGTCCGGGAAAGTGCCCGTCCTGGTCCTGCACCATCACGATGTCCTTGCAGTCCCCGTTCAGGGCGGCCGCGTTCTCGCCGCGACACACCAGCGTCCAGCCCGATATCCGCGCGAACGGCCGGACCGACCACGTCGTCGCGACCGGATCGGGGGCGGGCAGGGCCAGGACGGCGTACGTGTTGCCGACGTTCGTGATGTAGAGGTGGTCTTGGAAGTACGCCAGTTTCGCGATCGACATCTTCTTCGCGTCATCACGCGTCTTCAAGAAATCCCAGTGCTGGGTGCGCAGGTTCCACACCCCGAACCCGAACTGCGAATTGTCCGATTTGAGGCCGTCGACGAACAATTTCCCGTCCGACAACGTGGCGGACAGTCCGCCGCCGGAAAGCCGATCCGAATCACCAACCTTGATAAGGGATTTCGCGTTCAGGTCATAGAACATCGTCGACACCACCGGTGGGTTGTAGGAATCCCAGTGGGTGATCTTGACCAGTGCGTCCGGGCCGTCGGACAACTCGCCGTCGACGGTCCAGATGTCGTTGTCCTGATAGATCGGTTCCCCGCTCGGCCGGCGCAGCTCCGCTCCCGACGCCTTCGCCGCCTCGGTGTTGCCGGTGCTGCGCTGGAACGACAGCACGTCCTGCCACACCCGTCCGGGCTGCGGGTCGTTCCACATCATCGACAGGTCGGTCCCGGAGAGGATGACGGTCCGCGGCGGCGACGCGGCGCTGTGCCCGTCGGTGAACGCGTTCACCCACGCCACACCGGTCGCGGTCGCCGCCAGACCCCACTCGTTCGCCGGTGTCAGTTTCAGGTCGGGCGTCGGCGGCGCCAGCTCCTTGGTCACCAGGGGCTGGCTCGTCTTGAGGTCGAACGCGTAGGCCGTGGCCTTGGTGACTTCGGGCTGCGATCCCTGCGCCGCCTTGGTCGTCGTCACCACATACACGACCCTGATGTTGTCGGCCGTGCCCGTCAGCGCGCAGATGCCGCCCGATAGGCTTTCGCCGGCCGGGACCGGGGGGACGCCCGGCGCCACGTATCGACCCGTCTTCGTGTCGAACACCTTGGGGCGAATGTCCTCGAGCGCCGACTTGCGCTCCACGAATTTCTCCGGGCAGCCGACGTAGGCCGTCCCGCCGTAGCTTTTCCAGTCCCGCTCCAGCGGGCCCGTCACCGGGGGCGGCGCGGGCGCCGCACTGGCCGTCGTCGTCGCGGTCGAACTCGAGGTGGTCGGCGTGGCCGCGGGCGGGTCCACGGTTGCCGAACAGGACGCCACGACGAGGCAGCCGGCCGCCGCGATCAGGGCAAGCCCATGTGCGGGCATAGTCCGCCCCCGGATCCCACGCATCAACAAAACCCCCGTTAAGTTCCTGTAACCACCGAGCGTAAAGCCGGCCCCGACCGACCGCGAATTGTGCGCGGGCGTCTTGGTCACACGTGGTACACCAAAAGCCATGAGCAGCCTTGCCGACGAGACCCGCTGGATGGACGCCACGGACCAGGCGGCGCTGGTGGCAAAGGGCGAGGTCACGCCGGGCGAGCTGCTCGAAGCGGCGATCGAGCGCATCGAGCGGTCGAACCCCCCGCTGAACGCGGTCGTCATCGAGTGGTTCGAGCACGCCCGAGCCGTCGCCGCCGGCCCCGACCTGCCCAAAGGCCCGTTTCACGGCGTCCCGTTCCTGCTCAAGGACCTGTACACGAGCTTCGCGGGCCAGACGATGTCGAACGGCAACGTCGCGCTGAAAGAGGCGGCCAAGATCGACACCGCCGACACGACGCTGGTCACCCGGTTCAAGGCGGCCGGCCTGGTGATCGCCGGGCGGACGAACAGCCCCGAGATGGGCAGCCTGCCGACCACGCAGCCGCTGGCCTGGGGAGCCACCCGCAACCCGTGGGCGCTCGACCGCACACCGGGCGGATCCAGCGGCGGCGCCGCCGCGGCGGTGGCCGTCGGGATGGTGCCGTTCGCCAATGCCTCCGACGGGGGCGGCAGCATCAGGATCCCGGCGTCGTGCTGCGGGCTGGTGGGCCTCAAGCCGAGCCAGGGACGAATCACGACGGGCCCCGTCCGCGCCGAGGCCGGCCTGGGCGTCGAGCTCTGCGTCAGCCGCACGGTGCGCGACACCGCGCGGTTACTCGACGCCGTGCACGGCCCGGGTGTCGGCGACTCCGTCATCGCCCCGCCGCCGCAGCGCCCGTACGCCGACGAGGTGGGCGCCGACCCCGGCCGGTTGCGCATCGGGCTGCTCGATGTGCATCCGCGCGGGGACTTCCTGCACGACGACTGCGTCTCGGCGGTGCGCGCCGCGGCGTCGATGCTGGAGGGCCTCGGCCATATTGTCGAGCCGGCCTGGCCGGCGTGCCTCGCCGACACCTCCCTGGTGCCCAAGTTCATGGCGTTGTGGGCCACCCAGTTGGCGATGGCGGCGCGGGGGTTCGGCCAGACGCTCGGACGGGAGGTGACGGCCGATGACATCGAGCCGGTCAACTGGGTGCACGTCGAGCGCGCGCAGCGGTTGACCGCGATCGACTACGCCGTGGCATTGGATGCGGTGCACGCTTTCCGGCGGGCGCTGCAGCAGTGGTGGGCCGACGGCTGGGACCTACTGCTCACGCCGACGGTGGCCGAACCGCCGCCGCCCCTGGCGGAATTCGAGAACGATCCGGCGCACCCGACGGCACCCATGCGCCGCGCCGGCCAGTTCGCGGTGTTCACCCCGCCGTTCAACATGAGCGGGCAGCCCGCCATCAGCCTGCCCCTGCACCGCAACGCCGAGGGCCTCCCCATCGGTGTCCAGCTCGCCGCGGCCTACGGGCGCGAGGATGTGCTGATTCGTGTTGCGGCGCAACTGGAATCGGCCCACCCCTGGGCGTCGCTGCATCCGGCGATTCCCTGACCGTCGCGAGCAGACGCAGAATCGCATCCCCGCGGGCGAGATCGTGCGATTCCGCGTCTGCTCGCGCAGAGTCCGTCGCTAGGTGTCGAACTCGATGGGCAGGCTCAGCGGGCCGCTGAGGCTGACCATCGGCTTCCACGGCACCGGCCCGGTTATGCGCGGGTTCAGCAGCCGGGCCGCGATGACGTTGAGCGCCTCGGCGATCTCGCGCCGGGCCAGGTTGGCGCCCAGGCAGTAGTGCGCACCGCCGCCGAACGTCAGGATCGGCGGCGCCCCCTGGCGGGTGATGTCGACGCGGTCCGGCTCGTCGTAGACCGCCGGATCGCGGTTGGCCGCAGCGGTATTCACCAGGACCATGGTGCCGGCGGGGAAGACGTACCCGTCCAGTTCGGCGTCCTGGGCCACCAGCCGCAGGGTGCCGCTCGCGATCGGCGAGTGGCGCATGGTCTCCTCCACCGCGGGCATCGCCAGGTCCGGGTTTCCCTTGAGCAGCGCCCATTGGTCCGGGTGTTCGCACAGGACGTGCACCGAGGCGGCCACCTGGTTGCGCGTGGTGTCGGTGCCCGCGAGCAGCAGGCCCCCGGCCAGCATGCGCAGTTCGGCCGCGTTCAGGCGATCGCCGTCATCCTCGGCGCGGATGAGGTCGGACAGCAGGTCGTCGGTGAGGCTGGTGCGGCGCCGCGCGACCATGTCGTCGACGTAGTCGTCGAGCTGTCGCCACGCGCGCATCACGACGGGCTCGACCTCGCGGACATCGACCGTGAAGCTGAAGGCCTTGAAGACGTCGTCGGCCCACAACGAAAACTGTTGCCAGTCCTCGCGGGGCGCGCCGAGCAACGCGCAGATGATCGGGACGGGGTAGGGGCGCGCGAGGTCGGCGACCACGTCGCAACGACCCGCGTCGATGACCCGATCGACCAGCTCGTTCATCACCGCGACCATGGTGTCGTGCAGGCGCAGCGTCGCGCGGGGCGTGAACGCCCTGGACGTCAGGCTGCGCAGCCGATGGTGCGCATCGCCCTCCAGGCACAGCAGGCTGTTGACCACCTTGTCCCACAACGGCCCCGAGGTGACGCCCTGGACGAGCAGGTTGATGCCGGGCGGGATCAGGAACCGGGGGTCCCGAAGGACGGACCGCACCAGGTGATACGACAGGACCTCGGGCCCGTGCGGTCCGAGCGCGACCGGCGCCTGCCGTTGCGCCGCCTGCAGGCGGGGATAGACGTCGGCGGGCGATTCCTCGGCGTCGTACTCCAGCGTCGGCAGGCCGGCATCGAAAACGCTTGGGGGAGCGGCACCGACGGTCATGACGGTCTCCTCGCGACGAGTTTCTCAGAATGTATGGCCATGCCGCGCGGCTGTCAACGAAATCGGTTGCCCAACCCCCAGGTCGCCATACGCCACTGCCATTGGTGTATTGCCGCCGGAAGTCACCCGTGTGTCACACGGCGCGCCAGCCGGCCGCCGAGCAGCACCACCGCGAACACACCGCCCGCGATCCCCGAAATGAGCAACGGCAGTTGCCCGTTCGCACCCCACAGCAGGCCCGCCCACAACCCCGCCACCAGCACGGCCAGG
Source organism: Mycobacterium sp. 1245805.9 (assembly GCF_001672915.1). Lineage (GTDB taxonomy): Bacteria > Actinomycetota > Actinomycetes > Mycobacteriales > Mycobacteriaceae > Mycobacterium. The sequence goes on along the minus strand of NZ_LZKR01000121.1, from coordinate 36,737 downwards.
CCGGTGGCGCCCTGGAACACCCCCTGGGCGCTCGCCTGGTGCTCCTCGCCGACGAGACCCGAAATCCAGGCCTTCCCGACGCCGTCGGTGCAGCCGGTGAACACGCCGTAGGCGCCGATCAGCAGCCACGCCGTCACCAGGTCGGTGGCGAGCCCCAGCCCGGTGTAGCCGATCGCGAAGAACGTCAGACCGATCCCGAACAACGCCGGTTTGCCGATGCGGTCGGCGAGCGATCCGGCCGGGTAGCTGGCCAGGGCGTACACCGCGTTGTATCCGACGTAGGCCAGGATCACCTCGACCACCGAGAAGCCGATCTCGTTGAGCCGCAACAACAACAACGCGTCCGGAAAGTTCACCAAACTGAAGCCGACGAGCAGTGCCGTCACCCGCCAGTACGGCCACGGCAAGGTGCGCACACCGGCCCACAGGGACCGCCGTCGCGTTCGCGGGGCGGGACGGCTGCGCTCGCGCGCGAGGAAGACGAGCGCCGCGCTGAGGACGGCGGGCACGATGGCGACATACAGCAACGGCGGAATCCGGTGGTCGAGCAGCTCGTAGCCCGCCAGCCCCAGCAGCGGACCGGCGACGGCGCCCAGGGTGTCCATCGCGCGGTGGAAGCCGAAGACCCGGCCGCGCTGGGCGTCGTCCACGCCGTCGACCAGCAGTGCGTCCCGCGGCGCCCCGCGAATGCCCTTGCCCAGCCGGTCGACGACGCGACCCGCCAGCACGCCCGGCCACGCCCCGGCCACCGCGATGATGACCTTGCCCAGCGCCGCCATCCCGTAGCCGGCGGCGATCAGCGGGCGCCGCGGGAACCGGTCGCCCAGCGGGCCCGCCGCGAGTTTCGTGAGCGACGACGCGCCCTCGGCCACCCCCTCGACGGCCCCCACCACGGACGGGGGCGCACCGAGCACGGCGGTGAGGTAGATCGGCAGCAGCGGATACAGCAGCTCGCTGGCGGCGTCCTGCAGGAACGAAACCGCGGAGAGCACCCGGACATTGCGGGTCAGCCAGGCGGGCCACGAGCGTCGCGGTCGGATCGCTTCCCGTGTCACGGTCGTCAGCGTAGGGGAGGTGCTCAGTCCTTGCCGCGCAGCCGCACCATCCGGGTCGTCGAGCTCTCGTCCAACTCGACGACGTCGGAGCGAGAACGCAGGAAGTCACTGAATGACCGGAATCCCAAAGACTTCTCGCTGAACGACGGGTCCATCCGTTTCATTTGCGCTTTGACGGCCGAGTTGTGCAGCCAGTCGGCGTCGTCTTTCTCCAGCCCGATTTGCAGCGCGCGGGTCAGCAGCGCGGTGGCGGCGGCCTGCGGGTCGGGTGTCTCCTCGGGTTCCTCGCGCTTGTCCGCCTTGCCACGGCCGCTTGCTTTCTTCGGCTTGGCGGCCTGGGGGCCGGCGCCGCCCGGCTCGGGCTCGAACACCGGCACCCCCGGCAACGCGTCGTAGATGACGAACTCGTCGCAGGCGGCCGCCAGCGCCCGGCTCGACGCGCCGGCCACCCCGATGCCGACCGCGTACCGGCCGAGCCTCTTGCAGCGCTGCGCCAGTGGGATGTAGTCGGAGTCGCCGGCCACGATCACCACGTGGGTCAGGTCGGGCAGCCGGAACATGTCCTCGACCGCGTCGACGGCCAGCCGGATGTCGGCGCCGTTCTTGCCGTAGGCCGCCGCCGGGAACAGCTGGACCAGATCGACCGCGCGGGCCACCAGCTGTCCGCGGTAGCCGGCGTTGACGTCAGCCGACCAGTCCGCGTAGGCGCGGGTGAGCACCAGCGTCCCGAACGACGACGCGAAGTCGATGATCGCCCCGACGTCGACGGTGGCCCGGGCCAGCCGCTCGGGATCGAGCCCGCTGGCCTTGTCCCGCTGGAACGAGTTGCGCCCGTTCACCTGGTCGTACCGCGAGATCACGATGTTGTCGAAATCGAGGTAGACCGCCACGCGGGCCATCGCCGGTTCGGTCATGCCCGCAATCTTGTCAGGCCCGAGTAGTCGCATCGTCATCGGCCAACGCAAGAATTTCGCAAGAAATCGGCGAAAATTTGGCAAGCATTGTGCCACAACCTAACTGCATGAAGCGAGTCCTCGCCGGAGTCCTCGTCTCGGCAGGTTTGGCCCTGGCCGGAGCGGGGGCGCCCACGGGCACCGCCCGCGCCGACGACGACCACTGCTCGTCGAGGACGGGGTGCTACCACGGGCCCGGGATGCGCTGGTGTCCGGGCGACTACGTATGGCCCGGTTTGCGGGCCACCGGGTGGGACCTGAACGTCTGCCACGTCTATCACGAGCAGTGTCCACCCGGGTACTACGGTGGCTGTCCCGACAACATCGTCGAGGGACCTCCGCCGCCACCGCCCCCACCCGTCTTCCGCACCCGCGAGGAATGCGAGCGGGTGCTCGGATTGATCTGCGCGTTCGCGCCGTAGTGCGGAGGGACACCAAATGCGTTTCGTCTCAACGAGAATCACGGCCCTCCTGTTAGTCGGCGCGATCCTGACAGCGACTCCCGCAGAGGCCGACGTGACGGCGCAACCTGCGCCGAGCCACTTCTACCCGCTGCAGCCACCCTCGCCTCAGGCCGACCCCAAGGCTGAGGTACAGGAACTGCTGCGGCAGATCACCGAGTTGGACGACACGTGGGACAGCCTCACCCCTGCGCAGCGAAACCAGCGACTCACGGGACTGCAACAGCAGGCCACCGTCGTAGATCGGGAGACGCGGAATCTCCCTCCCGACCAGCAGCCGGAGATAGAAGGGATGCTGGGAATGGCGATCATCAGGTTGCTGGACCTCACCCGGAAAGCCCAGGGGCCCAACCAGCCCTGCTACTTTCCCCTCTGTTTGCCCGGGCTGTAGCAGGCGCGACAATCGCAGCATGCTTTTGGTCCCGGCATGGGTGTGGCGCGGTGGTCCCGTGTTCCGGGCGGTGTGCCTTGGGATCCACCCGGTGTTTTCATGGCAGCCCTGGCATTTGCAGAGGTGCGCCGCGGCCACCAGCTCGCCGAGGCGCGACTGGCACCCGCGGCCGTCGAGTATGCCGGCGCTTTGCGCGACGCCGGTCGGCAAGCACGCCGCTGGCAGTGGTTGGTGTGGTTGGGCGGCGCGGCGCTGCTTGTCCTTGCGGCGATCGACAGCGTCTTTGCGACGCCCCGGGTCGCCACGGTGTCGTGGCTGATGGTCGGACTCTTTGCCCTCGAGATCCTTTGGTGGCCACGGGTGCGAGACCGGCTGCTGGCCAACGCCGAGCGCACTCACGAAGCAGCGTGCCGGGCCTTGGGCCAGCGGCGGGTCGACGACGCGTGAGCTTCAGCGCGCCGCGGGGCTCGGAACCTTGTAGCCGTCGCGCGCGCCGAGGTTAGTGGCCCCGGTGATGATGGCCCGATCGATTTGGCGAAGCGCGTGCACCGCGGTGAGGAACCGCCGCGCATCGGCGCCGGGCTCGCCCTCGCCGTCCTGCTGCCGGGCCGCGGTCTCGGCGGCGTCGAGATCGTCGGTCGCCGAGTTGACCCGCACGCCCTCGGCGCCGTCGATCACGGCGCACAGTGCGTCGATGTTGCTTCGGGTCTGCGCCGCCGCCGCCATGAAATCGGTTGCCAGGCTTTCTGATCCGATCGGGTCCTGGTACTGCTCGGCGCTGCGCGCCAGGCTTCGCCCGTGACGATCGCACGCGGCGAAAATCCGCAACGCCCGCCGGATGCTGCGCCGGCTGGCCAGCCCGGCCACCCCGGCCAGCAGCGGCTTGGCGCTGACCCGGAACTGCTGCAGCGCCCGGTCGAGTTGGCGCGCCTGCTCGGTCGGGCTCACCGTCTCGTCGCCGCCGAACATCGTCGCCGTGGAAATTTCGATCAGCGCGGACAAGGCGGTCAAGAACGCGCGGCTGTCCGTGCGGATGGTCGTCCGGGTGTGGGTGGGCAGCACCAGGATCGCCACCGCCACGCCGATGACCGCCCCGATCGCCGTCTCTTCGATCCGAAGCATCAGCACCCCGAACGAGAATTGGCCCAGCAGACCATACAGCAGCGCCAGCGTCGTGGTGATCCAGAAGGTCATCAGGCTGTACGTGACGGTCATGAAATAGAAGGCGCAGAACAGGCAGACGAAGATCGCCACCAGCGAGGCGGTGGTGTTCCCGGTGAACAGCGTGGCCACCAGCACGCCGCAGGGCACGCCCAGCAGGGTGCCCAGCAGCCGCTGCCAACCCTTGGTCAGCGTTTCGCCCCAGGAGTTGGTGCCGGCGAAGATCACGAACGCCGCGATCACCGCCCAGTACCAGCGGGCCGGGGACACCAGCTCACCGGTGAGGATGGCCAGCGACGCGGCGACCGACACCTGGATGGCCTGCCGGGTGGTGGGGCGCAGGCCCTGTTCGGTGGTCTCGCCCACGTCGGCGCCGCCCGGCGCCGGGGGCGGCAGCTCCTCGGCGCCCTGAAGCGCGCCGGCCCGCGCGGCGGCGGCGCCCTCGACGACGGCACGGACCTCGGCCGTCGCCCGGGCCGCATTGATGATTGCCAGCGCCAGCCGGCGCACGGCGGCGACGTCCGCGTGCTCGTCGAGGATCCGCTGCGCCCGGCTCGCGGCCCGGCGCAGGCCGCCGGCCTCCGCCGTGCGGATCGCCCGCGCCAGCTGCGCCAGCGCCCCGACCAGCTCGACGCGGGCATGGGTTGGAATGTCGGCGGAGAGGACGGCCGCCCGTCGGCCCGCCGTGGCGACCCATTCGATCGCCAGCTCGGCGTCGAACAGCCACGGGGCCAGCTGCTCGCTGGTGACCCCTGGCCAGAGCACGGCGGGATCTGCCTTGTCCTCGATCTGGCCCTGCACCATCAGGGCCGTCTCGTTGAGCCGGATGGTGCGGGCGCGCATCCGGCGGCGGCGCCGTTGGTCCAACCGGCCGGTGCGCACCGCGTCGGCGGTGGTGTCGACGACGATCGCCATCCGCGCCCGCAACGCGCGAACGGTGGCCCGCAGCACGCGTTCGGGCCGGTCGGGCAGGACATAGGCGCTCATGACGAACGTGCACAGCGTCCCGACCAGCACCGCGCCGATCATCCAGGGCAACTCCGAAATGCTCGCTCGCAGATAGAGAGTGAAGAAATAGGACATGAACGCGACCATGCCCAACGCCCTCCCGCGGGGCCCGAAGCGGCGGATGTAGACCGCGGCGAACACCACGGCAACGAACGCGGCGTCGCCGGCGATGGGGTGCGGCGCGAGCGCCGCGGCGGCGGTGATGGACGCCGTGGCGGGCAGCGGCAGCAGCGCCATGGTGACCCGCTGCCGACGCGGGTCGGGCTCGTTGACCGATCGCGCCGCGACCATGATGATGACGACGCCGAGCAGGGCGACCGTCAACGGCTGGCCCGCCGCCTTGGTCACCAGGTACATGATCAGCAGCGAACAACCGAGTGCCGCCGTGGTCCTCGTCGCCATCCGCAGCCGCAGCAGGCCCGGATCCGACCCGATCCACCAGTCTCGGGCCCGTTGGTAAAGAACAGTGATCAGATGACCCCCTCGTCGGCCGGACACCCCATGGTTACCCGAACCGCGCCGGGCGGCCCACGCTAGTGTTCGACGTCGTGAGGGCGCCTACGCGGGCAACGCTGGCCGACGGCCGGGACCTCCTGTTCTTCGCGCTGCCCGGCCACCGCCCGGCGCCGGTCGAGGACCGCAGGCCGTTGCCACCGCGGGCGCCGGACTCCTCGCAGCTGCGGTTCGACCGCGCGACCGGGCAATGGGTGATCGTCGCGGCGCTGCGCCAGGACCGCACCTACAAGCCGCCCCCCGACCAGTGCCCGCTGTGCCCCGGACCGACCGGCCTGACCAGCGAGGTGCCCGCCCCCGACTACGACGTCGTGGTGTTCGAAAACCGGTTCCCGAGCCTGTCGGGCGACGGGCAGCCCGTCGGTGCGCCCGCCGGTGACGGCTTCGTCTGGGCGCCGGGCCGCGGCCGCTGCGAGGTGATCTGCTTTTCCAGCGACCACGCCGGGTCGTTCGCGGAGTTGGAACCAGCGCACGCCCGGCTGGTCGTCGAGGCGTGGCGGCACCGCACCGCGGACCTGATGGCCACGCCGGGCATCGAGCAGGTGTTCTGTTTCGAAAACCGCGGCGAGGAGATCGGGGTGACGCTGACCCACCCGCACGGCCAGATCTACGGCTACCCCTTCCTGACGCCGCGGGCCGCGGCCATGCTGGCGCAGGCGCGCGAGCATCGAATTCGCCACGGCTCCAACCTCTTTGCCGACCTGCTGGCGCGCGAGGTGGCCGACGGCTCCCGCATCGTCGCGCGCACCGAGCTGTTCACGGCGTTCGTGCCGTTCGCGGCGCGCTGGCCGGTCGAGGTGCACATCTACCCGAACCGGTTCGTGCACAACCTCGTCGAGCTCGGCGAGGACGAACTCGATGCGTTCGCGCACCTCTACCTCGCCGTGCTGGGGCGGTTCGACCGCATGTATTCGGCCCCGCTGCCCTACATCTCGGCGCTGCATCAGTTCGCCGCCACCGACGCCCAGGCCGATGGCTACTTCCACGTCGAGCTGATGTCGATCCGGCGCAGCGCGACCAAGCTCAAGTACCTGGCGGCCTCCGAGTCGGCGATGGACGCGTTCATCAGCGACGTCACGCCCGAGGCCGTGGCCGCGCGACTGCGGGAGCTTGGATGACGGTCCGCTACGCCGCTCCCGGGCGGGTCAACCTGATCGGCGAGCACACCGACTACAACCTCGGCTTCGCGCTGCCGATCGCGCTGCCGCAGCGCACCGTGGTGACCTTCACCCCCGACCGCACCGATGGAATCACCGTGCACAGCCAGCGCGCGCAGGGCGCGGTGCGGTTTCCGCTCGACACCTTCCCCGGCCAGGTGACCGACTGGGCCGCCTACGTCGCCGGGGTGGTGTGGGCGCTGCGTCAAACCGGCCAGCCGATACCCGGCGGCACGATGTGGATCACCAGCGACGTCGAGATGGGATCGGGCTTGTCCTCGTCGGCGGCGCTGGAATGCGCGGTCCTGGGCGCGATCGCGGCGGCCGCCGGCATGCGCATCGACGAAAAGGAGCAGGCGCGGCTGGCCCAGCGCGCCGAGAACGACTACGTCGGCGCGCCAACGGGTTTGCTCGACCAGCTGGCCTCGCTGTTCGGGCAACCGTCGACGGCGCTGCTGATCGACTTTCACGACCTCAGCCTCACGCCGGTGGCCTTCGACCCCGAAGCGTCGGGGGTCGCGCTGCTGCTGATCGACTCCCGGGCCCGGCACAGCCACGCCGGCGGCGAATACGCCGCCCGCCGCAAGTCCTGCGAGCGCGCGGCCGCCGACCTGCGCGCGTCGTCGTTGCGGGAAGTCTGGGATCGCGGGCGCGCGGAGTTGGGCGCCGTCGGCAACCCGATCGATGCCCGCCGCGCGCGCCACGTCCTCACCGAGAACGGCAGGGTGCTGGATTTCGTTGCGGCATTGGGTGATTCGGATTTCATCGAAGCGGGCCACATCCTGACCTCCTCGCATGTCTCCATGCGCGACGACTTCCAGATCACCACCGAACACATCGACCTGATCGCCGACACCGCGGTGGGCGCCGGCGCTCTCGGCGCCCGGATGACCGGCGGCGGGTTCGGCGGCTGCGTGATCGCGTTGGTGCCGGAGCGCCGGGCGGACGCGGTCGCCGATTCGGTGCGGCGGACGGCGCTCGCCGCCGGTCACCCGCGCCCGATCATCACCCGGACCCGTGCGGGCGCCGGCGCGGCGCTGGAGGGGGAATAATGACGGAGCCCCTGGCGTCGGCCGACCACGACGGCGTTCGCGTGCTGACCCTCAACCGGCCCGACACGCGTAACGCGTTGGGCCGCAGCCTCGTTGAGTCCCTGTTCGACGCGCTGTGCGCCGCCGACGACGACGACGGCGTGGCCGTCGTCGTGCTGACGGGTGCCGACCCCGCGTTCTGCGCGGGGGTCGATCTGAAGGAGGCGGCGGCCGGGGGCCGGGACTACTTCGAGGTGTACGAATCGCACAACTGCGTCACCCGCGTCGGCGAGATGCGCACGCCGGTCATCGGCGCCGTCAACGGCCCGGCGTTTACCGCCGGCCTCGAAATCGCGCTCGGTTGCGACTTTCTGATCGCCTCGGAGCGCGCCATCTTCGGCGACACCCACGCGCACGTGGGCATCCTGCCCGGCGGGGGCATGACCGCCCGGCTGCCGCAGGTCGTCGGCGCGGCAATGGCGCGCCGCATGTCGATGACGGGGGAAATCGTCGACGCCCGCCGGGCCGAACAGATCGGGTTGGTCACCGAGGTCGTCGCCCACGCCGACCTGCTGCCCCGCGCGCTCGAGCTGGCCGCCCAGATCGCGGCCGTGCCGACGGCCACCATGCGGGGGCTCAAGGAGATCTACCGACGCGGATCGGCGGCCGTCGTCGAACCCGCGCTCGCGGCCGAGCTGAGCATCGCCGGCTCGCAGGCCCCCGCCGCAGGCCTGGACCAGGCCTTCAGCAGGGTGGCCGAGCGCAACCGCCGACAGCGGTGACGCTAGCCGTCACGGCGGCCATAGCTGTAACTTAACGGCTATGACCAGGGGTGCGTGCCCGATGTGCGGCGCCGGGTTCTCCGGCCGGTCCGACGCGATCTACTGCTCTTCGGCGTGCCGGCAGAAGGCTCATCGGGCGCGAACGGCCCAACGCACCGCGGTGCTGCGCGAAAGGCTCCGGCGAAGCTTCACGCCGACCCGGGCCGGCACGGAGGCCAGCAGGTTGCTGCGGCTTTCCGTCGCCACGTCCTTGCAGCGCGCGCGGCAGCAGGTCGATCGGTCCCGCGAACTGTGTCAGATGTCGGAGCGTCGTCTGCAGGAAAGTGACGCCCTCTTGCGGAAGCGCACGCCATGGCCAGGGAATTAGACGGCCAAGCCGCGGCCGTCGAACAGGCGCTGGCGGGCGGTACACCGCAGCGCGCCGGCTGGTACCGCTTCTATTTCGAGGACCAACGCTGGGAATGGTCCGAGCAGGTGCAGCACATGCACGGCTACGAACCCGGAACGGTGACGCCGACTACCGAGCTGGTGTTGGCCCACAAGCACCCCGACGATCGTCGCCAGGTGGCCGCGACCATCGATGACATGGTCAAGAATCGGCAGCCGTTCAGCGCGCGGCACCGCATCGTCGACACCCGCGGCGCGGTGCACCATGTGGTCGTGGTGGGCGATCAGTTTTGCGACGAGAGCGGCGAGGTCATCGGAAGCCACGGCTTCTACATCGACGTCACGCCGGCGTCCACCAGGAAATCCGAGGACGCCATCACGGCGCAAGTCGCCGCGATCGCGGAGCGTCGCGGGGTGATCGACCAAGCCAAGGGCATGCTGATGTTGGTCTACGGCGTCGACGAGGACGCGGCCTTCAATCTGCTCAAATCGCTTTCCCAGGCGCGCAATATGAAGCTATGGCCGCTCGCCCGGCAGATCGTCGAGGACTTCGCCGCGCTGGGCCGGGAGGCCATCACCTCGCACTCGCGATTCGACCAGCAGCTGCTCACCGCGCATCAGCGCGCGACTAGTCGGCCGCAGTGAAGCGGACCGCGCCCAGGTGCATCCGGTCGACGGCTTCGGCGAACTCTTCGCGGGTCGGGATGCGCGGGTCGCGGAACTTCAGCCCGATCATTCGCTGAGCGCGCTGCACGCCGTAGGACTCGGCGCAGCGGTGGAAAAGGTCGGAGACGATCGCGCGGTCGCGGATGAGCTCGCCGCGCATGGCCGTGGTCTTGCCGTCATAGACGACGGTGGCGGCCGCGCCGCCGCGGAAGTTCTGCTTCCACGGGGCGCCCGTCAGGGCATACAGATCATTGTCGATTACGTGGGCGCTGACGGGAATTGTGAACGGCCGCCCCGTCTTTCGCCCGGTGAAGCTCAGCACCATCAGCTGCTTGCGTGCGGGCCCGGCGAGCGGGGTGCGGAGCAGGAACCCGAGCACGGGGTTGACGAGGCGCAGGACCGCCGACGGTGGGTGCCCGGCGTCTATCGCGTGCGACTGTTCTGTCATGCCAACACCGTAAGGCCAATCGGGCGCCGCGGCGTAGGAAGTTCGCCGCCGCGGCGCCCCAAAAGGCAGCCGACGATCAGGGGGTGATGGTCGTCTGGTCGTCGATGATGTTGGCGGCGTCCATCAACGGCGCCTCATCGGCCTGCAGCGCGTCGGCGTTGAGCTGCAGCACGAACACCGCGCCCTGGCTGGGAATGACCACCGTCTTCTGGGCGACGGCACGCGTCTTACCGTCCTTCTGGTAGGAGCCCTTGAGCTGCCAGGCCTGAAAACCCCCGAGCGTGGTGGCCCGGCCGTTGCCGGTGCCCTGATAGCCGGGGAGGCCGAGCAGCTCGTTGGGGGCGTACTCGATGATCTTCGCGGGGTCGACGTCACCGGTCAGTTTGGAGTAGAGCGCCGAGATGGTCGGCGGGTCGGACGGATTGGACGGCTGCGTCTGGACGATGCCCCCATAGGATGTGCCGGCGTTCTGGTTGATCTGCCAGCCCGCGGGCACCGGCAGGTCGACGTTGGGTCCGGGATCGCCGTGGTGCACCGGGGTTTCGGTGATGTGGGCGTCGCGAATGTAGTCCGCGATCGTCGGGCCGCCCTGCGCGCTTGGCGTCGAGGAAGTTTTCGCGGTGGTCGTTGAGGTCGATGTTGACGTCGAGGTGGATGTCGACGTCGACGGCGATGACTTGTTGCTAGAGCCGCACGCCACGAGCGCCAGACTCAGCGCGACGGTAACGGTTGCTGCGGTCAAGTGTTTCATCAATCAAATCTCCCCAAGCTTGGGCCGGTACCAGCGCCAGCCACGCGGAATGAGACTAGCCGACGAAGGTGCAAAACGTTGCTAGTGAATTTCCGCGGACGCGCGGCATCGCCGAAATAACCCGCGACGAGGCGGTTATGCAGTAAGAGAACAGCTATGCGGTCACGCGCCCGCTATCGGGCCCTCATCGCGTTGGTCGCGGCGGGCGCCGTGCTCCTGACCTTCGTCGCGGCGGCCCCGCCGATCGCCTACGACGGCGAACCCCCGTTGGTGACCGATCCTGTCGAGCATGTCGACACGCTCATCGGCACCGGGACGGGCGGCGAGACGGTGGGGGAGATCAACAACTTTCCGGGCGCCTCCGCGCCGTTCGGAATGGTGCAGTATTCGCCGGACACTGTCGGCAACTACGCCGGCTACAACTACGACAACTCGCGCTCCAGCGGGTTCAGCATGACCCACGCCTCGGTGGGCTGCGCCGCGTTCGGCGACATCTCGATGCTTCCGACCACAACCCCGATCGGCGCCCAGCCGTGGAACGCCTGGGAACGGATCGCCCACGACGACACCGAGCAGGGCCAGCCCGGGTATTACACGGTTCGGTTCCCCGGCACCGGAGTGACCGCCGAACTCACCGCCACCACCCGCACCGGTGTCGGCCGCTTCCGGTACCCGCGCAACGTTTGGCCCGCCCTGTTCCACGTGCGTTCCGGCGCGTCGCTGGCGGGCAATTCGCGGGCCACCATCCAGATCGGTGAGGACAACACCACGATCACCGGGTGGGCGACCAGCGGCGGGTTCTGCGGCAAGAGGAACACCTACACGGTGTACTTCGCGATGAAGTTCAGCCGACCGTTCGTGTCCTACGGTGCCTGGGACGGCTATTCGGTGGTCGCCGGCGCGCGCAGCGCGGCGTCGCCCTACAGCGGGGGCTACGTCGAGTTCCCGCCCGGCGCGACGATCGAGGTGCGGACCGCGATCTCCTACGTCGGCCTCGACGGCGCGCGCGCGAACCTCGCGGCCGAGGGCGAGGCCGGCTTCGATCAGGTGCGCGCGGCCGCGGTATCCGAATGGCGGGCCACGCTGTCGTGTATCGCGGTGGCCGGGCGCAACATTGGCAACCTGGACACCTTCTACACCTCGCTGTACCACTCGCTGCTGCACCCCAACACCTTCAACGACGCCGACGGGCGTTACATCGGCTTCGACGGCGCCATCCACACCGTGGAAAAGGGGCGCACCCAGTACGCCAACTTCTCCGACTGGGACACCTACCGGGGCCTGGCCGCCCTGCAGGGTCTGCTCTTCCCAAAGCAGGCCAGCGACATGGCCCAGTCGCTGGTCAACGACGCCGAGCAGAGCGGTTCGTTTCCCCGTTGGGCGCTGGCGAATTCGGCAACCGGCGAGATGACCGGAGACAGCGTGGTGCCGCTCATCGCGAACCTGTACGCCTTCGGCGCCAAGGACTTTGACGCCCACGCGGCATTGCGCTACATGGTGAGAGCGGCGACCGAGGGCGGCACCGGGTTGGACGGCTACGTGGAGCGACCGGGCATCGCCACCTATCTGCGGTTGGGTTACCTACCGGACACGGCGGGATTCGGCGCGGGCGCTTCGATCACGCTCGAATGGTCCGTCGATGACTTCGCCATCTCCCGCTTCGCCGAATCGCTCGGCGACGCGGCGACGGCCGCCGAATTCCAGTACCGGGCGCAGTACTGGCAGAACCTGTTCAACCCCAGCACCCGGTACGTCTCGCCCCGCAACGCGATGGGATTCTTTCCCCCCGGCCCGGGATTCGTCGAGTCCGGTTCGGGTTTCGGCCAGGAGGGGTTCGACGAGGGCAACGCCGAGCAATACGTCTGGTGGGTGCCGCACAACGTCGCCGGCCTGGTGACCGCTCTCGGCGGCCGAACCACCGTCGCCGGCCGGCTCGACCGGCTCACCGAAGAGCTGAACGTGGGTCCCAAGGAGCCGTATCTGTGGGCCGGCAACGAACCGGGCTTCGGGGTGCCCTGGCTGTACAACTACGTCGGCCAGCCCTGGAAGACTCAGCTCACGGTCGACCGGGTCCGCGGACTGTTCGGCCCGACGCCCGACGGCGCACCCGGCAACGACGACCTCGGCGCGCTGTCCAGCTGGTACGTCTGGGCGGCGCTCGGCCTGTACCCGAGCACCCCGGGGACGCCGATCCTCACCGTCGCCACGCCGCTGTTCGACCGCGCCGTAATCACCCTTCCCCAAGGCGGATCCATCCGGATCTCCGCCCCGGGCGCGTCCGGACCGCACCGCCTGAAATACATCGACGGGCTGTCCGTCGACGGGGAGGCCACCGACCGCACCTGGATCCCGGACCGGGTGGTGCGCGACGGCGGAGATCTCAAGTTTTCGCTGGCGGCCTACCCGAACAAGTCGTGGGGCACCGGCGAATCCTCCGCGCCGCCGTCGTTCGGCGCAGGAAGCTCGGCGGTGACCGTCAACGTCTCGCACCCCTCCGTCGCGATCGCGCCCGGGCATACCGGCAAGGTCAAGGTCGACCTGCAACGGATGGTCGACGGCGTCGACGCCTACCGCGTCACCGGCACGTCCTCGGACGCCGGGGTCACGGTGGCGCCGTCGTCCGGGCGGTTCGGCGCCGACGGATCGGCCACCGCGGACGTTCAGATCGCGGTGGCGCAGTCGGTGCCCGAGGGGTACTACGCGGTGTTCCTCAGCGCCGCGGCCGGCGAAACCATCAGGGGGTCAGTCGTTTCCGTGCTCGTTCGCAGCGGCCCCGACGCGCCGTGACCGCGGGTCAGATCATCTCGTTCTCGGTCAGCCACCGCATCACCGGCCAGCCGGCGAACACGGGCAGCCAGCAGGTCAGCACGCGATAGAGCAGGACCGACGGCACGCCGACGGCCGCGGGTATGCCGAACGCGGCCAAGCCACCGATCAGGGCGGCCTCGACGGCGCCGACACCGCCCGGCGTCGGGGCGGCCGAGGCCAGCGTCCCGCCGACCATCGTCACCACCGTGCAGGTGACGAACGAGGCGCCGCCGCCGAACGCTTGGACGCTGGTCCAAAGTGCCAGCGCCGCACCGAGAGTCGTCCCGGCGCAACCGAGCACGATCAGGCCCAGCCGCTTCGGCTCCCGGGCAACCTCGACGAGGTCGCCGGCCACCTCCTTCAGCCTCGGACGCACGTCCGTCGCCAGCCAGCGGCGCAGCCGGGGCACCAACAGGAACGTGCCGACGATGCCCAGCGCCACACCGGCGATCAGGTACAGGACCGTGGCGCTCGGGACGTAGTGCGAGAGGTCCATCGACGCGCCCGCGACGGTGCTGAACAAGATCAGCAACACCAGGTGCATGATCACCTGCACGGATTGTTGCAGCGCCACCGCGGTGGTGGCCCGCACCGCGGACAGCCCCCCGCCCTTCTGCAAATAGCGCGTGCTGAGCGCCAGGCCGCCGACCCCGGCCGGCGTCGTGGTCGCGGCAAAGGTGTTGGCCACCTGGGCTATCGACAGCTTCCAGAAGACCACCGATTCGTCGGCGCTCGCCCACAACGCGGCCGCCGCGCCCACGTACGTCAGCGCCGATATCAGCAAGCCCAGCAGTGCCCACCACCAGTTCGCCCTACTGACCTGGGCGACGAACGTCGGCATGGTGCTGATGAACGGGTACGCGACGTACACCAGCGCGACCAGCAGCACCAGCTGGATGACCTGGCGGCGGGTGAACCGGGTGATCGTTTCGGTCTTGATCTGATCCGCACCGGTTTGACGCTTCACCTCGGCGCGGGCGCCGGAGATGACGGCACCGGCATCGGCAATCGATCGCCGAACCTGTTTGGGCATAGCCGATTTCGTGAGCCGGCGCGATGCGGTGAGCACGGTGTCCTTGCCGAACGTGTCGATCGCCGCGCCCACCGCCGACTTCGCGTCGTACAGCGCCGACGTCGTCACCAACAGTTGTGCGATGTCGGACTGGAGTTGGGTCTCGGTCGCCCCGTACTCGGCGTTGCCGAACCCGCCGAAGAGCACCGTGCCGTCGTCGACGGTGATCGTGGTGACCCGCAGGTCGCCGTGGGAGATCTGGTGGTCATTGAGGGCGCGCAGCGACTCCCACGCGCGTTCGACCGGAGTCGTCTTGGCGCACTGGTCGAGCGGGGTTCCCCGAATGGGCCTGTGGGAGTATAACATCCAGCCGCGGTCGAGGGGGGCCACGGCGATTGTCGACGTGTTCGCCAGGCCCAGGTCACCGACCGCGATGGCCATCAGCGCGCGATGTTCGACGACGCGGCGCATCGACGCGACCAGGGGCGCGGTCTCCCTGGCGCGCAGCCGAAGCTTGCGCCACAGCTGAAGCAATGCGCCGCCGCTGCGCTGGTGCGGGCCGTAAAGCTCGATCAACGCCTCGTCGGGGCCCGAATCGGAATCCCAGCAGCCCGCCGACAGCACGAGCGGCCCCGGCCCGGCGGGCCGGACCACCCGAAGCTCGGAGACCACGCAACCGCGTTTGGCCAGCGCGCGCACGGTGGCCTCCAGGGGTACCTCGAGGGCGGGGGTCCCGACGACCAGCACCACCAGCGCGCCCACGAACCACCCGACCGCCAGTCCGAGCAGCGAGCGCGCCGGGACGATGGCGCTGATGAACAGGTGGATCGGCACGAACGCCAGCAGCAGCGTCCACCACCAGTGCCGCCAGCGCGCGGGCAGCCACGGACCCGACACGGTCAGGACGGCCGCGAGCATCGCGATCCACCGCGGGTCGTCCAGGATCTGTGCCAGCACGGTCTGCGGCCGATCCGTGAGGTCGAAATGCCAACGCGGCGCCGAGATGCCGTTGCCGCCGATCGAGAGCGGCAGCACCGCAAGCAGACCCGCGGCCCCGTAGGCGCCGAGCATTTTCCATTGCCGCGCGGCGACCAAACCGATCAGGATCGCGAACGGCAGAGCCAGGATCGCGACGCCGTACACCAGGTACACGAGATCGGACTGGGTGGGCGTCAGCACCCCGACGATCTCCGAGATGGACTTCTCCAGCGCCACCCACTGCGGCCGGGTGATCAGTGAGCCGGCGATGACGATCGCGAAGAACACCACGGTCGCTGCGAGCCGAAGGATGTCGTTGGTCCGCCGGGTGATCGGTTGCAGCAGGTTGCCCGAAACGCTGATTTCGCGCCCGTCAACCCGCATGTCGAGACCTTAACCGGATACCTGCGGGCCAGCGCGGATGAACCTCACGGACAGCTTGTTCACATTCGACGCGCGTAGGGTCGGCGAAGGTATATAGGTAGTTGAGCTATTCGAATTGGGGGACACGAGGGTGGCCAGAACCGACAACGACACCTGGGAGATCACCGAGAGCGTCGGCGCCACGGCGCTGGGCGTCGCGGCGGCCCGCGCGGCGGAAACCGAGAGCGAAAACCCGCTGATCAGCGACCCGTTCGCGCGGGTCTTCCTGGACGCCGCGGGCGATGGCATGTGGAACTGGTTCGCCGCGCCCGACCTGCCCGCCGAGATCGCCGAGGCCGAACCGGACCTGGTGCCGCAGATGAAGCGAATGGTCGACTACATGGCCGCCCGGACCGCGTTCTTCGATCGGTTCTTCCTCGACGCCACCCGCGCGGGCGTGCGGCAGGTGGTGATCCTGGCCGCGGGCCTGGATTCGCGGGCGTGGCGGTTGCCCTGGCCAGACGGCGTCACGGTCTACGAGCTCGACCAGCCCGGCGTGCTGGAGTTCAAGTCCTCGACGCTGCGCGGGCACGGCGCCGAGCCCACGTGCAACCTGGTGCACGTCCCGATCGACCTGCGCCACGACTGGCCGGCCGCGTTGCGGCAGGCGGGGTTTGACCCGTCGGTGCCGAGCGCGTGGTCGGCCGAGGGGCTGTTGCCGTTCTTGCCGGCGGCCGCCGAGGAGTTGTTGTTCGAGCGTGTCCACGCCCTGGGCGCCGCCGGCAGCCGGATCGCCGTGGAGGCGCACGGCCCAGACTTCCTCGACGAGGCCGCGCACGCGAAGCAACGCGAGAGGATGCAGCGGGTCCGCGACCTGATGGCGAGGCTCGAGCCCGACCGCGACATCCCCGACGTCCAGGACCTGTGGTACTTCGAGGAGCGCGAGGACGTGGGCGACTGGCTGAACCGGCACGGCTGGGACGTGACGGTCACGCCGGCCGAGGAGCTGATGGCCCGCTACGACCGCCGGCCGCCGCAGGACGTCGAGGACGCCGCCCCGAAGACGCTTTTCGTGGCCGCCGAACGCAATGAGAGGGAGTGAGCGTGGCAAGGACGGACAACGACAGCTGGGAGATCACCGAAAGCGTGGGGGCGACCGCGTTGGGCGTGGCCTCGGCGCGCGCGGTGGAAACCGAGAGCGAGAACCCGTTGATCAGCGATCCGTTCGCGCGGGTCTTCCTGAACGCCGCCGGTGACGGGCTGTGGAACTGGTATTCGGCCTCCAAGCTGCCCGCCGAGGTCCTCCAGGCCGAACCGAGCCTGCAGTTGCAGATGAAGGCGATGGTCGGCTACATGGCGTGCCGCACGGCGTTTTTCGATCAGTTCTTTGTCGACGCGGGCGAGGCGGGCATCCGCCAGGCGGTGATCCTGGCGTCGGGTCTGGACTCGCGGGCGTGGCGGTTGCCGTGGCCGGACGGCGTCACCGTGTACGAGCTCGACCAGCCGCGGGTGCTGGAGTTCAAGTCGTCGACGTTGGACGAGCACGGGGCGCGGCCCGCCTGCAACCGCGTCGCCGTCCCGATCGATTTGCGTCAGGATTGGCCGACGGCGTTGCGGCAGGCAGGTTTTGACGCCTCGGCGCCCAGCGCCTGGTCGGCCGAGGGCCTGATGCCCTACCTGCCTGCCGCGGCCCAGCAGCTGCTCTTCGAACGCGTCGACGCGCTCGCCGCCGCCGGCAGCCGGGTCGCCGTGGAAGCGCTGGGCCCCAAGTTCCTCGATCCCGAGTTCCGCGCCAACCGTCGCGCGCGGATGGAGCGCATCCGTGCCCTGGTGACCAAGCTCGACCCGCAGCGCCAGATCCCCAACAACGAGGAACTGTTCTACTTCGAGGAGCGCGAAGAGGTCGGCGACTGGTTCGCCCGGCACGGCTGGGCCGTGACGGTCAAGTCGGCCGACGAGCTGATGGCCTCCTACGGCCGCAAGGTCCCCGAAGAGGTCGCCGACCAGGTGCCGGGGAACCTGTTCGTGGCCGCGCAGCGGGCGTAGTCAGCGACCCGGCGCATGGGCGCTCCGGCGCCTTTGCGCCTTTGCGCCTTTGCGCCGAGCGTCGAGCGTGAAACTGCTGCGAGTTTCTGCGACGAATTTCGCAACAGTTGCACGTTCGGTGACGAGACTTACGCCTGTTCGTCCACGCCGCCCCGGGCCTGCCCGCGCCATTTCCGAAATCCGTGCCGCGCCGCGAACGCGCCGACGATGGCGCTCACGCACCACACCGCGATCGCCGCGTACGCCAGCGGTGACGACAGGTGCCTGATGGAGGCGCCCAGCGCGGTGTACGCGAAAGCCCTTGGCGCCGAACCGATCAGCGAGCCCACCGCCATCTGCCACAACGGAACCCCGAAAGCCCCGAACGCGTAGGACGCGAGGGCGTCGGAGATGCCCGGGACGAAGCGCTGGCCCACGACCGCCCACAGCCCGCCCCGTTCGATCAGCGCGTCGATGCGCTCGGCGCGTCGCTGCCCGAGCAGGGCCCGCGCGCTGTCCCGGCCGGCCCGGCGGCCGACGCGACTCGCGACCACCGCGGTGCCGACCGCCGCGCCCAGCGTCACGAAGACCCCCAGCAGCGGACCGAACAGCATCCCGCTGCCCGCCGCCAGGATCGAGCCCGGCACGAACAGCGCGCCGAGGACCGCCGACACCGCGACATAGGCCAGCGGCGCCGCCGGTCCCGTCGCCGAGACCGCGCGCCGTATCGCCTCGATGTCGATGACTCGTGCGATGGCCACCAGGTAGAACATTGCAGCCAGGAACGCGCCGAACACCGCGAGCCGCACGATGTGGCGGCGTCGGGATGCAGGTGGGGGATCGTCATCCATGGTGACCGCGATTCTTCCGCACCGGGCTCGGCCGCCGAGTGTGGGCCTTAGGTGGCCTGAGCCATCAGCGGGCCGCCTGCAGCCGCTGGCGTAGCCCGCTCGCCCGCACCGCCCGCCGGCCGATCGCGGCGCGCACCGACGGCTCCGAACCGACCACCCGGACCTTCACCTTGGCCCGGGTCACCGCGGTATAGAACAGCTCACGGGTCAGCAACCGCGAATCCTCAGGCGGCATAAGGACCGTCACCTCGGCGGCCTGGCTGCCCTGGCTCTTGTGGATGGTCATCGCGTGCATGGTCTCGATGTCCGCCAGCCGGCTGGGGGCGAAGTCCAGCGGCCCAGAGGCCCCGGCGATGACGGCCACCAGCCCGTCGGGGCCGGCCACCACCACGCCGGTGTCGCCGTTGTAGACCTTGAGCCCATAGTCGTTGGCGGTCACCAACAATGGCCGGCCGGCGTACCACGCCGCGAACGCCGGCTGGCCCGTCTCCTCGGTGAGCCAGCGCTCCACCTGCCGGTTCCAGTGCGAGACCCCATACGGCCCGCGCCGGTGCGCGCACAGCAGCCGGTGCTGGTCGAGCGTCGCCAACGCCTCGCCCGCGGCGCCGAGCACCGCGGCCTCCCGCACCCGCAGCGCGTGGGAGACCAGCACGTCGCGCAGCCGGTCGGCGGGGCGGTCGGAGTCGATCCACTCGATATTCGCGCCGCCGGCACGCAGCAACCCCATTACGCGCTCTTCGTCGCCGGTCCGGATCGCCTCGGCCAGCGCGCCGATCGACTCACCGAATCGGTGCGGCGTGCGCAGGGCGGCCACCCGCACGTCGCGCCGGGCGGCCAGCCCCTCCACCAGGTCCGCGAGCACGGCGCCGGCCTCGACCGAGGCGAGCTGGTCGGGATCGCCCACCAAAATGAGTCGCGTGTCCGGGCGCACGGCCTCCAGCAACCGGGCCATCATCGTCAACGACACCATCGACGTCTCGTCGACGACGATCACGTCGTGCGGCAGCCGGTTGCCGCGATTGTGCTTGAACCGCACCGACGTATCCGGCCGCGAACCCAGCAGCCGGTGCAGCGTCGTGGCTTGCACGCCGGCGAGGCGCGCCCGGTCCGCCGCATCCTCGAGATTCTCGACCTCGACGGCCACCGCCTCGGCCAGTCGCGCCGCGGCCTTGCCGGTCGGCGCGGCCCGCGCGATCCGCGGCCGCGGAGCCCCGGCGCTTTCGGCCTGGCCGACCAGCAGCGCCAGCAGCCGCGCCACCGTGGTGGTCTTGCCGGTGCCGGGTCCCCCGGTCAGCACCGTAACCGCCTGCGACAGCGCCATTTCGGCGGCCGTTCGTTGCTCGTCGTACTTCGGCTTGGCGAACAGTCGCTCCAGCGCGGGCGCGTCGCCCACCGTCCCGGACACCGACAGCGCCAACAGGTCGGCGCACACCTGCTCCTCCTCGAGCCAGTACCGGTCCAGGTAGAGCAGGTCACCGAACAGCCGCAGCGCGGGGGGCGATCCGAGCAACGGGCTGGCCCGCACCGCGGCCAGCCAATCGTCGGCGGCGGGCCACGGCAGCTCGGCCATGCCGAGCTGCGCCGCCACCGCCCGCAGGTCCACGCACACCGAACCGCCCCGCAGCGCGCGCACGACGAGCGCGATCGCCAGCGCCACCCGCTCGTCGGGCTCACCGGCGAGCGCGGTGAGGCGCTGCGCCACATGGACATCCGCGGCCTCGAAGACGCCGGCATCGCCGAATACCCGCAGCAATCCGTCGGCGGCGATCGCCTGCACCGTCACGCGACCGCCCTACCCGCGTCGAGCAGATCCGACAACGCCGCGACCAACGACGGGGGCGGTCGCCAGCTGAACACCCCGGACGGATGCCCGTCGACGACGGGTGTGTCCGCGCCGCACATCCCGCGCACGAAGAGGTAGAGGACGCCGCCGAGGTGCCGGGCGGGGTCGTAGTCGGACACCCGCCACCGCAGGAACCGGTGCAGCACAACGCTGTACAACAGCGCCTGCAGCGGATAGTCCGAGTGCAGCATCGCCTCGATGAGCCGCGACCGGTCGTAATCGGCGGACGTCAGTGGCCGCTCCGGATCGCCGAGCCAGTTGGTCTTGTAGTCCACCACCACATAGCGATGCCCCGCGCGCTCGGGAATGCGCAACACGGCATCGACCGAGCCGGTGAGGTAGCCGCGCAACGGCTGGCCGCCCAGCGCCGGGCCCGCCAACCGGTCGGCGTAGGAGGCCAGCGCATCGCCGGCGGGCAAGTGCTCGCGCAACAATTCTCCCGCATCCGCCAGCAGAATCTCCGGTGCCGCCACCCGCAGATCGCCGCCGGCCAGCGGGAACTCGAAGTCCAACTCCCGCAACCGATCCCGCAGGCCGATCTGCCGCAGCGTCAAATCGCCGGCCAGCGGTCCCAACGGGGTCTCGTGCATCGGCACCAGCGCCGCGGCCAGCGCCTGGGGCGGCACGTCGACCGGCCACCACACGGAGTGCTTCCGGATCTGCGACTCGAGCTCGGCCGCCAGATCGGCGGCCAGCGGGTCGGCGGTCTCCAGCACCGCGTGCACCAGGGTGCCGAACTTCGCGCCCGTCGGCAGGTCCGCCATCGGCGAGGGCAGCTGCGGCCCGGAGGCGTTCTCCGACAACGGAACTGACCCGGACTCGTCGTCCAGCTCGGTGACCTCGGGCTCGCTGCTCACCCCGGCGGACGCCGACGTCTCGGTCACCCGGATGAGACCCGAGTAGGAGGTGCGCCGCCAGCCGGTGTCGATGCTGCGGTGGAAGTGGCGGTAGTCCAGGTCCGACGGCACCGGCTCGGGGGGCATCGAGGGCAGGGCCCGGGCCACCACCGACTCCTCGATCACCGGGCCGCCCGCCGCCTCCCATTCGCGCAGCCGGGCCATCGCGTCGTCGTCGGAGATCTTGGCCGGCTCGCAGCGGTCGGGGACGAACGACTCGCCCGGCCGGCGGCCGCGCAGCAGGCGTGACAGGCCGCCGTTGGGTTCGTCGTAGGCCGGCGACCACCACGCCACCACCTGCGACTGCGCGCGGGTCATGGCGACGTAGGTGAGCCGGCTGGCGTCGCCGGCATCCTCCTGTCGTCCCAGCGCCTCGACCCTCGCGAAGTCGGGGCTGTCCCGGCCGCCGACGTGCAGGCAGCGCACCCGGTCGTGGTGGAACAGCACGATGTCGCGTTTCGGCACACCGCGGTTGAATGCGAACGGCAGGTACACGATCGGGTACTGCAGCCCCTTGCTCACGTACACGGTCATGATCTGAACGGCGGCCGCGTCGCTGTCGAGTCGCCGGTTGCGTTCGGCCGAGCCGCTGCGTTCGTCGCGCTGGCGGCGCAGCCAGTCACGCAGCGCGGGCAGGCTGTAGTGCTCGCGGTGCGCAACGTCTCCCAGCAGCTGCGTGATGTGTGCCAGGTCGGTCAGGTGGCGCTCGCCGTCCTGCCAGGACAACACGCGATCACCCATGCCGCGCAGCTGCGCGGCCTCGAAGATCGCCGCGACCCCGCGTTCGCGGGCATGGCCGGCCCACTCCCGCAACGTTTCCGCGACCCGGTCGGTCAATGCATCACCGCCGGCCGCCAGCGATTGCGCGGTCTCGCCGAAGAACATCGTCGCCGCGGCGGCGCGGACCATGCCGGGCCGGTGCGGCTGATCGAACGCCTCCAGCAGGCAGAGCCAATCTTCGGCGGCGTCCGACGTGAAGACGTCGGAGTCGCCGGTGTACACCGCCGGGATGCCCGCATCGCATAGCGCCAGGAAGCAAGCGGCGGCGTCCTTGTGCCTTTCCACGATCACGGCGATGTCGCGGGCCTGCAGCGGCCGGCCGTCGAACATCGCGGCGGCGGCGAGCAGGGCGCGGATGTCGGCGGCCAGGTCGGCGCCGATGTGGCCGCGCAACTCGTCGATCGGCATGTTCGCCAAACCCTTGCGGCCCAACGCGGTTCGCGGCACCACCCGCAATCGGAACGGGTCGTTGTGCGGGGCGCCGGCGAGCCGATGGCCCCGGTGGTGCGCCTCGACTTCGTTCACCACGATCGCGGGGTCGCCGAGTTGGGCGCCGCGCAGCACCACCTGCAGGCGTTGCACCAGGGCCGCGTCGCTGCGCCAGTTGGTGCCCAGCGTCTTCTTCTCGCCCGCGGTTTCGGCCGCCCGCAGGTAGGTGTCGATGTCGCCGCCGCGGAACGCGTAGATGGCCTGCTTCGGGTCGCCGATCAGCACGACGGTGGAGCGCCCGCTGAACGCGCGATCGATGACCTGCCACTGCACCGGGTCGGTGTCCTGGAACTCGTCGACCATCACGATCGGCCAGCGTTGCTGCATCCGCACGCGGGCGGGTGAATCTTCGGTGGCCAGCGCGTCCGCCAGCCGGCTCAGCAGGTCGTCATAGCTCAGCACGCCCAGCTGGCGCTTGCGGGTATCCAGCTCGGCGAGAACATCTTTCGCGAAGCCGACGCACACCGCCGCCCGCGAGCCGGGCTCGGGCTCCAGCGGCCGCAGCTGCGCCGACGGGTTGTTGGCCACCTCGCGGGCCAGGCGCAGCGCGTCGCGGTAGGCCAGTACCGGATCGTCGCGCTGCTGGCCGAAGTGGGCCAGGTACAGGTCGTCGACGATCTCGGTGACGAGCTCGTCGAGGCTCTCGATCAGGGTCACGCTCGCGGCGGTGTCGCCGGCCACGCCGAGCGAGCGCAACACCAGCTGGCAGAACTGGTGGGTGGTCGCGATGGTCGCCGCGTCGAATCCGGCCAGCGCGTCACGCAGGCGCTGCCTGCGCGCCGCCTGCTCGGGATCGGCGCGGTCGTCGAAAGCGGCTACGGCGTCGACGATTTGACACCGCACCCGCTCGCGCAGCTCCTGGCTGGCGGCCCGGCCGAAGGTGATGAGCAGCATCTGGTCGAGCGTGGCCGCGCCGTCGGCGAGGTAGCGGGTCACCAGGCCGGCCAGCGCGAAGGTCTTGCCGGTTCCCGCGCTGGCCTCCAGCACCGTCGTCGAGCGTTCGGCGGGCAACGGGCCGAGCAGGTCGAAGCGCTCCATCTAGCCCGGCCTCCGCTCGGCGCGCAGCATCGGCAGCCAGAGCCGGGCCGCGTAGGCGCCGAGCCGGGTGTCCTCGCCGTCGTGCTCCTCGCCGGGCCGCGGAGCATGCATCAGGGCCTCCAGCCGCGCGTCCCTGCCCCACGCCCGCACGTGCGCGGGCGCCTCGTTCTCGCCCGGATAATTGCCGGATTTCCAGCGGTATTCGGCCTCGCGGATCGGGTCGTCACCGCAATGCCGGGCGGCCGCCCACGCATAGGATGTCTTGACGGGCAACGGAATCGGTTCCCGGCGCCCGGCGTCGTAGATCGCCACCAGCTCGCGCAACACGTCGACGGCATCCCCGGCCGGCCGCCCCAGCCCCTCCTCCCGCGGGGTGGTGCCCCGCCGAGCGCGGCCGAGGCACACCGCCGACCAGTCGCGGCCCGGGTCATGGGCGATCAACGCCAGCAACGGAATCCACGACTCGAGCAGGTGCTTGCCGTCCAGTCTGGAATAGGTGACCGACACCAGCCGATCGCCGTACACCGGCGACACCGTGCCGGTGAGCCGTCGCCCCGATCCGAGCTCGACGTCGACGTCGTAGGCCCGGGCGTCGGCCCGCCGCTGCCGCAGCGCGGCGGCCGCGAGCAGGGTGGCCTGATCGCGGATCTCGGTCGCCTTGCGCCATCCCAGCTGGCCCGGCGGCAGCGTGCCCCGGCGCCACTCGGCCTGCCGCGCGTCGTCGGGCGTCATGCCGCGCAGGATGTCGCCGAGCATCCGGTCGCCGACCGTCCACTCCTCGAGGGCGTTGAGGTCGACGGGCATGGCGTCCTGCACGCCGTCGACGTCGCGGGGCAGCGTGAACTCCAGGGCGCGGAAGAAGCCCTTCACCGGATCCTTGAAGAACTCGACGAGGTCGGCGAGGATCACGTCGTCGGCGGGCGGTGGCGGCAACGGCCCGGAGATGAACCGGGGCCGCTCGCCCCGTTGGCCGCCGGCCACCCGCGCCGCGCGCAGCACGGTCGGGTCGAAGCTGAACGGAACCTTGGGCACCAGCTCGCCGGGCGTGACGTTGCGAATGTCAAAGGGCTGCAACGGATGCTCGACGAGGACGCGGTCGCGGACGCCGTGCTGCGCGGTCATGTCGAGGGTGTCCAGCAATTCGGCCAGCGGCACCGCGGGCGGGCGGGGCTGGCCGGAGTACTCGTTGGCGCCGGTGTAGGTGATCACCAGCTTCTCGGTGGCCGCGCCGACCGCGTCGAGCAGCAGTTGCCGGTCCTCCGAACGGATGTCGCGTTCGCCGGTCATCGGGTTGCGGGCCAGCGCGTCGTCGCCGTCGACGACGCCCAGGCGCGGGAACACCCCGTCGTCGAGCCCGACCAGGCACACCACCCGGTGCGGCACCGAGCGCATCGGCACCATCGTGCACACCGTCAGCGTGCCGGTGCGGAAGTTGGCCCGCGTCGGGCGCCCGGACAGCTGCCGGTCGAGCAGGGCGCGGACGTCGGGCAGCCGCAACACGGTGTCCGCGCGGGCGCCGGCGTCGGCCAGCACCTGGGCGAACTCACGCTGCATCTGGCTGGTCTGCCACAGGTCCGAATCGTCGACGCGCGCCAGCAGAGCAACGCCCTCGGCCAGGGCGGCCAGCCAGTCGCGCAGCGGGCGCGCCCCGGTGAGCGAGTCGACGACGTGTTGCAGTCGGCAGACGAATTCGGCCAGCTGCCCGGCCAACTGGACGCGGTTGCTGCTGACGTCGTCGAGGGGGAGGGTGGCGTCGATCCAGGCGTGCGAGTCGTCCGACATCGCGACCCCGGTCAGCACCCGGTCGATGCCGAAACGCCAAGTGTTGTGCACGAAGTCGACGTGATACGGGCGCCGGTGCTCCTGATCGAAGCCCCACCGGATGTTCGCCTGCCGGACCCAGCGGGCGATGGCCTCCAGGTCGTCGTCGGTGAAGCCGAAGCAGGCGCGCACCGGGGTGGCCTCGGCGAAGTCGAGCACCTCGCTGGCGGTCACCCGGCTGCCCGCCAGCGCCAGCAGCTGCGCCGCCACACCGAGCAGGGGATTGGTCTGGATCGGCGAGCGGTCCGCGAGCCGCACCCGCAGACCGTGGGCGGGATGCGCGCCGTGCACCACGTCCCCGAGGCCGAAGTCGGCGACGATCAGCGCCGCGTAGGTCTCGATGTCCGGGCACATCACCAGGATGTCGCGCGGCTGCAGCGTCGGGTCGTCCTGCAGGAGCCCGAGCAGCACCTCGCGCAGCACATCGACCTGCCGGGCCGGCCCGTGGCAGCTGTGGATCTGCACGGAGCGGTCGTCGGCGGCGAGGTTGCGCCCTTGGGGCCGAACGGCATTGGCGGCGATGTCGGACTGCAGCCAGCCGAGCAGCGTGTCGGGGCGCGCCGGGCTCGGAAGATATTCGTCGGTCCGCGGATCCGTAGGCAGGCCGCGCTGGAGCTCGCGCAGGTCCCGTCCGAGCGTCGCCAGCAGCGGGTGCCGCACGTCGCGGTGACTCACGTCGGCACGGCGGGGAATCGCGCCGTGGGCGCCGGCCAGCGCCCGCCAGAGTTCGTCGCTGGGGTGCGGCAGCCACAGGTGCAGGTCGTGGTGGGTCGCCAGCGCGTCGAGCAACTGCACGTCGGTGCGCGCCAGGCGGGTGTGCCCGAACAGCGACAGCCGCGCCGGCAGGTCACTCGGCCCTTTTCGCAGCCGCTCGACGGTCTTGTCGTGGCGCACGTGCGGGGGGTCGGCCGGCACGCGGCGGACCAGCGCCCGCCACAGCTCCGGCTGCCAGAGCAGGTCCTCGTCCAGGTTTCCCGCGTCGCCCGCCAGCCAGTCGGCGAGCAGTTGCGGGCGCTGCCGGGCGTACGACGCGAACAGCCCCGCCAGCCGGCGCGCCGTCGCATACCGCCGGGCCCGGCGCAGCTCCGACTCCTCACCGGTGTGAAAGTGGCCCAAATGCGTTGCGAGCGTTGCACACCACGGCTCGTCGAGGCTGCTGTCGATGACCTCCAGCAGCGGCCACGTCATCGCCTCCGGCGCCCACGGGTCGTCGTCGGCGGTGCCGGTGATTTCCGCGAGCAACGACGCCGGACTGCGGAACGCCACCCCCGCGCACACCCCGTCGCCGCCGGGCCCGGCACCCAGCACGTGCGACAGCCGCTGAGAAAGCCAGCGCTCCACGCCGCGCGCGGGCACCAGCACCAGCTCCTCGGCGAACGGGTCGGCCCGGGGGTTGGCCAGCAGGGCGCCGAGAGCGTCGGCGAGCAGATCGGTGCGTTCGGCGCGGTGGAGATGGAGGGCCATTGCGCTGCCACCATAGAACGCCGCACCGACGGGCGGGGATGATTATGCGCCGACATGCCGTTCGAAACGACTATGGAAGCTTGGGACGCGATCAGCGCGCGGCGCAATGTCCGGCAGTACCAGCCACAGCCGGTGTCGGAGGAGGACCTGAACCGCATCGCCGAGGCCGGCTGGCGGGCACCCTCGGCGAAGAACCGGCAGCCGTGGGACTTCGTCATCGTCACCGACCGCGACCAGCTGCAGGAGCTGTCCACGGTCTGGCAGGGCGCCGGCCACATCGCGGCGGCCCCGGCCGCGATCGCCATCGTCGTGCCCGAGCCGCCGGACCGGCGCAGGCTGGTCACCGACACCTACGACATCGGCCAGGCCACGATGGCGATGATGATCGCGGCCACCGACCTCGGCATCGGGACGGGCCATTCGTCGGTGGGCGACCAGGACAAGGCGCGCGCCATCCTGGGCGTGCCGGACGACCACCAGGTGGCCTTCCTGCTCGGCATCGGGTATCCCGCCGACCGCCCGCTCACCCCGATCCGCAAGCCGAACCGGCGCCCGTTCGCCGAGGTCGTTCACCACGGGAGCTGGTGACCGCAGACGGCCGAATATGCTTGTGCTCGTGCATGATCACCGCGGCGACTACGGAATCGACGGATCTTTTCACACCATCTCGGCGCGCACCCAGGGCGTAGCTGTGTGCGCCCAGGCCGCCGCCCTCGCGGTCTGGGCCGCGGTCAGCTGGGCGCGCGGCAGGCGTGCCGGAGCGGCGCTGGCCGGGGGATCGGGCGCGGCGATGCTCGCGGCGATGTTCTCCTACATCTACGCCACGCGATCGGGCAAGTTCGTCGTCTGGGACCGGGTGCTCGACGAGCTGCGGCTGAGCGGCGACGAGACGGTGCTCGACCTGGGGTGCGGGCGCGGCGCGGTGTTGATGGCCGCGGCCAAGCGCCTGCCGCGGGGCCGGGCGATCGGGGTGGACCTCTGGCGGGCCGACCAGACCGACAACTCGCAGCAGGCCACGCTGACCAACGCGGAGCTGGAAGGGGTCGCCGACCGCGTCGAGGTGCGCACCGGCGACATGACCGACCTGCCGCTGGCCGACGAAAGCGTCGACGTCATCGTGAGCAGCCTGGCGATCCACAACATCCCGACTCGGGCCGGCCGGCGCAAGGCCCTCGACGAAGCGGTTCGCGTGCTGCGCCCGGGCGGTCGGCTCGCCATCGCCGACCTGTGGGAGACCCGCAACCACGCCGCCCGGCTGCGCGAGCTGGGCTGGCGAAACGTCAAGCGGCGCAACCTCGGATGGCGGATGTGGTACGGCGGCCCCTGGTTTTCGACTCGCCTCGTCACCGCCACCAAACCGGGGTGAGGTTCGGTCGGTAGCGGCACGCCGGCGATCAGATTGACCGAGCGTGTTTCTCCGCCGACATGAACCCGTACCAGTCCGGTGCAATGCTGATACGCATGACGAGAAACGAACTCACAGAACAGGTCGTCGTCGCGCGGTTGGCCAGGGGGCTGACCTGGCAGGAGCTGGCCGACGCGATCGACAGGCCGGTGCTGTGGACCACGTCGGCGTTGCTGGGCCAGCACCCGATACCCGCCGAGCTCGGCAAGGTCCTCGTCGAGATGCTCGGCCTCGACGAGTCGGCGGTGCCCGTGCTGGCGGCCCCGCCGATGCGCGGCGGCCTGCCCACCGCCGTGCCGACCGACCCGACCATCTACCGCTTCTACGAAGCCCTCCAGGTGTACGGCGGCGCGATCAAGGAACTGATCCACGAGCAGTTCGGCGACGGCATCATGAGCGCGATCAACTTCAGCGTCGACCTGCAAAAGCGCCCGCACGCCTCCGGCGATCGGGTGGTGGTGACATTCGACGGGAAATTCCTTCCCTACCAATGGACGTCAGCCGCCGACTGACCCGCGCCAGGGTGAAGTGACGGCGCCGGACGTGCGTGTCACACTGGCGGCGAGGAGGCGAGCAACGCGGTGGCCAGGTCTTTTACCTGCCACCGCGTTCGCCTCCTCACTACATCAGCGCGCGCGGCGCTTCAGAGCCCGAACTCGGCCTCTATCCCGTCGATTCCGGCGCGGATGGCCGCCAGGGCGTCGGCGCGGGCGCGCAATTTCGTTGCGGCGTGGGCGTGCTGGTGCAGGCCGGCGAATTCACGCGCGGCTTCCTCGGCGCGGCTGACCACCACCTCCGGCAACACGATTTCGTCGACAAAGCCCGCCGCGAGGGCGGTTTCGCCGAAGAACGTCTTGGCCAGCCCGGCGGCCTGCTGGTAGGCGGACCGCGTCAGCCGCAGTTTCATGATCTCCAGCGCCGCGTGCGGGATGACCATGCCGATCGCGACCTCGTTGGCCTGGATGTTGTAGGCGTGGGCGGCCACCCGGTGGTCGCCGGACGACAGCAGGAACGCGCCCATCGCGATGGCGTGGCCGGTGCAGGCCATCACCACCGGCTTGGGGTAGGACAACAGCCGGTAGGCCAGCTCGAAGCCGCCCCGCAGCATGTCGATCGCGGGCTGCGCCTGACCCGAGGTCAGGATCTTCAGGTCGAAGCCGCCGCTGAACACCCGATCGTTCCCGGTGATCACCAGCGCCCCGACATTGTCGCTGTCGGCCTGGTCGATGGCCTCGTTCAGCGCCTGCTGCATGGTCGGGCCCAGCGCGTTGACCTTGCCGTCGTCCATCCTGATGACCGCGATGGAGTCCTGCTGGCTGTAGGCGACCGGGCCGGTCATGGGTTGCTCCTTCGATCCCGCGTCAGACGTGCTGGCTGCGGTGTTTGGCCAGATCCGCTTCGGCGTTACCCCAGCGCAGTCCGACATCGGTGGGCTGGTCGAGCAGCCGGGTGCGCCACCGCTCCTGCGTCTCCTGCACGGCGCCGTTGATCCGCTCGATCTCGCTGCGGAACACGTCGGGGCGCGTTTCCTTGCTGGCGTAGTGGAAGTAGGTCAGCAGGCCGCGCAGCAGCTCCAGCTTCTGTTTTTCCCGTTTCGCCAGGTCGTGCGTCGTCATCAACTCGATGCGCTGGACCGGCGGCAGCGCATCCCAGTCCAGCACCACGCTCGTCTGCAGGGCGGGTCGCTCGCCCTGCCAGAACCGCCAACCGCGCGGCTTGTCGGGGCGGTCGTAATAGATCAGGGTGCCGGCGAAGCGGGATTCGATGCCCGTTCCGATTTCGGCGCGGTCGAGCGCCGAGTCCCACACCATGCGCCATTCCTGGCCGGGCGCGAGCACCGGCAACTCGCTCGGAAGCTGCAGTTGTACGACGTCGGCGTAGCCGTCGGCGGCGTTTTCGTATTCGGCTACCGTCGGCGGATTCGGAAATGAAAAGCGGATGTCGTAGGCCGCGGTCTGGCCGAAATTCCGGACGACCAGTTCGATTACGTGCCAGTCGGCGGGATGCGGTTCCATGTACATCGCGACGTGCGGCCGAATCTTCTCCGCGGCCACCCGCCGGTTGAGCCTGAGCTGGCGATTTGTGAAGATCAGCGCGACGATACCCAGCAAGATGGCGGCCCACGCCGCCCACGCCAACCAGGTGCTGGACCCCACATTTGTCACCCCGTGCCAGCCGTCCTGGATCCACCCCATTGAATCCACCCTCCGCTTATATCACAGCGATCTTCGGCGGGACATTTCGCTGGACCGATCGTAGAGGTATTCGGCCGATATTGCCGACCGCGCAATCAGTGCAGCGAAAAATTGCCCCACGTCAATTAGCCGCCCATCAACATTCGCCACTGATCAAGGTCCGCGGCGCGATACACATAGTTGGAGCGCTTGACCTCCGACAGCGATGCGCTCGGCTCGGCCGAATACCAGTGTCCCGGAAAGACTGTCGGGTCGCCCGGCAGCGCGGCGAGCCGCTGCAGGCTGCGATACATCTCGTCGGAGTCGCCGCCGGGGAAGTCGGTGCGCCCGCACCCGTCCAGGAACAGCGTGTCCCCGGCGACCAGGCGGTCCCCGAGCAGGAAGCACTGGCTGCCGGGGGTGTGGCCCGGCGTGTGCAGCAGCTCGATCTCGATGTCGCCGATGCTGACCTTGTCGTGGCCCTCGTGGGTGGTGAGGTCGCCGAGGCCGATCCCGGTCACCCTCGAAACCCAAACGGCTTCATGGGCATTCACATGCACCGGGACGGCCGCTCGCTCCAGCAGCTCGGCCAGGCCCTCCATCTGGAAGCCCATCATCGACCCGCCCACGTGGTCGGGGTGATGGTGGGTCACCAGTACGCCGGACAGGTGCATGCCGTCGGCCTCGAGCGCGTCGAGCAGGTCGCCGGCGGCATACGCGGGGTCGACCACCACACAGTCCCCGGTCTGGCGGTCCCCGATCAGGTAGGCGAAGTTGCGCATCTGCGTCGCGAACATGTCACCGGCAGCGAAATCGCGACCGGAGAGCAGTTGGCGGAAATACAGCCGGTCCTCTGACACCCGACCAGACTAGTGCGGATCGCGAGCGCGGCGCGGCCGGGCGAAGCGGGTCCGCACCATCAGGTCCAGTGCGGATCGCGAGCGCGGCGCGGCCGGGCGAAGCGGGTCCGCACCATCAGGTCCAGTGCGGATCGCGAGCGCGGCGCGGCCGGGCGAAGCGGGTCCGCACCATCAGGTCTAGTGGTTTGCCCGCGACTCGCCGCCCGGGTTCAGGTCACCCGTAGTGGGTATTGTTGGCGCATGAAGAAGACGGTCGAGATCGAAGTCGACGACGATCTGGTCCAAGAAGCGATTCGTCGGTTCCACCTGGCCGACACGCGCGAGGCCGTCCATCTGGCGTTGCGGACCTTGCTCGCCGAGTCGGACCCGGAAGACAAGGACGACGAGGAGTACGACGAGTTCAGCGATCTCAGCGCGTGGCAACCTCGTCGCGACGCGACCAGTTGACGAGCCGCCCGGGGGCAGTCGGTGGTTTGGTGACGTTGCGCGCCAGGCTGTACCCTCTTTTAGGCCTCGCGGCAGGACTGTCGCTTGGGTGAACGGCCCCCTTAGCTCAGTCGGTAGAGCGTTTCCATGGTAAGGAAAAGGTCAACGGTTCGATTCCGTTAGGGGGCTCGGCGGACGCCGAGCAGGCAGGCGGCCCACACCCCAAGGCGGGGTGGCCCCGAGGCGATGTAGCTCAGTCGGTTAGAGCGAACGACTCATAATCGTTAGGTCGCCGGTTCGAGTCCGGCCATCGCTACAAGGCAACAGCACAACAGCGCGATTTGAGAGAGAACGGACATGGCTTCCAGTACCGATGTGCGGCCCAAGATCACCTTGGCATGCGAGGTGTGCAAGCACCGTAACTACATCACCAAGAAGAACCGCCGCAACGACCCCGACCGCATGGAGCTGAAGAAGTTCTGCCCGAATTGCGGTAAGCACCAGCCCCACCGCGAAACACGGTAGGGCCCGCGACATTTATTGAGGTTGACTAGGTAGGCTTTAGACCTGTGTCTTTGAGCGCAAAGATCGTCGGGATGCACTACCGCTATCCCGACCACTATGTCGTGGAGCGGGAGAAGATCCGCGAGTACGCGGTGGCGGTGCAAAACGACGGCTCCATTTTTCAGGATGAGGATGCGGCGGCCGAACTCGGCTACAAGGGGTTGGTGGCCCCCCTGACGTTCATCTGCGTGTTCGGCTACCAGGCTCAGTCGGCCTTCTTCGAACACGCCAAGATCGCGGTCGAGGACGCACAGATCGTCCAGGTCGACCAGGTACTCAAGTTCGCCAAGCCGATCGTGGCGGGCGACAAGCTCTACTGCGACGTGTGGGTGGACTCGATGCGCGAGGCACACGGCACCCAGATCATCGTGACCAAGAACATCATCACCGACGAAGCCGGTGACGTTGTGCAGGAGACCTACACGACCCTCGCGGGCCGTGCCGGCGAGAATGGAGAAAAGGGATTTTCTGATGCCACTGCGTGAGTTCAGTTCGGTCAAGGTGGGGGACCAGCTGCCGGAGAGGATCTACCCCCTGACCCGTCAGGACCTGGTCAACTACGCGGGGGTCTCCGGCGACCTGAACCCGATCCACTGGGACGACGAGATCGCCAAGGTCGTGGGGCTGGACACCGCGATCGCCCACGGCATGTTGACCATGGGGCTGGGCGGGGGCTACGTCACCTCGTGGGTCGGGGACCCGGGCGCGGTCACCGAGTACAACGTGCGCTTCACCGCGGTGGTGCCGGTGCCCAACGACGGCAAGGGCGCCGAGCTGGTGTTCAGCGGCCGGGTGAAGTCGGTCGATCCCGAGAGCAAGTCGGTGACCATCGCCCTCACCGCCACCACCGGCGGCAAAAAAATCTTCGGCCGCGCCATCGCGTCGGCCAAACTGGCGTAGGCGGGCTAGGAAGAAGATAAGCCCATGGCTCTCAAAACCGACATCCGCGGGATGGTCTGGCGGTACCCGGACTACTTCGTCGTGGGCCGCGAGCAGCTCCGCGAGTTCGCGCGGGCCATCAAGTGCGATCACCCAGCCTACTTCGACGAGGACGCGGCCGCCGAGCACGGCTACGACGCGATCGTCGCCCCGCTGACCTTCGTGACGATCCTCGCCAAATACGTCCAGCTGGATTTCTTCCGGCACGTCGACGTGGGCATGGAGACCATGCAGATCGTCCAGGTCGACCAGCAGTTCCTCTTCCACAAGCCGGTGCTGGCCGGGGACAAGCTGTGGGCCCGGATGGACATCCATTCGGTGGTCGAACGCTTCGGCGCCGACATCGTCGTCACGAAGAACATCTGCCACAACGACGACGGCGAACTCGTGCTGGAGGCCTACACCACGCTGATGGGTCAGCAGGGCGAAGAATCCGCCCGACTCAAATGGGACAAAGAGTCCGGGCAGGTCATCAGAACCTCCTAGTTTGCCGCGGATTTCCTGCGCATAAGGGGTATCGAGTACACTCGAACCTCGGGGTTTTCCCAGCATCAGCGCGCTTTCCGGGGTTCGAGTAATCGGGGAGCGCGCGTGTCATGTAAGCCCCGGCAGGTAAGCGCAGGTTGGCCTGCCAACCGCGAAGGGGCGTAGCTCAACTGGCAGAGCAGCGGTCTCCAAAACCGCAGGTTGCAGGTTCAAGTCCTGTCGCCCCTGCTGACGGACCTATGCGGACCGTGCCATGGTGGACACTGGAAGAAGTGCATCATGCGGAACGGTTCGCGGGAAACTAGCAGACAAAGGAGCATGCGGTGAGCGACGAGGGCGACGCTGCCAACGACGCCGCACGCGACGGCGGCGAGACTGAGCAAAGCCGCGACAGCGGCGGTCGGACGGCCGTGGTGACCCGGCCGCAACGGCCGACCGGCAAGCGGACGCGGCAACGCGTGGCCGACGACTCGGGTTCGTCCGCCGACGCCGA
This sequence comes from Mycobacterium sp. 1245805.9, assembly GCF_001672915.1. Classification (GTDB taxonomy): domain Bacteria; phylum Actinomycetota; class Actinomycetes; order Mycobacteriales; family Mycobacteriaceae; genus Mycobacterium. The sequence goes on along the minus strand of NZ_LZKR01000121.1, from coordinate 2,258 downwards.
GTCGCCGGACGAGGTCGAGGTCGCCAAGGAGGGCAAGGCCAAGAAGGGCCGGACGGCTCGGACGGCTAAGGCCAAGACCGCGAAGAAGCCCGGCGCTCGTTCGGTCAACCCGTTCGCGTTCGTCTACAACTACCTCAAGCAGGTCGTTGCCGAGATGCGGAAGGTGATCTGGCCCAACCGCCGGCAGATGCTGACCTACACCTCCGTGGTGCTGGCATTCCTGGCGTTCATGGTGGCGGTGGTGGGCCTGGCTGATTTCGGCCTGGCCAAGCTGGTGCTGCTGGTGTTCGGGTGAGCTTTGAGTTACAGGAAGGACCGAAAACCGTGACTACCTTCGACGGTGACACGTCCGCGGGTGAAGCGGTCGACGTGCAAGACGTCGCCGAGACCACCGAGGCCGCCGAGGCCAGCGAGACCCTAGAGACCACCGAGACGCCCGGCGAGGAGGCTCACGCCGAGCCGGCCGAGGAGGTCGAGGACGACCCCGCCGCCGCGCTCAAGGCGGACCTGCGCAGCAAGCCGGGCGACTGGTACGTCATCCACTCGTACGCGGGATACGAGAACAAGGTGAAGGCCAACCTGGAAACCCGCGTGCAGAACCTGGATGTCGGCGACTACATCTTCCAGGTCGAGGTGCCCACCGAAGAGGTCACCGAGATCAAGAACGGCCAGCGCAAGCAGGTCAACCGCAAGGTGCTGCCCGGCTACATCCTGGTGCGCATGGACCTGACCGACGACTCGTGGGCCGCGGTGCGCAACACCCCGGGCGTCACGGGCTTCGGCGGCGCGAGCGATGCAGCCAACTCGACAGGTGGGCCTTCGGCAGCAGTGTCGCCGGCTCCGGTCTCGCCACCCGCGCAGGGCCCGGTGACGCCAACCGCAAGCCGGATCGGCCATGTGTTCGTCATCGTGCTGGAGAACAAGGGCTATACCCAGACTTTCGGTTCTGGCAGCCAAGCGCCTTACCTCGCAAACACGCTGACGAGCCAAGGCGCGTTGCTGACTCAGTACTACGGTACCGGCCACAACAGCAACGATAACTACCTGACCATGATCAGCGGTCAGGCACCCAATGCGCAGACCCAGGCTGACTGCCAGTACTACACCGACTGGTTGGGCACCATGAGCCCCGATGCCAACGGGCAGGTGACTGGAACCGGCTGTGTCTACCCTGCCGCCATCGGCACGATCGCCAGCCAACTGGATGCCAAAGGGTTGGCTTGGCGCGGCTATATGGAAGACATGGGCAACGATCTGACGCGCGACGGCAGATCGACCTGCTCCCACCCCGCCCTCGATGGCAAGGACGTCACGCACTCCGCCATCGCGACGGACGGATACGCGACGCGCCACAACCCGTTCATGTATTTCCACTCAGTGATCGACAACCAGTCGTATTGCGACAGTCATGTGGTGCGGCTCGATTCGCTGGCCACCGATCTGAACAGCGTTGCAACCACGCCCGCGTTCTCCTTCATCGTGCCAAACCTGTGCAACGATGGTCACGACGAGCCCACCTGCGCGGACGGCAAGAGCGCAGGCGGACTGCCGGCGGTCAACCGGTTCCTGCAGGCCTGGGTGCCGCAGATCATCAACTCACCGGCGTTCCAGTCCGATGGCCTGCTGATCATCACGTTCGACGAAGCGGATACGAATGACACCTCGGCCTGCTGCGGTGAGCCGACCGGGCCAAACTCGGTCGCGCCGGGCCTGACCGGCCCTGGCGGTGGCCGCGTCGGCGCGGTGGTGCTCTCCCCCTTCGTCAAGCCGGGCACGGTCAGCAATACGCCCTACAACCACTATGCCCTGCTCAAGAGCATCGAGGACGTTTTCGGGTTATCGCATCTTGGCTATGCCGGCATGAACGGCCTGCAGGGCTTTGGCAGCGACGTGTACAGCGCCGCGCGCTGATCTTTCCCGCGACGCCGTCTCGATCGACATCGGGCCGGCCAAAAAGGCTGCGGCGAGATGCCCTCGGTGGCTGAGGGCATGCGCCAAGCTGTCAGATGGGGGGCGTCTGCGGCTCCGTCTGCCCCCCCTTCAAGGAACGCCGGGAAGCACCGCTCGGCAATCGCACGACCGTCGCGCATGCCTGCGGCGATCGCTGCAACGGCCGAATCAACATCGGCGGACACACGATGGAGCCGCTGCATCTGCGGATAGGACATGGCATCGTCCCATGGTGCGCAGATAAACCCTGTGTATGTGTATGCGTATCTGAAACCGGAGCCCCTGCCGAGCACGTCCAGCAGATGTAT
>NZ_LZKR01000120.1 GCF_001672915.1 Mycobacterium sp. 1245805.9 | reverse complement strand
CGCGCTGGCACCGGCCGGCCTCCTCGAACGTGCTGAGCACCTTGTAGAGGGTCGCGAACCCGCCCGGCACGCCCTCGGCCGCCACCGCGCCGCGGGTCAGCACGCCGTGGCGGCCCAGCAGCAGCTCGGCCTGGTAGTGGGCGCGCAGCGTGGAATCCGGCTCGGGCGCCGGCAGGGCCGACCATCTCCCGGCCACGGCCGGGTCGGCGCTGCGGTGCTGGGCGTGCGCGACGCTGTAGCGGCTCAGCCGCGGCGGGCGGCGGGTGCGGTGGGCGGGGGCCGATCGCTTGCGGGCACCGGTGCCGGCCAGCATCGCGCGCACCGGCGCGAACGTGTCGCCGGTGACCCAACCGGCCCAGATCAGCTCCCACAGCGCGGATTTCAGCTCCGACTCGGGAATCCCGGCCTGGGCCAGCTGGCGGAAGAAGTACGCGCCGCCCCCGGCCAGCGTGTCGAGGATCGCGCGGTGGGCGTCGGTGAAGTCGAGCTCGGCCGGCCCGGCCAGCGTCAGCGGCGCGGAGTCGCTGGCGTGCAGCGCGATCCAGCCGTCGCCGGCCGAGATCGACCCGGCGCCCGACCAGGTCACCTCGCCGGTGGCGAGCAGTTCGTCGAGCATCGCGGGGGAGTAGCCGCGCACCCGCGGGGCCAGCACGAGCGGTTCGATCGCCGAGGCCGGCATCCGCACCCCGGCCAGCTGATCGATCACCGAGACCAGGCCGTCGAGACCCGACTGCGGCGACGACACGTGGTGCCAGGCCGGCAGGAACCGCCCGTACGCGGCCGTGCTCACCGGCTCCACCTGCGCGCGCAGCGCCGCCAGCGAACGCCGCCGCAGGATGCGCAGCACGTCGGCGTCGCACCACTGCTCGTCCCCGGCGCCCCCGGATAATTCAGCGGCGACGAACTCGCCGCGCACCAGCCGGCCGTCGGCGGCGAGCCGGCCCAGCACGTCGGCCGTGACGCGCAGCCCGAGGCCGAACCTGGCGGCGGCCTGGGCCGTGGTGAACGGGGTGTGCGTGCGCGCGTAGCGGCCCAGCAGCTCGCCCAGCGGGTCGGCCACCGCCTCGGTGAACGCGGCCGGGACGCCCAGCGGCACCGCCGCCCCGACCCCGTCGCGCAGCCGGCCGATGTCCTCGACGGCCACCCACCAGCTGCGGCCGGCGAACGGCACGGTCAGCGCGCGCCGGGCGGCCCGCAGGCCCTCCAGCCATCCCCCGACGTCGGCACCTCCGGCCCGGGCCGAGACCTCGTCCTCGGTCAGCGGGCCCAGCAGCCGCAACAGGTCCGCGACCCCCTCGGCGTCGCGGGCGGCCCGGTCGGCCGACAGGTGCTGCAGCTGGCGGCCCGTCGCGGCGATGACGTCGGGGTCGAGCAACTCCCGCAGCTCCACGCGGCCCAGCAGCTCGGCCAGCAGCGTGCTGTCCAGCGACAGCGCGGCGGCTCGCCGCTCGGCCAGCGGGGTGTCGCCCTCGTACATGAACGCGCCGACGTAACCGAACAACAGGGAGGCCGCGAACGGGGACGGTCGCGCGGTTTCGGTCTCGGCGACCCGCACCTTGCGCTGGGCGATGCCGGCCATCAGCCCGGTCAGCGCCGGGACGTCGTAGACGTCCTGCAGGCATTCGCGGATGGCCTCGAGCACCACCGGGAAGTCGGGGTACTTGCGCGCCACGTCCAGCAGCTGGGCCGCGCGCTGGCGCTGGTGCCACAGCGGCGAGCGCTTACCGGGGTGGCGGCGGGGCAGCAGCAGTGCGCGCGCCGCGCACTCGCGGAACCGCGACGCGAACAGCGCCGAGCCGCCCACCTCGGCGGTGACGATCGGGTCGATCTCGTCGGCGTCGAAGACGAAAAGTTCTGCACCGGGCGGGGTTTCGTCGAGGGTGTCGGGCAGGCGGACCACGATGCCGTCGTCGGAGGCGGTCGGCTTCTCGTCGAGGCCGTAGCGCTCGCGCAGCCGCCGGCCCACCGCCAGCGCGAGCGGCCCGTGCACCCGCAGCCCGTACGGCGAGTGCAGGATCACCCGCCAATCGCCGAGCTCGTCGCGGAACCGCTCGACCAAGAGTGTGGTGTCGGTGGGGACCACCCCGGCGGCGGTCCGCTGCTCGTCCAGCAGCCCCCACAGGTTGTCGGTCGCGAAGGCATCGAAACCCAAAGCGGCGCAACGCTTGTCGAAGGCTTCGCGGTCGAGGCCGGCCAGCTCCCCGGTGAACGCGCCGAGCGCGGCGCCCAGCTCGGCCGGGCGGCCCACGTCGTCGCCGCGCCAGAACGGCAACCGGGCCGGCTGTCCCGGCGCGGGGATCACCAGCACCCGGTCGTGGGTGATCTCGGTGATCCGCCAGCTGGTGGCCCCCAGCGAGATCACGTCGCCCGGGCGGGACTCGTACACCATCTCCTCGTCGAGTTCGCCCACCCGCGAAGGCTTTTCGGCCTCGGAGGCCAGGTACACGGTGAACATCCCGCGGTCGGGGATGGCCCCGCCGGACGTGACGGCCAGCCGCTGCGCCCCGGGCCGCGCGGTCAGCGTGCCGGTGTCGCGGTCGTAGACCAGGCGCGGGCGCAGCTCGGCGAACTCGGTGGACGGGTACTTGCCGGCCAGCAGGTCCAGGGTGGCCTCGAACACGCTGCGGGGCAGCGTCGCGAAGGGGGCGGCCCGGCGCACGGTGTCGAACCACCGGTCGGCGTCCAGCGGCTCCAGCGCGGCGGCCGCCACGGTCTGCTGCGCCAGGATGTCCAGCGGGTTGGCGGGCACCCGCATCGTCTCGATCTGCCCGCCCAGCATGCGCTGCACGGTCACCGCGCACCCGATCAGGTCGGTGCGGTGCTTGGGGAACAGCACGCCGCGCGAGACCTCGCCGACCTGGTGGCCGGCCCGCCCGATGCGCTGCAGGCCGCTGGCCACCGACGGCGGCGCCTCCACCTGGATCACCAGGTCGACGGCGCCCATGTCGATGCCCAGCTCCAGGCTGGAGGTCGCCACCACCGCCTTGAGCACCCCCCGTTTGAGGTCCTCCTCGACCACGGCGCGCTGCTCCTTGCTGACCGAACCGTGGTGGGCGCGCGCCAGCAGCGGCGGCGCGCCGAAACTCTGGCCACTCCCCATCAGGTGCGCCGGGGCGCCGCCCGCCACTTTCGGGTTGGGGTCCGTGTCCAGCGAGATCCCCGCGCGTTCGGCGTGGATCTCGTTGAGCCGGGAGGTGAGCCGCTCGGCCAGCCGCCGCGAGTTGGCGAACACGATGGTCGAGCCGTGCGATTCGATCAGGTCGACCAGGCGGGCCTCGACGTCGGGCCAGATGCTGTTGTTGGCCAGGTTGGCCATGTCGGGCACCGGGACCTGCACCGTGAGCTCGATGGTCTTGGCCGACGGCGGCGAAACGATGCGGGTGGGGGACTGCCCCGACAGGAAGCGCGCCAGCTCCTCGGGTGGGCGCACGGTCGCCGACAGCCCGATGCGCTGCGCGGGCGGCCCCTCACGCAGGTCGTCCAGGCGCTCCAGGGACAGCGCCAGGTGCGCGCCGCGCTTGCCGCCGGCGATGGCGTGGATCTCGTCGACGATCACCGTCTGAACGCCCGCGAGGGTTTCGCGCGCCGCCGACGTCAGCATCAAAAACAGCGATTCCGGGGTGGTGATCAGCACGTCGGGCGGGTGCGCGATGAGCTGCCGGCGCACCGGGGGCGGGGTGTCGCCAGAGCGGACCCCGACGCTGATGTCCGGCGGGGGCAGGCCGTGCCGCTCGGCGATGCGGGTGAGGCCCGCGAGCGGGGTGCGCAGGTTGCGTTCGACGTCGACCGCCAGCGCCTTGAGCGGGGACACGTAGAGCACGCGGGTGCCGGCCGGCCGCTCGGCCGACCCGGCCAGTAAGTCCAGCGCCCACAGGAACGCCGCGAGGGTCTTGCCGGAGCCGGTCGGCGCGATGACCAGGGTGTTGTCGCCGTCGGCGATGGCCTCCCAGGCCTGCGCCTGCGCGGTGGTCGGGGCGGCGAAGGTGCCGGTGAACCACTCGCGGGTGGCCGCGCTGAACCGGCCCAACGGGTCGGGCGGCCGGGACTCGGCGCGGGTGCTCACCCAACCATGGTGCCAACGGGCACCGACATGTCGGTGGGTGCGCGCCTCAGAGCCTCGCGGTGGCCATCGCGTGCGCCAGCTCCGGCGGGATCTCCGGCACCCGGGCGATGGAGTCGAGCAGCGTGTGCGCGCAGGCGTCGGCGAGCCGGTCGGCGTCGGTGGTGGGGTCCATGATCCGCTGCCGGCAGATCTCAAAGGTGAACGCGAGCCAGCCCTGGATGATCACCCGCAGGTCCCGCTCGACGTCGGGTTCCAGCGCGCTGGTGTCCGGCATCCCGCTCACCACCTCGCCGATGCGCGACATGATGTGTTCCATCTGGCGGTTCTTGGCCTCGTCGTCGATGCCGAGCAGGACCGGGTCGGAGCGGCCCAGGCCGACGTACGCGGCCCAGGCGGCCTCCGGGTTGGACTGGTGATAGGCCATGTAGGCCAGCACGCCGGTCCGGATCTCCTCGAACATCGTCATGCCGGGCGCGGGCGGGTTGTTGGTGGCGTCGTAGAGGCGGTCCGCCTCGTCCTTGACCACCGCGGCGAAGAACGCCCGCTTGTCGGGGAAGTAGTGATACATCAGCGCGCGGGACACGCCCGCGCGTTCGGCTATCTCGTCGATGCGGACCTCGTCATAGGGTCGCTTCCCAAAGACTTCTGCCCCCAAAGCGAGCAGCTCTGCGCGGCGATCCTCGGGGGATAACCGCCTTCTGGCTGTCGGCATGTGACAGATAGTACTCACACGGTATGAGACGGCCGCCACATCGCTGTCAGCCGGCTCTCAGCCAAACGTCACGCCCTGGGCCAGCGGTAACGCGTCGGAATAATTGACGGTATTGGTACTTCGGCGCATGTAGGCCTTCCACGCGTCCGAGCCGGACTCCCGCCCGCCCCCGGTTTGCTTCTCGCCGCCGAACGCTCCGCCGATCTCCGCGCCCGACGTGCCGATGTTGACATTGGCGATGCCGCAGTCGGATTCGTCCAGGAAACGCTCGGCCTCGCGCAGGTCGGTGGTGAAGATCGCGGACGAAAGTCCCTGCGGCACAGCATTGTTGAGCGCGATCGCCTCGCCCAGGTCGTCATACGTCAGCACGTAGAGGATCGGCGCGAACGTTTCGGTGGCCACGATGGCCGTCTGGGCGGGCATGCGGACGACGGCCGGCGCGACGTAGTAGGCGCTCGGGTGGGCGTCTTGCCCGTCAGGGCCGTCGGGGTGGAAGCGCTCGCCGCCGAAGACCTCGCCGCCGTCGGCGCGCGCCTGCTCGCACGCCCCGACCATGTCGCGGTAGGCCGTCTCGTGGATGAGCGGGCCGACGAGCGTGTCCGGCGCCGACGGGTCGCCGATCGCGAGCCGCGCGCACGCGTCGACGACCCGGGCGAGGACCTCGTCGGCCACCGAGCGGTGCACGATGAGCCGGCGCAGGCTCGTGCAGCGCTGCCCGGCGGTGCCGGCGGCGGCGAACACGATGGCCCGCACGGCCAGGTCGAGGTCGGCCGACGGCGTCACGACGGCCGCGTTGTTGCCGCCCAGCTCCAGCAGGGCCCGCCCGAACCGCGCGGCGACCCGCGGGCCGACGGCTTGGCCCATCCGGACCGAACCGGTGGCGGACAGCAGCGCGATCCGCTCGTCGTCCACCAGCAGCTCGCCGAGGTCGCGCTCGCCCAGGACCAGGCCGCTGACCGCGGCGGGGGCACCGATGTCGGCGGCCGCGCGGGCGATCAGCGCCTGGCAGGCCAGCGCCGTCAGCGGCGTCAGCTCCGAGGGCTTCCACACGACGGGGTCGCCGCACACGAGCGCCACGGCGGCGTTCCACGCCCACACCGCGACCGGGAAGTTGAACGCGGTGATCACGCCGACCACACCGAGGGGGTGCCAGGTCTCCAGCAGGCGATGCCCGGGCCGCTCGGAGGCGATGGTGCGGCCGTACAGCTGGCGCGACAGGCCCACCGCGAACTGGCAGACGTCGATCATTTCCTGCACCTCGCCGAGCGCCTCGGAGCCGATCTTGCCCACCTCAACGGTCACCAACGCCGCCAGGTCGTCCTTGTGCCGGGTGAGCAGCTCACCGAGCCGGGCCACCAGCGCGCCGCGCACCGGCGCCGGGGTGGCGCGCCACGCCGGGAACGCGGCGGCGGCGTCGGCGATGACCGTCCGGGCCCGCTCGGGCGTGGTGCGGGCGACGGTGAACAGCACCTCGCCGGTGATCGGCGTGCTGGCGGGCAGCCCGTGGCCCGCCGGGTCGCCGAGCGCGACGCCGACGCCCATCGCCTGATAGGCCGTGGTCACCAGGGCTCGTAGCTCCTCCGAATTCATCGGGCTGCCTCCTCGTAAAGTGCGTACGGGTCGTGGACCTCGCGGCCGATGGCCCCGGCCAGCCACCGCGCGTCGTAGCCCGAGTCGTCGGGCGCCGCCCGCGCCCGGGTTTCGCGGTCCAGGTTGGACCGGAAGATGCCCGCCGCCGACGCCGGCAGGAAGTCCTCGTAGACGATCGGCGCGGACGGGTTGCCGCCGCGATAGTAGGCCAGCCCCTCGGCGGCCATGCCCGCGTCGGTCGACGGGAAGTGCCGGCCCCACACCGACGCCGGGTCGGGCGCGCCCATCGCGGCGTCGTAGCGTTCCCGGCCCTCGCGGGTCAGCGCGACCCCGCGCGCCTCGACCTCGCCGAAGCGCACCCGCACGCTGCCCGGGGTGATGCGGCCGTCCCGGCCGCGAAACAGGCAGGGCTCGGCGAGCGCGCGAAAAGAGGTCTGGCGCAACAGGACCGCGGGCCCGTCGGTGCGGGGCGGCCCCTGGATGGCGTCGATCATGGCGACGCCGCGCGCGTTCATCCGCCGATACAGCTCGTCGATGTCGAGCACCCGCGGCGTCAGGTGGTTGATGTGGGTGGAGCCCACCCCGGCGATGTCGGCGTCCACCGGCGACACCCGCGACAACTCGTCGTACCAGGCCTTGTCGATCGGCTCGCGCGACAGCGCGAACGCCGCCACCGCCGCCGACACGAACGCCCCCGCCTCGTCGGCGGCGCAGCCGCCCTCGGCCGCGATCGTTCGTGCCCGCGCGACCAGCGCGGGGTCGAACAGCCGCCGGCGCGCGACGAAGGTCTCCACCCGGGCCCGCAGCTCGGGACCGAAGTAGCGCGCATCCCGGGCGGCCAGCATCGAGGTGAACACCCGAAACGGGTTGCGCGCCAACTCGTTCGCGTCGATGGGACGAAAGGCCGTCGACACCACCGGAATCGGTGAGGCGGCGCGGCGCAGGTCGTAGTAGCCCACCGGGTACATGCCGAAGGCGGCGAACAGGTCGGCGACGGCGGCCAGTTCGGCCGGGCTGCCCACCCGGATGGCGCCGTGCCGCTCGGCGGTGACCCGATCCAGCGACCCGAGACGTTCGGCGCCGGGATTTCGCGCCACGTAGGCGGCGTTGACCTGGCCGCACACCTCGACCAGCGTGCCGTAGGCGGGGACCTCCGCGGCGTACATGGCGGACAGCCCGGCGGCGAATCGCGCGCGGAGCTGCCACGGCGCCACCGTGCCCTGCCGGGCGCTCACGGCGCACCCGCGA
>NZ_LZKR01000119.1 GCF_001672915.1 Mycobacterium sp. 1245805.9 | reverse complement strand
GACCTGAACGCCTTCGCCGACGAGGCGATGAGCGCGACGCGACGCTGTTCCTCGCTGGTCGGCCGGTCCGCCGCGCAGCGGGATGAGGTTGGCGCCGGCGAAGCACAGCGACTCGTCGGGGCCGCGGCGCGTCCACAGTTCCCCGCCGATCGAATTGGGTTCGATGCCGTGGTCGGCCACCCGGGCCGCGACCATGCACGAGCCGACCGGGTCGTCGTTGAGCACCCGCCACACCGCGGCGGCGTCGCGCACCACGGACACCCGCCGCTCGCCGACAAGGCGAAAGATGGGCGGAGCCGACATCGGGGAAACTCTCTGTGGTGACGAACTGGCGATCTTAAAAACAGAGCGGGGCGTGGGCCCCTATCAGCTTACGGTCACAATCGGCGAACCGCTCGGTTCTGTTCCCGGATCGGTACCCATTTCCGACGCCAACCGCATGGCCTCCTCGATCAGCGTCTCGACGATCTGGGCCTCCGGCACGGTCTTGATCACCTCGCCGCGAACGAAGATCTGCCCCTTGCCATTTCCCGACGCGACACCCAGGTCGGCCTCGCGGGCCTCGCCCGGCCCGTTGACGACGCAGCCCATCACGGCCACCCGCAGCGGCACGTCGAGCCCGTCCAGGCCGGCGGTGACCGCGTTGGCCAGCGTGTAGACGTCGACCTGCGCGCGACCGCACGACGGGCAGGACACGATCTCGAGGCCGCGGGGCCGCAGGTTCAGCGACTCGAGGATCTGGATGCCGACCTTGACCTCTTCGACCGGCGGCGCCGACAACGACACCCGGATGGTGTCCCCGATGCCCCGCGACAGCAGCGCGCCGAACGCGACCGCCGACTTGATGGTGCCCTGGAACGCCGGGCCGGCCTCGGTGACGCCGAGGTGCAGCGGGTAGTCGCACTGGGCGGCCAGCTGCTCGTAGGCGGCGACCATCACGACGGGGTCGTTGTGCTTGACGCTGATCTTGATGTCGCCGAAGCCGTGCTCCTCGAACAGCGAGGCCTCCCACAGCGCGGACTCGACCAGCGCCTCGGGGGTGGCCTTGCCGTACTTCTCCATGAACCGCTTGTCCAGCGAGCCGGCGTTGACGCCGATGCGGATCGGGATGCCGGCCGCCGCCGCGGCCTTGGCGACCTCGCCGACCCGGCCGTCGAATTCCTTGATGTTGCCGGGGTTCACCCGCACCGCGGCGCAGCCGGCGTCGATGGCAGCGAAGATGTACTTCGGCTGGAAGTGGATGTCGGCGATCACCGGGATCTGGCTGTGCCGCGCGATCTCGGCCAGCGCGTCGGCGTCCTCCTGGCGCGGGCAGGCGACGCGCACGATGTCGCAGCCCGCGGCGGTCAGCTCGGCGATCTGCTGCAGGGTCGTGTTGACGTCGTGCGTCTTGGTGGTGCACATCGACTGCACCGAGATCGGGTGGTCGCTGCCGACGCCGACGTCGCGGACCATCAGTTGGCGCGTCTTGCGGCGGGGCGAGAGCGTGGGGGGTGGGGCGTCCGGTATGCCGAGGCCGATGGTCACTGGAACAGCCTGATCGGGTTGACGAGGTCGGCGGTCACGGTCAGCAGCATGTAGCCGACCACGAACACCAGCACCACGTACGTGGCGGGCATGAGCTTGAGGTAGTTCACCGGCGCGGCCGCGACCATGCCGCGCGCCGACCGGATCAGGTTGCGGATCTTCTCGAATACCGCGATCGCGATGTGGCCGCCGTCGAACGGCAGCAGCGGCACCAGGTTGATGGCGCCCAGGATGAGGTTCAGCTGCGCCAGGAAGAACCAGAACGCCACCCACAACCCGTGGTCGACGGTGTCGCCGCCGATGATGCTGGCGCCGACGACGCTCATCGGCGTTCCCGGGTCGCGTTGTCCGCCGCCGATGGCGTGCACCAGCGCACCGACCTTCGTCGGGATGGTCACCAGCGCCTTGCCCACCTCGACGGTCAGGTCGCCGGCGAATGCGAAGGTGGCCGGAATGGCCGACAGGACGTTGTAGTGCGTCGGCGCCACCCGGACGGTCCCGACCCCGATGGCGCCGACGGTGGCGGCCTCGGGCTGGCCCTTGCCACCCTTGGTCAAAAAGCGCTGGGTGGGGGTGACGTCGACGTACGTGGTGATGGTGGTGCCGTCGCGTTCGACGACGACGGGAACGGTGCCGTGCAGCTTGCGCACCGCGGCGGCCATGTCCTCGAACGTGGACACGGGGGTGTCGCCGACCTTGACGACGACGTCGCCGGGCCGGATCCCGGCGGCCGCCGCCGGACCGGCCCCGGTGCAGTTGCCGAGCTTGCCCGGCGCGGTTTCCGGTGCGACGCAAGCGGTTTCGCCGACGATGGCCTTGGTGGGCGGGTGCAGGTTGGGCAGCCCCCAGACCAGCGCGATGCCGTAGATCAGGACCAGGCAGATGACGAAGTTCATGCCCGGGCCCGCGAACAGCGTGGCCACCCGCTTCCAGGTCGCCTGCTTGTACATGGCGCGGTCGGCCTCGTCGGGCTCGAGGTCCTCGACCGGGGTCATCCCGGCGATGTCACAGAAGCCGCCGAGCGGGACGGCCTTGATGCCGTACTCGATCTCGCCGCGCCGGGTCGACCACAGCGTGGGCCCGAAGCCGACGAAATAGCGCCGCACCTTCATGCCGGTGGCACGCGCGACCCACATGTGGCCGCACTCGTGCAGGGCCACCGAGATCAGGATGGCGAGCGCGAACAGCACAATGCCGATTGCGAACATCATCGGGTTGCCAGGACCTTTCTGACAGCGCGCTGCGCTCGCTCACGTGCCCAGCGCTGCGCGTCCAGTACCTCATCCACGGTAGCGGGTTCCACGGCCCATTGGTCGGCAGCGCGCAGTACCTCGGCGATGGTGCGGACGATCGCGGGGAATCCGATCCGTCCCTGCAGGAACGCCTCGGCCGCTTCCTCGTTGGCCGCGTTGTACACGGCGGTCATGCAGCCACCGGTCTGACCGGCGTGCCGGGCCAGCTCGACGGCGGGGAACACGTCGTTGTCCAGCGGCTCGAATTCCCAGCTAGACGCGGTGGTGAAGTCGCAGGCGGGGGCGGCGCCGGGCACCCGGTCGGGCCAGCCCAACGCCAGCGAGATGGGCAGCTTCATGTCCGGCGGGCTGGCCTGGGCGATCGTCGAGCCGTCGACGAAGGTGACCATCGAATGAACAATCGACTGGGGGTGCACGACGACGTCGATCCGGTCGTAGTCGATGCCGAACAGCAGGTGGGTTTCGATGAGCTCGAGCCCCTTGTTGACCAGCGATGCCGAGTTCAGCGTGTTCATCGGGCCCATCGACCAGGTCGGGTGGGCGCCCGCCTGCTCGGGCGTGACGGCCTCGAGCTCGGCGGCGGCCCAGCCGCGGAACGGGCCGCCCGAGGCGGTCAGCACCAGCTTGGCGACCTCGTCCGCCGCGCCGCCGCGCAGGCACTGGGCCAGCGCGGAATGCTCGGAGTCGACGGGCACGATCTGGCCCGGCCGCCCCGCCCGCAACACCAGCGGCCCGCCGGCGATCAGCGATTCCTTGTTGGCCAGCGCCAGCCGGGCCCCGGAATCGAGCGCGGCCAGCGTCGGGCGCAGGCCCAGCGCGCCGACCAGGGCGTTGAGGACGACATCGGCCTCGGTCTCCTGGACCAGCCGGGTGACCGCCTCCGGGCCGCTGTAGGGAACCTCCCCGACCCGCGCGGCGGCACGCTCGTCGGCGACGGCGATGTTGGTGACGCCGGTCTCGGCGCGCTGACGTGCCAGGGCGTCGGGGTTGGCGCCCCCGGCGGCCAGGCCGACCACCTCGAACCGGTCGGGGTTGGCCGCGATGACCTCCAGCGCCTGGGTGCCGATCGAGCCGGTGCTGCCCAGCACCAGCACGCGCAGGCGCGCCCCGGCAGTCGCGTTAGTCACTCACTCATTGTGCCCGTTCGGTCGCGCGGTGGATGTGCCAGAATCTCTCCTACCAGCCGATCACGAAGGGGAATTCGCCGTGGCCAGTACCGAGGTGGAGCACTACAACGGCGTCGACGTCGCCGAGGTGCCGTCGGCAGCCTGGGGGTGGAGCAAGATCAACGTCCGCACCTGGCACGCGCTCGGGGTGTTCATCGTCGGATTCCTGCTGGCCATGATGTGGGGCAACCACGTCGGCCACGTCGAGAACTGGTTCCTGATCGGCTTTGCCGTCCTCACGCTCGCCGTGCTGGTGCGCGACGTGTGGGGCCGCCGCCGCGGCTGGATCAGGTAGCCGTCGCCGGCTTCATCCGGCGGATCCTCACGTCCCCCGAGCCGCTGCGCACGGTTAGGGCGAACTTTTCGTCGCCCTGCTGCGGCCCGTCCGACGGCTCCAGGTCGCTGCTGACGACGCCCGATCCCGTGACGATGTCCAGCCGGACCGCGGTGCCCTCGGCGATGCCGACCGTGACGTCCCCGCTGCTGGCGTGGGCCGACACACCACCCCGGACGGCGGTCGCGACATCGACCGATCCCGAGGCGGTCCGCGACTTCACGTAGCCGCTCAGCCGGTCGATGGTGAGCGAGCCGCTGGCGGCCTTGAACTTCAGGTCGCCGTCCAGGTCCCCGACCGTCGCATCGCCCGAGGCGGTGGCGATCGACGCGCCGCCGGCCACCACGTGCACGGCGATGGACCCGGATGCGCTGGCGCCCTTGAACTTTCCCGTCACCGAATCGACCTCGACGTTGCCGCTGGCCGACGCGGCCCGGACGTCGCCGAACTCACCCTCGGCGCGCAGATCGGCCGACCCCAGCGACGCGTGCAGCCGCGAGCGCGAGGGCAGCGCGATGTCGATGTCGACGGCGGCGTCCCGAAAATGCGTCGACGCACGCCTGGCGCCGGACACGACGAGCTTGCCGTCGCGGAAGTCCACGCGGGTCTGCTCGGCGGCCGAGACGTCGGCGCTGCGCGATTCGTCGCGGGGCCGCACCTCGACGACGGTGTCGGCGCGGTCGGTGGCCACGAGCCGGACCGAACCGTTCCTCACCTCGATGCTCACCGCGATCGGCTTGGGGGTGGCAAACGTCGGCATTCTGATCTCCTTCGGTGTGTATTCGGTGGTGTCAGCGCACCCAGCCGGTCACGCGGTGGCCGGACGTTCGGCCGGAGCGGACGGAACCGGTCTTGGTCGCGGCCGGACCCTCGCCCTGGCTGGCCATGGCGGCCGCGCGTACCAGCCACCCGTTCAGCGACGCCCCGTCCCTGCGGGCGGCCGACTCGACCGCCGAGCGCAGCCCCTCGGGCAGGCGCAGCGTGACCCGCCAGGTGCCGCCGCCGTCGTCGTCGTATTGCGCGACGAACGCGCTGTCGTCGGGGCCTTCGTCGACCGAACCGCTGACGATGAACTCGGGGTCCCGGCCGCGCAGCCGGACTTCGACGGACGCGGGCGCCAGCTCGCCGGTGATCTCCTCGGCCGCGGCCGACAGGGCTTCCAGCAGCGCCAGCCGCATCGCCGACTCCAACGGCGCGCTCAGTCGCTCGGCGAGCTCCTGTGCTTCCGCGCCGGCGGCCGAGGCGGCGACGAGCAGCTCCCGGCGCACGGCGTCGACGTAGGGTTGCAGATCCATGGTGTCATGGTGACACCATTTTGATGTCGCTGCAAGTGTCGCGATGATGCGGGCGGCGGATCCGCCGGCGCCGCGCGGCGACGAACGCGCCGGCCACCAGGGCGACGAGGGCCACCGCCCAGGGCAGGACGCCGTGTTGGTGCACCCAGCCGGCCAGCGCCCCCTGCAGGCGGCCGGCGGAGCGGATCACCACGTCGTCGGGGCTGGCGTTCGTGTTGAACAGGCGCAGCTCGTAGACGCCGTAGTAGCCGACGTACAGCCCGACCAGCACCAGCAGCGCGCCCCCGATCCGGTTGACGAACGGCAGGGCGCGGCACAGCCGGTCGGCCAGCGCCGAACTCGCCGTCGCGGCGGCGACGGCGAGGACGCCCACCACCAGCGTCAGGCCCGCGACGTACGCGAGGTAGACCGACGCGCCGGTGGCCAGCGACCCGCCCCGGAAGCCGGCGGCCGTGACCGCCAGGAAGGGCCCGATCGTGCAGGACAGCGACGCGATCGCATAGCTGACGCCGTAGGAGTACATGGAGCCCAGCCGCACCGTCGGCGCCCACCGCGGTCCCAGCCGGCGTGGCGTCAGTGCCGTCAACTCCCGGCCCGACAGCAGCCAAATGCCAAGCGCGACAAGCACAATGCCAATGACCACGGTCGCGTACGGCAGGTATCGCTGCACGGTCGAGGCCGCCGATATGGTCAGCGCGCCGAACAACCCGAACACCGTCAGGAAGCCGAGGGCCATGCCGACCGTCGCCGCGACCGCGCGGCCGACCGGGGCCAGGCCGCGCCGTTGGGCGTCCTGCCCGCGCACCACGAGGAGCAGGTACGCGGGCAGCATGGCGAACCCGCACGGGTTCAGCGCCGCGACCAATCCGGCGGCGAACGCCAGACCGACCAGACCGCCATCCACGGGGTCAGCGCAGCGCGGCCACCCGGCCGGCCAGCTCGTCCTGGGGCATGGCCGCGGTGGGGTTGTTCACGAACGTCGAGCTGCCGTCGGCCCGGTAGAACACCCAGGCCGGCTGCCAGGGCACGTTGTAGCGGGCCCAGATCGAGCCGTTGGCGTCGTTGAGGTTGGTGAAATTCAGGTTGTACTTGGAGACGAAGTTCTGCATCGCCCCCACGTCGGAATGCGCCGCGACGCCGACGAAGGTGACGCCGGGATTGGCGGCGGCCACCTGGCTGACGCCGGGGGCCTCGGCGTTGCAGAACGGGCACCACGGCGTCCAGAACCACAGCACCGCCGGTTTGCCCTGCAGGCTGGCGCCGTTGAACGGCGCACCGCTGAGCGTGGTGGCGCTGAATTGCAGGCGGTCGTCGGCGGCCGCCGAGCGTGGCGCGTCGGCGAGCCCGAATATCAGGGCGGCGGCGAAAAGCGCCGCGGCAAAGAGCTTGAGCGGAGTCAAGAGCCGGAACATCATGGCATCACCTCGTTTGCTGGTTATGCCTAAGAGACGCGGTGGACGCCTTCGCGGTTCACCCTTTGCGGCGGCGGGTCGCCGGCCGGGCCCCGTATCGCCGAGCGTGAAGCCACTGAGAAAAACTCGACGGACACCCGCCACAGCTTCACGCTCGGCGCTAGCTGCCCTCCGCGGCCAGCTGTCCACAGGCGGCGCTGATCTCGCGCCCGCGCGTGTCGCGCACCGTGCAGGAGACGCCCTTCGATCGCACCCGCCGGACGAACTCGCGCTCCACCGCCTTCGGGCTGGCGTCCCAGTCGCTGCCCGGGGTGGGGTTGAGCGGGATGAGGTTCACGTGCACCAGCGGGCCGAGCGCGCCGTGCAGCCGCTTGCCCAGCAGGTCGGCCCGCCAGGGCTGGTCGTTGACGTCGCGGATCAGCGCGTACTCGATCGATACCCGCCGGCCGGTCACGTCGGCGTAGTAGCGGGCCGCGTCGAGGGCCTCGGCGATCTTCCACCGGTTGTTGACCGGGACGAGCGTGTCGCGCAGTTCGTCGTCGGGCGCGTGCAACGACAGCGCCAGGGTGACCCCGAGCCGCTCGTCGGCGAGTTTGCGGATCGCGGGGACCAGGCCAACGGTGGACACCGTCACGGAGCGCGCCGAAATCCCGAAGCCCTGCGGCGGCGCCTCCGTGATGCGCCGCACCGCGGCCAGCACCCGGTTGTAGTTCGCCAGCGGCTCCCCCATGCCCATGAAGACCACGTTCGACAGCCGGTCACCGAACTCGTCGCGCAGCTCCGCCGCGCCGGCGCGCACCTGCTCGAGGATCTCGGCGGTGGAGAGGTTCCGGGTCAGGCCGCCCTGGCCGGTGGCGCAGAACGGGCACGCCATGCCGCAGCCGGCCTGCGACGAGATGCACACCGTGTTGCGGTCCGGGTAGCGCATCAACACCGACTCGACGGTGGCGCCGTCGAGGGCCCGCCACAACATCTTTCGCGTCTGCCCGGCATCGCAGGTGACTTCGGCGGCCGCGGTGAGCAGGGTGGGGAACATCGCCTCGGCGATCACGTCGCGCACGGCCGCCGGCAGGTCGGTCATCTCCCGCGGGTCGGCGATCAGCCGCCCGTAGTACTGGTGCGCGAGCTGCTTGGCGCGAAAAGCCGGCAGGCCCAGCTCCGCGACTGCCGACGCGCGGCCGGCGGCGTCGAGGTCGGCCAGGTGCCGCGGCGGCTTGCTCGGGCGCGGCTCGGTGAACACCAATTGTTGGACCATGACCTGTCCAGTATCCCGGGTTAGGGCACCAGGGTGAGCACGATCCACGCCGCGACGGCCGACGGCAGGACGCCGTCGAGGCGATCCATCAGACCGCCGTGGCCGGGCAGCAGTCGGCCCATGTCCTTGATGCCGAGGTCGCGCTTCACCTGTGACTCGACCAGGTCGCCCAGCGTGCAGGTCATCACGAGGACGACGCCCAGCAGCGCGCCGATCCACAACGGCTTCTCGGCCAGGAAGGTCGCGGTCAGGATCGCGGCGGTGATGCCGAAGACCAGCGATCCGACCAACCCCTCCCAGGACTTCTTCGGGCTGATCGCCGGGACCATCGGGTGCTTGCCCAGCAGCACGCCCACGGCATAGCCCCCCACGTCGGACGCGACGACGGTGATCATCAGGCAGAACACCCGTCCGGCGCCGTCCTTCGGGTAGACCAGCAGCGCGGCGAAGGAGGCGAACAGCGGGACCCAGGCGGCCAGGAAGACCGTGGCGGACGCGTCGCGCAGGTAGTTCGCCGACGGCGATCCGGCGAACGGCTCGGGCTGGTGGCTGTTGTCCTGCATGAACAGCCGCCAGACGTTGCAGGCCACCACGGTCGCCGCGAAGCCGGCCAGCGCGCCGGCGGCGTGGAAGGGCCACGTCAGCCACACGGTGACCTGCCCGCCGATCAGCAGCGGGATGAGCGGGATGACGTAGCCGGCCTCGCGCAGCCGGCGTACCACCTCGTGGCTGGCCACCAGAATGGCCCCGGCGCAGTAGAGCACCCACACGTGCGGGGCGAAGATCAGCGTCACGACGAGAACGGCGCCGATGCTGACGCCCACGGCGATCGCGGCGCGCAGGTCGCGCCCCGCCCGCGACGTCTTGGTGGACGACCGCTGCGTGGGGTTCTTCGGCGGACGCGCGGGCTCGTCGGGCGGAGTGCCTGCGCCGGTGGTTGCCACGGACATGATTGCTGAGCGGCCGCTAGACCTCCAGCAGCTCGCCTTCTTTGTGCTTGACCAGCTCATCGATCTGTGTGACGTACTGATGGGTGGTCTTGTCCAAGTCCTTCTCGGCCCGGCCGACCTCGTCCTCGCCGGCCTCGCCGTCCTTGCGGATCCGGTGCAGCTCCTCCATCGCCTTGCGACGGATGTTGCGCACCGACACGCGGGCCTCTTCCCCCTTGTGTTTGGCCTGCTTGACCAGCTCGCGGCGGCGCTCCTCGGTGAGCTGCGGCACCGCCACACGGATCAAGGTGCCGTCGTTGGTCGGATTGACCCCCAGGTCGGAGTTGCGGATCGCCGTCTCGATGGCATGCAGCTGGCTGGTCTCGTAGGGCTTGATGACCACGAGACGCGCCTCGGGGACGTTGATGCTGGCCAACTGCGTGATCGGCGTGTTAGTGCCGTAGTAGTCGATGACGATCCGGTTGAACATGCCCGGGTTGGCGCGACCGGTTCGGATGGTGGACAGGTCGTCGCGGGCTACGGATACGGCCTTTTCCATTTTCTCTTCCGCGTCGAAGAGAGCCTCGTCGATCATTTTCCGCGTCTTCCCCTCAGGTGGTGACCAGTGTTCCGATCTTCTCACCAGCGACCGCACGAGCGATATTCCCGTTAGTCAGCAGGTTGAACACCAGGATCGGCATGCCATTGTCCATGCACAGGCTGAACGCCGTGGCATCGGCCACGCGCAGCCCGCGATCGATGACCTCGCGATGGCTGATCGCGGTGATCAGCTCGGCCTCGGGGTGGTGCCGCGGATCGGCGGAGAACACGCCGTCGACCGCCTTGGCCATCAAGACCACCTCGGCGCCGATCTCCAGCGCCCGCTGCGCGGCCGTGGTGTCGGTGGAGAAGTACGGCAGGCCCATGCCGGCGCCGAAGATCACCACCCGGCCCTTTTCCAGGTGGCGCACGGCGCGCAGCGGCAGGTAGGGCTCGGCGACCTGACCCATGGTGATCGCGGTCTGGACGCGCGTGACGATGCCCTCCTTTTCCAGGAAATCCTGCAGGGCGAGGCTGTTCATGACGGTGCCGAGCATGCCCATGTAGTCCGACCGGGTGCGCTCCATGCCGCGCTGCTGGAGCTGCGCGCCACGGAAGAAGTTCCCGCCGCCGATCACCACCGCGACCTGGACGCCGCCGCGGACCACCTCCGCGATCTGGCGGGCAACCTGCGCCACCACGTCGGGGTCCAGGCCCACCTGGCCGCCGCCGAACATTTCACCGCCGAGCTTGAGCAACACCCTCGAGTACTTGGATCGGCTCTCCGGCTGGCCGGAAGCCCCATTCGTCGGCTCCGTCATCAGACTCCTCGCATGAGAGTGCCATCCCGGGGCGCACTCTCATCCGGAACGGCATTTCACATCCTGCCTCATCGCAGCACAATGTTGCGTCGGCGGGGTGCATTATCTGCGCAGTTGGCGATTTCCTTCGGCTGTCGGATGTTTGGGCGAGCGGCGGGGCGGGGAATCCGCACCAACGCGGGGGGCTAACCGACGGTCTTGAGAATAAGGGCCAAGCCTCGCCGTGTGACGGGGCCGATCGCTTGGGCGGTCGGCGTTGAGCGGGAATCGCTCAACCATGCACGCCAATGAGGAGGAACAGATCCATGGCGGACAACAAATCAGGACCTGCCGAAGCCGTTAAGGGCGTCGTCGAGGACGTCAAGGGCAAGGCCAAGGAAGCAGTCGGCGCGGTGACCGGTCGGGACGACCTCACGCGCGAGGGCGAGGCCCAGCAGGACAAGGCGGAAGCCCAGCGCGACGCGGCGAAGAAGGAAGCGCAGGCGGAGGCCGCTCGCGGCGGCGCCGAGGCGGCCGAGGAGCGTCAGAAGGCCAATCAGTAGAGCTCGTCGCTGAAAGATGGGTCCGGTCCGCGCCAGCGGGCCGGACCCATTGACATTCCAGGGTCCGGTCCGTGAAAACGGGCCGGACCCATCGGCTTTCCGGGGCAGAATCTTGATCCTGTGCACACGCGCAATAAACTTTGCTTGGATCTGCTCTGAATGGGGTACTCAGCGCTGCGCTGGCAGACATCTCACCGTGAGGTGCCTACGGGTGGGGGGCGATGACAAACTCACGAGTTTGGAGATGTCGTTGGAAGTTCTACTACTTACCGATGCAGTCGATTTCGAATCGGCCCTGCCCAACCTGAGGTCGTTCACCCAGACCGTGCGGCGCGCCCCCCTGACCGGCCACGTCGACGGGCACCGCGGCAGCGCCGACGTCGCGATCATCGACGCGCGCACCGACCTCGACGCGGCCAGGGCCGCCTGCCGGCGGCTGACGGCCGACGCACCGTCCATCGCGGTGGTTGCCGTGGTGACGCCAACGGACTTCGTGGCGGTGGACGTGGACTGGCACTTCGACGACGTGCTGCTGCCCGCCGCCGGGGCCGACGAACTGCAGGCCCGGCTGCGGCTGGCGATCTCGCGCCGGCGCAGCGCGATGGACGGCAGCCTGAAATTCGGCGACCTCGTGCTGCACCCGGCCAGCTTCACGGGCACGCTGAACGGCGAGGACCTGGGCCTGACGCTCACCGAGTTCAAGTTGTTGAATTTCCTTGTGCAACATGCCGGCCGGGCGTTCACGCGCACCCGGCTGATGCACGAGGTGTGGGGTTACGACTGCAACGGCCGGGTCCGGACGGTCGACGTTCACGTGCGGCGCCTGCGCGCCAAGCTCGGCCCGGAACACGAATCGATGATCGACACGGTCCGCGGCGTCGGTTACATGGCGCCCACTCCGCCGCAACCGCAATGGATCGTCAGCGGCGCGACGCTGACCCCCGTCTGGACGTCGACCGCGCGGCCGGCGACGGATCCCGTCGCTCAATAGCCCTGCCGCGCAGCGGCTTTCGCGGCGAATCAGCCAAACAGCGGTAATGCCCGCTTGCGCGCCAGCGCGTCCATGCCATCCTGGATGGTGTCTTCGACCTCTTGGTACTTGCGGTCGATGTACTCGTCGTCGTCGGCGCGCGCGGGATCATGGTCGAGCTCAACGGCCGGCATGAAGCGGGTCCTGATCTTGGCCGGCAGCGGCAGTTGGGGCAGCGCCGCCGGAGCGATCCCCCACGGCAGCGAGACCGCCAGCGGGAACACCTTGAGCCGCAGCACCCGGTCGAGCTTGAGCGCCTTGGACAGCCGGTCGCCGCGGATCAGCACCGGCATGGCGTCGGCGCCGCCGACGGTCGCGATCGGCACGATCGGCACCCCGGCGCGAATCGCCATTTTCACGAAGCCCTTTCGGCCCGCCAGGTTGGCGCGATCGCGTTCGCGCCACGGTCGCAGCGAGTCCACTTCCCCGCCGGGCCACAGCGCCACGTCGCGGCCCTCCGCCAACGCGGTGGCGATGGCGTCCGGCGCGGCGGGCAGCACGCCCATGCACCGGAAGTACCGCCCGAACAGCGGGATGGCCATCAACGCGTCGTGCGCCGTGCCGTGCAGCGGGCGGTCCTCGCCGAAACGCCGCCACCATTGCAGGCCCACGGTCCAGGCGTCCCAGACGAACGGGGCGCCCGAGTGGATGCCCACCAACAGAACCGGCGGCTCAGGGATGTTCTCCCAGCCGTCGATCTCCATGCGGAACCAGTAGTCCACCAGCACATTCCAGAAAAACTTCTGGCGCTGCATGGTGGCTTCGTCCTGCCCGCTGAGGTCCCATTCGCCGGCGCGCTTGGCGAGCCAGCCGCTGATACCGCCGTCCTGCCGGCTGCGCCGCTCGTCCATGGTGACCCGCGCCCGCCTGGCGTGGAGCTTCGCTTGCGCACGTACTTCCGCTGGTCTGTGATCGGGGTTACTCATGGGTTTCGGATACCCGATTCCGGCGCTGGGGATTCGCGCGTACGCAAATCTCCCCGCGCTATCGGGGTAGCGCGGGGAGATGTTTGCAACCGGATCAGGTGTGCGGCGCCGGGGCGGGCGGCTGGCCCGGTGCCGGGCTCGCGTTCGGCGGGACGCCCGGAGCCGCGCCGCCAGGCACGTTCGACGTCCAGATCAGGATGTCCTGCAATCCGTCGTTGTAGACGACGCCGTTCGGGGGCGCGCCGGTCACGTCGAAGTACAGCGTTCCGGTCGACTCTTGGCCCTGCGGGATCGGCGCCGGGTTCAAACTGCCCGGGGCGCCGGGCTTGTCGATCAGCTTGTAAGTCTGACCGTTGGGCCCGCGGGCGCTGAAGTCCTTGACCATCGGGGTGACGATCCCGGCGTCCGACCTGGCCGTGATGTCGGCCTGGTACAGCGTCCCCTTGGGGGTGTAGCCGGGAATCGAAACGTTGCTCGGCTGCAGGTTGCTCACCGTGTAGTTGGTGATCATGGGCCCGTCGACGAGCTGTTCGCTGGTGCCGAACCCCTGGATGTTGGGCGCAGCGGAAGCGGTTGCTGCCGCCAATAGGCCCGCAGCGGCCATACCGCCGGCAGCAATTGCACTCTTTAGGGCCGTTGTGGTGACCTTCATGGTTTTCCTTTCGTGTCTAACACCCACGCAGGGCGATACCCACTGGGCCTCGCATAACCCTTTGGTTCCGCCGCTAAACACAAATGAATGCGCCGCAGCGCTTTTCGAGCCACAGAAACCACATGGGCCTCATTGGTTTGTCGCCTGCGGTGATTATTTACGGCGGCATGGGGTAGCCGCAGCCAAGAACTCACCTGATATCACTCGAAAGGGGAAGCGGCAATGAGCTTTCCGGCTCAGCAACAAAAAGTTCCGGGCCTGCAGTCTGAAATGAAGCCGATTCCGGACTGCGGCGAAAAAAGTTACCGGGGTTCGGGAAAACTGACCGGCAAAAAGGCGATCGTCACCGGCGGCGATAGCGGGATCGGCCGCGCGGTCGCCATCGCGTTTGCCCGCGAAGGCGCCGACGTGCTCATCTCCTACCTCAACGAGGACGACGACGCGCGCGACGTGGCCCGCTATGTCGAAGACGCGGGACGCAAGTGCGTGCTGGTCCCCGGCGACCTGTCCGACCCGGCCCACTGCCGCGCCGTCGTCGACCGGGCGGTAAAGGAATTAGGCGGCGTCGACATCCTCGTCAACAACGCCGCCTACCAGATGATGCACAAGGACCTCGAGGAGATCAGCGACGAGGAATGGGACTACACCTTCCGGCTCAACGTCGGCGCCTACTTCTACCTCGCCAAGGCGGCGCTGCCGCACATGCGGCCTGGCTCGTCGATCATCGGCAGTTCCTCGGTCAACTCCGACACGCCCAACCCCACCCTGGCGCCCTACGCGGCGACCAAGGCGGCCATCGCGAACTTTTCGGCGAGCCTGGCACAGCTGTTGGGCGACAAGGGAATCCGTGTCAACAGCGTGGCCCCGGGCCCGATCTGGACGCCGCTGATCCCGTCGACGATGCCGCCGGACAGCGTGGAATCCTTCGGGGACAACGTGCCGCTGGGGCGCGCCGGCCAGCCGGCGGAGCTGGCGCCCGTCTACGTGCTGCTGGCCTCCGACGACGCGAGTTACATCTCCGGGGCC
Organism: Mycobacterium sp. 1245805.9; assembly: GCF_001672915.1. Taxonomy (GTDB): domain Bacteria; phylum Actinomycetota; class Actinomycetes; order Mycobacteriales; family Mycobacteriaceae; genus Mycobacterium. The sequence goes on along the minus strand of NZ_LZKR01000119.1, from coordinate 8,410 downwards.
CGGGTGGCGGTGACCGGCGGCCGGCCGATTCTGTAGTGAATCGCGCTCAGGGACCGCGGTATTCGTCGGCGATGGTCACCGAAGCCGCGACCTGGCCCACGTTGTTGTAGGTCTCGGGCGGGATGCCGCGCAGCGCGCGGACGGTGTCGTCGTCGCAGCCGTTGCGGTCGGCGGCGTCGAGCAGGTCTTGCTTGTTGGCCGGAAAGTCCACGTCGTTGAGGCACTTTCGGAGTTGACTGCGGGTAGTAGACGCGACCATGGCTCTCGGGATGCCCAGCGAATGTCGGCCTAAACACGCCGAATTCAGCGGCCGCGCACCCGCCGGTTTTCCTTCACGATCGCGTCGACGAGCTCCGATTTGCTCATCGACGACCGGCCGCGCACGTTGAGGCGGCGCGCAACGTCGAGCAGGTGCGTCTTGCTGGCGTTGGCGTCGACGCCCTCGGCCGAGCGGCCGGTGTTACGCGGGCCGCCCCCCTCGGCCAGCTCGTCCGACGGCCCCTTCTCCTCCTTGGGCTCCCAGTGGTCGCCGACCTTTTCGAAGCTGTGCTTGAGCGCCGAGTAGGCCACCCGGTGGGCGCGCTCCTCGTCGCCGTATTGCTCGGCCGCCGAGTCGTGGCTCTTGGCGAACGTGCGTTGCGCTTTGGCGTCGGAACGCTGCAGGGTGCTCGGCAATTCGCCCTGCTTCGGCGCGCCGCCCTTCGTGGTCTTGGGCATCGCTCCTCCTCGTGTCAGCCCTCGGTGATCTGCTGCGCCTTGGCGTAGGCGAGCTGCAGGAAGTCCGCGCCGGCCAGGGCTGTGAAGGTTCCCGCAATCAGGCGGGTCAACCTCGGCGCGAAGATCAGCCCGATGACGAACCCGGTGGCCACCCACATGTCGAGGCAGAAGGGGCAGGTCACGAGCTCGCCGAGGCTGTGGCGCAGCGCGCTGCTGTGCCGGGTTTCCTCCATCACCTCGGCCGGGCCGCCCGAACCCGCGTAGTGCGCGAAGGGGGCCCGCAAGGGGCTGGTGACCGCGTCCTTGGAGATCGTGCGCGACAGCTTGTGGGTGCCGATTGTGACGGTGACGAGGTCCTGCAGGCTCCAGCGCTGCGGCAGCCTGCGCCCGGTCGCCGCGGCCAAAACGCCGGTGAGCGCGACCAACAGGCCGTAGATGCCCAGGACCACGGAGTAGCCCTCCAGCGGTCGGGGGTTGTCCCCGCGGTACGTGTCGGCCTCGCGCCGCGCGCGTTCGGCCACCCGTTCGGTAACTTCGGTTGCTTCGCCCATGGGCGTGGGTTACCCCTTTGGGCCCGGGAAAATCACGACGGGGCCGCACCGGCCGACGTCCGCGGCGGCGTGCCCGGGATATGTCAAGATCGCTGACATGGGTGGTCAGGTTGAAGACGCTCCGCTCGGTTACCTGCTGTACCGGGTGCAAGCCGTGCTGCGGCCGGAGGTTTCCGCGGTGCTCGGTCCCCTGGGCCTGACCCTGCCCGAATTCGTTTGCATGCGCATCCTTTCGATGAACCCGGGCATGTCCAGCGCGGAATTGTCCCGGCACACGAACGTCACACCGCAGGCGATGAACACCGTGCTGCGCGGGCTGCAAGACGTCGGCGCGGTGGAACGGCCGGCGTCGGTTTCCTCGGGCCGGGCGTTACCGGCCACGCTGACGGTTCAGGGCCGCGCGCTGCTGAAGCGCGCGGAAGCCGCGGTCCGGACCGCCGACGCCCGGGTATTGAGCAAGCTGACCGAGGCGCAGCGGCGGGAGTTCAAGCGCACGCTCGAAAAGCTCGGATCCGACTGACGCGCCGATCGCGAGGGCGGCGAAGCCGGGCGCTGGGGGTACCCCCGCGGAGCTGGGGGACGGGTCGTCGCCATCAAGCTAGCGCTACGCCTGGATGCGAGCCCACGGGCGGGCTTCCTCGAGTTCGTAGGCCAGCTCCAGCAGCAGCGATTCCTGGCCGATGTCGGCCGAGAGCATCATGCCCACCGGCATGCCGTCGGCGGACTGCGCGAGCGGCAGCGAGATCGCCGGCTCGCCGGTGACGTTCTGCAGCGGGGTGAACGAGACCCAGTCGATCAGCCGCGCGATGACCTGGTGGTAGTCGGTGGGCGCCAGGTGCCCGATGCGAGGCGTCTCGTCGGCGAGGGTAGGCGTGAGCACCGCGTCGTGGGTGCCGAAGAACCGCGCGGTCCGCCGCCGAGCCCCGCGCAGGCGCAGGATGGCCAGCGGCAGCCGGTGCAGGTTGCGGACGCAGTGCCGCTCCAGGCCCAGGGTCAGGCCGTCCAGCCGCGTGCGGTCGAACGTCTTGCCGAACATCCGCGGGCCGCCGCGGACCTGCGCCAGCGCCAGGAAACCCCAATACAGCACGAAGTCGTCGACGAAGCTGGCCGCCACCGGCGGCTCGTCGATGTGTTCGACGCGGTGGCCCAGCTCCTCGAGCAGCGCGGCCGACTTGAGCGTCAGCTCCCGCACCTGCGGGCTGCTGTCCCGTTGCACCGATCGGGTCAGCACGGCGATCCGCAGCCGCTGCCGGCCGGGCCCGGTCACGTCGCCGACCGGCGCCAGCTTGGGGTTGCGCCAGGCGCGCTCGGCCTCGCGGTAGAACGCCGCCGTGTCGCGCACCGAGCGCGTCACCACGCCGTTGGCGACGACGCCCACCGGCATCCGGCGCAGGTGCACGTCCAGCGGCAACCGGCCGCGCGACGGCTTCAGCCCAACCAGCCCGTTGCAGGCCGCCGGGATACGGATCGAGCCGCCACCGTCGTTGGCGTGCGCGATCGGCACCACCCCCGCGGCCACGAACGCGCCGGATCCCGACGACGAGGCGCCCGCGCTGTAGTCGGTGTCCCACGGGTTGCGGACCGGACCCAGGCGCGGATGCTCGGCGGCCGCGCTGAAGCCGAACTCCGACAACTGCGTCTTGCCGACGGGTGTCAGCCCGATGTCGAGAAACACCCGGGTGACCTCGCTGTCGACGGTGGCGTTCCACGGCGTCCACGCGTCGGTGCCGTGCATCGTCGGCTGGCCCGCGATGTCGATGTTGTCCTTGATGAACGTCGGGACGCCGCCAAAGAAGCCGTCGGGCGGGGCGGCCGACGCGGCGGCCCGCGCCTGGTCGAACGCCGCGTAAGCCAGGCCATTAAGGGCCGGGTCGACGGCCTCGGTGCGCGCGATGGCGGCCTCGATGACCTCGGCTCTCCCGACCGAGCCGGCCCTTAAGGCGTCGGCCAGGCCGACCGCGTCGAGATCACCGAGGGCATCGTCTCCGAAAGCGTGCACGCGTCGCATGACACGACGCTAGCTGCTCGCGCTATGTGGCTAGGCCTGGCCCACCTCGAAGCGAACGAACCGCGTCACGGTGACGCCGGCCTCGTCGAGCAGGGCCTTGACGGTCTTCTTGTTGTCGGACACCGACGGCTGCTCGAGCAGCACCGAGTCCTTGAAGAAACCGTTGAGCCGGCCCTCGACGATCTTGGGCAGCGCCTGCTCCGGCTTGCCCTCGGCCTTGGCGGTCTCCTCGGCGATGCGGCGCTCGCTGGCCACGACCTCCTCGGGCACGTCGTCGCGGGACAGGTAGCGCGCCTTGAGCGCGGCGATCTGCAGCGCGACGGCGTGTGCGGCTTCTTTTTCTGCGGCGCTTCCGCCGCCCTCGTATTCAACCAGCACGCCGACCGCGGGCGGCAGGTCCGCCGCGCGCTTGTGCAGGTAGGTCTCGACGGTGCCGTCGAAGAACGCGACGCGGCGCAGCTCAAGCTTCTCGCCGATCTTGGCCGACAGGTCGGCGATGGCTTGCTCGACCGTCGTCGCACCGGTGCTGGCCGCCTTCAGGGCGTCGACGTCGGTGGCCCGGGCGGACGCCGCGGCGCCCACCACGTCGTTGGCCAACTTCTGGAACTCGGCGTTCTTGGCGACGAAGTCGGTCTCGGAGTTGAGCTCGATGAGCGCGCCGCCCTTGGCCGCGACGAGGCCCTCGGCCGTGGCCCGCTCGGCGCGCTTGCCGACGTCCTTGGCGCCCTTGATCCGCAGCGCCTCGACGGCCTTGTCGAAGTCGCCGTCAGTCTCGGCCAGCGCGTTCTTGCAGTCCAACATGCCGGCGCCGGTCAGCTCCCGAAGCCGCTTGACATCGGCAGCGGTGAAATTCGCCATTTCAGCCTTCCGTGGGGGTTGTTTCGGGTGCGCCCGCGTCGGTGGGGGCGGTGGTGGCGGCCGTCGTCGTCGCGGAGGCCAGCAGCTCCTGCTCCCATTCCGCGAGCGGCTCGGCGGACTCCGCCTCGGGCTTGCCGTCGCCGCGGCCCAAGCCGGCGCGGGCCTGCAGGCCCTCGGCGACCGCGGACGCGATCACCTTGGTCAGCAGCGCCGCCGAGCGGATCGCGTCGTCGTTGCCCGGGATCGGGTAGTCGACCTCGTCGGGGTCGCAGTTGGTGTCCAGGATCGCGATGACGGGGATGCCCAGCTTGCGGGCCTCGCCGACGGCGATGTGCTCCTTGTTGGTGTCGACGACCCAGATCGCCGACGGCACCTTGTTCATGTCGCGGATGCCGCCGAGGCTGCGCTCCAGCTTGTTCTTCTCCCGGGTCAGGCCCAGGATCTCCTTCTTGGTGCGGCCCTCGAAGCCGCCGGTCTGCTCCATCGCCTCGAGCTCCTTGAGGCGCTGCAGCCGCTTGTGCACCGTGGAGAAGTTGGTGAGCATGCCGCCCAGCCAGCGCTGGTTGACGTACGGCATGCCGACGCGGGTCGCCTCGGCCGCGACCGATTCCTGCGCCTGCTTCTTGGTGCCGACGAACAGCACCGACCCACCGTGGGCGACGGTCTCCTTGACGAACTCGTACGCCTTGTCGATGAAGGTCAGCGTCTGCTGCAGGTCGATGATGTAGATGCCGTTGCGGTCGGTGAAGATGAACCGCTTCATCTTGGGATTCCAGCGACGGGTCTGATGCCCGAAGTGGGTGCCGCTGTCAAGCAGCTGCTTCATGGTTACGACAGCCATTGCCGCCATTCCTTTGTTGTCGGTTGTCGCCCGGCATCGGGTGAGGCCGGGCCCTGGCGCCTGCTGAGATGTCGAACCCTTATTCGGGACCGCTCGGCATCCGGTTGTTGTGCAGACACGCGAAGTCAGCCCGTTTACACGGACCGCGGAAAGGAGTTTACACCGCTTTGCCAGGTGCTTTATCCACAGCGCTGGCTGGCCCGATCAGCGAAGCGGCGCTGAACTGGTGCCGTGCGGTGGACAGCGGTGGTGCTGATGCTAGGGCTGGTCAGCGCGGTGCCGGCGGTCGCCGACGATGTGCGGCTGGACTGGCCGCTGCGGCCGCCGCCGGCGGTCGCCCGCGGATTCGACGCGCCCTCGCCCGACTGGAATCCCGGCCACCGCGGCGTCGACCTCCCCGGGAATCCCGGCCAGCCGGTGTACGCCGCCGGCCCGGCGACCGTGATCTTCGCCGGGGTGCTGGCCGGCCGGCCGGTGGTGTCGCTGGCCCATCCCGGCGGCCTGCACACCAGCTACGAGCCGGTCCAAGCCGTCGTGCGGGTGGGCCAGGCGGTGACGGCGGAGACGGTGATCGGCGCGCTGGTGGCGGGGCACGCCGGCTGCCGGGCCGCGGCATGCCTGCACTGGGGCGCGATGTGGGGCCCGGCGTCGAACGCCGAGTACGTCGACCCGCTGGGGCTGCTGAAGTCGACGCCGATCCGGTTGAAGCCGCTCACCGGGTGAGCCTGCGGTTTTTGCGTGTGAGCCCACGGCTTCGCGTGTGCGCTCAGCGCGGGCCGCCCCGGCGTGTCGCCGCCGGAGGTTCACGCGCGACGCCGTCGATTCACACTCAAGCCCGCGGGTGGGCCTGGTCGTGCACCGCCCGCAGCCGCGACACCGCGACATGGGTGTAGAGCTGGGTGGTCGCCAGGCTGGAATGGCCGAGCAACTCCTGGACGACCCGCAGGTCGGCCCCGCCTTCGAGCAGGTGGGTGGCCGCGCTGTGGCGCAGGCCGTGCGGTCCCATGTCGGGCGCGCCGTCGACCGCGGCGACGGTCTGGTGCACGACGGTGCGGGCCTGGCGCACGTCGAGCCGCCGGCCGCGCGCGCCCAGCAGCAGCGCCGGCCCGGACTCCGCGGTCACCAGGGCGGGACGCCCATCGGCCAGCCACGCGTCCAGCGCCTCGGCGGCCGGCGCCCCGAACGGCGCGCTGCGCTGCTTGTTGCCCTTGCCGAGCACGCGCACCAGCCGATGCCGGGTGTCCACGTCGTCGACGTCCAGGCCACACAGCTCGCTCACCCGAATGCCGGTGGCGTACAACATCTCGACGATCAGCCGGTCCCGCAGGGCCAGCGGATCCCCTTGTTGGGCACCGGATTTCGCGGCCGCCATGGCCTGCAGGGCCTGGTCCTGGCGCAGCACCGACGGCAGGGTGCGGTGCGCCTTGGGTACCTGCAGCCGGGCGGCGGGGTCCGCGGTGAGCAGGCCGCGGCGCACCGCCCAAGCGGTGAACGCCTTGACCGCCGAGGTGCGGCGGGCCAGCGTCGTGCGGGCGGCGCCGGCCCCCGCGGCCGAGGCCAGCCAGGCCCGCAGGACCGGCAGGCTGAGGCTTTCCATGCCCTCCTCGTTTTGAGGCCCGTCGAGGAACGCGAACAGCGAGCGCAGGTCGCCAAGGTATGCCCGACGGGTGTGCGCCGAGCGGTTGCATTGCAGCGCGAGGTACTGGTCGAACTCCTCGAGGATCGCCTCCACGCCCTTACGGTCGCAGGCGGCGGGCGGAGGGCTCAGGTGACGCGCCGGAGCGTTTCCGGGGTGAGATCTTTCAGCGTGGGATAGCCGTCGACGGCCATGATCAGGTCGGCCTCAGCGAGCATGGTGCGCAGCACGTGCACGACGCCGTCGACGCCGCCCAAAGCCAGGCCGTAGGCGTACGGGCGGCCGATGCCCACCGCGGTGGCGCCCAGCGCCAGCGCCTTGATGATGTCGGCGCCGCTGCGGATGCCCGAGTCGAACAGCACGGGCAGCCCGCCGGCCGCCTCGACCACCCCGGGCAGGCAGTCGATCGCGGGCAGGCCGCCGTTGGCCTGCCGGCCGCCGTGGTTGGAGCAGTAGATGCCGTCGACGCCGCCGTCGCGGGCGCGCCGGTCGTCGTCGGGATGGCAGATGCCCTTGACCAGCAGCGGCAGCTCGGTCAGCGAGCGCAGCCACGGCAGGTCATCCCAGGTCAGCGCGTTTCCGAACAGCTGTATCCAGCGCAGCACCGCACCCTGCGGGTCCTCCTCGGGCGGCCGCGCCAGGCCGGCGCGGAACACCGGGTCGCTGGTGTAGTTGGCCAGGCAATGCCCGCGCAGTTGGGGAAAGTTCGACGTGCTCAGGTCGCGCGGGCGCCACCCGGTGACCCAGGTGTCGAGGGTGACGACGATGCCCTTGAAACCGGCCGCCTCGGCGCGGTGCACCAGGCTGGCGGCCGCGTCGCGGTCGGTCGGCGTGTAGAGCTGGAAGAAGCCGGGCGTGTCGCCGAGGGCGGCGGCGACGTCTTCCATCGGGTCGACCGTCAGGGTCGAGGCCACCATCGGCACACCCGTGCGGGCGGCCGCGCGGGCCGTGGCCAGGTCGCCGTGGCCGTCCTGGGCACAGAGGCCGATGACCCCGATGGGCGCCATGAAGACCGGCGACGGCAGCGTCATGCCGAACAGCTCGACGGACAGATCGCGCTGGGCCGCGCCGACGAACATGCGCGGGATGAGGCCCCAGCCCTCGAAGGCCGTGCAGTTGGCGCGCTGCGTGCGCTCGTCACCGGCCCCGCCCGCGACGTAGGACCAGACCGACGGCGGCAGCGCGGCGGCGGCCTTGGCCTCCAACTCGGAGAACACCATCGGAAACTGCGGGACCACGCCGGCCAGGCCCTGCAGGTAGATCTCGTTCTGGTAGTCCCCGAAATGCGCCATGGCGGCGTTAAGTCCCCGCCTCCGCCTCGGCCAGCTCTTTTTTCCACTGCCGGAACGTCTCCTCGGTGCGGCCGCGCCGCCAGTAACCCGAGATCGACGACGCCCATTTGGCGTCCACGCCGCGCTCCTTGCGGATGTAGGGCCGCAGGTTGTGCATGACGGTCTGCGCCTCGCCGTGGATGAACACGTGCACCTGCCCGGGCAGCCACAGGGCGGTGGTGACCGCCTCGATCAGCGGCGCGAAATCACCGGCGCGATCCTCGGGCACCAGGTCGGCGCGCCCGCCGCGGTAGACCCAGCTCACCTCGACGTTTTCCGGTGCGGTCAGCGGGATCTCGTCTTGCTGGCCGGCGACGAGTCGGCGCTCCCGGCCATCGCCACGGCGCTGGAAGCCTTGCCTCCCAACGCCGTTGGCAAGGCGTTCATCGAGGTCGCCGGCCAGCAAGACGAGATCCCGCTGACCGCACCGGAAAACGTCGAGGTGAGCTGGGTCTACCGCGGCGGGCG
>NZ_LZKR01000118.1 GCF_001672915.1 Mycobacterium sp. 1245805.9 | reverse complement strand
GACGATCTCCTTCGGCACGCCGTACGGCACCGTCGAGTACGAGGGCGCCACCATCCCGGTCCCCGTCGACGACCAGACGCTGCAGGAGATCACCAAGATCACCGACGGCCAGGCGTTCCACGCCGACAGCCTGGAATCGCTGGAGAGCGTCTATTCGACGCTGCAGCGCCAGATCGGCTACCAGACCGTCAAGGGCGACGCCAGCCTGGCCTGGATGCTGCTCGGCGCGGTGCTGCTGGCCGGCGCCGTCCTGGCCGGCCTGTTCCTGAACCGGCGGCTGCCCGCCTGATCGCTCAGACCGGCAGGCGCCGGTTGATCAGCAGGCCCAGCGCCGCGGCGATCAGCGCGACGACGACGCCCAGGCGCAGCCAGCCGGCGCTGCCGGGGCCGGGCACCGTGCGGAACCCGATGTCGTTCTCGATGGCGTTGTAGCTCTTGTTCAGCTCGCTGATGTTGGTGGCGGTGTAGGACTGCCCGCCGGAGAGCTGGGCGATCTTGCGCATCTGGTCGGTCGACACGGGGACGGCGACGCGCTGCCCGTTCATCTCGATCTCCCCGCCCTTGGTGCCGAACGAGATCGTCGAGATCTGCACCTCCTCGGCCTTGGCGGCCCGCGCGGCGGTGAACGCCCCCTGGGGCGCGTTGGGGTC
>NZ_LZKR01000117.1 GCF_001672915.1 Mycobacterium sp. 1245805.9 | reverse complement strand
CTCGAACGCTGCCGGACACGGGTTTTCGGGTGCGAGCCGGTAGTCGACCGAGACCACAAGGCAATCGGCGGCACGGGCCAGCTCCACGCACTGCGCGTGGTCGGTGTCCAGGTTTCCCGTCACGAAGCCGCCGCCGTGGGCGTATACCACCAGGGGCACCCGGGATCCCGTGCCGCCGATTGCCTTGTGGTCTCGGTCGACTACCGGCTCGCACCCGAAAACCCGTGTCCGGCAGCGTTGGACGACGTCGATGCGGCCTTGCGCTACGCCGTGGACAACTGCGCCGAGCTGGACGTCGACGCCGCCCGCATCGCGGTGATGGGACGGGACGCGGGTGCGGCGCTGGTCGCGAGCCTGGCTCAGCGCGTGTTCGACGAGGAGGGCCCGCCGGTGCTGGTGCAGATCCTGCACCAGCCGATGCTCGATTCCGATGCCACCCCGTCGCGGCGCGAGTTCCAGCGCACGCCGGGTCTCAACGGTCCGGCCGTGAGCCGGGCCTGGGGCCACTACCTCGGCCACACCGCCGCGAGCGGCCAATACGTTCCCGCGCATCGAGCCAACCTCGAGGGCCTGCCACCCACGTTCATCAGTTGCTCCGAGATCGATCCGTGCCGCGACGAAGCCATCGACTACGCCAACCGGCTACTGCATGCCTACGTCCACACCGAATTGCACGTGATCGCAGCGACATTCAACGGATTCGATTCCCTCGTTCCCGATTGGGTTGTCTCCGAGGAGAACCGGGCACTGCACGCCCAGTCGCTGCGCCGTGTGTTCGCCATGTAGCGGCTACCGCTAGACCGGGTTGAACTTGGTGATCAGCCACTTTCCGTTGATCCGGGACATGCGCACCAGGATGCTGCTGACCGCCACCGACGGTTGGGCGCTGTCCTTGGTCGTGGTGACCTGATCGACGAAGACCAGAACCCCTGCGGAATCGGGATGCAGCTCCGACACCGCGGCGCCGGTAACCTTGGCCTTGGTTTTCATCGACTTCTGCCGGGCCATCGGGGCCACCGTCTGCTGACTGAATTGGTCGAAGTAGGACAGGAAATCCCCGGCGAGGTATGACCTGGCGTTGGCGAAGTCCTGGTCGAGCGAGTCGGAGGAATACGACAGTACTGCCGTCGTCGCATCCGTGGCGGCGTTCACCACCGAGCGAGCGACGCCGGCGTCGGTCTGTTGGTCCGGCCGGTACTGCTCGAAGTACAGCCACGTCGCAACGCCGCCCGAGATCAGCAGGAGCACAACCAAAACCGCCGCAATGACCTTGCGTACCCTCGGCGAGAGCGTACGGCGGCGGCGCTCGATCGGGGCGGCGTCGTCGGCCTCGGGGTCGCCGGCCCCGTCGTCGGCAAGCTCCTCGTCGGTGGGCTCCTCGTCGGCAAGCTCCTCGTCGGTGGGCTCCTCGTCGGTGGGCTCCTCGTCGGTGGGCTCTTCGGCCACGGAGCTGTCGTCGTCTTCGGCCGGCCCGTGGGTGGGTTCCGGTGCGGCCGAATCGATGTCGCGCACGTCTTCGGTCACGGCACGTACTCAACTTTCGACATCTTGTATTTTCCGCCGACATCGGCGATCGTCACCCTGAGGCGCCAGATTCGCGGCGGTTCGTCCTTGCCCGGCGGGGAATTGGTGACTTGGGATGTCGCCGAAACCAATACCACCGCCGAGTTGTCGGTCATGGACTCGAGGGCGGCGGCGTGCACGGTTCCCTCCGTGACCGCCTTCGACTGGATGACCACCCCTATGAAGTCGTTGGCCCGCTTCTGGAAATCGGCCTGGAATTCGCCGGTGGAGCCGTCGATGACGCGCTGGACATCGGCTTTGGCCTTGTTGAAGTCCAACGAGATCATGTTGAGGACACCCTGCTTGGCCCCGGCGACGAACGCAGCTTCCCGCTGTTGGTGCCTGGTGACATCGCGATGTTGAAGCACCATGTATGCGCTGGAGCCGGCAAAGCCGAGGATGCCGATGACGGCGGCAACCGCGGCGAGCAGCGGCATCCGTCGTCGCCATCTGGGTTGCGCGGTTACGGGCTCGTCGTCGGCCTCGTCCCAATCCTCGTCGTATTCTTCGTCGTCCTCGTAGTCGTCCTCGTCCGCGTCCTCGACGTAATCCTCGTCTTCTTCGTCGTACTCGGCGGGGTCCGGCAACCCGAGGGCCTCGCGTCGCAGCCGGGCGGCGCGGGCGCGGGCCAGGGCCGCGGCGGCACGCGCTTCGGCCGCGGCTGCCTCCGCCTCGGCCTCTTCGAGCAACGCCTTGGCGTCGGCCTCCGATGCGGCCGAATGATCGGGCGTTTCGTTCGCCTCAGCCACCGCGACTACCGCTCGTCATGATCATTATCGATTGGACTCCGGTATCTCTTACCGTACTGCTCATTGCTAACATCAGAATCCCCAGCGAACTCCGACGAGAACCGACCAGGCGGATGATCAACCAACCACGCTTCCTTTCGAATCTTCCGGCATCATGACCGCTGTCGACTCTCCCGAAAAGATACTCTTCGCGTCCACAACCCAGGCCTTTCTGCAAAAAGAAGCGCCGCTGAGTCGCGTCCGCGAACTGCACGCCGCGGGAGAGTCCTTCGACCCGGCGTGGTGGCGGCGCGCCGCCGAACTCGGGTGGACGGCCCTCCTGGTCCCGGAGGAGTTGGGCGGCGGCAGCGTCTCGGACAGCGGCGTCGTGGATCTGGCCATGGTCGCCGAGCAACTGGGCAAGACGGTGGCGCCCGGGCCCCTGTATCCGGTCAGCGTCGTGCTCGCGGCGCTCGCCGAGTGCCCGGATCCGCAGACGCACGCCGAGACCATCGAATCGCTGATGTCCGGTGAAACCGTGGCGTCGTGGGCGGTTTGCGAGCCGGGCAGGGGCTGGTCACCGCTGGATCCCTCGGTGACGGCCACCCCGACGGATGCCGGCTCCGGCAGCTTCACCCTTCATGGCGCCAAGGACCGCGTCGAGGCCGGGGCCCAAAGTGGGGTGCTGTTGGTGGTGGCGCGATCCGACGAGGGCATTCGCCAGTTCCTGGTCCCCACGGATGCGCCCGGTGTCCGGATTACGCCGCAGCAGTCCGTGGACTTGGTCAAGCAATACGCCAAGGTGGATTTCGACGGCGTGGTCGTCGAACGGTCCGCCGCAGTCGGCGGCCCCGCCGAGGCCGCCGCCCTGATCGGGCGGCAGAGCCAGCTCGCCCAGGTGCTGCAGTGCGCCGAGGTGGTCGGCATCCTGCAGACGGTGTTCGACTTCACCGTCCAATGGGCGTTGGACAGGCACACATTCGGCCGGCCGCTGGCGTCCTACCAAGTCCTCAAACACGGCTTCGCTGACATGAAGTTGTGGCTGGAAGCGTGTCGTGCCACCACCTCGGCGGCGGTTGCCGACGTTGCCGCGCGCTCGCCCAAAGCGGGCTTGTCGGCGAGCATCGCCAAGTCATATGTCGGCGAGATGGCGGTGCGGATCGTTCAGGCCTGCGTCCAGATGCACGGCGGCATCGGCGTCACCTGGGAACACGACCTGCACCTGTACCTGAGGCGGGTCACGTTGTACCGCTCCATGTTCGGCACGCCCGAGGAGCACAACCTGAGGGTGTACGACGCGGAGAGAGTGGCGCGATCGGTGACGAACTCCCGATGACGACCGCCGAAACCGTTGCCGAATTCGCTGCCCGGGCCCGAGTGTGGTTGGCGGACAACCTACCCGCCATCGACCCCGAGAACCCGCCGCCCACACCACGCGACGACGAGCGGTCCTGGAACCGGGCCCGCGAGCTGCAAAAGCGGCTCTACGAAGGGGGATTCGCCGGTATCTGCTTCCCCCGCGAATACGGCGGCCTCGGTCTGGACTACGAATACCAGAAGGCATTCGACGCCGAATCCCTCGGCTACGAGATGCCGCTGATCCTCAACACCCCGACGTTCACCATCTGCTGCGCCACGCTGCTCGACACCGGATCCGAGGACCAGAAGAAGCGGCACATCGCCGGCGCCCTGCGCGGTGACGAAGTCCTGGTGCAACTGTTGTCCGAACCGAGCGGCGGGTCGGACCTGGCCGGTGTCATCACCCGCGCCGAACGCCAGGGTGACCGTTGGATTATCAACGGCGCGAAGACATGGAGCACAAGCGCTTTCGCGGCCGACTACGGGTTGTGCCTGGCCCGTACCGACTGGGACGCGCCCAAGCACGAGGGCCTGACCATGTTCCTGGTGCCGATCGGCCATCCGGGAATCACGTTGCGGCGCATCACCATGCTCAGCGGGTCCACCGAGTTTTGTGAGGAGTTCCTGGACGGGGTGGACGTCGGCGACGACGCCGTCGTCGGCGAGGTCAACGGCGGCTGGGCGGTCGCCTCACGCCAGCTGCACCACGAACGCCGGGCGGTGGGACAGGGATCGGAGTTCGCCAGTGGCGCCGGCCACGAAGGCGGCCACACAACGCCGGTCGACTACGTGGCGCTGGCCGAGAAGATGGGCCAGGCCGACAACGAACGCATCCAGGAGAAGGCCGGCCGGGTGCTCGTGCAGCGCGCGGTGGGCGAGCAGTTGATCGACCACGTGTACCGGGCCGTACGGGATGGCGCACTGCCCCCGACCGCGGGAACCCTGATCAGGCTCTTTCACTCCGAGACGGTGACCATGGATATGGACGCCGCGATGGAGATCACGGGAAGTGCCGGTGTCGTAGGCGAATTCGGCGAAGGCCTCGAGGCCGGGCTGCGCTACCTGTCCCGGCAGAATGTCGCCATCGGCGGCGGCACCACCGAGATGGCCCGCAACGTGATCGGGGAGCGGGTGCTGGGATTCCCCCGGGAATACGCCGCCGACCGCGGGGTGCCGTTCAATCAGGTGCGGCACGGTCAGGGCAGCTGAGCGGCCGACGCTGTCCGTCGGCGAAGGCGTTTAGGGATTGACGTTGGCCACGGGCATTTGGACCAGCGACAAGACGTGATGCGCCGGGGTCCCGGGGGCCGCGATCAGCACCAGGCCACCACCCTGCGTGCGCGCCCGGTCACGGGCAGCCGCCAGGGCGCTTACCCCGGCCGACCCGAGATGGGTTACTCCGCTGAGGTCGACCGTCAAAGAGGCTATACCGGAACGGCTTTCGACCGCGATCTGTCGGTCCAGGGTAGCCGCGGTGGCCGCGTCGACATCCCCGCTGACCACGATGCGGCCGGCCTCGCCGACCATGGAGACGAATTCGGAGTCGACGGGCGGTTGGCGGTTTGACCGGCTGACGGTCGTGTCGGTGATGAAGTTCGCCGGCCGCGACAGGCGGTGCGTCAGGATGGCCGTCGTCCCGCCGTCACCGTGGGTGACCTGAGCCTTGTCCACCAACCCCTCGGCCATGGCCAGTCCGCGCCCGCGGCCGCGCTCGCCCTCGCGGTAGTCCTTCCACCGCCCCCGGTCGATCACCCAGGCGTGCAAGTTGCCGTCGCCGGCCAGAGCAGCCTCGACCACGATCCATTTCGAGTGCCCGTCGGAAACGTCTGTCCCGTAACCGTGTTCGACCGCGTTCTCGACGAACTCCGAAACCGCGTGGACGACGTCACAGATGTCGTCGGCGTCGGCGCCGATCGCCGAGAGCCACTCACGAAGCTCGGCGCGGACGGCGCGCGCGGCATGAATCGTCGCATCCAGCTTGATCCGCAGCGGTGGGGGCGGTGTGCGCCGTTGCGCCGCAAGCAGTGTGACGTCGTCCTTGTAGCCCGTGGACCGGAGCAGCAGTTCCAGCGTCTCCGAACAGATCCGGTCGATCGGCCGGCCCGGTGCGCCGATGACGAAGCCGCCGCTGCCGCCGGCAATGTTCGCGGCAAGCTCGGCGAACTCCGCGGTGCTCGCACCCAGCGGCCGGCCGGGACGCTCGATCAGGCCGTCGGAATACAGCAGGACCGAGTCGCCGACCTCGAGCACCTCGGTGCGCACCGGGAAACCCGTGCCGCTGCCGAGGGGACCCGCACCCGTCGGCTCGGCAAAGCGCGAACCCGCGCCGGCGCTCACCAGTAGCGGCGGTGGGTGTCCCGCTGTGCAGTACTGGAATTCGCCCGTGGCGGAGTCGAGCGAACCGACGCACAACGTGGCCGACTCCGACCCCGGCACCTGTTCATGAAAGCGCTCGACCGCTTCGAGCGCTTCAACGATGTTGTGGCCCAAGGAAATCTGCATCCGCAGCGCCGTGCGCAATTGCGACATCACCGCCGCGGCCTCAACACCGTGCCCGACGACGTCGCCCACGACAAGAACCAGCCGATCACCGAGGGCCATCGCGTCAAACCAGTCGCCACCGGCCGCGGTGTCCTCCGCGGCGACGAGGTACTCCGCGGCGACGTCGGCGCCGGGAACGACAGGCACCGACGGGGCCAGCAGCGCCTGCTGCATGATGGTTGCCGAAGCGCGGACGTTGCGGTAGCGCTCGGACAGCTCCTCCATGCGCTCCTCGGCGGCCTCCCGCGCCCGTACCCGCTCGGTGACGTCGTCGAAGATGATCTGCACACCCTCGATCGATCCGTCGTCCCCACGGCGAGGCGTGACGACGAAGTCGAAATACCGTTCCTCGATTCCCGACCCGTCGTAGTCGGCCTGCAGCCGCCATTCCGTCCCGGTTTGCGAATCGCCGGTCGCATAGACCCGGTCGAACATTTGGTAGATCTGCTGGCTCTCCAGCTCGGGGAAGACCTCGCGCGCAAGCTTTCCCACCGGGTTGCCCGTCGGGTTGAAAGCCCGGTAGGCCGAGTTGACCGCCACAAACCGGTGGTCGGGCCCCTTCAGGCCGACCAGCATCGCGGGAACATCCTCGAAGACGCGCCGAACGTCATCGGCCACACCAACGGTTTTGTCCCAGTCCTTTTCGGCGACCATCTGGCCGTCCCTTCTCGGGAACCCTTCTGTGGAGTCATGTAATCAGGTCGAATGCATGACGTCCGTACACATCAAGGTTACCAACGAGGATCCGGTATTCACGGCATCGGCTTGCTAACGGCTTTTCGCGGCGGCATCGCCTGGCGCATCGGGTGAAGTCCGATGGCGGCGCCCGCCGCGCCCGCAGCGCTGGGGGAGCGTGGGCGACCCTCAGCGCCGCAACGCTTTTCAGCCAAGGGCCTACTAGGCCGAGACGGGGTTCTTGGAGGAGACCTTCATCAGCTTCATCAGGTTGCCGCCCATGATCTTGGCGACGTCCTCCTCATCGAAGTCGGTGAGCTCGTCGACGAAGCTGATGGGGTCCTTCAGACCCTCGGGGTGCGGCCAGTCCGATCCGAACAGCACCCGGTCGGTGCCCACCATCTTGACGATCTCGGTGAAGCGGTCCTCCCAGAACGGGGTGATGTAGACGCAGCGCTTGAACGCCTCGACCGGGTCCTCGCTGAACGACTGCGGCATCTTCTTGTAGACGCCCTTGAGGCCCTTGAACAGGTCCGGCACCCAGTCGGCGCCGTTTTCGATCGAGAGGATCCGTAGCTCCGGGTTGCGGGAAAGCGCGCCATGGCACACCAGCGCACCCATCGCGTCCAGGATCGGCCGGTGCCCCATCACGAAGCTGCGGAACGGGGTCGGCTTGAACGGCAGGAACTCGTCGCCCGGCTCCCACACGTTCGCGAACTCGGAGTAACCGCTGTCCGAGGCGTGCATCGACACCGGGAGCTCGGCTTTGATGCAGGCCTGCCAGAACGGGTCGAACTCCTCGAGGCCGAATGAGCGGCTGCCCTTGAAGCCGGGCACCGGCGCGGGGCGCACCAAAACCGTGCGGGCACCGCGCTCCAGCACCCATTCGAGTTCTTCGAGGGCGCGCTCGACGATCGGCAGGGTGATCACCGGGGTCGCGAAGATGCGCTCCTGGTAGTTGAACGACCACGTTTCGTACATCCATTGGTTGAGCGCGTGGATGACGTCGTGGGTCATCTCCGGGTCGTCCTTCATGCGCTCCTCGACGAGGCTGGCCAGCGTCGGGAACATCAGGGCGTAGTCGATGCCGAGCTCGTCCATGACCTCCAGCCGCGGGCCGGGCTCGCGGAAAGCCGGGATGGCCTTCATCGGCTCGCCCAGGATCTCGCGGTAGGTCTTGCCCTGGGCGCCGTTGCGGAAGTAGTCCTCCTGGGCGCCCGGCTTGGCGACCTTCTCGAACGTCGGGTTCGGGATGTACTCGCTGATGTGGCCGCGCACCACGATCTTGGTGCGACCGCGCACCTGGACGTAGTCGATCACGTGCTTACGGTTGTCCGGGAGGAACTTGGTCAGCGCTTCCTGCGGTTCGTACATGTGGTTGTCGGCGTCGAACACGGGGAAGGAAAGTTCGCGGGACGGCATGGCGATCTCCTTGCGCAAGTCTGTGGTTCTCGGTATCTGGTAATGACGTTACCACTTCTGCGTGGCCAGCAGTACCGGGACCTAAATGTCCGGTTGGAGGCCGGTCGGCGTCGCCCCGTTGATGATCGCGAAATTCACGGTCGCGGTCGCGGCGAGCTCGTCGCCGTCGCCGTAGATATCCACCTGCATCACCATCGCCCGGCGACCGGACCGCAGCATCCTGGGGACCGCGCGCGCGGCGCCCTGCCGAATCGGGCGCAGGTAGCGGATGAAGAGGTCGGCGGTGGTCATGGTGGTGCCCTGCTGCAGGTAATCCAGCCCGAACTGCCCACCCGCCACGTCGACCAGCGTGGCGATCAAGCCGCCCTGAAGCGCGCCGGACGTGTTGACCACGTTGGGGCTGACCGGCATCGTCATCGCGAACTCGCCGTTGTGGATGCCCGGCCGCATACCGATCTGCGCGAACAGTTCACCCAAGGTGGGGGTGGCCGATTCCTCGTCGGTCTCGCGAATGCCCAGCGCTCGGCTGCAGTAGTCGAACAGCTGGCCGGCGTCGATCGGTTTGCCGATCAATTCGGTGCCCAGCCAGTGCAACCGCTGGGCGCCCATGATCGTCTGCATGACGATCGCGGCCGCGGCTCCGATATCGAGGCCCGGGTTGAAGACCCCTTCGGTGATGCCCTGCCCGACGATGTCGCGGATCAGTTGATGCAACGGGGAGAGGACCCGGGTGTAGTCGCGGGGGCGGGTTTCGGCCAGGTGCTGGTTGTAGAGGCTCAACGCCCTGTTGAGGCTGTCCTGGGTGCTCGACTCCGGTTGTTGGCTGACGCGGTCGATCACCAGTTTCAGCGCGGCGGTGCTGTCCAGTCCGTTGGTCTCGGCGCGCCAGCCCTGCACCGACTGCGCGATGGTCCGGTCGAACAGCGCCAGGAGCAGTTCGTCCTTGCTGCTGAAGTGCTGGTAGAAGGCGCGAAGCGAGGTCTTGGAGCGCGCGACGACCTCCTGCACGGTGAAGTCCGTGCGTCCCGTTTCGCCCAGGATCGCGACGGCCGTCTTGATGAAGCGGTCGCCGCGGGTCACTTCGGCTCCCTCGGTCGGTTCAGCCATGAGAATGAGGTTACCGCGCATTGCGGGATATGCAGGATACGATCAGCGGCCCCGCCCTAGCCGCCGCGGGCCTCGATCATCGCCGAGCGATTGACCTTGGTGGCCGCGGTGCGGGGGATCGCGTCGACGAACTCGACGGTCTTGGGTGCTTTGTAGTGGGCGAGCCGGCTCTTCGCGTACTCGATCACCTCTTCCTCAGTGAGCTGCACGCCATCGGCGAGCTGGATCACCGCATGCACGCGGCGCCCCCACTGCGGGTCGGACAGCCCGATGACGACGACGTCGGCGATGCCCGGGTGGCCTGCGAGGGCCGACTCCACCTCCGCCGGAAAGACATTGGCGCCGCCGGTGATGATCATGTCCACTCGGCGATCGACGATGTAGAGATAGCCGTCCTCGTCGAGATAGCCGATGTCGCCGGCGGAACGGAAGCCGTCCTCGGTCGTCGGCAGCGGCGCCGCGCCGCCGAGGTATCGCGATCCCGCGGCCATCGGTGACCGCAGGTAGATCTCGCCGTGTTCGCCGGGGCCGAGCGGTATCTTTCCGGCGTCGAGAATCCGGATCTCGGTGTCCCGAAAGCCGCGGCCGACGCTGCCGGGATGGGCGAGCCACTCGTCGCCACGCAACGCGGTGAGTCCCAGGTTCTCGGTCATGCCGTACGCCGACACGATCTGCTGCGGGCTCAGCAGCTCGAACCAGGTGTGCATGAGCGACGGCGGCATCACCGCGGCGCCCTGCAGGACGAAGACGACGCTGGACAGGTCGCGCTGCCGCACGTCGGGCCGCGCCGCGATGCGCGCCAGCATCGTGGGCGTGGCCGTGAAGTTGGTGATGCGGAAGCGTTCGATCACATCCAAAACGAGTGCCGCGTCGAACTTTTCGAGCACCACCAGATGGTCGCCGGCCAACAGGAAGAAGAACGTGGCGAAGCCGTTGGTGTGGTACATCGGCGCGGGCACCATGATCGTCTGCGGCTGGGCCACCGGCGTCCAGTTCGACAGGAACGGCTCCCCATGTTGCGGCGTCCACAGCGAGGGCGCCAGGCTGAGGATCACCTTCGGCACGCCGGTCGAGCCGCTGCTGCAGATGCCGTTGGCATTGGGGGAAACCACCGGGGGCATTGGGGTTTCGGCCTCGGCGGCCGCTCGGGCCTCCAACTCCCAGCGGGTTTTTTCGTCGACGACGACCGCGGGGTTGATGACCTCGCGCACCCGGTCGCGCTCCCACTCCGGCAGGTCCCAGTGCATGGGCACGGGAACCGCGCCGATCTTCCAGCACCCCAGCGCGGCGAGCATCAGGTGCTGCGAATTCGGGATCGCCAGCGCCACAAGGGAGCCGACCCCCGCGCCGTCGGCCGCCAGCGCGCGACCCCACTGGTTGGCGCGGGCGTCGAGTTCGCCGAAGGTCAGCGTGCTCGAGGTGCCGTCGAGCGCGACGACCGTAACCGCCTTGTCGTCGGGGCGTTCCTCGGCGAGCTGCTGGAGCTTGGCCCCGAACGGGATCCCTTCCTCCAGCGGATTGGGCCCCGCCTCGGAGGCGACCCGTTCGGTGGTCACGCCGGTACCGGCCCACTGAACAACGTCTCCAGGTGGCCGTCCCGGACGTCGGGGATCAGGCGCAGCGCGAGGGCCTCGGCGCTCAGCGGCAACCGGATCAGCGGTTGGGTGTGCCGGTCGAGCACGCTGACGTCGGATTCGTCGCAGAAGCCCAGGGCGCCGAGCAGCTGATGCGAGGTCCGCAGCACCTGCCGCGCGGTGTCGGCAGCCTTGTACCGCAGGACGAGCGCATCGGCCGAATGAACCTGCGCCGGAAGCGATTCCGGCCGGCAGATGGTGTACTTCGCGAGTTCGTGCAGGCCGCGCACGCCGACGGCGGCGTCGGCGACGGCGAACCTGACGGCCTGGAAGTCGGCCAGCGGCTGGGCGAACTGGACCCGCGCGCGCACGTGTTCGGTGACGATGTGCAGCGATTGCTGCAGGGCTCCCAGAATCCGCCATGATCCCAGCACGAGATGAAGGTTAACGTCGCGGGCCGGGACGGCTCCGTCGGGTGCGCTTAAGGTGGCCGGCACCAGAAAAGGCCCCAGTTTGGCGTTGGTCCGCACCCCGGCTTGCGGGTGGTACCGCACGCCGTCCAGGTCGGCCGCGATCCAGTCACCGGCCAGGTCGCCGTGGTCGATGCGCGGCGCTTCGGGATTGATCAGGGCCAGTCGGGCGCCGTCGATTGCCAGTAGCTCCTCCACGACGGGGTAGGGCAGCGCGTTCGCACCGGCGGCCTGGCAGAGCACCGCGGCGGCGAGCAAGTCGTCGCCCTCCGACCGTACGTCGAGCTCGAACGCGCCGACGTCGTTCAGGGCGCCGCGTGCCGAGACGCGCACGCCGTCGTCGGTCTCGGCGCGCAGCGCCGCCGGTGGGCCGCCCACCCGGGCGAGCCGCTTGGCCGCGACGGCGGCGAAGTCGCTGATATCCTGTGGCAGTTCGGTTTTCACCGATGACCTCCGAGAACGTCGCGTGCCACCAGCATTCGCTGCACCTCGATGGTGCCCGATGCCACGGTGGCGGCCTGTGCGTAGCGCCAATGGTCTTCGATGGCCCCGTGCAGGGGCGCCGACGCGCCGCTGTCCAGCGCGGTGGGCCCCAGTACGTCGAACAGCAGCTCGGCGACCAGCTGATCGCACGTGGTGGTGGCGATGCGGGCGGCGCTGGCCGCCGCACCCGCCGAGGGGTCGTCCTGCAGCGAGATGGCCCGATACGCCAGTAGCCTGGCCACCCGCAGGTCGACCAGCGCCCGGGCCCAACGGACGCGAATCGATTCGGGCAGCGCGTCCCAGCCGTCGCCGAGTTGTTTTTGCAGTCGGTCAAGCAGGGACTCGCACCGCGCATAGCGCGCGATGCCGACCCGCTCGAACGCGAGCGCCTCGCGCATCACCCGCCAGCCGTCGCCGACTTCGCCGAGCACGTCACCGGGGAATGCCTGCACGTCGTCGAGGAACATCTCGTTGAGGTGATGCGGCCCCAGCATCGACGGGATCGGCCGAACGGTGAACCCGGGCCGGTCCATGGGTATCAGGAACAGGGTGAGCCGCTTGGCCTTTGGCGCGTCGGGGTCGGTGCAGGCCGCCAGCACGCACCAGGACGCCATCTGGGCGTACGACGTCCACACCTTCTGGCCGGTGATGCGCCACCTGTCCCCGTCGGGCACCGCGCGGGTGCGCAGCGAGACGAGGTCGGTTCCCGCCTCCGGCTCGGAAAAGCCTTGGCACCAGATCACATCGCCGGACGCGATGGCCGACAGGTGCTTGGCCTTCTGTTCATCGGTGCCGTAACGCATCAGCGCCGGGCCGACCCAGTTGATCCCCATGTACTGCGGGCCGCGGGGCTCGTGCTGGGCCCACATCTCCTCGCGCAGCACCGTCTGCTGCCAGACCGAACCACCGCCCCCGCCATGCTCTTTCGGCCACGCCAGCGCCAGCAGCCCTTCCGTGGCCAGCAGCTTGCAGAACGTCTCGGTGGTGGCGAGATCCTGCGGGTTTTCGGTGCAGGCGCCGAGGAAGTCGGCGGGGATGTGTTGGGCGATCAACTCCCGCAAATGGTTTCGGAGTTGTCCGGCGTCCTCACCGAGGTCGTAATCCATCTCGGTTATCCCTTCGGCAGTCCGAGCAGCCGCTCGGCGATGATGTTGCGCTGCACCTCCGACGTTCCGCCGTAGATGGTGGCGGCCAGCGCGTCCTGGCGTTCGAACAGCAGATCCGGGTCGCTGACCCAATCCTGGCCCTCGGCGACGGCGGCCAGTTCCCAAACCCGTTGCAGCGTCACCGATCCGAGCAGCTTCATGATGTCGGCCTCGGGGCTAGGTCGCCCCGCCAGTTCGTTGTCCAAAGCCCGGTATCCGGTGGCGCGCAGCGCCTCGGCATCGGCGAGCAGCGAGCCGAGCTCGGCGCAGATGTCGTCGGTCGGACGCGCCCCGCGCACCGCGTCGAGCCCCCGCTTGATCTCGACCCAGTTCATGATCCAGATCATCTGGCGCTCATGGTGCAGCGACGACAACGCGACGTTCCAGCCGCCGTTGAGCGGCCCGAGCAGGTTTTCCGCAGGAACCTCGACGTCGTCGAGGAAGACCTCGCAGAACGTCTCGTCGGAGATCGAGGCCATGCGGATCGGCTCGATCCGTACCCCGGGCGATTGCAGGTCGAGGATCAGACACGAGATGCCGCGATGCTTTGGCGCCTCGGGGTCGGTGCGGACGTACAGCGTGCACCAGCGCGACACGTGCGCGTGGGTGGTCCAGATCTTGTGACCGTTGACCCGGAACGCGTCCCCGTCCCGTTCGGCCCGGGTGCGCAGCCCGGCGAAATCGGAACCGGCTTCCGGCTCGGACATGCCCAACGCCCACCACTCGTCGCCGCGCAGCAGGGGAACCAGCAGCCGCTCGATCTGGGCGGGCGTGCCGAACTGGCGGATACCGGGCGCGGCGACGCCGGGTCCCTGAACGTTGGGCAGCTTGGGCGCGGACCGCAGCGCGGCCTCGATCCGGATCTCCATCGCGTCGCGCAGGCCCAACGACCGGCCGCCGTGCTCGCGGGGCCAGGTCGGCTGGATCCACCCCGCCTCGAAGGACGCCCGCTGGTAGTCGCGCCGCAGCGGCAGGTCCCAGCGGTACTCCCGGTACTTCTCGTAGTAGTCCTTGGGCAGGAATTCCGTCAGCCACGCACCGAATTCGTCAACGACCGCCGTCATCCCGCGCCTCCGGCGAACCGGCGGCCCACCTCGTGGTAGAGCGCGCGGCTGTCGCCCAGCGTCGACGCGCCCTGCCAGGCGTGCCGGACGTAGAGGTGGATGTCGTGCTCCCAGGTCTGCCCGAGGGCGCCGTGCACCTGCACCGCGGTCCGCGCGCAATTGACCGCCGCTTCGCTTGCCGCCGCCTTGGCCAGCGCGGCCGCGGTCCAGGCGTCACCCGAGTCCGGATCCGCAACCCGGGCCGCCGCCGCATAGGTGAGGCTGCGCGCCCGTTCCACGCCGACGTGGTTGTCGGCCAGCGCGTGTTTGATGCCCTGGAAGGCGCCGATGGGCGTGCCGAACTGCCGGCGCACCTTCGCATGCTCGACCGCGCGGTGCAGCGCGGCGCTAGCCACCCCGACCAGGTCGGCGGCCGCGGCCACCAGCGGCGCGGCCAGCGCCGATTCGACATCCACCGGCGCGGCGGCCAGCGGCTCGGCGTCGACCTCGACGTCGGCCACCGGTTGCGCCGGGTCCGTCGACTCGCCTGCCAGCACCGTCACGCCGTCACCGCAGCGCGCGACGACCGCCATGACCTCGTTGTCCGCGTGGGCCAGCGTGACGAGCAGCTCCGCGCGCGACAGGTTGGGGACCGCGACCGCCCGTCCGCGCAGCCGTCCCCCGCGCAACGTCATGGGTGTGCCGGGTAGCCGGGACCCTTTCGAGTGAACCGCCAGGGTGGCGACGGCGCCGCCGGCGATGTCGGCGAGCACCGAGTCGAGGCCGCTGGCCCGCAAGGCGCCCGCGGCCAGCCCGACGCTGCTGAGCAACGGGATCGGCGCGATCGCGGCGCCGCATTCCTCGAGGACGACGGCCAGCTCGACGGGTCCGTAGTCGGCCGCTTCAGGAGACGCGAGCTCCGTCCAGCCGAGGTCGACGACCGTCTTCCACGGGGCACGCCAACGCTCGGGGTCTACCATCGCCTGGCGGGCGGCGTCGGGCGGACACTCGGTGCGCAGGATGCCGCGCACGGTGTCGCGCAGCGACAGCTGCTCCGCAGTCAGTCCGACATCCATAAGACCCCTAACATAATAAAAATAGTAAACTAGCGCCGCTGTTGCAATCGGCGCCGAGCATAGGTGGGCGCATGGCCGAGTGGTATCTGTTCCTGCCCCAAGTGCGGCTTTCGGCCGCCGACATCGCGGAGCGGGCACTGCGCGCCGAGGCCAGCGGTTTCGAGGGAGTGGCGTTCATCGATCACCTCGAGGCGCCGGGGTTGCCCGACGAATCCATATGGGAGGCAATGGGCATCGCCACCTGGGTGGCGGCCAAGACGGAGCGGCTGCGGATCGGCCACCTGGTGCTCTGCGACGCGTTCCGGCATCCGGCCGTGCTCGCCAAACAGGCCGTCACCCTGTCGGACGCGTCGAACGGGAGATTCGACCTCGGCCTCGGCGCGGGCTCCTGGCCCGCCGAGTTCACCAGATTCGATGTGGGTGAGCAGGATCCGAAGGCCCGGGTCGCACAACTCGGGCGCCACATCGAGCTGATCCGGCAATACTGGGGCGACGACACGGGGGAGGCCGCGCAGGTCCCGCGCCGGTCCCATCCGATACCGCTGCTGCTGGGCGGTACCGGACCGCGGATGATGGAACTCGTTCGTAAATACGCGGATTGGTGGAATCTGCCGGCCAATCACCTCGACAAATTGTCCAAGCTGGCCCCCGCCGCGGGCACCGCGCGCGTGTCGATGCAGCAGATGGTGGGATTTGTCCGGACAGGCAGCGACCCCGACAAAGTGCGCGAGGTGAGCACCCGGCGATTCGGCAACCTTGGCTCGGGGCTGGTCTGCGGCGACGCCGATGAGCTGATCGCGCACTTCGGCGGGCTGGCCGCCCAGGGCGTCGAGCGGTTCTACGTGTGGTTCGCCGATTTCGCCGCGCCGGAATCCCTACACGAGTTCGGCGAGTCGGTGATCAAGGGGTTCGCTGGCGCCGGCGGCGGGCTTCCGTAGGCACGACCGGCGGCCGCGCGAACGGACCGCGCTGCACGGCCGACAACCGGATCTCCGGCAGGTCGACCGACGGGTCGACGGTGTCCAACCAGGCGACCGCCTCGGCGACATCGGACACCTGGATCGCGTACATCTCGAACGGAACATCCTGCAGCATCTCGGTTTCCACCGGGCCGGGCGTCACGATGTGCACCGCGATCCCGTCCCGGTCCACCTCCAGCGCCAGGGCCCGGGCGAACGCGTTCATGCCGGCTTTCGACGCGGAGTAGGCGGTGCGGGCCATCATCGGCTCGTGCGCCGCCGACGACGAGATGAACACGAACCGCGAGCCCGCGCGCATCCGGGGCAGTGCGGCGGCCGTCACCACGAAGCACGAATCCAGGTTGGCGGAGATGATGTCGCGCCACTGATCGAATGTCTGCTTGCGCGCGTAGGTTCCACCGAGCGTTCCGGCCGCGTGCACCACGAGGTCGATCCGCTCCAAAACGCTTATGGCAGCGGCGAATCCGTCCGGGTCGGACGCATCGGCGGCGATGTGGCGCGCCCCGATCTCCTCGGCGGCCGCGCGTAGCGGGGCCTCGCGCCGCGCCGAGAGCACCACGTCGTAGCCGAGCTCGCGGAGCTTGCGGGCGCATCCCTTCCCGATCCCGCCGCTGCCGCCGGTAACTAGTGCGGTTCGCATAAACGTCAGGGGCGCCGGACGTCCCGCGGGCGCGCCAAGGCCTGCGGCGACAGCGCGTAGATGCGTTGATCGGGCCGGCCCGACAGCACGTAGGTCTGGGTGTCGGCGAGGTGGCGGCCCGCGATCCGGCGGGCGCGGTCGACGTCACCCTCGGCGATGGTCTCGGTCAGCTTGACGTGCGTGCCGAGCACGGCGCGGCGCTGAGCCAGCGAGGGGTAGGTGCCCCGAGCCGCACTCTCGTCGGCCCACTGTTGCTCGTGACTGGTCCACAGCGTCTCCAAGCTGCCGACCACCGCGATGATGGTGTGGTTCCCGCAGCCGCGGACCACGAGATCGTGGAATTGGCGGCCGATTTCGGTGAACAGCCGGCCATCCTCGAGATGCTCGGCCATCGAATCGTTGACCTGCTTGAGTTCGGGCACCAACGTGTCCATCCGGTCGGGCCGCTGGGCCGCCAGTGCGGCGCAGGCGGGTTCGAGTTCCCGCAGCGCGAAACCCAGGTCGGCCACCTGGACGGACTCGCTCTGCAGTAGCAGGCCCAGCATGTAGGCCGCGCTGGTCTTCGCGGGCGCGTGCACGACGGCGCCGCCGCGGTTGCCCCGCCGGACCGAGACCAGGCCCTCGGTTTCGAGGATCCGCAGCGCCTCGCGCAGCGAGACCAGGCTGACGTTGAACTGCTCGACGAGCACCTCCTGGCGCGGCAGCAGGTCGCCGTCGGCGAGCTCACCGTCGATGATCTGACGGCGTAACTCGTCGGCTACGATTTCGGCGATCCGCGGCGCCGACAGTCGGCGACGGGCGTCTTGGCCAATTCCCAGGGCGGTCATCCAATCCTCGCGCGTGCTCGACTGGCTTAGCTATTTTAGCAGTAATGGTATAAATAGCCGCGTGAGGCGCGAGCCCGACAGCCGGCCGACACCGCTCGACGGACTGCGTGTCGTCGAGATCAGCGATCGGATAGCCGGCGACTACTGCGGCAAGCTGCTCGTTGATGCCGGAGCGCAGGTGCGCAAAATCGAACCGCCGCAAGGGGATTGGCTGCGGCGGTACTCCGCCAGCTGCTCGCCCGTGCCGGACGGCCAGCCCTCCCCGTTGTTCAGCTACCTCAATGCCGGCAAGCGCAGCCTGACGGTCGCAGCGGTCTCCGAACGCTATCGCGCCGAACTGGCCGGCGCCGACGTCGTGGTGGTGACCGCGGGCCGGTCGCGGGCCGCGGAACTGGGCATCGACCCGCAACGCCTGCTGGCTGACTCACCGCGGGCGACCGTCGTCACGATCTCCGACTTCGGTTGGACCGGGCCGTATGCCGATCGCGCCGCGAGCGAGTTCACCCTGCAGGCGTGGGCCGGCTCGCCCGGCTTTCGCGGCGATCCCGCCGGGCCTCCCATCGCGATCGGCGGGGACCTGGGGGAGTACATGGGCGGCGTCTACGCCGCGTTCGGCGCGTTGGCCGTGCGCCGCCGCGTCGAGCGTGGCGGTTCCGGCGAGCACCTCGACCTGTCGATGCTCGAGGCGATGACCGCGATGCAGAGCAGCGAATGGTTGCATTCGCAGCTGCTGCGCGTTCCGCCCGTCCGCCGGACGTTGGAAGTGCCCTCGATCGAGCCGGCCAAGGACGGCTACGTCGGCATCACCATGGTCACCGGGCAGCAGTGGCTCGACTTCTGCGCGATGGTCGAGTGCCCGCAGCTGGAGGAGATCGAACAGCTGCGGTTCCAGATCGGCCGGTGGGCCTACCGTGACCTGATCCGCGAACAGATCGGCCCGTGGCTGGCCGAGCGGACGGTGGCGGAGATCGTCGAGCTCGGTCAGCTGTTCCGGTTGCCGATCGCGGCGTTGGGCGACGGCTCCACGATCCGTGACATGGAGTACGTGCGCGAGCGGGGGGTGTTTACGCCCAACCCCGCCGGCTTTCAGCAGCCGCGCCCGCCGTGGCTGATGGCGGCGTGCGCGCCCGCGCCGCTGGGTACCACCCCGGCACCCGGGGAGGCCAACGACGAACCGGCCTGGGGGAGAAGCGAATCCGAACCGGCGCCCATCACGCGGGGCTTGCCGCTGGAGGGCCTGCGCATCGTCGACCTGACCGCGTTCTGGGCCGGGCCGGCCGCGACCCACCTGCTGGCGGCGTTCGGCGCCGACGTCGTCAAGGTGGAGTCCATCCAGCGACCCGACGGCATTCGCTACTCGGGCGGGATGCGCACCGATGTGGACGACTGGTGGGAGTACGGCTGGGTGTTCCACGCGATGAACACCAACAAGCGTTCCGTCACACTGGATTTGGGCTCGGACGAGGGTCGCCGTCTGTTCAAGAAGTTGGCGGCCGGCGCCGACGTGGTGATCGAGAACTTCTCTCCGCGGGTGATGGAGCAGTTCGGCCTGACCGCGGACGCGCTGCTCGAGGTCAACCCGAAACTCGTCGTCGCCCGGATGCCCGCGTTCGGCATCGACGGCCCGTGGCGTGAACGCGTCGGATTCGCCCCGACTATGGAGCAGATCGCCGGCCTGGCGTGGGTGACCGGGCTGCCGGAGGCACCGCCGGTCGCGCCGCGCGGCGCCTGCGATCCGCTGGCCGGCGTGCACGCCGCGTTCGCCGTGCTGGCCGCGCTCGACTTCGCCGAACGCACCGGCACGGGCCAGCTGCTCGAGCTGCCGATGCTGGAAACGGTGCTCAACGCCACCGCGATCCAGGCGATCGAGGCCGAGGTCTTCGGGGTGACGCTGGGGCGGCGCGGCAACCGCGGCCACGGCGCGTCGACCCAGAACATCTACCGGTGCGCCGGGGACGACGACTGGATCGCGGTCACCGTGCGCGACGACCGGCAGTGGCGGGCCTTGGTCGACGTCATGGATCGACCGGCCTGGTGCGACGAGGGCCTGGCCACGGCGGCCGGGCGGCGGCAGCGGGCCGACGACATCGACAGCCGGCTGCGGGAGTGGTTCTCAGCTCAGCCCCTGGAATCGACGGTGGAGCGCTTGGCCGGCGCGGGCGTTCCCGCCGCGCCCGTGGTGTCGCCGTCGTTGGTGACCGAGAACCCGCAACTGCGCGACCGGGGATTCCTGGAGGCCCTGAACCATCCGAGCACCGGGCGGGGCCTCTATCCCTGCCCGCCGTTCGCGAAGCTTTCCGGCCAGGACAAGTGGCTGCTGCGCCCCCCACCGAGGCTGGGCGAGCACAATGGACAAGTATTGCGCGAGCGGTGCGGATTGACCGACGAAGAGCTGGTCAACCTGGCAAGCAACCAAGTGATCGGGACCCGTCCGGCGGGCCTCAAAAAATAGGCTGAGGAGGACACCTGATGCGCGTGACGGTCGACGAGAACATGTGTGAGGCCAACGGCTTCTGCGAATCGCTCGCCCCGGAGGTATTCGAACTGGGCGACGAAGACGTGGTGCAGATCGCGGACGGCCCGGTGCCGCCGCGGCTGGAGATCGACGTGCGCGCCGCGGTGGACCAGTGCCCCAAGGCGGCGCTGCGGCTGATCGACTGAGCTACCGCCGCTCGCCCAGCGAAATCGCCATCTCGTCATAGATCGACATGTTGGTGAGCAGGTTCGGATACGCCACCGTGGCCGGGCCGACGGCGATGTCGTCGCAGCGCAGCAGGAGTTCGTCGAAGACCGCGCGCAGTTCCGCGCGCGCCAGCATGGCGCCCAGGCAGTGATGCGGTCCGCCGCCCCCGAATGCCACGTGCGGGTTGGGCTGACGCCCGATGTCGAACGTGAACGGTGCGGGGAACACCTCTTGGTCGCGGTTTGCCGAGCGCAGCATGGACACCACCCGCTCGCCCTTCGCGATGTGGTGCCCGTCCATCTCGACATCGACCTTGGCGGTGCGCGTCCAGTAGGCAACCGGCGACGCCCACCGCAACACCTCCTCGACCGCGTTGGGCCGCAGCTCCTCCTGCGCCCGGTATCGCTCGATCTGCTCCGGGTTCTCGACGAACGCCTGCAGCCCGATGGCCAACGCGTTCTTGGTGGTGTCGCTGCCGGCGAATGTCAGCACGAAGAAAAAGAACTCGAGTTCGTTGGCGGGGAGGCTGAATTCCTCGCCGTCCTCGCCGGTGATCACGGCGGACGCCAGTGTGCTCCAGATGTCATCGGTGGGATGGCACCGCTTTTCGGCGGTGAGCTCCATCGCGTACCCGAAGATGGTGGCGTAGAGATCGGTGTAGTCCTGAAAGCTCGGCCGCGCCCCGGGCGTGTTGGCCTTCAGGATGCTGTCCAGGCAATCGAAGATTCGCGGCCGGTCGTCATCCGGTATGCCGATGATGTCGCCGATGACCGTCATCGGCAGCGCGTCGGCGACGTTCTCGATCCAGTCGCCGCCGCCCTCGGCGAGCAGGTGGTCGATCATCCGCGCGGCGCGCGCCCGGATGCCGTCCTCGAGTTTGGCGATCGCGCGCGGGTTGAACGCGTTGGAGATGAGCTTGCGGCGCTTGTTCAGATCCGGCGGGTCCATGTTGATGATCGTCGGGTACGACGAGAACATCCCGACCGGCTGGATGAGCGGACCGTCGACGGCGGTGAAGGAATCGGTATCGCGATGCAGGCGGACCGCGTGGCGGTGCTTGGTGGCGACCCAGAATTCACGGTGGACGGTCTCGGCTACGCCCGGGGTCATCTCGTGCCGGAACAGCGGGCGGGTGCTTCGCAACTCGGCGAACAGCTCGTCGGGAAAACCGTTGCGCCACAAGGCGAGATCGGATAGATCCACCGCCGCAGCCGTCATGTGAAACCTCGCTTCGTGGCGACATGCGGCACCCTCCGGCCGCCGCGTTGACGTTCAATGCTTAAGATAGTAAAAATAGAGCTTATCGTCGAACCCGCTGGGAGTGGACGTGACGGATACAATTTCGGACTCGGCATCAGATTCGGCCGCAGATCCTTCGGAGCGTGAGTTCGGACAGGCCGGGATCGCGCTGTCGACATACCGGTTCCCGACGGGCTGGTTCATCGTCGCCTTCGGCTCGGACCTGCCGCCCGGTCAGGTCAAGCGCGCGCACTACTTCGGTGAGGAGCTGGTGCTTTTCCGCACCGAATCCGGCCAGGTGCACGTCATGGACGCCTACTGCCAGCACCTCGGCGCCAACCTCGGCGTCGGCGGCACGGTCGAGGGCGAGAACATCGTCTGCCCCTGGCATGGGTGGCGGTGGCGCGGCGACGGCACCAACGCCCTGATCCCCTACAGCAAGATCGGCTGCAAGAACAACGTCCGCATCCGCACCTATCCGAGCATGGAGTGGTACGGCTTCATCCTCGCGTGGCACGAGCGCCACGGCCGGGCGCCATACTGGCAGCCGCCGGTGCTGCCCGAGCTGGAGACCAACGAGTACTACCCGCTGCACCCGCACACGCAGATGGTCAACCGGGTCAAGGTGCACGCGCAGATGATCATCGAGAACGCGGCCGATCCCTACCACGTTCAGTACGTGCACAAGGCCGCCAACCCCGCCACCACCTCGTCGTTCGAGGTCTCC
Organism: Mycobacterium sp. 1245805.9; assembly: GCF_001672915.1. Classification (GTDB taxonomy): domain Bacteria; phylum Actinomycetota; class Actinomycetes; order Mycobacteriales; family Mycobacteriaceae; genus Mycobacterium. The sequence goes on along the minus strand of NZ_LZKR01000117.1, from coordinate 75,449 downwards.
GGATACCACCTGCACGCGACGGTCAACGCCCATTTCGGCGGTGGCCGCGCCTCGACCTGGCTGACGCCGAACGGGCCGGTCGACGCGAAGATCATTTACGACAACTACTCGTTGGGGCTGGGAATCGTGCGCTTCCCCAGCGAACTGGTGGCCACCTGCCAGGTCACCGGACAGACACCGGTCGACGAGGACTACACCGACTACTTCTACACGCAGGCATCCGTCCGGGAGCCCGGCGACACCGGCGACGTGCCCACCGGCCGCGCCGTGAAGTTCCTGGCGCTGCAGCAAGAGGTCATCAAGCAGGACTTCTTCACCTGGGAGAACATGAAGTACCTCGAGAAGCCCAACCTGGCTCCGGAAGAGGCGCGCGACTACGCCGCCCTTCGCCGCTGGGCGCACCGCTTCTACCCGGGCCCGCAGCCCTCGCCGTCCGACTTCGGCTACACCGCCGACGGCGAGCCCGACCCGGCGGCCGCGAAAGCCTGATGCCGGCTCCGTCGGATTTCGGCGTCGACAGCTTCACCGTGCCGGCCGTGCTGGATCGGCGTGCTGAGCAGCACCCCGATCGGGTGATGATGTCGATCGCCGGCGTGGACGTGACGTTCGAGCAGATGCGCCGGCGGTCGCGCGCGGCGGCGCACATGCTGGCCGGCCTGGGCGTCGGTCCCGGCGACTGCGTGGCGCTGTTCACCGCGACCTGCCCTGAATGGGTGTACTTCTGGCTCGGTGCGGCGCGGATCGGCGCGCTGAGCGCCGCGGTGAACGCCGCGAACAAGGGCGATTTCCTGCTGCACGCGCTGCGGTTGTCGCGGGCCAAGGTGATTCTCACCGACGCCGAGCGCCGGCCCCGGGTCGACGAGGTCGCCGGCCAGTTGGACATGGTGACCCGGGTTGTGGTGCAAGATGATTCGCTTGCCGCGACGTTGCACCTCGACGTCGACGTTCCGCTGACCGAAAGCCCGCTCGGGCCCACCGACGTGGGGGTGCTGTTCTACACCTCCGGCACCACCGGGCCGTCGAAAGCCGTTGCCACAACGTGGCATTACCTGTTCTCCGTGGCCGCCACCGCAGCGGGCGCATGGGAATTCGGCCCGGGGGAGGCGCTGTGGACGGCGATGCCGCTCTTCCACCTGAGCGCCGCGCCCAGTGTGCTGGCCCCGATGCTGGCCGGCGGAACGACCGTGTTGGCCAAGGCATTTCACCCCGGGGAGGTGTGGGACGACATCCGGGCCCACGGCGCGATCGGATTCGCCGGTGCCGGCGCCATGGTGTCGATGCTGCAAAACCTGCCCCCGGATCCGCGTGACGCGCAGCTGCCGCTGCGGTTCATCTCCGCCGCACCCATTAGCGCCGACTCCTACCACGAGATCGAAAAGCGTTACGGGTGCCGCATCGTCACGATGTACGGCATGACCGAGGCGTTTCCCATCGCCGTCAAGGGCGTGTCCGACGAGGGCGTGCCCGGGACCTCGGGCCGACCGAATCCTAACTTCGACGTCCGCATCGTCGACGAGCGTGGCGACCCGCTGCCGCCCGGCGCGGTCGGCGAGATTGCTTGCCGCCCAAGGCACCCGCACGTGATGAGCGAGGGTTACGTGAGCGAAGGCTCGCGGGTGGAGCCGCACCCGGAGTGGTTTCGCACCGGCGATTTGGGCCGACTCGACGCCGATCGGAACCTGACGTATGTGGACCGCATCAAAGACTCGTTGCGCCGGCGCGGCGAAAATGTCTCCTCGGTCGAGGTGGAGGACGTCGTCGCGTGCCATCCCGCGGTGGCCGAGGCCTCGGCGGTCGGGGTGCCCAGCGAATTGGGCGAAGACGACATCCTGTTGATCGTGACGCTGCGCCCCGGGGCGGCGCTGGACTGCGCCGAGTTGCTCGACTTCTGCTCCGCCCGGATGCCGTACTTCTGTGTGCCGCGATTCGTGGAGGCGGTGGATGAACTCCCCAAGAACGCCATCGGACGGGTGCGGAAAGACGTGTTGCGCGACCGCGGCCTGAATCCATCGGCGTGGGATCGTGAGAAAGAGGGGTATATCGTTCGCCGGTAAGTTACCTTGACGTTACGGAATCGCCGGTAAGTTAATTTAATGTTACGGACTATCCCTTTGTCGGGCGTCATTCGGAGAGAGGCTGCAGAGCAAAATGACCATGACCTATCAGGAACAGCAGATGCTGCAGGCCGCGACGGCCCGCGCTGCGATCCTGGATTTGACCGCCCGGCACAACAGGGCCTACTCCGACGGTGATCGCGACCGCTGGATCGCCACGTTCCGCCACGCCGGCGCCAGCTACACCCGCGACGGCGACCGGTTCACCGATCTGCGGGCGGCGTTCGACGGCGGCGACGGGCAGCGGCTGGTCACCCTCGACCACGAGATCCGCGTCGACGGCGTCAACGCGAGCATGCGTTGTGTCGTGGTGCTGTTCGCTGCGATGTACGGCGACACCACCCTGCGGGCCACCGGGACGTTCCGGGACGAGCTGGTCTACGAGCGCGGCGCCTGGTACTTCACTTCCCGTGCGCTCGAATGGGATTCGGTGCCGAGCCGGCACCCGCTCGTCATGTGAGCGGAGAGCAGGACCTCAGCTACCAGCTGGAGTTTGGTAGCTACGAAGACGCGCTCCGCATGGTCGGCGCGAAGAGCGAACCCCGCACCGCGGCGACCCCGGTCAGCGGCGCGCGCATCCAGTTGTTCGCGGCGATGGTCCGCGACGGGAATCGATCGTATTGGGATGCCGAGTTCGCGCGGGAGAAGTGGGGCGGGTTGCTCGCCCCGCCGGCCCTCTTGATGGGTTGGCTGATCCCCCCGCCCTGGGAGCCGACGGGCCGGCCGCCCGCGGCCTCGGTGGTGCTGCGGGTGCCGCTGCCGGGCACCACGTTCATCAACGCGGCCAACGACGTTGAGTTCCTGCGGCCCATCGTCGAGGGCGACGTGCTTACCGCCGTCGAGGAGCTGGTGTCGGTGTCACCGGAAAAGCGGACCCGGCTGGGCATCGGTCATTTCGTCGAGACACTCGAGACCTACACCCGTCAGGACGGCGCCGTGGTGGCCACCTGCCGAAACACCCTGTTCCGGTTCACCCCGGGCGGCGCCTCGTGACCGACCTGGACTGGAACACAATCGACCTACCCGTCGACTTGCCGGAGGTGGTCGACCACATCAGCTATCAGCGGGTGGTCGAGAATGCCGGGGCGACTTGGGACTATTTCCCGGGGCATTTCGACCCCAGCTACGCCCAAAGTCAGGGCAACCCAACGATTTACGTCAACACCATGCATCTCGCGGGGTTTGCCGACCGGGTCGCCACCGACTGGGCGGGCCCGAGCAGCCGCGTGGTGCGCCGCTCGATGCGGCTGGTCGGCTCGGTGTACGCGGGGGACACGATGGTCGGGCGCGGGCGGGCGCTGGCCAAGCGGCGGGACACCTCGGTGGACCCGCCGCGCTGCCTCGTCGACATCGAAATCCAGGTGACCAATCAGCACGGCGCGTTGTGCTGCCCGGTCGAGCTCACCCTGCAGATGCCTTGTGGTTGACGGTGTTAGCGAACTGCACCTGGCGGTGTGCCGCCGTTTCGGTGAGGCCGTTGCCTCGGCGGAGGGCAGGTGGGACTGTCGCTCACCGTGCGATGCGTGGGACGCCCGAGGCGTGCTCGAGCATGTGATCGGCTTTCACGACGTTCTTCTCCTGCGGCCCCTCGGGCTGAAGCCCGACCGGCCGCGGGACGATCCGCGGGTCCGTTGGCAAGCGACCTACGAGGCCCTCACCGGGGCGCTCGAATCCGGTAGGGCGACGCAGCTGGACGCCTATCGGCTGATGCCGAACCTGACCCGCGACGTTGCGGTGCACACCTGGGACCTCGCCCGCGCGGTGGGAGCCGACGACCGATTGGATCCCGGTTGGTGCGAACTGTTTTATACCGGCTTGCCGATGGACCCGCAGGACTTGACCGCGTCGGGGATGTTCAAGGCGCCGGTCACGGTGAACGACGAAATCGACTTACAGGCAAGGCTTCTCGCGCGGCTGGGCCGCGACCCCGGGTGGCGGCCGCCCGAGCTATAGCGGCGGCAGCTTGCCCTTGCACACCAGCGTCTGAAGCTCGACGTACTCGTGCAGTCCCTCCGGACCGAACTCCCGCCCGATGCCGGATTGCTTGAAGCCGCCGAATGGGGCGCCGATGTCGAGGGTGTACATGTTGATGCCGTAGGTGCCGGTGCGGACCCCGGCCGCGACCTCCAAGCCGTGGGCGATGTCGGAGGTCCACACCGAACCGGCCAGACCGTAGTCGCTTTCGTTGGCGATCCGGATGGCGTCCTCCTCGTCGCGGTAGCGCAGCACGGTCAACACCGGGCCGAAGATCTCCTCCCGGGCGATGCGCATGTCGTTGGTGGCGTCGGCGAACAGCGTCGGCCGCACGTACCAGCCCCGGTCCGACGGACTGTCCTCGCCGCCGAGCACCACGCGGGCCCCCTCGGTCTTGCCGGAGCGGATGTACTCCTGCACCCGACGTTGTTGCCGTTGCGCGACAAGGGGTCCGATGTCCGTGGCCTCGTCGGCCGGGTCCCCGACGTTGAGCGCCGACATCATCTCGGCCAGCGCGTCGACGACCTCGTCGTGCCGCCGATCGCTGACCAGGATGCGGGTCTGCGCGACGCAGGCCTGGCCGTTGTTCATCAGGCCGGCGGTTTTCAGCCCCGCCACCGTCTTGCCGATGTCGGCGTCGTCGAGAATGATCGCCGCCGACTTGCCGCCCAGCTCGAGACTCACCCTCTTGAGCTGCTCGCCGCACAGGGCGGCGATGCGGCGACCGACGCCGCTGGATCCGGTGAACGCGATCTTGTCCACCCCGGGATGGCGGACCAGCGCCTCGCCGATGTCGGGTCCGCCCGGCAGCACCGAGACCACACCGTCGGGCAGGTCCAGTTGTTCGATCATTTCGGCCAACCACAAAGCGTCCAAAGGCGTTTCGGGCGCGGGCTTGATGATCACCGTGCAGCCCGCGATCAGCGCCGGGATTAGCTTGGGCATGATCAGGAACTGCGGCACATTCCACGGCACGATCGCCCCGACCACCCCGACCGGGGCCCGGCGCAGGTGCACTTCCCCGAGCACGCCCTGGCGGCGCTCCGTCCAGGGAAAGTCGCGCGCGGCGGCCAGCGCGAGGTGGATCAGCGAGGCGGCGGCGGCGCCTTGACCCAGCCGACTGAAACTGCGCGGCGAACCCATCTCGTCGGTGATCAGGTCGGCCATCTCCTCGATGTGGCCGGCGTAGATCGCGGCGAGCTGCTCGACCTTGGCCATCCGGTCGGCGTGGCTCATGCGGGGCCACGGGCCGTGGTCGAAAGCGCTTCGCGCGGCGGCGACGGCGGCGTCGACGTCCTCGGGCCCGGCCACCTGGACGTGGCCGACCGGCTCCTCGGAGTGCGGCGAGATCACGGCGAGCTGCTGGGGGTTGGCGGGCTTGCGCCACTGCCCCCCGATGAAGAGTTCGTTATAGGAACGATGGCCGGGATTGTCTGTCATCGAGCACTTCCTCGGGGAATGGGACCGCGACCGTAATTTCGCTATTGACGCTAACATAGCGAAAAAAGAAGGATGGGCGCCGTGGCAAGCGATATGGATAGCGATTGGCGCACCTACCCATTTCGGTTGGTGCCCGGCGATCCCCAGCTGGATTTCCCCGCGGCCGAAGGCGAACACGCCGACCAGGAGTCGGACACCTGGTTCATCGCCGGTCAGCTCGACGCCGAAAGCGGTCGCTCGTTTGCCTTCCTGACCATCTTCAACAAGAACCGGCCGGGTGGAACGATCGTCGCGGATTTCTACACGATGGCGCTGTTCGACCTGGACACCGGTGACTACGGCACCTACACGGACTACGACATGCCGCCGGCGAACATGGAGCCGGGGGCCCAGCGCAAGCTGACCATGGCGCCGGGTTACCTCGACCTGAGCTACCACAGCGGCGCGGGTACCGCGTCGTGGAGCGCGTGCCGCGACGGCGACGGGAAATTGCTGCCGTACACGTACCGCGTCAGCCTGGTCGGCGAGGACCACTCCGGCCGGCCGATGCGGCTCGACCTGGCCGTAACCCCAACGCGCGCACCGACACCGGTGGGCGCGTCGACCTACAACGGGAAGATCGTCTGCTTCGGCCAGAGCGACACGTACTCGTATTTCCAGACGGGAATGGCGATGACGGGAACACTGCGCTGGGGAGACGTCGTCGAGCAGGTCTCCGGCAGCGGCGGGCACGTCGACCGGCAGTGGTTCCCGAAGTACGCCGGCGGCGGGGGAAGCGGGGGAGACCCGCGGGCCCGGTCACACGAATGGCGCACCATCAACTTCGACAACGGCGTGGACCTGAGCATCTGGCGGCAATTCGACCGAACGAACGGCAATGCGCTGCAACCGTTTACCGGCGTCACGGCCAGCTATCCCGATCCGGCCACGCCGCCCGACTGCGCCGAGGACGTCGAGGTCACGATCCACAGCTATGTCCGCTGGCCGGACGCGGTGCGCCCGCTGGTGCGGCCGGTCGCCCCGGCTCGATACATGCCGGACCGCCACCGGATCCGCTGCGCCACACTGCAACTGGACATTGTCGGAGAGCCGCTGGTCGCGGCCCCGGCGCACGGCCTGCCGATCGAGTACATGGTAGGTCCCTACCGTTACCAAGGGACGCTGTGGGGCAAACCCGTCACCGGGTTTGCCTTCAACGAGCGCTCGCTCGCGCTGTATCGCGATTGGGAGCTGGTCGAGGTGCTGGCCACCACCGTCGCGAACGCCTCGCCACCCGCGCCGGAGCTGCAGATGCTCGCCGACCGGGTGGTTCCGCTGGTTGCCGCCGGCCGGCGCGGCGAGGCGGTCGAGCTGTTGAGGGGCGCGGCTCCCGTCGAAAATGGAGCGCTGGCAACCATTCTCGAGGATCTGATCGCCGTCCTGTCCGAGCAGAACTGAGGGCTCCGCGCCGAGCCTGTAAATTTGCAGGCGTTCACTCGCACTTTCGCTGCAGATTTACAGACTCGGCGCGAGCGCGTCGGCCCAGGTGATGTGGCGGTGCTGCAGCCCGGGTTCGTTGCGGCCGAACACCAGGTGATCCCGGGCACCCGACTCGAGGTTGGCCTGCAGACCTTCGACCAGCCGGTAGTCCTCGTCGCGGACCGTGGAGTGGGCGTACTCGAAGACGGCCTGAGCGCCGGCGGCCACGGACTCGTCGGACAGGTCCAGCGGTGTCGAGTTCTGGTGCACGGTGATCGACCGGCCGGGCCGGTCGCCGGGGTAGATGCGGAAGAGCTCGCCGTTGGCGATGGTCACCGACAGCACGATGTTGGGGAACAGCGCGTAGATCACGACCATGTTGTGGAACGGGTCCCATTGCTCCTCGGGAACGTCGTCGAGGTCCAGGATCGTGTTGAGCGGGAAGATCAACCGATGATGGGGGCCGAACGCGTCGAACACCGTGCAGTTGCTCCGGGCAATGGTGGCAAAGGTTTGCCGGTGCACGGTGGCGAAATGGTAGTTCTCCGCGAAGGTGTCGGCCGCCAGCTTCCAGTTGATCGGAAAGTCGAGCACCTTCTCGCCCAACGGGGACCACCGGCCGATGCCCCACGAATCGAGCTCCTCGGCCAGCGGTCCCAGGTGTGCGGCGACGTCCAGGGTCGCGCTGGGATCCAGCGCGACCCAAAGGAATCCGGCGTATTCAGCGGCCGGCAGTTCGGTCAAACCATCGGACTTGATCGACGCCTCCTCCGATGGGCGCCGACCCGCTGCGCCCGGCTTCGCCGCGCTTGCGGTCGACGCCTCCTCCGATGGGCGCCGACCCGCTGCGCCCGGCTTCGCCGCGCTTGCGGTCGACGCCTCCGGGAACCCCTCACGTCCCGGAAGCGCCACCAAGCGCCCCGTGTTGTCGTACGTCCACGCGTGGTACGGACACGTGAACCGCTTCGCGGTGCCGCACCCCGTTGCGACCTGCGATTGACGGTGCAGGCAGACGTTGTCGAACGCCTTGACCGAACCCGCCGACGTGCGCGTCAGCAGGATGGATCGGCCCATCACCGTCTTGGTGCAGTACGCGCCCGGAGCCGGGAGCTCCGAGACGTAGCCGACCAACTGCGGGCTGGCCAGCAGCATGGCCCGGTCCCGTTCGTGCCGCTCGACCGACGTGTAATCCCGTGCGTCGACCCGATGCTGCGACGGGGCAAGGTCGGTCGTCTTGTCGCGCGCCAGCTTCAACGCACGCCGCGTCAGGTCGACGAGCTGCTCACGCTCCATATGCCCAGTACAGACCTTGTGACAGTTGTAAGGTCAAGCCGTGGCTGAGCAGTTGCTGATCGGCGACGTCGCGGCCCTGACCGGAATCGCATCGGGCCGCATCCGCCATTACGAGAAAATTGGGCTGCTGCACGCCGAATACCTCAGCAACGGCTATCGCGTCTTCGACGTCGACCAGGTGCTCGAGCTGCTGCGCATCGACCTGATGCGAAGCCTCGGCGTCGGCATCAACGACATCCAGCGGTTGCTCGACGGCGGCCAGACCACCCTGGCCGGGCTGCTGGACGAGCACCGCACCCTGCTCGTCCGCGAGCGCGACCGGCTGGATCAGCTGATCGCGGCGATCGATACCGCGATCGACACGGGCCCGTCCGGCCTCAACGAAGACATCCTGCGCAGGCTGGCGACGAGGCATCGCGACAGCATCGGCGTCATCGGCAGGCTCACCGCCCCGCTTTCCCCGTCCGTCACCGAGATGTACGCCCAGCTCTTCGACGGGTGGGAGCTGCCGGTCCCCGCTTTGTTCGGGCAGATGGCGTTGCCCCCGGCGGCCAGCACGCTGCTGGAGCAACTGGCCGAGACGCCGGGACATCAGGTGCTCTTCGACCGCCTGCGCAAACTCGCCAACGACGTGGTTGCGTTAGACGAAAGCGATTCCGCGGCAACAGAACTCGCGCGCACCTGGATCGACGCGCAAGTGGCCGACCCGTTGCCCGACGACCTGGTCGGCGTGCTGCGGCAGGTGCAACCGTTGTTGGTGAACGACCCGGTGATGGTGCAGGGATTCCGGGCCTGGGCCGGATCGATAAGCCCGGCGGCCGCCCACTTCCTTGATGAGATGTCGCGGCAGACGGCCCGCCGCGGCCTGGAGGCCATCATCGTCATCGTGCTGCCGAGCGATGCGTCGATGTGACGCATATGTGATCGCTGTGATCTAAGTGGTTGATGGGACAAGTGATGTTCCTGTCGTACCCTGTGGCATGTGTCGGTCTCGCGCCGTGACGTGCTCAAATTCGTGGCCGCAACCCCGGGCCTGGTAGGGCTGGGCGTCGCGGCGGCGTCGTTGCGCGCCGCGCCGGCGTCAGCGTCGCTGGGCACGCTGCTGGACTACGCCGCGGGGGTCATCCCGGCCAGCCAGATCAGGGCCGCCGGAGCGGTCGGATCCATTCGGTACGTCTCCGACCGCCGGCCGGGCGGCAACTGGATGCTGGGCAAGCCGATTCAGGTTGGCGAGGCCCGCGACCTGAGCAGCAACGGGCTCAAGATCGTCTCCTGTTACCAGTACGGCAAGGGGTCCACGGCCGACTGGCTGGGCGGGGCGGCGGCGGGCCTGCAACACGCCCAGCGCGGGATGCAGTTGCATGCGGCCGCCGGCGGTCCGGCGAACGCCCCGATCTACGCGTCGATCGACGACGACCCGTCGTACGAGCAGTACAAGCAGCTGATCGTGCCGTATCTGCGTTCCTGGGAGTCGGTGATCGGGCACGAGCGCACCGGGGTGTACGCCAATTCGAAAACCATCGACTGGGCGCTGCACGACGGGCTCGGCGCGTACTTCTGGCAGCACAACTGGGGCTCGCCCAAGGGCTTCGCCCACCCGGCGGCGAGCCTGCATCAGGTCGAGATCGACAAACGAAGCGTCGGCGGGGTAGGGGTCGACATCAACGAAATCCTCAAACCGCAATTCGGTCAGTGGGCGTAGGGTCCCGGCGGTCCAGCTTCCAGCAAACACTCGTTCGCTCATTCACACGCGCCGCGGGCCCGTCGGACGGCGCTGACGCGGCGTCAACGGCGGTTAAGCGAGTCGATTTTTTTAACATAACGATTACATAACAATCGTGCCTTGATCAGCGCAGTTATAGCTACTCGACCGTAACCACCTGCATGCAGCAGGTTTGTTCGCCGCGCCCGCGCGGGCGGTCAAAGCCGGTGTTACCCACGACACGGTTACCCGTGCGTAGAACTCACCAGTAACCGATCAACATGCAAAAAGGGCACTGATCCTTATGACACTCTTAGTACAGCCGATGCTGTCCGCCGCGCCGCTCGATCCTTCGAGGCGGTCCGCGACAGCACACCGGCCAGCCGTCCTCCGGCTGTGATTCGACGGGGAATCGAGTGAGACCGAGCAGGCCCCCGACCGATGGGGCCGACCGGCCGAACGAAACCGAGACGTAAAAGACGCATACAGGGGAGACGAAGGTGACGATCCACGAGCACGACCGGGTGTCCGCCGACCGCGACGGGAACAGCCCGCACAGCGCCCATGCTCTGGTCGACCGCCTGACGGCCGGCGAGCCGTATGCCATCGCCTTCGGCGGCCAGGGCAGCGCCTGGCTGGAGACCCTCGAAGAGCTGGTGTCCTCGGCCGGGATCGAAACCGACCTGGCAACGCTGGTCGGCGAGGTCGAAATGCTGCTCGAGCCGGTGGCCAAAGAGCTGGTCGTGGTCCGCCCGATCGGTTTCGAGCCGCTTCGCTGGGTGCGTGCGCTGGCCGCCGAGGATCCCATCCCGTCGGACAAGCACCTGACGTCGGCCGCGGTGTCGATCCCGGGCGTGCTGCTCACCCAGATCGCGGCGGCGCGGGCGCTGGCCCGCCAGGGCATGGATTGGACCGCCACGCCGCCGGTGGCCGTTGTCGGGCATTCCCAGGGCGTGCTCGCCGTCGAGGCGTTCAACGCCGGGGGCGCCCGCGACATCGAACTGCTGGCGCTGGCCCAGCTGATCGGCGCGGCCGGGACGCTGGTCGCCCGAAGGCGCGGGATCTCCGTGCTGGGGAACCGGCCGCCGATGGTGTCGGTGACCAACGCCGACCCCGAACGCATTCGCCGGCTGCTCGACGAGTTCGCGCAGGACGTGCGGACCGTGCTGCCCCCGGTGCTGTCCATCCGCAACGGCCGCCGGTCGGTCGTCATCACCGGCACCCCCGAGCAGCTCTCGCGCTTCGAACTGTATTGCCAGCAGATCTCCGAAAAGGAGGAGGCCGACCGCAAGAACAAGGTCCGCGGCGGCGACGTCTTCGCACCGGTCTTCGACCCGGTTCGGGTCGAGGTTGGCTTCCACACGCCGCGGCTGGCCGACGGCATCGACATCGTCGGGGGCTGGGCCGAGAAGGTCGGCCTCGACGTCGCGCTGGCGCGGAAGCTGACCGAGGCCATCCTGGTGAGCGGCGTCGATTGGGTGGATGAGATCACGAGCGTTCACCAAGCCGGCGCCCGCTGGATTCTCGACCTGGGCCCCGGGGACATCCTGACCCGGCTGACCGCGCCGGTGATCCGCGGCCTGGGCGTCGGCATCGTGCCCGCGGCGACTCGCGGCGGTCAGCGCAACCTCTTCACCGTCGGGGCCACCCCCGAGGTGGCACGGCCCTGGTCGAGCTACGCGCCGACCGTGGTGACGCTGCCCGACGGCCGGGTCAAGCTGTCGACGAAGTTCACCCGGCTGACCGGCCGCTCGCCGATCCTGCTCGCGGGCATGACCCCGACCACTGTCGACGCCAAGATCGTCGCGGCCGCGGCCAATGCCGGGCACTGGGCCGAGCTGGCCGGCGGCGGGCAGGTCACCGAGGAAATCTTCGCCGACCGCATCGAGGAGCTTTCCGGGCTGCTCGAGCCCGGCCGCACCTATCAGTTCAACGCCCTGTTCCTCGACCCTTACCTATGGAAGCTCCAGGTCGGCGGCAAGCGGCTGGTGCAGAAGGCCCGCCAGTCCGGCGCGGCGATCGACGGCCTGGTGATCAGCGCCGGCATCCCGGACCTCGAGGAAGCCGTCGAGTTGATCGACGAGCTCAACGACATCGGTATCAGCCACGTGGTGTTCAAGCCCGGCACCGTGGAGCAGATCCGCTCGGTCATCCGCATCGCGACCGAGGTGCCCACCAAGCCGGTGATCATGCACATCGAGGGCGGCCGCGCCGGCGGCCACCACTCCTGGGAGGACCTGGACGACCTGCTGCTGGCGACCTATTCGGAATTGCGGTCGCGTCCCAACATCACCGTCTGCGTCGGCGGCGGCATCGGCACTCCCGAGCGGGCGGCCGAATACCTGTCCGGGCGCTGGGCCGAGGCGTACGGCTTCCCGTTGATGCCGATCGACGGCATCCTGGTCGGCACCGCGGCGATGGCGACGCTCGAGTCCACGACGTCGCCGTCGGTCAAGCGGATGCTGGTCGAAACCACCGGCACCGACCAGTGGATCAGCGCCGGAAAAGCCCAGGGCGGCATGGCATCCAGCCGTAGCCAGCTCGGCGCCGACATCCACGAGATCGACAACAGCGCCTCACGGTGCGGCCGGCTGCTCGACGAGGTCGCCGGTGACGCCGACGCGGTCGCCGAGCGCCGCGACGAGATCATCGCGGCGATGGCCAACACCGCCAAGCCGTATTTCGGCGACGTGGGGGAGATGACCTACCTGCAGTGGTTGCGGCGCTACGTCGAACTGACCATCGGCGACGGCGATTCGACCGCCGACACGGCCTCGCCCGGCAGCCCCTGGCTGGCCGACACGTGGCGCGACCGTTTCCAGCAGATGCTGCAGCGCGCCGAAGCGCGTTTGCACCCAAAGGATTTCGGGCCGATCGAGACGGCCTTCGCGGACGAGGAGCTGCTGGAGAACCCGGAGGCGGCAATCGGCCGGCTGCTCGAAAGCTACCCGGACGCCGAAACCGTGCAGCTGCACCCGGCCGACGTGCCGTTCTTCGTCACGCTGTGCAAGACCCTCGGCAAGCCGGTCAACTTCGTGCCGGTCATCGACAAGGATGTGCGGCGCTGGTGGCGCAGTGACTCGCTGTGGCAGGCCCACGACGCCCGCTACGACGCCGACCAGGTCTGCATCATCCCGGGCACCGCGGGGGTGGCCGGCATCACCCGGATGGACGAACCCGTCGGCGAGCTGCTGGACCGCTTCGAGCAGGCCGCCGTAAACGAAGCGCTGGCCGCGGGCGCGGAGCCCCGGCCCGCCCCGTCGCGCCGGCGCGGCCGCGCCGACGTGACCGGACCGCTGGCCGTCGTGCTGGACGCGCCGGACGTGCAGTGGGCCGGCCGCACCACGACCAACCCGGTCCATCGAATCGCCGAGCCGAGCGACTGGCTGGTGCATGACGGACCCGAAAGCCAGCGCGCGACGCACTCGTCCACCGGGGCGCGGCTCGAGGTCGACGGCGACGGCGTCATGCTGAGCGTGCCGGTGTCCGGCGCGTGGGTCGACATCCCATTCCGGTTGCCCGCCAACACCGTTGACGGTGGCACCCCCGTGGTGTCCACCGAGGACGCCACCGCCGCCATGCGCGCGGTCCTGGCGATCGCCGCGGGCGTCGACGGGCCGGACTTCCTGCCGGCGGTCACCGACGGGACGGCCACCTTGACGGTGGACTGGGATCCCGAGCGGGTCGCGGACCACACCGGCGTCACGGCTATCTTCGGCGAGCCGCTGGCGCCGAGCCTGACCACCGTGCCCGACGCGCTCGTCGGCCCCTGCTGGCCCGCCGTTTTCGCGGCGATCGGCTCAGCCGTCACCGATTCCGGTGTCCCCGTGGTGGAGGGCCTGCTGAGCCTGGTGCATCTCGACCACGCTGCGCATGTGGTCGGCACGCTGCCGACTGTGCGCGCCCAATTGACCGTCACCGCAACGGCTTCGCGCGCCCTCGACACGGACATGGGCCGGGTGGTCCCGGTCTCGGTGTCCATCTCGGACGCCGACGGCGCGGTAATCGCTACGCTCGCCGAGCGTTTCGCGATCCTCGGGCGCACCGGTGCGGCCGAGCTCACCGATCCGGTCCGGGCCGGCGGCGCGGTGTCGGAGAATGCGACCGACACCCCGCGCCGTCGCCGGCGCGACGTCACGCTGACCGCGCCGGTCGACATGCGCCCGTTCGCGGTGGTGTCCGGTGACCACAATCCCATCCACACCGATCGGGCGGCCGCGCTGCTGGCCGGGCTGGAATCGCCGATCGTGCACGGCATGTGGCTGTCGGCCGCGGCGCAGCACGCGGCGACCGCCACCGACGGCAAGGCCCGCCCGCCCGCTCGGCTGGTCGGCTGGACCGCGCGATTCCTGGGCATGGTCCGTCCCGGTGACGAGGTCGATTTCCGGGTGGACCGCGTCGGAATCGACCAGGGCGCCGAGGTTTTGGAGGTGGCCGCACGGGTCGGATCGGACCTGGTGATGTCGGCCACCGCGCGGCTGGACTCCCCGAGGACGGTCTATGCGTTCCCCGGCCAGGGCATCCAGCACAAGGGCATGGGCATGGACGTCCGGGCCCGGTCCAAGGCGGCGCGCAAGGTGTGGGACGCCGCCGACAAGTTCACCCGCGACACGCTGGGCTTCTCGGTGCTGCACGTGGTGCGCGACAACCCGACCAGCATCATCGCCAGCGGTGTGCATTACAACCACCCCGAGGGCGTGCTGTATCTGACGCAGTTCACCCAGGTTGCGATGGCGACCGTGGCCGCCGCGCAGGTCGCCGAGATGCGTGAGCAGGGTGCCTTCGTCGAAGGCGCCATCGCGTGCGGCCACTCCGTCGGTGAATACACCGCGCTGGCCTGCGTGACGGGCATCTATGAGCTGGAAGCCTTGCTGGAGATGGTGTTTCACCGCGGGTCGAAGATGCACGACATCGTGCCCCGCGACGAGCTGGGTCGCTCCAACTACCGGCTGGCGGCGATCCGGCCCTCGCAGATCGACCTGCCCGACGAGGATGTTCCGGCGTTCGTCGCCGGAATCGCCGAGAGCACCGGTGAATTTCTCGAGATCGTGAATTTCAACCTGCGCGGCTCGCAGTACGCGATCGCCGGCACGGTGCGCGGCCTGGAAGCGCTCGAGGTAGAGATCGAACGTCGTCGTGAAATCACTGGAGGCAAGCGCTCGTTCATCCTGGTGCCGGGCATCGACGTGCCGTTCCACTCGCGGGTGCTGCGCGTCGGCGTGGCCGACTTCCGGCGAGCGCTGGAACGGGTCATGCCGCGCGACAAGGATCCCGACATCATCGTCGGCCGTTACATCCCGAACCTGGTGCCGCGGCCGTTCACGCTGGATCGCGACTTCGTCCAGGAGATCCGGGATTTGGTGCCCGCCGAGCCGCTCGACGAGATCCTCGCCGACTACGACACCTGGCGTCGCGAGCGGCCGGGCGAGCTGGCCCGAAAGCTGCTGATCGAGCTGCTGGCCTGGCAGTTCGCCAGCCCCGTGCGCTGGATCGAGACCCAGGACCTTTTGTTCACCGAGGAGGCCGCGGGCGGTCTCGGTGTGGAGCGGTTCGTCGAGATCGGCGTGAAGTCGGCGCCGACCGTCGCCGGTCTGGCGACCAACACCCTCAAGTTGCCCGAATACGCGCACAGCACGGTCGAGGTGCTCAACGCCGAGCGCGATGCCGCCGTGCTGTTCGCCACCGACACGGACCCGGAGCCGGAACCCGAGGACGAGGTCGGCTACACGGCGCCGGCGGACGCGGCAGCGCCCGAAACGGCCGCAGCCGCACCGGTTTCGGCGCCGGCTGCGCCGTCGGGGGCAGCTCGGCCGGATGACATCACGTTCGATGCCGCTGATGCCACCCTCGCGCTCATCGCGCTGTCGGCCAAGATGCGCATCGACCAGATCGAACAGCTGGACTCCATCGAGTCCATCACCGACGGCGCGTCGTCGCGGCGCAACCAGCTGCTGGTGGACCTGGGTTCGGAGCTGAACCTGGGGGCCATCGACGGCGCGGCCGAGGCCGATCTGGCCGGACTGCGCGCGCAGGTGACCAAGCTGGCACGTACCTACAAGCCTTACGGCCCAGTGCTTTCCGACGCGATCAACGATCAGCTGCGCACGGTGCTGGGGCCGTCGGGCAAGCGGCCGGCCGCGATCGCCGAACGGGTCAAGAAGACCTGGGAGCTCGGGGACGGCTGGGCCAAGCACGTCACGGTGGAAGTGGCGCTGGGCACCCGCGAGGGCACCAGCGTCCGTGGCGGCGCGATGGGCCACCTGCACGAGGGCGCGCTGGCCGACGCCGCCTCCGTCGACAAGGTCATCGACGCGGCGGTCACGTCGGTCGCCGCCCGGCACGGCATTTCGGTGGCGCTGCCGTCGGCGGGCGGTGGCGGCGGCGCGACCATCGACGCGGCCGCGCTCTCCGAATTCACCGACCAGATCACCGGTCGCGACGGCGTGCTGGCCTCGGCGGCCCGCCTGGTGCTGGGCCAGCTGGGCCTCGACGATCCGGTTAGCGTGTCGCCGGCGGCCACCGACGCCGAGCTCATCGACTTGGTCACCGCCGAATTGGGCGCGGACTGGCCACGTTTGGTGGCCCCGGTGTTCGACGCCAAAAAGGCCGTCGTGTTCGACGACCGCTGGGCCAGCGCCCGCGAGGACCTGGTCAAGCTTTGGCTGACCGACGAGGGCGACATCGACGCCGACTGGATGCGGCTGTCCGAGCGGTTCGAGGGCGCAGGCCACGTCGTCGCCACCCAGGCCACCTGGTGGCAGGGCAAGTCGCTGGCCGCCGGCCGCCAGATCCACGCGTCGCTGTACGGCCGCATCGCCGCCGGCGCCGAGAACCCGCTGCCGGGTCCGTACAGCAGCGAGGTCGCCGTGGTGACGGGCGCTTCCAAGGGTTCGATCGCGGCCTCGGTGGTCGCGCGTCTGCTCGACGGCGGCGCCACCGTCATCGCGACGACATCCAAGCTCGACGACGAACGGCTGGCGTTCTACCGCGGGCTCTACCGTGACCACGCCCGCTACGGCGCCGCCCTGTGGGTGGTGGCGGCCAACATGGCGTCCTACTCCGACATCGACGCCCTGGTCGAGTGGGTCGGCACCGAGCAGTCCGAAAGCCTTGGGCCGCAATCCATTCACATCAAGGACGCGCAGACCCCCACGCTGCTGTTCCCGTTCGCGGCCCCGCGCGTCGCCGGCGACCTGTCCGAGGCCGGTTCGCGCTCCGAGATGGAGATGAAGGTCCTGCTGTGGGCCGTGCAGCGGTTGATCGGCGGCCTGTCGAAGATCGGCGCCGAGCGCGACATCGCGTCGCGTCTGCACGTGGTCCTGCCGGGCTCGCCCAACCGCGGCATGTTCGGCGGGGACGGCGCCTACGGTGAGGCCAAGTCGGCGTTGGACGCGCTGGTGAGCCGCTGGCACGCCGAGTCGTCCTGGGCGGCCCGAGTCAGCCTGGCGCACGCGCTGATTGGCTGGACCCGCGGCACCGGGCTGATGGGCCACAACGACGCGATCGTCAGCGCGGTCGAGGAGGCCGGCGTCACCACCTACTCCACCGACGAGATGGCCGCGATGCTGCTGAGCCTGTGCGACGTGGAGTCCAAGGTGGCCGCGGCCAGCAAGCCGATCGAGGCCGACCTGACCGGCGGGCTCGCCGAGGCCAACCTCGATATGGCCGAGCTGGCCGCCAAGGCGCGCGAGGAGATGTCGGCCGAGGCCGCCGGCGAGGACGACGACGACGCGGCCGTGGGCACCATTCGCGCGCTGCCGTCGCCGCCGCGCGGCTACCGCCCGGCACCGCCCCCGGAATGGGCCGACCTCGACGTCGACCCCGCCGAGCTGGTGGTGATCGTCGGCGGCGCCGAGCTCGGACCGTACGGCTCGTCGCGCACCCGGTTCGAGATGGAGGTCGACAACGAGCTGTCGGCGGCCGGTGTGCTCGAGCTGGCCTGGACCACCGGGCTGATCCGTTGGGAAGACGACCCCCAACCCGGTTGGTACGACACCGAATCCGGCGACCTGGTCGACGAGTCCGAGCTGGTCGAGCGCTACCACGACACCGTGGTGGAACGATGCGGCATCCGTGAGTTCGTCGACGACGGCGCCATCGATCCCGATCACGCGTCCCCGCTGCTGGTTTCGGTGTTCCTGGAGAAGGACTTCGCGTTCGTGGTGTCCTCGGAAGCCGACGCGCGCGCCTTCGCCGAGTTCGACCCGGAGCACACGATCATCCGCCCGGTGCCCGACTCGAGTGACTGGCAGGTCATCCGCAAGGCCGGCACCGAGATCCGGGTGCCGCGCAAGACCAAGCTGTCCCGGGTCGTCGGCGGCCAGGTGCCGACCGGGTTCGACCCGACGGTGTGGGGTATCAGCCCCGACATGGCGAGTTCCATTGACCGGCTTGCCGTGTGGAACATCGTGGCGACCGTCGACGCGTTCCTGTCCGCCGGCTTCAGCCCGGCCGAGGTGATGCGCTACGTGCACCCGAGCATGGTGGCCAACACCATGGGTACCGGCATGGGCGGTGGCACGTCGATGCAGACGATGTACCACGGCAACCTGTTGGGCCGTAACAAGCCGAACGACATCTTCCAAGAGGTGCTGCCCAATATCGTTGCCGCACACGTGGTTCAGTCCTACATCGGCAGCTACGGCGCGATGATCCACCCCGTCGCCGCTTGCGCGACCGCCGCCGTGTCGATGGAGGAGGGCCTCGACAAGATCCGGCTGGGCAAGGCCGAGATGGTGGTCGCCGGCGGCATCGACGACCTGACGCTCGAGGGCATCATCGGCTTCGGCGACATGGCCGCGACCGCGGATACCGGCATGATGCGCGGCCGCGGGATCCACGACTCGAAGTTCTCCCGGCCCAACGACCGGCGCCGGCTGGGCTTCGTCGAGGCGCAGGGTGGCGGCACCATCCTGATGGCGCGCGGCGACCTGGCGCTGAAGATGGGCCTGCCGGTCCTCGCCGTGGTCGCGTTCGCGCAGTCGTTCGGCGACGGCGTGCACACCTCGATCCCGGCCCCGGGCCTGGGTGCGCTGGGCGCGGGCCGCGGCGGCAAGGACTCGCCGCTGGCGCGGGCGCTGGCCAAGCTGGGCGTCGGCGCCGACGACATCGCCGTGATCTCCAAGCACGACACGTCGACGCTGGCCAACGATCCCAACGAGACCGAGCTGCACGAGCGGCTGGCCGACTCGCTGGGCCGCTCGCCGGGCGCCCCGTTGTTCGTGGTATCGCAGAAGAGCCTCACCGGCCACGCCAAGGGCGGTGCCGCGGTCTTCCAGACGATGGGCCTGTGCCAGATGCTGCGCGACGGGGTCATCCCGCCCAACCGCAGCCTGGATTGCGTCGACGACGAACTGGCGGGCTCCTCGCACTTCGTCTGGGTGCGCGACACGCTGCGGCTCGGTGAGAAATTCCCGCTCAAGGCGGGGATGCTGACCAGCCTCGGGTTCGGCCACGTGTCCGGGCTCGTCGCGCTGGTGCACCCCCAGGCGTTCATCGCCGCGCTGGACCCGGATCAGCGCGCCGACTACCAGCGGCGTGCGGACGCCCGCCTGCTGGCCGGCCAGCGCCGACTCGTGTCGGCCATCGCCGGTGGCCCGCCGATGTACCAGCGGCCCCCGGACCGTCGCTTCGACCACGAGGTGGCGGAGAAGCGGCAGGAGGCGGCGATGCTGTTGAATCCGGCCGCCCGTCTGGGCGACGACGACGCCTACCAGGTCCCTGCCGGGTGACGCCGTCCATCGGTTAACCTGGCCAGCCATGGGCATTGTCGGTGTGGGGATCGATCTCGTCTCCATCCCTGATTTCGCCGAGCAGGTCGACCAACCGGGAACGACATTCTCCGAAACGTTCACCCCGGGTGAGCGGCGCGACGCCTCGGACAAGAGTTCGTCGGCGGCGCGCCACCTGGCGGCCCGCTGGGCGGCGAAGGAGGCGGTGATCAAGGCCTGGTCGGTGTCGCGGTTCGCGCAGCGGCCCGTGTTGCCGGAGGACATCCACCGTGACATCGAGGTGGTCACCGACATGTGGGGCCGACCCCGGGTGCGGCTGACCGGGGACATCGCCAAGCATCTGGCCGACGTGACGATCCACGTGTCGCTGACGCACGAAGGGGATACCGCCGCCGCCGTCGCGATCCTGGAGACTCCTTGAGCGCGAGCCCTCATCCGCGAGCGTGCGTGTTTGTCCGCGACACGCCGCCGGTTGAGGGCATTCTGTGCACGCTCGCGGGATGAAGGGGAGGCATGAGCGATCTGACTGAGCGCGTCCGCGAGGTGTTGCCGTCGGTGCGCCGCGACCTCGAGGACTTGGTGCGGATCGAATCGGTGTGGGCCGACCCGGCCCGGCGCGACGAGGTGCACCGCAGCGCGCAGGCGGTGGCGGACCTGTTGTCGCAGGCCGGTTTTGGCGACGTGCGCATCGTCAGCGAGGGCGGGGCGCCGGCCGTCATCGCGCGGCATCCGGCGCCGCCGGGAGCGCCCACCGTGTTGCTGTACGCGCACCACGACGTGCAGCCCGAGGGCGACCACGGCCAGTGGGTATCGCCGCCCTTCGAGCCCACCGAGCGCGACGGCCGGCTGTACGGCCGCGGCAGCGCCGACGACAAGGCCGGTGTGGCAACGCATTTGGCGGCATTTCGCGCACACGGCGGCCAGCCGCCGGTCGGCGTGACGGTCTTCGTCGAGGGCGAGGAGGAATCCGGCTCGCCGTCGCTGGGCCGACTGCTCCGCGCCGACCGCGACGCGCTGACCGCCGACGTGATCGTCATCGCGGACTCGGACAACTGGAGCACCGACACCCCCGCGCTCACGGTTTCGCTGCGCGGGCTGGTCGACTGCGTGGTCGAGGTGGCCACGCTCGACCACGGGCTGCACTCGGGCCTGTGGGGCGGGGTGGTTCCCGACGCGCTGAGCGCCCTGGTGCGGGTGCTGGCCAGTCTGCACGACGACGACGGCAACGTCGCCGTGGCCGGGCTGCACGAAACCGACATCAGCTCACTGAACTACCCCGACTATCCGCCCGGGCGGGTGCGCGCCGATTCCGGTGTGCTGGACGGGGTGTCCGAGATCGGTTCCGGTTCGGTGCCCCAGCGGCTGTGGGCCAAACCGGCGATCACCGTGATCGGCATCGACACGACACCCGTTGCGGCAGCGTCGAATACGCTCATCCCGCGGGCCGGGGCCAAGGTCAGCATGCGGATAGCTCCCGGCGGCGACGCCGAGGCGCACCTGGACGCGTTGACGTCACATCTGCAGCGGCACGCCCCGTGGGGGGCGCGGGTCAGCGTCACGCGCGGCGACAAGGGCGAGCCCTACGCCATCGACGCCAGCGGCCCGGTTTATGACGCGGCGCGGGCGGCCTTTCGGCAGGCCTGGGGCGCCGAGCCGATCGATATGGGGATGGGTGGCTCGATCCCGTTCATCGCCGAGTTCGCGGCGGCGTTCCCGCAGGCGAAGATCCTCGTCACCGGCGTCGAGGACCCGGCGACCCAGGCGCACAGCATCAACGAAAGCCTGCACCTTGGCGTGCTGGAGCGCGCGGCGATCGCCGAGGCCCTGCTGCTGGCCAACCTGGGCTAGGTTCTCAACGGTTGCTCAGACGTTCGGCGACGATATCGTTGCTTCCCGTCTTGTTGATCGTCGGTGCGCCGGAGTGGTAGATCACCACGTTGTCGTCGCCGATGATCCCGATGGTGTCGGCGCTGTCGACGGTGACTTTATTTGCGCTACCTCGGATGTCGAGCCGCTGGCAGTGGCCGGTGACTGTGTACGTGTTGTTGCCCCCGTCCAGCTCGAGGTTTCCGTTGTTGCAGTCGATCGTGCCCGTCGTACCAGCGTTGATCATGATGAGGTGTCCGTGCACGGTGTCCTTGCTGTAATGCGTCGCCACGTAGCATCCGATGGCGATCAGGGCCGCGACCCCACAGATCAGTAGGAACCTTTTTCGCGGATTCGTCGCCAGCTCGGCCACGCTGGGAAACCGCCGCCGCGAGGCCTCCGCGGGTACCGCCCGACTTCCCGAGTCGGTGCCGAACGGCCGGGGCGGGGTCACCGGCGTCTGGCCGACACCGCTTTCCAGGTCGCGGATGTACTGCTCGGGGTCTTCTTGGTCCCTCATCGTCGACTCCTTACGCGTCTCCATCTAGGCGCGCGAACAGTCTGCCCCATAACGCTTGCGAGATCCTTGTGCGCGACCGGACCGGCGTTGCGTCTACGAGTTGCTGATACGCGCGAGCGGGCGCAAAGTACCCGTGAGCGGGGGCGACAAAGGAGCACTGATGAAGGCACGGTTTGCCCTAGCCCCCGCGCTATCGGTCGGGGTGTTGCTGACAGCGGCGCCGGTCGCGGCCGGCGCGCCGGGCGATGTGGTGGTGTACACCGTGACGTCGGATGCCCCGTTGGCGGCGGTGTCCTATTACGACGCGACCGGTGTCCTGCAGGTTCTGAACAATCAGCCGGTCCCGTGGTCGGTCTCGTTCACCAGCAAGGACACCAGCCCGTCGGCGGTGCTGAGCGTCGCCGCGAATCCGACGGGTCAGAAGACGACGTGCACGATCACCGTCAACGGGACCGTGAAGGACACCCAGTCCAAGACCGAGTCGGGCGAAGCCAACCTGGTGCAGTGCATCTCAACGTAATCGGAACTCACTATTCGAACCCGCTCGACAATCCTCACGTTCCGCGGTCGACCTCGTCAAAAACCGCAACCGCGTGGGCAAATGGTTGCGAGGTGACGCCTAGTGGGCCGAAAGGATGGTCGAGGACGAAGACGAGGAATAGCAGTAAGCCGAGCAGGACGGCGACCGTGCTCGTCAGGACCATGTGACCACGGTTGCTCGTCAGGCGCAAAAAGCCGGTGAGGGTGATCAGCACCAACCCGCCGAAGATCAAAGAACACCACAGCAGCGGCGGTATTCGTGGCTTGGCATCCAGGATGCGGGTGCTGCGTTCGGATGCCAAGGCGGACAGCCGGCCTAGAAAATCTTGGCTGATGGGGCTCGACGCGGCATTGGACTGCTGACCGCCGACGATGCGATACATTGCCGTGATCGCGGCCCGCCCACGATTGCTGATGCGTCCGAAATCCTGCTTGCCCCACTCCGGGCCCTGCGTCCCATCCGCGTACTGGCGCAGCTGTTCGCGGATCTGCGATTGCTCGGGCTGCGGCATGGCGACGGTCTGGCGGTACATCGTCGTCAATGTCGATGCCTCGTTGGAAACATTGACCTCGGCGGACAGGAATTCCTGCCAGCCGACCACAACGGTGAAACCGAGGAGAGCGCCGTAGACCAGTCCCACAACCGTCACGTACGGCGAAAGCGCCGAGTTGTGTTCCGGGCCGGTGTCATCGGAAAGGACCCGGCTGCCCAGCTGGACGGTGCTCACCGCTATCAGTACGGCGCCGACGATGACGACGGCCAACAACAGCCACGCGCCGATTGACCCGAAGTCCCCCATCAATCAATCAGGATGCCAACAAGCGCCAGCCATCCCGCGAAGCGCGACCGACGTGTCGCCGAATAACTTCGCGGGTTGTCCACCAGATGAGTGCTGCTGTCTGGTGGGATCTTCAATCCTCGACTACACCGAGAGGTCGCGCCGCAGCTTGGCGACGTGGCCGGTGGCCTTGACGTTGTACTGCGCGACCGCGATCTTGCCCTTCTCGTCGACCACGAAGGTCGACCGGATCACCCCGGTGACGGTCTTGCCGTACATCTGCTTCTCGCCGTAGGCGCCCCATGCCGTCAGCACCTTGCGGTCGGGATCGGACAGCAGGGGGAACGTCAGCTTCTCGGCGTCGCGGAACTTCGCCAGCTTCTCGGGCTTGTCCGGCGAAATGCCCACCACGTCCAGCCCGGCCTCGTTGAGCTCGCGCAGGTTGTCGCGAAAGTCGCACGCCTGTTTGGTGCATCCCGGCGTCGAGGCGGCCGGATAGAAATAGACGACCACTCGGCGTCCCTTGTAGTCGGCCAGCGACACCGTGTTGCCGTCGGCGTCGGGCAGGCTGAAGGCGGGCGCCTTGTCGCCCGGGGCGAGCCGGGTGGTCTCGGTCAACGTGGGTCCTTTCTCTTCACCGGCGCGATGGGGTTGTCGCCGGCTGATCTAGGGTAGTGCGGGCGGGTGTATCACCTGAAGACTGGGACTTGGAGGACAGACACGTGGCGGACCGGGACCCCGAGGCCATCAAGCGGGACATCGACGTCGCCCGCGACCAGCTGGCGGCCACCGTCGACTCACTCGCCGAGCGCGCCAACCCCCGCCGTCTCGCCGACGACATCAAGGCCCGCGCGGTCGAATTCGTGAAGAAGCCCGTGGTGATCGCCTCGCTGGTGGGGATCTCTTCGGTCGTCGTGATCGTGGTGGTGCGCAGGATCAGGGACCGCTGACCATCGCGGAAAGTGGCGAGTTCGCTATTTGGGGAAGCGTCGTTTATCGCGCGGCTTTGGCGGCTTCGCGACGAGCCTTTTC
The DNA here is from genome assembly GCF_001672915.1 of Mycobacterium sp. 1245805.9. Taxonomy (GTDB): domain Bacteria; phylum Actinomycetota; class Actinomycetes; order Mycobacteriales; family Mycobacteriaceae; genus Mycobacterium. The sequence goes on along the minus strand of NZ_LZKR01000117.1, from coordinate 51,000 downwards.
TTTCGCGCGGGTCGAGCAGCAATGTCCCATATCGCAATGGAACCGGTCGGCGCATTCTTGCGAACAATAAACTGAGGCGGCCGGAAGCCAGTCGGGATCGGACAGGTCATGCGGTCGATCGTTCGGATCGAACGTATGGCCGCAATGTACGCAGGTCTTGAGCTTGACCTTGGCCTTGGTAGCCATGTCGATCAGCGTACGCGCTGTGGCCTTAAAACTGTGCTGGTTTCAACCCGTGACAACAATGGACGTCTTGTAACAAATTTGCGCCGGCGAATCGGCTATTTCCGGACACTGATTTTCGGCACGACCGCGTGGCCATCCCGATGGCAACGACGCCTGAGGCCGACACCATAAATCAGCGCCTCACAGTGAAATCGCTTCTAGCGCAAGATGTTCCACACCCCCGACTCCAACACCGTCGTGCGTGTCCCTTGTTGAGCGTCTCTTGTTGCTGTGCGCGCGCGAGTAGCTCACCCTGCCGTTGGTCGTCGCCCTCCAAACTGGCCGGGTGGAGTGCGACGAGCGGTGCGGTTGCCGCGCGGCTCGGAGGCGGCCGCGCACCACGCAGGAATTAACTCGACCGTCATGGCGTTGGCTAGCGTTTGCGCGGGTGACGAGATGCCTAAACACTGAGCCCGTCGCGCTTTCCTAGTCGGAGGGGACGGTGTTGAGGCTTCTCAAGCGGGCATGGGTTGCGTTGGTCGTTGTCGTGGCGGTGGTCATCGGCGGCGTTGCGGTGCAGCGCCTCAGCGGCGTCTTTCCAGGGCCCGGCCTGCCCAAACCCGACCCGCGCGATGCGACCCCGCCGTATGCGGCCAAGACCGCCATCTACGAAATCCTGGGACCACCCGGGACAACGGGCGTCGTCAACTGGATGGATGCCGACGCGCAACCGCAGAAGGCCAACTTCACCACGTTGCCGTGGTCGCAGACGATCGTCGCGGAAATGCCCGGCATCTTCGCCTACGTCGTCGCTCAGGGCGACGGCCCTTCGATCGGCTGCCGGATCACCGTCGACGGCAAATTGGTCGATCAGCAACAGGTCAACACGCGTGATGCGCAGGTTTCCTGCTTGGACAAATCCGCGTGACCGACAACTCGAGCGACACCGACGAGATACCCGTCGCGCGACCTGCCGAAGTCGAGCACAAGCCGCGTCTGGCGCGCACCGTCCGCGTGCTGGCGTTCCCGATCGTGGTGATCTGGCTGTTGATCGCGGTGGGCGTCAACGTCTTCGTCCCCCAGTTGGAGAAAGTGGCCGAGGACGTCTCGGTGCCGCTCTCGCCATCCGACGCGCCCTCGGTGACCGGGATGAAGCACATCGGGGAGAAGTTCAAGGAATACGACTCGGACAACCTCGTCCTGGTGACCCTGGTCGGTGACCAGCCGCTCGGCCAGGACGCCCACCGCTATTACGACGATCTGGTCAAGAAGCTCAAGCAGGACACCAAGCACGTCGAGCACACGCTCGACTTCTGGGGCCAGCGATTCACGGCATCGGGTGTCGAGAGCTACGACCACAAGTCCGCCTACGTCCAGGTGAACCTGCGCGGTGACCAGGGCGGCGCGGTCGGGGACAAGTCGGTCGACGCGGTTCGCAAGATCGTCGCGGACTCGACGCCCCCGCCGGGGGTGAAGGCCTACGTCGCGGGTCAGGGAGCTTTGACCGACGACACGATCGTCGTGGGTAACGCGAGCCTGTTCAAGATGACGATCATCACCGTCATCATCATCGCGATCATGCTGATGTTCGTCTATCGGTCCATCGGCACCGTGCTGCTGACGATGGTGATCCTGTTCGTCGGACTGGCCACCGGCCGCGGCGTGGTGGCGCTGCTGGGCGACACCGGCATCATGGGGCTGTCGACGTTTGCCGTCAACTTGCTGACGGCACTGGCCATTGCGGCCGGCACCGACTACGCGATCTTCATGGTGGGCCGGTACCAGGAGGGTCGCGAACGGGGACTGGACCGCGAAGCCGCGTATTACGACACCTTCGCCGGGGTCACCAAGGTGGTTTTGGGTTCGGGTTTGACGATCGTCGGGGCGTTGGCCTGTTTGCATTTCACGCGGCTGCCCTACTTCAATTCGCTGGCGTACCCGTGCGCGATCGGTCTGCTGGTGGTGGTGGCCGCCGGGGTGACCCTGACGCCGGCGCTGATCGCGTTCGCAAGCGGCTTCGGCCTTTTCGACCCGAAGCGCAAGTTCAACTACACCCGGTGGCGGCGCCTGGCGACGGCCATCGTGCGGTGGCCGGCGCCCATCCTCGCGACCTCGGTCATCCTGGCGATCGTCGGCGCCATCGGCTTGGCGGGCTTCAACCCGCGCTACAACGACCTGTACTACCTGCCCAAGAGTGCGGCCTCGGTTCAGGCGTACGACGCGGCCGATCGACACTTCACCCAGGCCCGGCTGAATCCGGACCTGCTGATGATCGAATCCGACCACGATCTGCGCAATCCCACCGACATGCTGGTGCTGGACAAGATCGCCGGAGCCATCTTCCGGGTGCCCGGCATCGAACGGGTGCAGAGCATCACCAGACCCCTGGGGCCGCCGATCCAGGATGGGTCCGTCCCGTTCCAGCTCAGCGTGCAAACCGCGCCGATCCGCAGCAACCTGAACTACCTGAAGGACCGCGTCGCCGACATCAAGAAGATCACCGGTTTCCTCGACACCCAGATCGCCCTGCTGGAGCGCCAGTACGAGGTGACCAAGAAGCTCGCGGCCGCCGCGGAGGACAGCTCGAAAACGACGGGGGAGACAGCGGCGATCACGGACGAGATCCGGGACCACATCGCGGATTTCGACGACTTCTGGAGACCGATTCGCAGTTACTTCTACTGGGAGAAGCACTGCTACGACATCCCGATCTGCTGGTCGCTGCGATCGCTGTTCGACGCGCTGGACGGATTCGATCAGCTGGCCGAAAAGTTCCACGCCCTCACCGGCGATCTTTCCGACACGGCTAAGGCCACCCGCGAGCTGCTGGCGATCATTCCGGAGAATATCGCTACCTCGAAGGCGATCAGGGACACCACCCTGACCATCTACAGCACGTTCGACAACCTCGTCGATCAATTCGATCGGCTGACCGACACGAACGCCGTAATGGGCAAGTCCTTCAACGACTCTCAGATTGAGAGCCTGTTCTACCTGCCGCCCGAGATCTTCAAGAACCCGGACTTTCAGCTGGGGTTGAGCTTGATGGTGTCGCCGGACGGGAAGGCCGCTCGCTTCATCATCACCCACGCCGTGGATCCGGCGACGACGAAGGGAATCGCGTCGGTCGAGCAGGAGCGTCAGGCGGCCAAGGAGGCGATCAAACTCACCTCGCTGCAGAACGCCGACATCTATCTAGGCGGTACTGCGGCGACGTTCAACGACATCGCCCATGGCGCCAAGTTCGACCTGATGATCGCCGGGGTGGCCTCGATTGTGCTCATCTTCATCATCATGGTGATCGTCACCCGTGCTCTGGTCGCTGCGGGCGTCATCGTCGGCACGATCGTGTTGTCGCTGGGGGCCGCCTTCGGATTCTCGACACTCATCTGGCAGCACCTCCTTAATTTCGAATTGCACTGGGTGGCAACCGAATTCGCGTTGATCGTGCTCTTGGCGGTGGGGTCGGACTACAACCTGATGCTGGTGTCGCGAATCGAGGAGGAGATCGGAGCAGGCCTGAAAACGGGTCTCATCCGCGGCATGGGTCTCACCGGCCCCGTGGTGACCGCCGCCGGTCTGGTGTTCGCGGTCACCATGGCCACCATGATCACCAGTGACCTCCGGGCGATCGGCCAGTTCGGCACGACGATCGGGCTCGGCCTGATGTTCGACACCTTCGTCGTCCGATCGCTCATCACGCCGTCGATCATGACGGTGATGGGACGCTGGTTCTGGTGGCCGAAGCGGGTACGGGTCCGCCCGGCCAGCCAAATGCTTCGGTCCGTCGGGCCGCGCCCGCTGGTTCGCGCGCTGCTGTACCAGCCGCGGCACGCGGATGTGCAGAGTAGCTCCCGGGAGAGCGCGCCGGTTGGAGGTTGAGGCGCCATTGAGACGCGTCCGGTCAAAGTGCGCCGTCAGGGTTTCGAACCCCGGACCCGCTGATTAAGAGTCAGCTGCTCTACCAACTGAGCTAACGGCGCCGTGTACGGCCGAGACCGCGTAGGCGACAATAACAGGCGTCCTGCCGCCAAGCGAAATCCCGATGTCCCCCAGGATACCGGTTGAGTCGCGAGTGGGCGGTGCCCTGCCCGGTGGCGCAGGAAAGGTCTTGTTCGCCAAGAACTATCAAAACAGCGTCCCGCAATAGGGCGCCCGCTCGGTGCTGAACGCGGCATCCAGCTCGCCGATGGCACCCGGACGCAGTTCGGTGAGGCGGTCGGCACGCACCAGCTCGGAGGGGCGATGCGCCCCCATGTAGATGGTCGATAATTCGGCCAGGCCGATTTCGACGTCGGCCGGCCCCTCGTGTGGCGTGCATTTGCCGGCGCCGTCACGGGTCTGCAGCAGGAATCGGCCTCCGGCGAGGTTGAGCGGGTCTGTGACCTCCAGCACCACGTCGGTGTCGGCGGAGTACTCGCGTGCGCCAAGCACTTCGGGCACGTCGTTGATCCGCACCCACAGGAAATCGCTCATCCCGGTGGTCTGCGCGGTGCGCTGGTCGCGTAGTTTCAGCCGAAGCGGATCATCCACGGGCACGTCGATCTCGATGTTGTCGAACATCTCCAAGACCAGCACTGTCTGCAGCAGCTCGGTGTGAGCTTCGTCGGTGATGGGGCAGAAGTCCTCGACGAGAACGGAGCCGAACGGCGGCCGGAAGGCGTGTTTGCCGGCACCGACGACGCGATACGCCAGGAAGCCGTCCGGATGGATCGTGAAGTTCAGCGCAGATCCGTTGCCCCGCTGCGTCGGCCGGTCCTCCAGGAAGTCGGCCCACCACGCGCTGTCGCGCTCCACCGCCCCATTGGTTGCGGCACACCATCGTTCGTAGATTTCGGGCAATAGGTCCTTCGCCTCGGCGGCGTTGACCTCGCGAGCCCGGCTGCCGTTCGGCGCGTCTCGGAGCTTCGCGAAGCGGCGATCGATCGAGTAGGAGTGGGTGTAGCTGGCCACGCCGGCGCCGAAGCCGTCGTACATCGCGGTCTGGGTCGGAACGCCACACACGATCGGGTAGCCGCGCTCGAGGAGCTTTCCCAGCCCCTGCGCACTGAGCTGCGCCCAAATTCCCGTTCCCTGGTGCGTCGACGCGACCGCGATCATGGTCAGCCACGCGGCCCGCAGGCTGCCGCCACCGGGCACGGTGAGCCGGGCGCGATAGATGATCGATGTCCCTACCAGGGTCGGACGCTTGGGATCCGAGACATCCTCGGCCACCAGGATGTCCTCGAGCTCGACGCGGCGTTTCCAGGCTTCCACGGCGCGCGGGTCCACCGGATCCCCGAAAGTGCGGGCCTGGTTCTCATAGACCTCCTGCCAGTCATTTTCGGTGGGATGCCTGATTATGATGGCGTCGTCGGGTTTGTTCATCGCTCATCCAATCCGCTTTCAGCCCAGCCAAATCGGCGCTCCACATGCCGAATCCATAGGCCTGGGCCCGCTCTCGTTCGATACCCGGGTGTATTGGACCGTCAAACGCCGTGGTGGGTCAGACGGCCTCGTTTGGGTAAGCGATACCCCATGCTGCAAGGAATCACGCGGCTCGCCATTGCCGCGCCGCGTCGCATCATCGCGGCCACCCTCTTGATCCTGGTAGGCGCCGCCGTCTTCGGAATACCGGTGGTCAACCGCCTGTCGGGCGGCGGCTTCCAGGACCCGACGTCGGAGTCGGCGCGGGCGACGGCCCTGCTCAGGGACCGATTCAACCAAACCGATCAGCAGATACTGATCGCGGTGACCGATCCCGCCGGCGCCGAAAGCGGCCCGGCGCGCCAGGTCGCCACCGACATCGTCGACCACCTCGAACGGTCCCCGTGGGTGCTGAACGTGTCCTCGGCGTGGACGTCGCCCCCGCAGGTCGCCACCCAGCTGGTCAGCAAGGACAAGTCGTCCGGGCTGATCGTGGCCGGGCTGAAAGGCGGGGAGAACGACGCACAGAACTACGCCAGCATCCTCACCCGCGAGCTGGTGCACGACCGCGGCGGCGTCACCGTGCGCGCCGGCGGCATGGCCGTGGCGTATGCGCAGATCAACGACCAGAACGCGCGTGACCTGCTGTTGATGGAGTCCATCGCGATCCCGCTGAGCTTCGCGGTGCTGGTCTGGGTGCTCGGCGGCGTGGTCGCCGCGGCGCTGCCGATCGGCGTGGGCGGGCTGGTGATCGTCTGCACGATGTCGGTGTTGCGGCTGATCAGCTTCGCGACCGACGTGTCGACGTACGCCCTGGACCTGAGCATTGCGATGGGTCTCGCCCTGGCGATCGACTACAACCTGCTGATCATCAGCCGTTACCGCGAGGAGCTCGCACGATCCGGCGAACGGGACCGGGCGCTGTTTCGGACGATGGCCACCGCCGGCCGCACCGTGCTCTTCTCGGCGACCACCGTCGGGTTGTCGATGGCGGTGATGGCGCTGTTTCCGATGTACTTCTTGAAATCGTCGGCCTACACCATCGTGGCCACCGCCGCCAGCCCGGCGATCGCCGCGGTCGCGGTGACGCCGGCGGCGATCGCGCTGCTGGGTCCGCGGCTGGACGCGCTCGACGTGCGCCGGTGGTTCGCGCGCCGGGTGCCGTCGCGCGCAAAGTCGTGGCGCGATCACGCGCACAAGCCGGTCTATTCGCTGTTCTGGTACCGGTCGACGAAGTTCGTGTTGCGCCACGCCCTGCCGGTCGGCCTGGCCGTCGTCGCGCTGCTGCTGTTGCTGGGCGCCCCGTTTTTGGGGGTGAAGTGGGGCTTTCCGGATGAGCGCGTGTTGCCCCGTTCGGCCTCGGCGCGCCAGGTGGCGGACATGCTCGACAACGATTTCGGCAACGGGTTGGGGACGTCGGTGTCCGTCGTCCTTCCCGACGCCCGCGGGGTGACGACCGCCGAGCTGGAGGGCTACGCCGCCGCGCTGTCGCGGGTACCCGACGTGTCCGCGGTCACGGCGCCCACCGCGACGTTCGTGGCCGGATCGCCGGCGGGGCCGCCCGCCGCGGCCACCGGCCTGGCCAACGGCAGCGCGTTCCTCACCGTGGCCACCACCGCGCCGCTGTATTCGCAGGCGTCGAACACCCAGCTCGACCGGTTGCACGCGGTTAGCAGGCCGGACGGGCGATCGGTGGAGATGACCGGGCTGGCGCAGATCAACCGCGACAGCGTCGACGTGATCACCCAGCGGCTGCCGGCCGTGCTGGCGCTCATCGCCGCCATCACGTTCGCGCTGCTGTTTCTGCTCACCGGCAGCGTTGTGCTGCCGCTGCAGGCGCTGGTGTGCAATGTGTTGTCGTTGACGGCGGCGTTCGGCGCCATGGTGTGGATCTTCCAGAACGGACACCTCGGCGCATTCGGGACCACACCCAACGGGACGTTGAACGCCAACATCCCAGTGTTGTTGTTCTGCATCGCATTTGGGCTCGCTATGGATTACGAGGTGTTCCTGGTTTCGCGGATCCACGAGTACTGGCTGGCCTCTCCGGTCGCCCGCGAGGAGCGACCGAACCCCGCCGAGGCGCATGCGGTCACGGACGAGAGCACGGCGCTGGGCCTGGCCGGCATCGGCCGGGTCGTCACCACCGCCGCGCTGGTGATGTCGATCTCGTTTGCCGCGCTGATCCCCGCGCACGTCTCGTTCATGCGAATGCTCGGTGTCGGCCTGACGCTCGCCGTGCTGGCCGATGCCACCCTGGTGCGGATGGTCCTGGTTCCGGCCTTCATCCATCTGCTCGGCCGGTGGACGTGGTGGGCGCCCGGGCCGTTGGTTCGGCTGCGCGAACGGTTGGCGACGGGTGAGGCCGACGCCGCCAAGGTTGGTCGGCGCCGTTGGGCCGCCGACGCCCGCGAACCGGGGCAGCCCCGGATCAGGAGGTGGCCCAGCCGGGCCATGACGGAGCGTGGTTAGCGCCGCCGTCCTGGCGTTGAGCTCGGCGCTCTGCATCGCCATCGGCGACGTGCTGCAGCAACGGGCGGCGCACTGCATCGACGACCGGTCGATCGGCAACATCGCGTTGGTCGCCACCCTGCTGCGCGACCTGCGGTGGTGGTGGGGCGCGTTGTTCCTCATCGCGAGCATCGCGTTGCAGGCGGCCGCCCTGGGCAGGGGGTCGGTGCTGCTGGTGCAGGCGTTGCTCATGCTGTCGCTACTGTTCGCGCTGCCCATCAACGCCCGGTTGTGGCACCGCAGGGTGACCGGCGGCGAGTGGATCTGGGGCGGCTTGCTGACCGCCGCGGTGGTCGTGGTCGTTGTCGTTGGCAACCCGCGGGCCGGTCGCTCGAGCGCCCCGCTGGGAACCTGGGCGGCTGTGGCTGTCGTGCTTGCGCCGCTGCTGGTGGCGTGCGTCGTGGCCGGCCGGATGCGGGGTGGTGCCCTGGCCGCGGCTCTCTTCGCTTTCGTGTCGGGGTCGCTGTGGGGTGTCTTCGGGGTGCTGACCAAGGAGGTCGTCGGCCGGCTCGGCGACGGCGGCTGGGCGGTGGCCCGAACCCCCGAGCTGTATGCCTGCGTCCTGGCCGCGGCGGGCGGCGTGGTCTGGAGTCAGGCGGCGTTTCGGGCCGGGCCCCTGACCGCGTCGATGCCCACCCTGCAGATGTCGCAGCCGGTGGTGGCGGCGGCGCTGGGCGTCGTCGTCCTGGGCGAGACGCTGAGCGCGGGTCGCGCCGGGATAGTCGCCCTGGTGGTCGCGGGCGTGGTGATGACGGCGGCGATCTTCAAGCTGGCGCGAGTCGAGGCCGTCGTGACCCGTGAGCGGGTCGAGGACGGTCACCGACGCCGGCTCCGTCAACCGGCATAATTGCCTGCGCTGCGATCCGCGGGTTGCACAGCGGGAGTGCGCAATCCGTTCGCAAGACGCATTGTGGCCGGCCAAAAACCCATTACAATGCTTCCACTCTGGTCAGCGGTGACCGAATATGCCGATCAAATTGAAAGGTCGCTCGATGACGCCTTTGCGCAGACGTCGATCATGGCTGGCCGCAGCCATGGTGGTGTTTGCTGTCGTCACCGTTGCCTGCAGCACCAGTCACCCCGCCGCGCCGGCGAAGGTCATCTTCGACAAGGGCACACCGTTCGCCGACCTGCTGGTCCCCAAGCTCACCAGCTCGGTGACCGACGGCGCCGTCGGCGTCACCGTGGACGCGCCGGTGACGGTGAGCGTGGCCGACGGCGTCATCGGGTCGGTCACGATGGTCAACGAGAACGGCAAGACGGTCAACGGTCAACTCAGCCCGGACGGGCTCCGCTGGTCGACGACCGACCAGCTCGGCTACAACAGGCGCTACACGCTGAGCGTGAAGGCGATGGGGCTCGGTGGGGCCGCGACCCGCCAGATGACCTTCCAGACCAGTTCACCGGCCCACCTGACGATGCCCTACGTGGCCCCCGGCGACGGCGAGGTGGTCGGCATCGGTGAGCCGGTGGCCATCCGCTTCGACGAGAACATCGCCAACCGCGCCGCGGCGCAGAAGGCGATCGTCATCACCACCAACCCGCCCGTCGAGGGCGCGTTCTACTGGCTGAACAACCGCGAGGTCCGTTGGCGCCCAGAGCATTTCTGGAAGCCGGGCACCGCCATCGATGTGGCGGTCAACACCTACGGTGTCGACCTGGGTGACGGGATGTTCGGCGAGGACAACGTCAAGACTCACTTCACCATCGGCGACGAGGTCATCTCGACGGCGGACGACAACACCAAGATGGTCACCGTGCGCGTCAACGGCGAAGTCGTCAAGACGATGCCGACGTCGATGGGCAAGGACAGCACCCCCACGGCGAACGGCTTTTATATCGTCGGCGGCCGGTACAAGCACATCATCATGGACTCCTCGACCTACGGCGTTCCGGTCAACTCGCCCAACGGGTATCGCACCGATGTCGACTGGGCCACCCAGATTTCGTATAGCGGTGTCTTCGTGCATTCCGCGCCGTGGTCGGTCGGCGCGCAGGGCCACACGAACACCAGCCATGGCTGTCTGAACGTGAGCCCGAGCAACGCCGAGTGGTTCTACGACCACAGCAAGAGCGGCGACATCGTCGAGGTGGTGCACACCGTGGGGTCGACGCTGCCGGGCACCGAGGGGCTGGGCGATTGGAACGTTCCGTGGCCGGTGTGGCAGGCCGGTAACGCCAACACCTAGCCCGGCGGCGGGGTTCGGCTGCTCGGCAATGCGTCTTTCACGTTTCATTCATTCGTCTGCGACCTGAACGTTGTAGGGTGCCGGGCCATGAGCACCCCTTCCCCCGGGCCCGGTTGGTGGCTGGCGTCGGACGGCAATTGGTACCCGCAGCGCTGGGAGACCACCTTCGTCCATTACACGAATGAGTCTCTGGACGCCGTGATCGAAGAGGCGGCGCGCCAGTCGAAGGTCTACGGCGAACAGGGCTGGGAGATCGTGGGCTCGTCGGTGCAACGCGTTCAGGTCGCCCGCCACTTCAGCGACTACGACAAGGGCGGCGACCACTATTTCGAGTGGAGCATCGTCTGCACGCTGAAACGGCCGCTGGCGCCGGGATAACCGCACCCTTGCAAAAAGGCCGGAGGGCGAAATGCCCTCCGGCCTGTTGGGGTGGCTGACGGGACTCGAACCCGCGACACCCAGGATCACAACCTGGTGCTCTACCAACTGAACTACAGCCACCATGGCCGCGAGCCGGCATCCATACCTGGGCCAACCAGCGGCGACCCTCGATACTAGCCGCTCGGTGGCTCGGTCTCCGAATCGATTGTTTGAGTTGGGTTCTCTCCGTCCTGGAGATCGGCGACCACCATCTCGATTTCGCTGGTAGACGGCCCCGGCAGGGGCACGAACGCGGTCCGCCGGTAGTACTGCAGCTCGCGGATGGATTCGTGGATGTCGGCCAGCGCCCGGTGCGTGAGCCCCTTGGCGGGCTGACCGTAATAGATGCGCGGATACCACCGCCGGCACAGTTCCTTGATGGAGCTGACGTCGATCATCCGGTAGTGCAGGTAGGAGTCCAGCTTTGGCATGTCGCGGGCGATGAACGAGCGGTCCGTGGCGATCGAGTTGCCCGCCAGTGGCGCCGTCTTGGGCTGCTTGACGTGCGTGGTGATGTAGTCCAGCACCATCGCCTCGGCGGTCGCCAGGTCGACGGTGGACGCCTTCACCTCGTCGATGAGCCCCGAACGCGAATGCATTTCGGCAACCACGTCGATCATCGACGACAGCGCGGCGTCGTCGGCGTGGATCACCACGTCGACCCCGTCGCCCAGGACGTTCAGCTCGGCGTCGGTGACCAGCACCGCGATCTCGATCAACTTGTCCGAGGCCAGGTCGAGCCCGGTCATCTCGCAGTCGATCCACACCAATTCGTCGCGCACAGCGCTCAGCGTATGCGCATTTGAGCTCTGCCTCTGCCGGGGCCTGGGAAGTAGTGTGAGTGTGCCGGCTGGGGGCGACTCGGGAAGAGGGGCGAGGACGATGACCACCGAATCAGCGGCGACACCCGCGCAGCGGATCGCCAGCGGCTATGCCGTCCACGGCCAGGCTTTGGAATTGGGCACGGTCGTCGTCGACGGGGCGGCGGATCCGACCGCGCAGATCCGCATCCCGCTGGCCACCATCAACCGTCACGGCCTGGTGGCCGGGGCGACGGGAACCGGCAAAACCAAGACGCTGCAACTGATCGCCGAACAGCTCAGCGCCGCGGGGGTGCCCGTGCTGATGGCCGATGTGAAGGGCGACCTGTCCGGGCTGTCTCGGCCCGGGGAAGCCAACGACAAGACCGCCGCGCGTGCGAAAGACACCGGCGACAACTGGGCGGGGACGGCCTACCCGGTGGAGTTCCTGTCGTTGGGCACCAAGGGAATCGGTGTGCCGATACGCGCGACGGTCGACAGCTTCGGCCCCGTGCTGTTGTCAAAGGTGTTGGGGCTCAATGCTACCCAGGAGTCCACGCTCGGGTTGATCTTCCATTGGGCGAAGGGCCGAGACTGGCGGCTGGTCACCACCGACGATCTGCGCGGCGCCATCAGCTACTTGACCAGTGACGCGGGCAAGGAAGACCTGAAATCCCTGGGCGGCGTGTCGGCGACGACGGCGGGCGTCATCCTTCGGGCGCTGGTGAACCTCGACGCGGAGGGTGGCGACACGTTTTTCGGCGAGCCCAAGCTCGACCCGAACGATCTGCTGCGCGTCGACGACGGGCACGGCATCATCTCGCTGCTGGAGTTCACCGGCCAGTCGGTGCGTCCGGTCATCTTCTCCACCTTCCTCATGTGGCTGCTCGCCGACCTGTACACCAAACTGCCCGAGATCGGCGACGTCGACAGGCCCAAGTTGGTGTTCTTCTTCGACGAGGCGCACCTGCTTTTCGCCGACGCGTCCAAGGCGTTCCTCGAACAGGTCGAACAAACCGTCAAGCTGATCCGCTCCAAGGGTGTCGGCGTCTTCTTCTGCACCCAGCTACCGACGGACATACCCAATGACGTGCTATCTCAGCTGGGTGCTCGGGTGCAGCACGCCCTGCGGGCGTTCACTCCCGACGATCAGCAGGCTCTGTCCAAGACCGTGCGCACCTACCCGAAAACCGATGTCTACGACCTGGAGTCGGCGCTGACGTCGCTGGGCATCGGCGAGGCCGTCGTGACCGTGCTGTCCGAAAAGGGCGCACCGACTCCCGTCGCGTGGACGCGCATGCGGGTGCCCCGCTCGCTGATGGCGTCGATCGGCACCGATGCGATCTCCGCAGCGGCGAAAAATAGTCCGCTGCAAGCGAAGTACGGTCAAACGGTTCAACAATCTCAGCAGCTTCCGCCGACCCCGCAAACCCAGCCCGGGCCGCCGTCGCCGCAAGTCCAGTCCGACCAGCCGCCAGTCCCGGCGAATGAGCCGGTTCCGCCGATGCCGGAGCCCTTCGAGCCAAAGGGCCCGGCGATGTGGGAAGAAGTGCTGCAGAACCCGACGGTGAAAAGCGGCATCAATACGGCGATACGCGAAGCGGTCAAAGCCATCTTCGGGACCAGCGGACGCCGCCGGAAGTAACGGGTTCACGCAGAAACCGCCTGCGCTAGATATGAGGCTCGCCGAGTCGCGCTCACCGTCACTACCCGATGCGCCGCCACTCAGAACAACGACGGCGCTTGCGGGTAGCTCGGTTAGCCTTGTTGGCGAGCCTGAACCCACTTGGTTAACGCATCTTCGAGGGCTGCATCGGTCCCTAACCCGACTGCTGCAGCAGTCTGCTCGAATAGGCTCCTGAGAGCGATCGGCACCTGGCCCTTGACGGAGGTCCGGTTGGGTTTGTCCTTGGGTACCGGGGGCTGTGCGAGTAGATCTAGCTCGGACTGCAGCGCTTTGAACAGCTGTTCGTAGTTCGCTCCCGTTGGGATCATAGAATCGCCCTGTTCAAACCATCTAAGCCGTTTATTCTTTGCTTGCTTCGCTGTTGCCCAGCCCCGATTGTGCACGTAGTCTTGGCGCATTTTGTTCAAGTCAGCGAACAGGTCCGAGGCAACATCGATCTTCTCGCACCCATGCAGCGCAGCAAGATTGGGCCTGTAGTGCTCATCCCAGAGAGTAGTCATGTGTGTGACCCATTGTGCTGCAAAGTATTTAAGAATCGGAGCTCTCTCGGCTTCTGGGTCGCCGTGCAGGTACTCCTCAAGGGTCATCACTCCCGGATCAGCCATGGCTCGAATATCGGAGTAACTCATGGTGCGATAGTTTGAGGTCTCCGTTGCCTCGAGCCTTAGCAGGTCAAGATTTGGCGCGGGTGGAGATTCTTCGCGACGGGCTGCGCGGCCGGCGTCCACGATGCGTCGGTCGATAAGTTGCAAGATGCCGTTATGTCCCAGGCGCGCCACGAGCACCGCGAGCTTGAAATCAAGCTCAAGATCTCGGAGGACACTTTCGAGGGTGAAATTCTCGGGGCCCATCCCCGCTATCCGGTCACGCGCCTGCCGCACCAGCTCGATGTACTCAACAAATTGGCCTAGCTCTGTCGAGGACAGGTTAATCGACTTCGCCGCTGCGTAGGCAGGGCCTATCCATTCCGACAGCTCGGATCCTTTTGGAGGTGGATCGGCATCCCACGCCGCGGTAAGGGGCTCAATCAGCATCAGTGCGGCGACACCGACGGCTTGAGTGTGAGGGAATGGCCGACTGGCCTCGGCGAGCATCCGCACCGCAGACATTGGACTGTCGTACGGAATGAGGATCCGGTCGAACACCTGACCCCACCGCTGCAATTCATTTTCGGTCGCCATGGCGCGAATCGTAACGATTAATCACGACGGCCCGGCGCTGCCAACACGTCATCGCGGTGCGGTCGGCTGCTGCCGAACTGAGACGTCCGGGGTTCCGTTAGCGTTGCATGCAGTGGGTAAGTTCCTCAGTTCGCAACCGTCATATTGTGCGATGAACCCCACCTGTTGAGCACTTCGTTTAGGGGAAAGCTCACATTCTTCACATCGAGTGACCCGTCTGGGCGAAGAATCATCGGTTCCACGATTCCGAACTCGCCTAGGATGTCTGCCGCCAGCGCATGTGATGCAACTACTGCAGCCTCCGGGCTAACTGATGTGAGTTCCTCCAGAGAAGCAGTTAAAGCCGCGGGACGAGTCTGGTTGCCACTTAGGACAAGTGAGTCCTCTGGAGGGTAGTACGTGGTGTCGGTCCTTCCGGCGATGAGGCGTTCCGGGGCGAACACTCTGGTTCGCATCGCCGGATCCGAGCGGCCTGTCTGCTGGGCCAAAAGCTGCTGCGCCTTTAGGAGGCATTCCCCCGAGGCGCCGCAGTCAACCGCATGGTGGCTCAGGAACAATACGAAATCCAACAAGACGAATTCCATCAGGTCTTGTTTGATCTGGTCGGGCCCACCCGTGGCCTTGCGTGTTTCTGGCGCAGGTGATGCGAAGTTGGATGCTGCGAATCCTCCTCCGTCGTAATGCAGTTCAGCATGCGGCTCCGTGGATCTGCCCTGGTACGTTTGCACCTGGGTTGCAATCGCTCGGCGTACGCCGGGTATCAGCCGCGTGTTGCCTTCGCCGAAGGTTGGTTCGGGAGGAGCTAGGTCCAAGTCTGGCCACCGACGGAGGAAGCTCCGCTCGGCCAGTATCGCGGTTGACCCGACACCTCGTTCGCCGGTAATTCGCGGAGCCAGCGAAACCGTGAGCCAGGGCGAAGTCCACGTCGTGATGTGTGACTGACCGTCCCGATGAACCTCTTCCACACGGCTGACAACCTGCGACTGACTGGCATAGCGGTCGCGGTAGCGGGCGGCGACCTCGTACTCACGCAAGTGGTGGGTGACGCGGCCCAATCGGATTGGATAGTGCAGGCCGCTTCCCCTCTGCTGATCCCGAACGGCATGAGGGGCATCCGGGCTGCGCGGCACTACGATCAGCAGATAACCCAAATCATCACCCGCGGGTATCTCGCGGACCTCAATGCCGTGGAGCAATGGGCTGACCCTGCTCCCGAGAATGCTGATAACGCGCTCGGCGGCGCCAGTCGGAACATCGAATGGTCTAGGCTCCGTGGCTCGGCCGGCGCCGTCTTCCCGGACCCCGATGACAATGATGCCGCCGATCGTGTTCGCGAAGGCGGTCACGTCCTTCGCGAGTTCAAAGCCTTCGTTTCTCGGGTAGTCAGCTTCCTTCCAGTCGAGGTCAAGGTCCTCGCTCTCGTTGCGATCAATCGCGGCTTGGATCACCGTTGAGTTGAGGTTAGCCATGTCAGTGCCGAACACTGACGCCAAGCGTGCGAACGGAGGCATGTAACCAGCTTTCCACGGCGCGCACGGCTTCCGTGCGAACAGCTATCAGAACAGTCCTGCGGAACATGGTCCGTGCGGCGAGTAAGGCGGATATCTGAAACCCGCTGCCTCGTCATCGCTGCGTTGCGGGTGATTAGCCTGTCGCCCTTGGCGACAAAACCCTCGAAGGGAGTCAGGCTGGGGAGTAGCAACTGCCCGCCGAGGCTCAACTAACGATTCAGAGCTCCGGCACCATGCCAACGAACTTGAGAGCTAACCCCTACCCGCCGCCGAGCTTCTTGTAGAAGCTGCCCACGATCGGCGCCACGATCGCGCGGGGGGCGTACCCGCTCGCCACCGACATCGCCTTGGACGTCAGGCCCGGCACGACGCGCATCTTGTTGCGCTCCAAGGCATCCAGCGATACCCGGGCCGTGTGCTCCGTCGAGATCCACAGGAAATCGGGCACCAGCCTTTCGACCAGTGACCTTTCGGCCTCGTCGGGCAGGTCGGTGCGGACCGGTCCCGGCGCCAACAGCGTGACGTGCACACCGGTGCGGCGCAGTTCGCCTCGCAGCGATTCGCTGAAGGTGTTGGCGAACGCCTTGGTGGCCGCGTAGGTGGCGTTGTAGGGGATCGGCGAATTGCCCGCCGTCGAACCGGAAATCAGGATGCCGCCGGCCTTGCGTTCGACCATGCCGGGCAGCACCGCCAATGTAAGGTCGTGCACGGCAATGGCATTCAGCTGCACCTGTGCCTTCTCGCCGGCCGGGTCTAGGCCCGCGACCGGACCGAACGTCGCCGTTCCCGCGTTGGCGCACAGGATCGAGATGGCGCGGGCGGCGAGTTCGTCGCACAGTTTCGCCCGTTCCGTCGGGTCGGCCAGGTCGGCGGGGCGCACCTCGACGACGACGCCGTACTTGTCGGTCAGCCGGGCGGCTAAGTCGTTGAGCAGGTCCTCGCGGCGCGCGGTGACGATCAGGTTGTGTCCGCGGGCGGCGAGTTCGGTGGCCAGCGCCGCGCCGATGTTTTGCGAAGCCCCGGTGACAACGGCGCGCGCGTCGGGACTGGGAGCTGGCACCGGCATGCGGCCCATGGTAGACAGCCTCGCACCCAATAGAGTGCCGGGCATGAGTCAGCGAGGGCCGGCCGCCGCCGGGCCCGTGCCGTCGCAAGTGGTGGCGTGGGCCCTGTGGGACTGCGGCTCCCTCGGCATGAACGCGATCGTGGCGACCTTCGTCTTCTCCGTCTACCTGACCGGCAGCGTCGGGGCGGGAATGTCCGGTGGCACCTCACCGGCGAGTTGGCTCGGCCGCTCGCTGGCGGTCGCGGGCTTGACCATCGCGGTGCTGGCGCCGGTGGTGGGGGTATGGGTGGAGGCCCCGCACCGTCGGCGGGTGGTGTTGACGGTCTTGAGCGGTCTCGCCGTCGCGTCGACCAGCTCGATGTTCCTGATCCGCGACGACCCCAGCTATCTGTGGGCGGGCCTGGTGCTGCTGTCGGCCACGGCCGCGTGCGGTGATCTCGCCGGCGTTCCCTACAACGCCATGCTGCGTCAGGTCTCGACGCCGCAGACGGCGGGGCGCATCTCCGGCCTCGGCGCGGCCTCCGGGTTCACCGGCAGCGTGCTCCTGCTGCTACTGGTCTATTTCGGGTTCATCGCCGGGACCGGCCCGACGCGCGGGCTGCTGCACGTGCCCGTCCACGACGGGCTATATGTCCGGGCGGCGATGCTGCTGACCGCGGCGTGGTTCGCCGTGCTGGCACTGCCGCTGCTGTTCGTCGCGCACCGGCTCCCGGACTCCGGCGAAACGTCGCGCCCGACCGGCATGCTGGGCGGCTACCGCAAGCTGTGGGCAGAGGTGCGCACGGAATGGCGCCGCAACCGCAACCTGGTCTATTTCCTGGGGGCCAGCGCGCTGTTCCGGGACGGGCTGGCGGCCATCTTCGGCTTCGGCGCCGTGCTCGGCGTCAACGTGTACGGCCTGTCCCAGGCCGATGTGTTGGTGTTCGGCGTGGCGGCCAGCGTGGTGGCCGCGATCGGCGCGATGACCGGCGGGTTCGTCGACCACCGGATCGGATCCAAACCGGTCATCGTCGGGTCGCTGGTCGCGCTCATCGCCGTGTCGGCCACCATGATGGCGGTCTCCGGCCCGCACGCGTTCTGGCTGTGCGGACTGCTGCTGGCCATGTTCGTGGGTCCTTCGCTGGCGTCGTCGCGCGCCCTGTTGCTGCAGCTGGCGAAGGACGGCGGGGAGGGCGTCGCGTTCGGGCTCTACACGATGACCGGACGGGCCGTCGCGTTCGTGGCGCCATGGCTGTTCTCCGTCTTCGTCGACGTCTTCGGCGCCGTGCGCGCCGGCATCGCCGGGATCTGCCTGGTGCTGACCGCCGGACTGGTGGCGATGCTGGTGGTTCGGGTTCCGGCGCGCGCCGAACAGCCCGCGCAGGCCTAGCCTCGCGCGTCGCAGACCGTCAGGCCCGCCCCTTCGCGCTGGCTCACCTGAACCCCGCCGATGGTCAGCGAGCAGGTGACGTTGTGCCCGAAGTTGACGACCGTGACGTTCGGCGGGTGGGCGGCCGACTTGGACAGGCTGACCTGTTTGCTCCACGGCAGCGCGACGTTGAACTCGGTCTGCAGCATGTCGCCGGTGCCGATGTAGACGATGCTGAGCGCGCGGCCCTCGCCGGTGACGTTGTAGACGACGTCTTGCATCTCGACCGGGCCGGTCGTCTCGGGGGGCGTGCCCGACGCCGTCGGCGGCGGCAACGGCCGGAAGGTGCGCGACGGCGGGGTCGTTCGCGTCGACGGGGTCGGCGTCGGCGTCTCCTCGGTGGACCCGGGCATCGCCGGCAGCGGCGGAACCACCGTCTGGTTCTTGATCGCGTCATTGACCAGCACCAGCGCGATCACCAGCGCGACCGCCAGCAGCACCGCCACACCGGCGCCGATCCACAGCCAGCGCGGCGGCTTCCGGCCCGGCGGCGGGGGTGCGGTCCCGTCGGGCGGCGCCTCACCCGACGGCGGCAGCTCCTGCTGCCAGTAGCCGGGCAACTGCTTGGTGTCGTTCAGACTCGGCGCCCATTGCGGGCCGTACCCGCCGTAGGTGGGCGAGTAGGGCCCCGCCTGGTCGGCGTATGCGGGGTCGACGGGCGGATACGGGTAACCCTGCCGCCCGGTCGGTCCTGACCCCGGTAGAGGGGGACTAAACCGCTCGGATCGACGTGGATCGTTCATGTCCACCTCATGGCTTGCAGGGTACCTGTGCCACGCGGTTCGGCGGTGCGTCTCCGGATTACCCCGCTCAGGGGCAGGAATTGCCGGCGTTCAGCGCGGCGACCGTCATCGCCCGCATGACCGCGCGCGACCGCGTCGCGCGAGCGGGTCGCGACCGCGTATCGTCCGGCGACTTCATGCTGTGCGGTGTCGAGTTCAGCAGGCCGAACACCGCGTGGGCGGTCAGCCGGGCGTCGGCCTCGGCCAGCTTGGGATTGAGCTCGCGCAGCACCCCCACCCAGACCTCGACATATTGGCGCTGCGCCTTGCGGACCTGCTTTTCGGCGGCCTCGGGCAGGTGCGCCAGGTCGCGGTCCTGGATCCGAATCAGGTCGGGTTCACCGAGGGCGAAGTCGAGGTGGAAGTCGATCAGCTCGTCCAACGCGGCCGTCGCTTCGGCGTTGCGGGCTCGCGCGCTCCGGGCGCCGGCGAGCAGCCGGGTGCTGATCCCCACCAACAACTCGACCAGCAGCGACTCCTTGTTGGGGAAGTGGCGATAGATCGCCGGGCCGCTGACGCCCGCGGCGGCGCCGATGTCTTCGAGCCGCACCGCGAGGAAGCCGCGTTCGGCGAAGAGCCGTTCGGCTGCCGACAGGAGTTGCAGGCGCCGGTCGGACTTCAACTGGCTCCGGCGGTTTGGGGCGTCGGCCTGGCCCTCTGGCGCGGATGCTGTCACCGCGGGACTCCGTCCACAACTCGTGCCTTCGGTTAATCGTCACTAACTTAGCACGGGCGTGGCCCCGTTACAGATGTCCGAGAAAGGTTTACCTTTGGTAACCGAACCAGCCGGAGGAGCCGTGGCACACCTTTCATACGACCGGGGGCCCAGCGATCCGCCGTTGCTCGAAACGACGATCGGGGCCAACCTCGCCGCCACGGTCGCCGAGCATCCGCACCGCGACGCACTGGTCGACGTGGCCGCCGGTCGACGCTGGAGCTACGCCGAATTGCTGGCCTCCGTGCGCAGGTTGGCAACGGGATTTGTACGGGCCGGGATCCGCCCGGGCGATCGCGTCGGCATTTGGGCGCCCAACCGGTGGGAGTGGGTGCTCGTCCAGTACGCAACTGCGGAGATCGGCGCGACGCTGGTCACCATCAACCCGGCCTACCAGGCACGCGAATTAGATTATGCGTTAAGGCAATCCGGGGTCGCGATGGTGATCGCCGCCCGGGAATTCAAGGCCACCGACTACGCCGCCATGCTGCGCGAGGTGGCACCACACTGCCCGGACCTGAGCGACGTGGTGCTGCTGGACGGCGAGCGCTGGGACGAGCTGACCGCCGCCGAAACCGACCCGGCAAAGCTCGCGGACATCGCGGCCGCGCTGAATTGCCGCCAGCCGATCAACATCCAATACACCTCCGGCACAACGGGATACCCGAAGGCGGCGACGCTGACCCACCGCAGCATCCTGAACAACGGCTACCTGGTGGGCGAGCTGCTCGAGTACACCACGCGGGATCGGATCTGCATCCCGGTGCCCTTCTATCACTGCTTCGGCATG
The DNA here is from genome assembly GCF_001672915.1 of Mycobacterium sp. 1245805.9. Lineage (GTDB taxonomy): Bacteria > Actinomycetota > Actinomycetes > Mycobacteriales > Mycobacteriaceae > Mycobacterium. The sequence goes on along the minus strand of NZ_LZKR01000117.1, from coordinate 30,369 downwards.
GTGATGGGCAACCTGGCGGCCACCAGTCACGGCGCGTGCATGGTGATTCCGGCGCCGGGGTTCGACCCCGCCGCCACCCTGCGGGCGGTGCAGGCCGAACGCTGCACCAGCCTTTACGGCGTGCCGACCATGTTCATCGCCGAGCTCGGCCTGCCGGATTTCGACGACTACGAACTGGACAGCCTGCGCACCGGGATCATGGCCGGCTCGCCGTGCCCGGTCGAGGTGATGCGCAAGGTGATCGAGCGCATGCACATGCCGGGCGTCTCCATCTGCTATGGCATGACCGAAACATCGCCGGTGTCAACGCAGACGCGCACCGACGATTCATTGGAGCGCCGGGTCGCGACGGTTGGCCGGGTGGGTCCGCACCTGGAGGTCAAAGTGGTGGACGCGGCGGGCGGGCGCACCGTGCCGCGCGGGAGCGCGGGCGAGTTGTGCACGCGCGGATATTCGGTGATGGCCGGGTATTGGAACGATCCGGAGCGGACCGCCGAGGTCATCGACGCGGACGGCTGGATGCACACCGGGGACCTGGCCGTCATGGACGAATGCGGCTATATCCAGATCACCGGCCGCATCAAGGACCTCATCGTCCGCGGCGGCGAGAACATCTCGCCGCGCGAGATCGAGGAGTTCCTGCACACCCACCCCGACATCGTCGACGCACAGGTCATCGGGGTGCCCGACGAGCGCTATGGCGAGGAGGTCATGGCGGTGGTGATGCTGCGCGCCGGCGCCCCCGCGCTGACCATCGAAGGCCTGCGCGAATTCTGCGCCGGGCGGATCGCGCACTTCAAGATCCCGCGCTACCTCCGGATCGTCGACGAATTCCCCATGACCGTCACCGGCAAGGTGCGCAAGACCGAGATGCGCGAGCAGGCGATCGAGTACCTGCGTGACCAGGGCTGAGCGGCTTCTTGCCTCCCTGGACGCGGCGTGCTCGGCGATGGTATTCTCACGCCAGTTAATGAGGATTAACTGAAATCGGGAGGCTGCGGCGGCGATGGACAAGGTGGTCACCTCACCTACGGCGGCTGCCGACGCCGTGGCCGACATAACCGACGGGTCGTCCCTGGCGGTCGGGGGATTCGGGTTCTGCGGCATCCCGGAGGCGCTGATCTCGGCGCTGCTCGACTCCGGCGTGCGCGAGCTGGAGACGGTGTCCAACAACTGCGGCGGGTACGGAGTCGGGCTGGAAGCGCTGTTGCGGCACAAGCGAATTCGTCGGGCCGTCGCCTCCTACGTCGGTGACAACAAGGAGTTCGCCCGTCAGTTCCTCGCCGGCGAGATCGAGGTCGAGCTGACGCCGCAGGGCACGTTGGCGGAGCGGCTGCGCGCCGGCGGGATGGGAATTCCGGCCTTCTATACGCCCGCGGGGGTCGGCACCGCGGTCGCCGACGGCGGCCTGCCGTGGCGCTACGACGCATCCGGTGGCGTGGCGGTGATATCGCCGCCCAAGGAGACCCGCGAGTTCGACGGCGTCACCTACGTTCTGGAGCGGGCGATCCGCACCGACTTCGCGCTGGTGCATGCCTGGAAGGGCGACCGGCACGGCAATCTCGTCTACCGCGCGGCCGCCGCCAACTTCAACCCGGACTGCGCGACGGCTGGCAGGATCACCATCGCCGAGGTCGAACACCTCGTCGAGCCCGGGGAGATCGACCCCGCCGCGGTGCACACCCCCGGCGTCTTCGTGCACCGGGTCGTCCACGTGCCCGACCCCGCCAAACCGATCGAGAAGGTCACGGTGCGCCCGTGAGCGCGCCGACGACGATGCAGAGCGCAGCGATGAGGAGGAGCGGCGCCATATGACGTGGACGAGGGAGGGTCTGGCCGCGCGGGTGGCCGCCGAATTGGAGGACGGCCAGTACGTCAACCTCGGCATCGGCCTGCCGACCCTGATTCCCAACCACATCCCCGACGGGGTCACCGTCGTCATCCACTCGGAGAACGGGATACTCGGTGTCGGGCCGTACCCCCGGCCCGACGACGTCGACGCGGATCTGATCAACGCGGGCAAGGAAACGGTCACCACGATGCCGGGCGCGGCGTTTTTCGGCTCCTCGACATCGTTCGGCATCATCCGCGGCGGGCACCTCGACGTCGCGGTGCTCGGCGCCATGCAGGTTTCGGCGACCGGCGACCTGGCCAACTGGATGATTCCGGGAAAGCTGGTCAAGGGCATGGGCGGCGCGATGGACCTGGTGCACGGCGCCCGCAAGGTGATCGTGATGATGGAACACACCGCCAGGGACGGCAGCCCGAAAGTCGTTGAGCGGTGCACCCTTCCGCTGACTGGTGTGGGCTGCGTCGACCGCATCATCACCGACCTCGCCGTCATCGACGTGCACGACGACGGCCTGCACCTCGTCGAGACCGCCCCCGAGGTCGCGGTCGACGAGGTGATCGCCAAAACCGAACCGCCCCTTATGCTGGCGACTACCGGGAGGCCCACATGAGCACCGCCGTCACCACCGCGCCGTCGTTCGCCGACGAACATCGGCGACTGGTAGACGAATTGAACGCCAAGTTGGCGGCCGCGGCGCTGGGCGGCAACGAACGCGCGCGGGAACGCCACATCAGCCGCGGCAAGCTGCTGCCCCGCGAAAGGGTGGACCGCCTGCTCGATCCGGGCAGCCCGTTTTTGGAGCTGGCCCCGCTGGCGGCCGGCGGCATGTACGACGACGAGTCGCCGGGAGCGGGGATCATCACCGGGATCGGCCGGGTGTCCGAGCGCGAGTGCGTGATCGTCGCCAACGACGCGACCGTCAAGGGCGGCACCTACTACCCGATGACAGTCAAGAAGCACCTGCGCGCACAGGAAGTCGCGTTGCAGAACCGGCTGCCGTGCATCTACCTGGTCGACTCCGGCGGGGCGTTCCTGCCGCGCCAGGACGAGGTCTTTCCCGACCGCGAGCACTTCGGCCGGATCTTCTACAACCAGGCGACCATGAGCGCCAAGGGGATTCCGCAGGTGGCCGCCGTGTTGGGGTCCTGCACGGCGGGCGGCGCCTACGTGCCGGCGATGAGCGACGAGGCCGTCATCGTGCGTGAGCAGGGCACCATCTTTCTCGGCGGGCCGCCGCTGGTCAAAGCCGCCACGGGCGAGATCGTCTCGGCCGAGGAACTCGGCGGCGGCGACCTGCATTCGCGGGTCTCCGGCGTCACCGACCACCTCGCCGACGACGACGAACACGCGCTGCGCATCGTCCGCGAAATCGCGGCGACGTTCGGTCCGCGCGAGCCCGCCCAGTGGGAGGTGCAACCGTCGGTCGAGCCCAAGCACGCGCAAACGGAGCTCTACGACGCAGTGCCCCCGGATCCCCGCGTGCCCTACGACGTGCACGAGGTCATCGTGCGCCTCGTCGATGGCAGCGAATTCAGCGAGTTCAAGGCCAATTACGGCAAGACGCTGGTGACGGCGTTCGCACGCATCCAGGGTCACCCCGTCGGGATCGTCGCCAACAACGGGGTGTTGTTCAGCGAATCGGCTTTGAAGGGCGCGCATTTCATCGAGCTGTGCGACAAGCGCAGGATTCCGCTGCTGTTTCTGCAGAACATCGCCGGGTTCATGGTCGGCCGCGACTACGAGGCCGGCGGCATCGCCAAGCACGGCGCCAAGATGGTCACGGCCGTGGCCTGCGCCCGGGTGCCCAAGCTGACCGTCGTCATCGGCGGGTCCTACGGGGCGGGCAACTACTCGATGTGCGGGCGCGCGTATTCGCCCCGTTTCCTGTGGATGTGGCCCAACGCCCGCATCTCGGTGATGGGCGGCGAGCAGGCCGCGTCGGTGCTCGCGACCGTGCGCGGCGAACAGCTCAGCGCGGCGGGCACGCCGTGGTCGGCCGACGACGAGGAGGCGTTCAAGGCGCCGATCCGGGCGCAGTACGAGGATCAGGGCAACCCGTACTACTCCACGGCGCGATTGTGGGACGACGGCATCATCGACCCGGCCGACACCAGAACGGTTCTTGGGCTTGCCCTTTCGGCGTGTGCCCATGCGCCGCTGGAACCGGTCTCCTACGGCGTCTTTCGGATGTGACCTGCAATGTTTGACACCGTACTTGTGGCCAACCGCGGCGAGATCGCTGTGCGGGTGATCCGCACGTTGCGCCGGCTGGACATCCGGTCGGTCGCCGTGTACAGCGACCCGGACGCCGCCGCGCGGCACGTGCTCGAGGCGGACACGGCCGTGCGCCTGGGCCCCGCTGCGGCGCGCGAAAGTTACCTGGACATCGAGAAGGTCGTCGACGCCGCGGTGCGCACCGGGTCCCAGGCGATCCATCCGGGCTACGGGTTCCTCTCGGAGAACGCGCATTTCGCCGCGGCCTGCGAACGCGCCGGCGTGGTCTTCCTGGGCCCGCCGCCGCGCGCGATCGAGGTAATGGGCGACAAGATCACCGCGAAGAACGCCGTGGCCGCGTTCGACGTTCCGGTGGTGCCGGGCGTCGCGAAGCCGGGCCTGACCGATGACGAGCTCGTCGCCGCCGCCGACGAGATCGGCTACCCGGTGTTGATCAAGCCGTCGGCCGGCGGCGGCGGCAAGGGCATGCGGCTGGTCGAGGACCCCGCGCGGCTGCGCGAGGCGCTCGTGGGCGCGCGACGGGAGGCCGCCTCCTCGTTCGGCGACGACACGCTGTTCCTGGAGCGGTTTGTGTTGCGGCCCAGGCATATCGAGGTGCAGGTGCTCGCCGACACGCACGGCAACGTGGTCCATCTGGGCGAGCGCGAGTGCAGCCTGCAGCGGCGCCACCAGAAGGTCATCGAGGAGGCGCCCTCGCCGCTGCTGGATCCCGCGACGCGGGCGCGAATCGGCGCCGCGGCCTGCAACACCGCCCGCAGCGTGGATTACGTCGGCGCCGGGACGGTGGAGTTCATCGTCTCCGCGGATCGTCCCGACGAGTTCTTCTTCATGGAGATGAACACCCGCCTGCAGGTGGAGCACCCGGTCACCGAGGCGGTCACCGGCCTGGACCTGGTGGAGTGGCAGCTGCGGGTGGCCGCCGGCGAGAAGCTGGGGTTCGCGCAGGACGACATCGAATTGCGCGGGCACGCGATCGAGGCCCGCGTGTACGCGGAAGACCCGGCGCGCGGGTTCCTGCCCACGGGCGGCGAGGTGCTGGCGGTGTCCGAACCGTCGGGTGCCGGCGTGCGGGTGGACTCGTCGCTGCGGGCCGGCACGCTGGTCGGCAGCGACTACGACCCGATGCTGAGCAAGGTGATCGCCCACGGCGACGACCGCGAGGAGGCGCTCGCGAAACTCGATCGGGCACTGGGGCAAACCGTGATCCTCGGCGTGCAGACCAACGTCGAGTTCCTCCGCTTCCTGCTGGCCGACGAGCGCGTGCGTGCCGGTGATCTGGACACCGCGCTGCTCGACGAGCGGCTGGCGGACTTCGCGCCGGCGCCGGCGCCCGACGACGTGCTCGCCGCCGGCGGGCTCTACCGCCAGTGGGTTCTGGCGCGCCGCGGCCGGGGCAACCCGTGGGCGGTGCCGACGGGCTGGCGGGTCGGCGGTGGCGCCGCGCCCGTACGCACCGCGATGCGCACCCCGCTGCGCAGCGAGACTGTGTCGGTGTGGGGAACCCCCGAGGCCGCCCGGGTTCAGGTCGGCGACGGCGAGATCGTGCCCGCCAGTGCGGAACTCGACGGTGCGCGGATGAGCGCGACGCTGGCAGGGCAGCGCCGCGACTACTGGTGGGCCGAGGCCGACCGGCACCTGTGGATCGCCGACGAGCGCGGAACCTGGCACCTGCGCGAGGCCGAGGAGCACAAGATTCACCGCGCGGTGGGCGAGCGGCCGGCCGAGGTCGTCAGCCCAATGCCCGGCAACGTGATCGCCGTGCAGGTCGGCTCCGGCGACGAGGTCTCCGAGGGCGACGTGATCGTCGTCGTCGAGGCGATGAAAATGGAACATTCTCTGCCCGCGCCGGTTTCGGGTCGAGCGGAGCTGATGGTGGCGGTCGGCGATCAGGTGAAAGTCGATCAGGTGCTGGCTCGGATCAAGGATCAGGAATCATGACGACAACAATTACCGCGGGAACGTTACCCAAGGAATACGAGGACCTTCGCGACACCGTCGCCGACTTCGCGCGGACCGTGGTCGCGCCGGTGTCGGCCAAACACGATGAGGAACACAGCTTCCCGTACGAGGTCGTCGCCAAGATGGCCGAGATGGGCCTGTTCGGGCTGCCCTTCCCCGAGGAGTACGGCGGCATGGGCGGCGACTACTTCGCGCTGGCGCTGGCCCTCGAGGAACTCGGCAAGGTCGACCAGTCGGTGGCCATCACGCTGGAGGCCGGTGTTGGGCTCGGCGCGATGCCGATCTACCGGTTCGGCACCGAGGAGCAGAAGCAGAAATGGCTGCCGGACCTGACCGCCGGCCTGCCGGTGGCCGGCTTCGGGCTCACCGAGCCCGGCGCCGGCTCCGACGCGGGCGCCACCCGCACCACCGCCCGCCTCGACGACGGCGAGTGGGTCATCAACGGCAGCAAGCAATTCATCACCAACTCCGGCACCGATATCACGTCGCTGGTGACCGTCACCGCGGTCACCGGAACACTTGCGGGCGATAAGAAGGAGATCTCGACGATCATCGTGCCCAGCGGCACACCGGGATTCACCGTCGAACCGGTCTACAACAAGGTCGGCTGGAACGCGTCGGACACCCACCCGCTGAGCTTCGCCGACGCCCGCGTCCCGGAGGAGAACCTGTTGGGCGCCCGCGGAACCGGCTACGCGAACTTCCTGTCCATCCTGGACGAGGGCCGCATCGCGATCGCCGCGCTGGCAACCGGGGTCGCGCAGGGGTGCGTCGACGAAAGCGTCAAGTACGCCAAGGAACGCCAGTCGTTCGGCCAGCCGATCGGGTCGTATCAGGCGATCAGCTTCAAGATCGCGCGGATGGAGGCGCGCGCGCATGTGGCCCGCACGGCATACTACGAGGCCGCCGCGAAGATGTTGGCGGGCAAGCCCTTCAAGAAGGAGGCGGCGATCGCGAAGATGGTCTCCTCCGAGGCCGCAATGGACAACGCCCGCGACGCCACCCAGATCCACGGCGGCTACGGCTTCATGAACGAGTATCCGGTGGCGCGCCATTACCGCGACAGCAAGATCCTCGAGATCGGTGAAGGGACCACCGAGGTGCAGCTGATGCTCATCGCGCGATCGCTGGGGCTGTCGTGAGCGAAGGTAAGTCAGTTATCCAGCGGGGCTTGTGGTTTGAGGAGTTCGAGGTCGGCACGACGTACCTGCACCGGCCCGGCCGCACCGTCACCGAGGCGGACAACGTGTTGTTCACCACGCTGACGATGAACACCCAGTCGCTGCACCTGGACGCGGCGTGGGCCGCCGAACAGCAGGGCTTCCGCGGCGAGCGGCTGGTGAACTCGATGTTCACCCTCTCCACGCTGGTCGGGCTGTCGGTGGCGCAGCTGACGCTCGGCACCATCGTCGCCAACCTCGGCTTCTCCGAGGTGTCGTTCCCCAAGCCCGTCTTCCACGGCGACACCCTGTACGCCGAGACCGTGTGCACCGACAAGCGCGAGTCGAAGAGCCGGCCCGGCGAGGGCATCGTCACCCTCGAGCACACCGGTCGCAACCAGCACGGCGACGTCGTGGCGCGGGCGGTGCGCACCACCTTGGTACAAAAGCGGCCAGACACAGAGGAGTCGTGATGGACCTGCGCGCCGCCGGCCCGGCCTGGTTGTTCTGCCCGGCCGACCGTCCCGAGCGTTTCGCCAAGGCCGCCGCCGCGGCCGACGTGGTGATCCTCGACCTCGAGGACGGCGTGGCCGAAGCCGACAAGCCCAGCGCCCGCAAGACGCTGCGGGAAACCCCGCTAGACCCCGAGCGCACCGTGGTGCGGATCAACGCCGCCGGCACCGACGAGTACGCCCGCGACCTGGAGGCCCTGGCCGAGACCGCCTATACGACGGTGATGCTGTCCAAGACTGAATCGGCCGCGCAGGTGACCGCGCTGGCGCCGCGCGAGGTGGTCGCGCTGATCGAGACGCCGCGCGGCGCGGTGTTCGTCGCCGAAATCGCCGCGGCCGAGGGCACCGCCGCCGTGATGTGGGGTGCCGAGGACCTGGTCGCCACCCTCGGCGGCAGCTCCAGCCGGCTGGCCGACGGCACCTATCGCGACGTCGCCCGGCACGTACGCTCGGCGGCCCTGCTCGCGGCGTCCGCGTTCGGCCGGATCGCGCTCGACGCCGTCCATTTGGACATCCGCGACCTCGAGGGCCTGCGGGCCGAGGCCGACGACGCCGTCGCCGTCGGTTTCGACGCGACCGTCTGCATCCACCCCAGCCAGGTCGCGGTCGTGCGGGAGGCCTACCGACCCAGCGAGGAGAAGCTCGACTGGGCGCGGCGGGTGACGGCAGCGGCGCGCTCCGAGCGCGGCGTGTTCGCCTTCGAAGGACAGATGGTCGACTCGCCGGTGCTCAAGCACGCGGCGATGTTGCTGCGCCGGGCCGGAGAGCCCGCGCCCAGCTAGGCCGCGACACGTTTGCGCCTCGGCCGTGATCAACGCGGCGTCTTCGTATTTGGGCGCATAATGGGGGATACGCCAGTCTCGCGGCGAGCGGAGACCTTCGGGTAGCTGGCGGTCGCCAAGGAGGCGGTATGGCGGATAAGTCTCAGACGCCGATGACCGTCGACCTCGAGCCGGTGCAACTCATTGCCGCGGACGGCACGCCGACGGCCGAACGGCGCTACGGCCGCGAGCTTCCGCCGGAGACGCTGTGCTGGCTCTACGAGATGATGGTCGTCACCCGCGAGCTGGACACCGAGTTCGTCAACCTGAAGCGCCAAGGGCAACTGGCGCTGTTCGCGTCCTGCCGCGGTCAGGAAGCCGCCCAGGTCGGCGCCGCGGCGTGCCTGCGCAAGACCGACTGGCTGTTTCCGCAATACCGTGAGCTCGGCGCCTACCTGGTGCGCGGCATCCCACCCGGGCACGTGGGAGCGGCGTGGCGGGGAACGTGGCATGGCGGCCTGGATTTCACCAAGAAATGCTGCGCCCCAATGTCGATCGCGATCGGCACCCAGACCCTGCACGCCGTCGGCGCGGCGATGGCCGCGCAACGCCTGGGGGAGGATTCGGTGACGGTGGCCTTCCTCGGCGACGGCGCCACCAGCGAGGGCGACGTGCACGAGGCGCTGAACTTCGCCGCCGTCTTCGCGACACCCTGCGTGTTCTACGTGCAGAACAACCAGTGGGCGATCTCGGTGCCGGTCTCCAAGCAGACGGCCGCACCTTCCATCGCGCACAAGGCAATTGGCTACGGAATGCCCGGGATCCGGGTGGACGGCAACGACGTCCTGGCGTGCTATGCGGTGACGGCCGAGGCCGCCGCCCGGGCCCGGACCGGTGGCGGCCCCACATTGATCGAGGCGGTCACGTACCGGCTCGGCCCGCACACCACCTCCGACGACCCGAGTCGATACCGCACCCAGGACGAAGTGGACCGCTGGGCGGCGCTGGACCCGATCCCGCGCTACCGCACGTACTTACAGGGCCAGAACCTGTGGTCGCAACGGCTGGAGGAGCGGGTCGCCGCGCGTGGAAAGCGGATGCGGTCCGAACTGCGCGACGCGGTGTTCGACGCGCCCGACATCGACGTCGACGAGGTGTTCACCACGGTGTACGCCGAGATCACGCCGGGACTGGAGGCGCAGCGCCAACAGCTGCGGGCCGAACTGGGGAGGCTCGAATGACGCAGCTCGCCGAGCCTCGAGGCCTGCCCGCCCTTGATGCGGCGATCGGCGCGCAACTGACCATGGTCCAGGCGCTCAACCGCGCGCTGCACGACGCGATGGCCGCCGACGATCGCGTCCTGGTGTTCGGCGAGGACGTCTCCGTCGAGGGCGGGGTCTTCCGGGTGACCGAGGGGCTCGCCGAAACCTTCGGCGAGAACCGGTGTTTCGACACGCCGCTGGCGGAGTCGGCCATCATCGGGATAGCGGTCGGCTTGGCGCTGCGCGGCTTTGTCCCGGTGCCGGAGATCCAGTTCGACGGGTTCTCCTACCCGGCCTTCGATCAGGTGGTCAGCCACCTGGCCAAGTACCGCACGCGCACCCGCGGCGAGATCAACATGCCGGTCACCGTCCGGATCCCGTCGTTCGGCGGAATCGGTGCGGCCGAGCATCATTCGGATTCCACCGAGTCCTACTGGGCGCACACCGCCGGGTTGAAGGTGGTGGTGCCGTCCAGTCCGGCCGACGCCTACTGGCTGCTTCGCCATGCCATCGCCTGCCCGGACCCGGTGATGTACCTGGAGCCGAAGCGGCGCTACCAGGGCCGCGGCGCGGTCGACCTGAGCCGGCCGGAACCGCCCATCGGGCGGGCCATGGTGCGCCGCCCGGGCCGCGACGTGACCGTCGTAACCTACGGCAGCCTGGTGAGCACCGCCGTGGCCACCGCGGAAGATGCCCAGCGCCAACGCGGTTGGAGCATGGAGGTCATCGATCTGCGGTCACTGGTCCCGCTGGACTTCGACACCATCGCCGCATCGACCCATCGGACGGGCCGGTGCGTGGTGCTCCACGAAGGACCGCGAAGCCTGGGCTACGGGGCCGGTCTGGCCGCCCGCATCCAGGAGGAGATGTTCTACGAGCTGGAGGCACCGGTGTTGCGCGCCTGTGGTTTTGACACGCCCTATCCGCCGGCGCGCTTGGAAAGGCTGTGGTTGCCCGGCCCCGACCGGCTGCTGGACTGCGTCGAGCGCGCGCTGGGCCTGCCGTGAGCACCGACGAGCGCGTCAAGCCGTTCCGGGTTCCCGACCTCGGCGAGGGGCTGGAAGAGGTGACGGTGTCGTGCTGGTACGTCGCGGCCGGCGACGAGGTCGAGCTCAACCAGGTCTTGTGTTCGGTGGAGACCGCCAAGGCCGAGGTGGAAATCCCGAGCCCGTACGCCGGGCGAATCGTCGAGACCAACGGGGCCGAGGGCGATGTACTCAAGGTCGGCGCCGTCCTCGTCCGCATCGACACCGCTCCGAGTGCCGACGCCAACGGCGAGGCCGCGGTGCCCACGCTGGTCGGCTACGGCGCCGACGCGGCCATCGACACCAGCCGGCGGGCCGGCCGACCGCTCGCCGCCCCGCCCGTGCGCAAACTGGCCAAGGAACTCTCGGTCGACCTCGCCTCGATCCGGCACGACGCGGGTGAGATCATCACCCGCGCCGACGTGCTGGCGGCCGCCCAGGGGACGGGGACCGACATTCGGCCGGTCCGCGGCGTGCAGGCCAGGATGGCCGAGAAGATGGCGCTGTCCCACCAGGAAATCCCGGCCGCCAAGGTCAGCGTCGACGTGGACTGCAGCGCGCTGCTCCGGCTGCGCGACCGCTGCCGGGCCGCGCACCCGGAGATCACCCCGTTCGTGCTGACGCTGCGGCTTCTCGTTATCGCCTTGGGCCGCAACATGATTCTCAACTCGACCTGGGTCGACTCGCCCGAAGGCCCCCAGGTGCAGGTCCATCGCGGCGTGCACCTCGGGTTCGGCGTGGCCACCGAGCGCGGGCTGCTGGTCCCGGTGATCACCGATGCGCAGAACAAGACGACGCGTGAATTGGCCAGCCGGACGGCGGAATTGATCGCGGGTGCGCGCGAGGGCAGCCTGATGCCCGCCGAACTGTTGGGATCGACGTTCACCGTCTCGAACTTCGGGGCCCTCGGCGTGGACGACGGAGTGCCGGTGATCAACCATCCCGAGGCGGCCATCCTGGGCATGGGAGCGATCAGGCCACGCCCGGTGGTCATCGGCGACGAGCTTGCCGTCCGGTCAACGATGAGCCTGACATGCGTGTTCGATCACCGCGTCGCGGACGGCGCCCAGGTGGCGCGGTTCCTCTGCGAGCTGAGGGACCTTATCGAGTCGCCCGAGACCGCCCTGCTCGACCTGTAGCGGGTCCTCGGCTCCACGCGGCAAACGCGCAGGTCAGCGCGGCGGTCGAGTGCCTGCTCTCGCGCCGGAGGCCGCGACGGGGGAGAATCGTTTACTCGCGTTTACCTGCGTCACTTCGGCGCAACGCAACGGACAAGGGCGGGGAGCGCCATGAAGAAACCAGCAGTGGCAGCGATCGCGATCGGCATGGCATTCGCAGCGACGCCGCTCGCGCATGCCGACGACCCGTGGATCGCCATGGCGATCTCGGACTCCACGGGCAGGATCAATTTCTCCGTTGGAGGAAAAAGCCAAGCCGATATAGAGAAGACGGTGATGTCGGCCTGTCGCAATACGATCAGCGACTGTCGTCTTTTGGCCAGCGGGCAGGGCGGGTGCGTGGCGATTGCGATGCCTCCGGCGCACACCAGATACTTTGGCGGCTGGGGTGCCACACGTGCCGATGCGGAGGCGGCCGCCGTGGCAAACTCCGGCGGCGGAACGGTTCTGCCAGACCACACCCACTGCGCCGGAGAGCCCGGGAGCTAACGGCTCGCCCAAACTTAAGTGACGGCGACGCGCGTCGGCGTGTCGTGTACGGGATTAAAGTGTCGCGCGTAATGCGCTAGGTTAGCGCTGCCGCGCCGCGGCCAATCTGCTTGCGAATTCCGGTGATTGGATGGAGAACGCCTGCGGGCCGAGCTCCGTGCGCATGGCGAGGTCGTGCTGCTCGGTGTCCACCGATCCCGGGTTGATCGTGGCGCGCATCGTCGCCTTGGTCGCCAGCACCACATCACGGGGAGCCGCCGCGGGACCCGCGGCCAGCTCCAGCGCCGCGGCGACGGGGTCGTCGGCGACGCTGAGCGCCAGCCCGTGCCGCACGGCGGACTCGGCGTCGAAGCGCATCCCGAACAGCAGGGCCGCGCGCGCCACCTGGGGACCCACCGCGCGTTGCAGCATCCAGGTCGCACCGCCGCCGGGATGCAGCCCGAGCTTTTGGAAACGGGCGTCGAACAACGCGCCGGGTCCCGCGATGCGCACGTCGGCGGCCAGCGCCAGGTTCAGGCCGGCGCCGACAGCCGCCCCGTTGACGGCGGCGATCGTGGGCAACCGGCAGTTGCCGACGGCCATGAAGCCGTCGTAGATGCGCCGCAGCCCGGACTCCGCCGCGCCCGCGCCGGCGGCGCTCAGGGCGCTGAGGTCGGCGCCGGCGCAAAACGCCTTGCCGGCGCCGGTGACCACGACGGCGTGCACGTCGGGATCGGCTTCGGCGCGCTGCACCGCGTCGCGCAGTCGCGCCGACATCTCGTCGGTGAAGGCGTTGCGCCGATCGGGGTCGTTGACGGTGATGAGCGCGACGCGGGCGTCGACGCTGTACAGGACGGGGTCGGACTGGCTCACCCGGGTAACGGTACTTGGCGCGCTGACCGGCCCAAACGCCCGCCAAGAATCCATTGAGGATCCCTCAAGCCCTCCCGCCGATGCTCAGTTCACGACCTACAACGATCCGGCATCTGACGGGAGGAGCAGCCATGCGCACCACGGCGGAGAAGAAGGCGAACAGGAAACTCGGATTCCTCCGGTTGGCGATGGTCTCTTCGGCCACCGCGATCATCATCGCGATCGGCATGGCGGTCGCCTACTTCAACCTCCCGGCCGCGGGCCACCCGTGCTCCGTGCGGAACGCCACCGCCCGCGACGCCGCCGGGCGCACGATGTGGTGCAACCCGACGATGGCGGCGGGCCACGACGCGGTGTGGCAGTACGCGCCGGGCGCGTAGTAACTAGGTGAAGTCGATCCGGACGGACACGGGCGTCGTTTCCAGCGCCTTGACCATTTTGGCCGCCAGCCGTCCGAACTTGCGGGCGCGTGCGACGACGTCGTCGTCCGGCCGGAATGTCGCGACCCCGGTGCGCCACCGATTGCCCAGTCGCAGACGGACCTTCGGGTTGTCGGCGATGTTTTTGCCCCAGCCGGAGCGGCTGCCGTGCTGGCAGATCACCCACGCGCCGTCGTCGTCGAATTGGGCCGACACCGGAACCCGGCGCGCTTGGCCGGTCTTGCGGCCGATGGTTTCCAGTTCGGTGGCCATGGCGGTGCGCACCCCGAGCGCGCTCAACCCCTTCACCGCGGGGTTGAGCAGATAGCGTCCGATCGCCCGTTCCCTGCGGAACTTGCGCAGCGTCTTTTGCTCGTTGGTGCTCGTCATGGCGTTCAGGCTAGTAGACCGATTGGTATAGTTCAAGCCTGAGGTGCGACGAAAGGCGGCGAAAGATGTCGGCGCGGGATGCTCTGATCGCCAGCGTCACGGGGTTGGTGCGACGGCGGGGGGTTGCCGGAACCGGCCTCAACGCGCTGCTGGAGGACAGCGGAGTCGCCCGCAGGACGGTCTACCTGAACTTCCCCGGCGGCAAGGCCGAGCTCGTCGCCGAGGCCACCCGCCTGGCGGGGGCGGAATTGACCGCGCTGATCCGGTCGGGGGACGACGGCGGCGATCCCGCCCAGGCGGTCCAGACCTTCATCGACGCGTGGAAGGCGCAGCTGACCGCGACGCAGCTCCAAGCGGGCTGCCCGATCGTTGCGGCGGTCCTCGGTCGTTCCGAAGCACCGGCGGCCGCGGAGGCCGCCCGCGAGGCGTTTAGCGACTGGCAGACGATCCTCGCCGAGCGGCTGGTCAGGTCCGGCGCCGATCCAAACAACGCGCGCTCGCTGGCGACCCTCGCGGTCGCCGCCATCGAAGGCGCCGTCATCCTCGCGATCGCGACGCAGTCGACTGCCGCGCTCGACGACGTCGGACGCCACCTGATCGAGGTCATGAGGCTGCACCTGCCCGCGTAACGGCGGCGCGCCGAGGCGAAAACGCACGTGCTCAACCGCGTGTCCGCGGCTTTGTCCGGGCTGGACGGTTTCGCCGACGCCCCGTGCGTTCATCGGTATCGTCAAGCTGTGCTTGAGCATTCCATTCCCGAGGTCCTGCGGGAGCGTGCCAGTTCGCGGCCCGACGATCTGGCGTTCACGTATGTCGATTACGAGAACGACTGGGAGGGCGTTGCGGAAAGCCTGACGTGGTCGCAGCTGTATCGCCGCACGCTGAACCTCGCACGGGAACTCCAAGCCTGCGGGTCGACGGGCGACCGCGCCGTGATCCTGGCACCGCAGGGGCTCGAATACGTCGTCGGTTTTCTCGGCGCGCTACAGGCCGGCCAGATCGCGGTTCCGCTGTCGATGCCGGTGGGTGGCGCCAGCGACGAGCGGGTCAGCGCCGTCCTGCATGACGCGTCACCTACGACGATTTTGACCACATCCGCTGCCGTGGACATCATCGCCGAGTACGCGAAGTCGGAGCCCGGCGCGCCATCGGTCGTCGAGGTCGATCGGCTGGATCTTGACTCTCGCCTAGCCGCCGCCGACACCGATGGCCAGACGAGCATCGCGCACCTGCAATACACCTCCGGGTCGACCCGCACCCCAGCGGGAGTTGTCGTCTCGCACAAGAACATTCAGGTCAACTGCGAGCAGATCATGGCCATGTACTACGAGGCCGACGGCGGGATGGCCCCACCGGACACCACCGTGGTGTCGTGGCTGCCGCTGTTTCATGACATGGGCCTGATCCTGGGCATCGCCTTCCCGGTCCTGTGGGGATTCCCCACCGTGCTCACCAGCCCGCCGTCCTTTTTGCAGCGACCGGCGCGATGGATGCAAATGCTGGCCGGCAATCCGCACGCCTTCTCCGCGGCGCCCAACATCGCGTTCGAACTGGCGACCCGAAAGACCTCGGACGACGACCTGGCCGGGCTTGACCTCGGCGGCGTGCACACCATCCTCAACGGCGCCGAACGCGTGAACCCGCCGACGCTGTGGCGCTTCGCGGACAGGTTTGCCCGCTTCAACTTCCGCCCCGAGGCGTTGCGTCCCTCCTACGGACTCGCGGAAGCCACGCTCGTGGTGGCGACGCGCGAATCGGGCCACCCGCCGGTGACCGTGTCTTTCGATTCGGAGCAGATGACCGCCGGCCGTGGCGAGCGGTGCGCCGACGGTGCCGGCATCCCGCTGGTCAGTTACGGGATGCCGAAGTGGCCGATCGTGCGGATCGTCGACCCCGAGACGAGCATGGAATGCCCGGAGGGAACGGTCGGTGAGATCTGGACGACCGGCGAGAACGTCTGCTCAGGCTATTGGCAGAAACCCGAAGAGACAGAACGTGTCTTCGGCAGAACGATCGTCGGCGCGTCGGACGGCACCCCGGAGGGGCCCTGGCTGCGGACGGGGGACCTGGGCTTCTACTCCGAAGGCGAGATGTTCATCGTTGGCCGGATCAAGGATCTCTTGATCGTCTACGGGCGCAACCATTCTCCCGACGACATCGAGGCGACGATCCAGGAGATCACCCGCGGCCGCTGCGTGGCGATCGCGGTTTCCGATGATGACGGTCCCGAGAAACTCGTCACCATCGTCGAACTCAAGCCCGGCGGCGATTCCGAAGAGGACGCGCAACGGTTGATCGCCACCCGGCGTGAAATCATCGCGGCGATATCGAGGACGCACGAACTGAGCGTCGCGGATCTCGTTCTGGTGCCCCCACATTCGATTCCCCTCACCACAAGCGGCAAGGTGAGGCGACGGGATTGCTCAAAGCTCTATCAGCAGGGCGCCTTCACCCGTTTGGACGCGCATATCGGCCCGTCAAAGCCGCGCGCGGTCGAGGACATCGCCGCGGACGCCGCGGCCGACTCGGGATTGGCCCAACGTGTTCGCACGCTAAGCCAGCAGCAACGTGACCTGCTGGTGGGGATGGTCTGCGCGCAGGCGGCGGCGGTGTTGGGGCGTCCGAGCCCGGACGACATCGACCCAGGGTCGGCGTTCAGGGACCTGGGTTTGGACTCGGTGAAAGCCACCGAATTGCTCGACCGGCTCAAGACCGAAACCGAGCTGCCGTTGCCGCCGACGCTGGCGTTCGACTATCCCACCCCCGACGAGTTGGCCGCCCACCTGGCCCAGCTGCTGGTCGGGCCCGTCGCGGCGGCCTCGCCGGTGGAATCGCAGGTGGCGGTGGACGAGCCAATTGCTGTGGTGGGCATGGCATGTCGGTTCCCGGGTGGGGTGGATTCGCCGGCGGCGTTGTGGGATTTGGTGGCCACCGGCACCGACGCCGTCGGGAGTTTTCCGGTCGACCGTGGCTGGAATCTGGGGGAGTTGTTCGATCCGGATCCCGACGCGGTGGGCAAGACCTACACCCGCGCCGGCGGGTTCTTGGCGGATGCGGCCGGGTTCGACGCGGAGTTCTTCGGGATCTCGGGGCGCGAGGCCCAAACCATGGATCCTCAGCAGCGGCAGCTGCTGGAAGTGTGCTGGGAAGCGTTGGAAACGGCCCGAATTGACCCGGCCGGGTTGGTGCGTACCGAGACCGGCGTGTTCGTCGGCGCGTGGTCACAGTCCTACGGCGGGGGCGGCTCGGAAGGTGTGGAGGGCTACGCGCTGACCGGCCTGTCGCCAAGCGTGGCGTCCGGGCGAATCGCTTATGCGCTGGGTTTGCAGGGCCCCGCGATCACCGTCGACACCGCCTGTTCGTCGTCGTTGGTGGCCACGCATTTGGCGTGTCAGTCGCTGCGCAATGGTGAGTCGGTGTTGGCTCTTGCCGGTGGGGTGACGGTGATGACGACCCCGTCGGTGTTCACCGAGTTCGCCCGCCAGCGCGGGCTGGCCGCCGACGGGCGCTGTAAAGCGTTCTCCGCCAACGCCGATGGCACCGGCTGGGGCGAGGGCGCGGCGGTGCTGGTCCTCGAACGGCTCAGCGACGCGCAACGTAATGGGCATCCGGTGGTGGCGGTGATCGCGGGATCGGCGATCAACCAGGACGGCGCCTCGAACGGATTGACGGCCCCGAACGGGCCCTCTCAACAACGCGTCATCACCCAGGCCGCGGCCAACGCGGGTGTCGCGCTTGATCAGGTCGATGTGGTCGAGGCGCACGGCACCGGCACCACTCTTGGCGACCCGATCGAGGCGGGCGCCCTGATCGCCACCTACGGCACGGCCCGCTCGGCGGAACACCCGTTGTGGCTGGGCTCGATCAAGTCGAACATCGGTCATACTCAGGCCGCCGCGGGGGTGGCGGGGTTGATCAAGATGATCGAGGCGCTCAATCACGACAGTTTGCCGCCGACGCTGAACGTGGATCAGCCCAGCCCACATGTGGATTGGTCGGCCGGCACGGTGCGCCTGCTGACCGAGGCGGTGCCCTGGCCCGAGACTGATCATCCCCGCACCGCGGCGGTGTCCTCCTTTGGAATCAGCGGCACCAACGCGCATGTGATCGTCCAACAGGCCCCGGCCGCGCCGGTCGAGCCGGCCGAAGAACCCGAGGGTGTCGACTTCGGGCTGCGGGTATGGCCGGTGTCGGCGCGCACACCCGCGGCGTTGCGCGCGCAGGCCGACCGGCTACACCAACACTTGCTCGCTCGTCCGGACCTGGATCTCGCCGACGTGGCCTACAGCCTCGGTGCCACCCGCACCCACCACTCCTATCGGGCGGTGATCACCGGAGCGGTCGACAGCGCCGATCCTCGCGAAGACCTGCTGGCCGCGTTAGACGCGATGCGTGACGGCCACGCCCACCCGCAGCTCGCCCAGCACCACTACCTGGCCCAGGTTCGCGGCAAGACCGTGTTCGTCCTGCCCGGGCAGGGCGGCCAATATGCCGGGATGGGCCGCGAGTTGTACGAACGTCACCGCGTTTTCGCGGCGATGGTCGACGACTGCGACGAGGCATTGCGCCCATTCACCGGCTGGTCGGTGCGCGAGGTCCTGCTGCAGGCGCCGGGGGCTCCCGCGCTGGAGCGTGTCGATGTGGTTCAGCCGGTGCTGTTTACGATGATGGTCTCGCTGGCCGAGTTACTGGGCTTTTACGGCATCACACCGGACGCGGTCATCGGACACTCGCAGGGCGAGATCGCCGCGGCCTACATCGCCGGGGTGTTTTCGTTGCCCGAGGCGGCCCAGATTGTGGCGCGGCGCAGCCAGGCGCTGGGCGAACTGTGTGGGGCGGGTGCGATGGCCTCGGTGCTGTTGGGCGCCGAGCAACTCGAGCCCCTGCTGCAACCGTGGGGTGCGGCGTTGAGTGTTTCGGCGATCAACGGCCCGTCGCACACCATCATCAGCGGCGAGCCTTCCGCGATGGAGCAGTTCGGCGCGGCGTGTGAGCGCGACGGCATTCAGTTCCGTCAGATCGCAGTGGATTACGCCTCGCACTGCGCCCAGGTCGAGGCGGTGCGCGAGCGGCTCCTGTCCGAGCTCGGTGAGCTGAGCCCGGCCCTAGCCCGCGTCCCGCTGTATTCCACGGTGGGACAGGCGGTTTCGGGTGGTCCGTTGGACACCACCACGATGGACGCCGACTACTGGTATCGCAATCTGCGTGAGCCGGTGCGCTTTTATGACCGGGTGGCCGAGCGGCTGGCCGCGGGAGAGTGCACGTTTGTCGAGCTGTCCCCGCACCCGGTGTTGGCGCCGGCGTTGACCGACACGCTGGCCCAGACCCCGGGGCGGGCCCAGTCGACGGTCGTCGTCACGCTGCACCGGGAACGTCCGGATCACGACAGCCTGGCAATGGCGTTGGCGCAGTTGCACACTCACGGCCACAGCCCCTCCTGGCCAGCGCTGTACCCGCACGCCCGCGCCGTCGCGCTGCCCACCTACCCCTTCGACCACCGCCGCTACTGGCTCGCCCCCACGCCGGTCGACGACGCCGCCGCCCTCGGCCTGGACCGCGCCGACCACCCCCTGCTGGGTGCGGTCGCCGAATTGGCCGACGAAGACCAGATCATGGTCAGCGGGCGGTTGTCGCCCGGCACCGAGGAGTGGCTGGGCGGGCATCGGGTCAACGACACGATCTTGTTCCCGGCGACCGGGTCCATCGAGGTGATCCTGCGGGCCGGGGAGCTGGCCGGCGCCCCGACGATCGACGAGCTGATCCTGCACGCCCCACTGACGCTGTCGGAGCAGGCGCCGACAGATCTGCAGGTCCTGGTGCACCCGCTCGACGAGCTGGGCCGGCGCCCGTTCAGCGTGCACTCCCGCGCCGGCGGCCAGCAACATGCCGCGTGGACGCTGCATGCCAGCGGCGCGCTCACCACCCGCCAGCCGGCCGCCGGCTCCCCGCCGCCGGCGGTGGGCGCGGAAGCGATCGATCAGGACGATTTCTACGACCGGCTGGCCCTGCAGGGCTATAACTACGGCGGTCCGTTCCGATCGGTCCGGGCCATCGGCACCGACCCGGCCCGGCCCGACGTCGTCTACGCCGAGGTGGCGCTGCCCGCCGGCACCGATGTCGCCGGCTACGGCATCCACCCCGCCCTCCTCGACGCGGCGCTACACCCGTTGGCTGCCGCGTCCGACTCGGCCGACCCTGGCTCGCCGCGGATCCCGTACGCGCTCAACGGAATCAGCTTGTACGCCACCGCGGCCACCCAGCTGCACGTCCACCTCACCCGGACCGGCGAGGACACGTTCACGCTGCACGCCACCGACCCCACCGGCGCGCCGGTGATCACCATCGGCGCGGTGGCGTTGCGCGCCATGTCCGACCAGATCGGCCGGCCCGCTTCGATCGCCGGGCTCTCCGACAGCATGTTCGAGCTGACCTGGCCGGCGGCGCCCGATCTGGCCGTGCCGTCGGGCGCCCAACCACCGGCGTGGGCGGTGTGCACCGACAACGACCTCGCCTCGGTGACCGCGCCCCCGGAGTTGGTGATCTGGCCGCTGCCACACGCCGCCGACGCCGATCCGCTGCGGCGAGTGCACGCCCTGACCCGCGATGTCTTGGCCCAGCTCCAGGGCTGGCTCACCCGTCCGGACACCGCCAACGCCCACCTGGTGATCGTCACCCGTCGCGCGGTCAGCGTCGGTGCGCATGACGGTGTCCCGGATTTGGCGCACGCCGCGGCCTGGGCGCTGATCCACACCGCTCAGAACGAGCACCCCCACCGCATCACCCTGATCGACAACGACGACACCTCCCTGGACAGCCTGGTCGCCATCGCCTCTACGCGCCCGGCGGGCGAGCCGGAGTTGGCCGTGCGCAACGGTGTTGCCCACATCGCGCGCGTGGCCCGCATCCCGACCCTCACCCCACCGGACGGTGCCGACTGGCGGGTGGGCACCACCGGCAAGGGTGACCTGAGCAACCTGGCCCTGCTCCCCACCGATGCGCCAAACACCCTGGCGCCGGGCCAGATTCGCGTTCAGGTACGGGCGGCCGGGCTGAACTTCCGTGACGTGGTCGTCGCACTGGGCGCGATCGCCGACGACGGAATGGGCAGCGAGGCAGCGGGGGTCGTCGTCGACGCCGCCCCCGGCGCATCGCTGCGTCCCGGTGACGCGGTGATGGGGCTTTTCCCGCATAACGCGTTCGCGCCCACCGCGATCGCCGACGAGCGCATGGTGGTGCCCGTCCCGGCCGGATGGTCGTTCACCCAGGCCGCGTCCGCGCCGATCGTGTTTCTCACCGCCTACGCCGCTCTGGTCGAGATCGCCGGGCTCAAGGCCGGCCAACGGGTGCTCATCCACGCCGGCGCCGGAGGCGTCGGTCAGGCCGCCATCCAGATCGCCCACCACCTCGGTGCGGAGGTGTTCGCCACCGCCCACCCGACCAAACACCACGTGCTTCACGAGCTGGGGCTCGACCCCCCGCACATCGCGTCGTCGCGCACGTTGGATTTCGTCGACACCTTCAAGGCCGCCACCGACGGCCAGGGCATGGACGTCGTGCTCAACAGCCTGGCCGGCGAGTTCGTCGACGCGTCGCTGCAATTGCTGCCCCGCGGAGGCACTTTCGTCGAAATCGGCAAGACCGACATCCGCCGGGCCAAAGACATCGCCGCGTCCCATCCGGGGGTCGACTACCAGGTCTACGACCTGTCCAGCGCACCGCCGGGAGCCCTGCAGCCCGCATGGGCGGCCCTGACCGAAATGTTCGCTGCCGGCGTGCTCAAGCCGCTGCCCACCACGAGCTACGGCCTGCTGAACGCCCCGCAAGCCTTCCGCGACATGAGCCAAGCCCGCCACACCGGAAAAATCGTGCTGATCCCGCCCGCGGTGTTGGATCCCCAAGGCACGGTGCTGATCACGGGCGGCACCGGGATGCTGGGCGCGCTCTTCGCCGAACACCTGATCACCCGCCACGGCGTCGAACACCTATTGCTGTTGTCGCGCAGCGGAATCGACGCTCCCGGCGCGGGCGACCTGCAAGAGCGCCTGGCCGGGCTCGGCGCCGAAGTCGCGATCACCGCGTGCGACACCAGCAACCCCGCCGACGTGGCCGCCGCACTCGACACGATCCCCGCCGACCACCCGTTGACCGCGGTGATCCACGCCGCCGGCGTGCTCGACGACGCGCTGGTGACCGACCTGAGCCCCGAACAGCTCGATGCGGTCTTGGCCGCCAAGGCCGACGCGGCCTGGCACCTGCACCACCTCACCGCCGACCGCGACCTGGCCGCGTTCGTCCTGTTCTCGTCCGCCGCGGGCATCCTGGGCAGCGCCGGGCAGGCCAACTATGCGGCCGCCAACGCGTTCCTGGACGCGCTGGCACACCACCGGCATCACACCCAACGCGAGGCCACCAGCCTGGCCTGGGGCTATTGGCAAACCCCGTCCGGGATGACCGCCCACCTCAGCACCAGCGACCTGACCCGCCTGAGCAGCACCGGGCTCACCCCCATCACCAACGAGCACGGGCTGGCACTCTTCGACGCTGCGCTCGCGAGTCAGCCGACCAACCTGCTGGCCAGCCCGTTTAACACCGCCGCGCTGGCCCGCCAGGCCCGCAACGGCACCCTGGACCCGATCCTGTCGGCCCTGACCACCAGCCGCCGTCAGGCCGCCACCGGCAGCCCGCGCACGCTGGCCACCACGCTGGCCAGCCAGACGCCGCAACAACGGCTGGACACCCTGACCGCGATGGTCACCGCGACCACCGCTGCCGTGCTGGCCCACCCCGACCCGGCCGCCCTCGATCCCGAGATTCCCTTCAAGGAGCTCGGCATCGACTCCCTGACAGCGCTGGAACTGCGCAACACGGTGAACCAGCGCACCGGCCTGGCGCTGCCGGCGACGCTGGCCTTCGATCACCCCACCCCGGCGAAGCTCGCCGGCCACCTCGCGGAGTTGCTGACCGACACCGCCGCGCCCGCCGCGCCGGCGGCTCAGGTCAGCACCCGCGGCGACGAGCCCGTGGACAATCGGCTCGCATACCTGGACCAGGCGGCGTTCCTCGCGTTGCGAGCGGTTCACGGCGCGCTCATTCAGGTCACCTGGATCTACGACCGCGCCATCGACGTCGAGGGGCTAAAGCGTTTCCACCGCAACCTTGGTCGCGGGTTGTTGGGGCGCAGGATCGAACGGTCCACATTGCCATTCGCGCGCGATCGCTGGGTGCAGGCACCGCCGCCGGAGGAGATCGACTTCGCCGCGACGCCGCGACCGCGTGCCGAGGTGAATGCGTGGGCCGACGAGCGGGCCCGCTTACCCATCGACCCGGAGTGGGGGCCGGCCTGGCATCTCGGGGTGCTTCCGCTCGAGGGCGGCGGCACCGCGGTAAGCCTGGTGGCCTCGCACACGATCGTCGACGCCATCGCGTTCGGCCAGGCGATCGAAGACGCCGCCGAGGGCCGGACGCGCGAGCTCGGCTATCCGCCCGCGGGATCGCGCACTCTCGGGCGCGCAGTGCGTGAGGATTTCCGGCAGACCGTCAAAGACCTGCCCGACATCGGGCACGCGTTGGCCGCCGTGGCTCGGCGGGCGCGGCGCGACCGCAAGGAACTCAACTCATCGTTCAAGGCGGCACCACCGTCGCCGCGGAGGTCGGCCGACGACCGGCCGGTGGAGGTGCCCGCCCTCACCGCATACATCGACCTGGCGGAATGGGATGCCCGCGCGAAAAGCCTTGGCGCAAGCAGCAACTCACTGGTCGCGGGAATCGCGTGCAGGCTCGCCGTACGGATGGGTCGGGTTCAGGACGACGGGACCGTCACCCTGCGATTCCTGGTGACGCTGCGGACCGAAGGCGATACCCGAGGCAACGCGCTCACCAGCGTCGACGTCCCGGTCGACCCGACGCACGCGGCCACGGACCTCGCCGACATGCAGGCCAAGATCACGCAAACGATCCTCCAGGCGATGGAAGACCCCGACAACGAGTGGCTGGCGCCGCTGCCGCTGGCCGCGTTGACGCCGGTATGGGCGGCCAGGAAGGTCGCGGGTATGGCGACGGGTGGCTCCACCCTGCCGGTCACGTGCTCCAACGTCGGTGACCTGTCCCCGTCGGCGAACCGCCCCGACGGCACCGACGCCGATTACGCGTACATGAGAAACCTCGAGCCCGATATCAAGAAAAGCACGCTCGAGGCCATGGGCGGACAACTGTTCCTGGGTTCGGGGCGGGGTCGCGGCAAGATGTTCATCCGAATCTCGGCGTATCTCCTCGGGCGGTCGAATACCAAAGAGGAGCTACGGGAAAGCGTGTCGCGCACCTTCGCCGAATTCGACCTGAATGTAGAGATCGACTGCTAATCGCGGCGCGCGGGGGCGGTTGCAACCGTCGGCGTCAGCGCAATCTCTTACCTTGTACCGCAACGTGTTTGAGCTGACCCGGCTCGGTTCGGAAAATCGGGTATTTACCGCGGAATCGCGGTGATTTATTATGAACAGAATGGTTAACAAAAGATGAACAAAAGGTGAACGGATTCAAGCTGTAGCAGCGTTGGTGCGTGCGCCGTGGAACCGGAGGGGCGGCGCGCGTACGTGGTCTAAATGGCAATTCGCCCGTCACGTGACGGCCCGACCAGAACGGAAATCCCTCCTATGTTCACCGGTACCTCCGTCCGCTCCGGTCCCCTGATTACGGCCATTGTGGTGCTGACTGGAGCTGCAATTGTGCGCGGCAGCGCGGCCATTGCCGACCCCAGCCAAGACGATCGGTTCCTGGCACTGCTCGATCAACAAGGCATTCCTGCGCTCCGGGGCGTCCCGAGCCTTATCGAAACGGGCCATGACGTGTGTCGCACGCTCGACGCCGGCATGCCGGCGGCCGGCTTGGTGGACGCGATGGTCAACAACGCGGTCGGCATCGATCCGAGCGAGCGCGATTTCGACCTCGGTCGCCTCGCGCGCACCGAGGCGCGCTTCATCACCGCCGCAGTGGGGGCCTACTGTCCCTACGATCGGGACAAAATCGCTTCCCTCAGAACGAACCCCAGCGGGTGGGCAGGGTCGGCGCACAGCGTCACACGGCCGGCGGTCGACGTGCGGAGCGATCCGCGGGAGCCTCCGTTGACCGTTCCCGTCGGAGAGATCGACGATCCGAACCCGCCGCAGCTTCCGGCGCCGCCGCCGACGGCCGCGCAGATCCAGACGCCACGCCTTCCGATAGCCGCGCCGTCCGCGCCGACCGCCCCGCCGCCCCCGCCGCAACAGGTGAAGCCCCCGCCGCAACAGCCGCCGCCTCCACCACAGCAGATGGAGCCCGCTGGCGGCCCACAGCCTGGCGGCGCCGGAGGCGGCGGCGGTAGCAGCGGTGGCGGCAACGGCGGCGGCAGCCCGGGCGGCGCCGGGGGTGGGGTCCCCGCGGATCCGTCGCCGGGCTTCGTCCGGCTCGCACCGTGAGGGGCTGAACGCCGCTGTGGCTAGAGGTGGCTAGCCACGAAACTAGCGGCCTGACTGGGCATCCCGGACTGCTGGTACGACAAGTGCTCCGGGGAGAACACCTGCTCGTGCGAAGGCAGCGACAGGCCGCCGCCAGAACACACCGGATCGCCGGGCGCGCACAAGTCGATGGCCTTGGCCCCATACCAGGGGCTGGCCTCGTTCATGGGCCCGACAACCCTGTCGGCCATATTCCCGAACACGGCGACGGCGGCCACGTGGGCTGCCTCGTCCGCCGACAGAGTGTCGGCATTGAAGCCCGCGATCGATGCTCGGGCGATGGTGATCAGATCTATCACCATCGCGCCTTGGGAATATCCGCCGAGCACCAGCTTGGTGTTGGGACAGGTCGCGACCATGGATTGAACGTGGGCGTTCGCGTCGACGGCGCCGGCGGATGCGGACGGAGGCCAATCCTCGGCGGCCGGGTAGTTGACGGCATACACGCCAAGGGACCGACCGCCGACCTGCGAACGTAGCGAGTCGATAAAAGCCTGCCCGACGCCGCCGACGCCCGGCGGCTCATCGGTGCCGCGGGCGAACGTCACCTCGACGTCAGGGCAGGGAGCGGCCGAGGCGGGGGGAGCGAGGATCGGTGCGCCAACGAGCGCCGCCCCGGTTGTCACCACCGCGGAAACGAGCAAACGAGCCAATTGGCGTGCGTTCACGATTCCAATGCTGACATATCGGGATCGAAGCGTTCCGCCCGCATCGCATCACCGGAGGGCGCGCCCGGGGACTCAGTGGCCGCCAGGCCGTCGGGAATTAGTCCCGATTTTCGACCTCGATGCGTTTGGCCGCCGGCGCGCCGTTGGGCACCGGTACCGAGATCGCGAGGATGCCCTTTTCGTAGGTCGCGTGGACATCATCGACGTCGGCTCCGGCGGGCAGCGGAACGGAGCGCGCGAAGGCCCCATAGCTGAATTCGGACCGACCGCGGGATTCGACGGCCTGGCTGCGCACGGCCTTGATGGTGAGCATCCCGTCGTGCACGGTGATGTCGATGTCCTTCGCGGGGTCGACACCGGGAATTTCGGCGCGAACCTCGTAGCGGCCGTCGTCCATCTCGTCCTCGACGCGCAGCAGGTTGCGGTCGAAGAGCGGGCGCAGGCCGGCCAATAGGGGAGTGCCACTGAAGAGGTCGGTGAGATCGGGCATCAGAGTTCTGGGTTGACGCTGGACCGGCAGAGTCGCCATGGATTCTCCTGAAATCGTTGCATCTCTTTCGATTTCGATCGAACCACTGCGCGGCCGCTGCTGCTAGACGGCGTCCGCCGATGTTGCCGAGAGATTCATTGCGCGTTCAACCGGGCGGTCCTGGACCGCTGGTCAAGGTGCACAACGGGTTTCGTTTGCCTGGCGCGACTTTCTAGCCGGGCCGGAGTGGCCGTTTCAGCGTGCAGACCATGCTCCATTCGAAGTACAACTCGCCGTCTTTGTCGTAACCCTTGAAGCGATGGGCGACCTGGGTGCGTTGCACCGAGGAGTTCACGATTTCCCAGCCCTGTTCCCCGTAGGTCTTCGACAGTTCGGCGACCTCCTCGACGACAGCTTGCAGGGACTCATTTGTGCGGTAGATGAAGCTGCTCTCCCACCGCTGGGGGTACCACTGGCCGTCGGATGCCAGCCACCACCCGGGCCCGGGCGAGGGGGTGCTGGTGGGAGCGCTCATGCCCGGCGATCCTAGGGCGCAGCGAGCTCCGTCAAAGCGATCTCCTGGTTAATTCTGAGGTAATTCCGTCGACGGCCCGCCGGCGATCTCTGCAAATATTCGGCATTCTCGGCCCGTTGGTTTGGGTCCATCGCCGCGCGCGAATGATCCGTCATTTCGCCGCTTTATTTGCGCGCAGCAATTGACGGCATGGTCTTCGCCCGCTCAGCCCACCTGCTTCAGCGTGTAGTGAGCATTCGTGCGCCTGGGGTCGTCGGCGAGCCTCTTCACCTCTTGGCGGATCGGATCCACCGCACCGCCGTAGACGCCGGGGCAGCCGTCAGGGCACCGGACTTCCCACCACGAGTCCGACGGGTGTTGCGGCCACGCCGCGAGCATTCCGCCTCTCGGCTGATAGCCGATCTCGGCCGCAAACTTCCTGAGGTTGCCGATGTGATGTTGGGCGGGGCAGAAGAGCAATACGTCGATACCGAGGTTCCCTGGTTCGTTCATGGCGCCATTCTCGCCTGTCCATGCGTCCCCGATCCCGCCTTTGCGACAGCCGGCCCGGCGAGGGCGTGACCACTATCACGGGCGCAGACACGAAGACCGCAGTTAGTCACTTGACTACAGGCCGAGAGCATGGTGTAGTCAAGTGACTAACCCCGGCCGAGCTGGCGCCCCAGACCCAAGGAGAACCGACCATGACCACAGCCCGATCGCGGGACCTTGCGGCACCCACCGGGGCCACCTGCGTCGACGAATGGGAGGGCTTCGGGGCGGCGTTCAGGGTGTTCGACGGCCCGGAGTGGCGGATCGAGCACGTCACCGACCACGGGCGATGCGCCGACGTCGGCGACATCGTCGTGTCAGTCATCGGGCGGCAGTACGTGGACGGACACGCCGAGCGCAAGATCATCATCGACGGCGCTCATACCCCCGTCATCACTCCGACCGAAGCGCGGAAGCTCGGCAGCGCGTTGATCGCGGCCGCAGACGCCGCCGACGGGTGACTTGCGGGCCGCAAAAAAGGCCAATGCCCCCGGCACGGCTCGAACGTGCGACTGAGGGATTAGCAATCGGTCGATCTTGATGGTTCCGCTGGCGCTCGTTACAAAAACATTAGGTGAAAAGGTCTATTTCCGATTAACCCTCCAGGGCCCCACATGCTGCTCTAAAGTGTCCCAGATCACTGGCCCATGGTCGGCCGAGATCACGACATCGGCGAGATCACGCAATGCGGAGGACTGCCATGTCATATGTGATCGCGGGCCCGGAGGCGGTAGCGGCGGCGGCTGGTGATTTGGACGCTCTCGGCTCGACGATCGAGGCCGCCGGGGCGGCGGCGTTGGCCCCGACGACGCAAATCCAGGAGGCGGCCGCTGATGAGGTATCGATGGCGATTTCGGCGCTGTTCGGCACGCACGCCCAGGAGTTCCAGGCGGACGCCGCGCGGGCGTCGACCTTCCACCAACAGTTCGTACAGGCGTTAAGCGGGGCTGCGGCATCGTATGAGGCCACGGAGGCGGCCGGCGCCGCTGCACTGGCGGCTGCGCCTTCACCAGCCGCGCTGTTCCAGACATTTGTCTACGGCCCGATTCACACCCTCGGCGAAGCGTGGATCAACAGCCCGTTCGGTCAGTTGGTGGACCCGGTTCTCAATACACCCACCAATGTGCTGTTGGGGCGTGCTCTGATCGGCAACGGTGCCGCTGGGACCGCGGCCCACCCGAATGGTGGTGCCGGCGGGTTGTGGTTCGGCGATGGCGGGGCCGGCTATACCCCGACCGGCGGTACGGGCCCGGTCGCCGGCGGTAACGGCGGGGCTGCCGGGCTGATCGGGAATGGCGGCTCCGGTGGGGGCGGCTTCGCGAGCGGGGCTGGCGGCAGCGGCGGCAGGGGCGGCTTGCTGATGGGTAACGGCGCGATGGGCGGCGCGGGCGGGACCGCCACCATGGTGGGTGTTGTCGGCGGAGCCGGTGGCGCTGGGGGCGCCGGCGGCTTCGTGTTCGGCCACGGGGGTGCCGGCGGTGCCGGCGGTCAGGGCGGCGACGGCATGCTGGGCGACACGCTCGCGTCCCACGACGGCGGCAGCGGTGCTGCCGGCGGGGCCGGCGGCGCGGGGGGTAAAGGCGGGCTGCTGTTCGGAGCCGGCGGCACCGGCGGCGAAGGCGGCCTGGGCGGTAACGGCGGCAATGGCGCCGTCGGCAGCAGCGGCGTAGATGCCAACGTTGCCGGCCAAGCTGGCGGAGACGGCGGCGCCGGCGGCAACGGCGGCCATGGCGGCGCCGGCGGCGCCGGCGGCAACGCGGGCCACGGCGGCTTCCTGGGCGCCAATGGCCACGGCGGCAACGGCGGGGCCGGCGGCGTCGGCGGCAACGGCGCGGCCGGCGGCAACGGTGGCGCTGGCGCCGGCGGCGATGCCCACACCCCTGACGGCGGCGCCGGAGGCAACGGTGGTGACCGGGGCACCTCTGGCGCTGGCGGCCACGGCGGCGCGGCCGGCAACGGGTCCGGCGGCATCGCCGGCGCGACCGGCGCGGACGGCCAAGCGGCCACCAGCGGCGGCAACGGCGGGGATGGCGGCAACGGCTACAACCCCGCGAGCCTCGGCGCGCCGGCCGGTGCCTCCGGCGGGGCCGGCGGGGCCGGCGGCAAGGGCGGCGATGTCGGTAACGGCGGCGACGGGGGGCGCGGCGGCAGCGGTGTGGCTGGCACCGACGGGCCCAACGGGGTCAACCCGGGCGACTCCGGCAGTGCCGGCATGGCCGGCGGTAGCGGCGGCAAGGGTGGTGCCGGCGGGCTAGGCGGTTCGATCTCGGGTAACGGCGGTAATGGCGGGGCCGGCGGCGCCGGTGCCCACGGCGGCAACGGCGGCACCGGCGGCAACGGGGCGGCCGCCACGACCCCCACGACCGGCGGGTCCGGCGGGTCCGGCGGGGCCGGCGGGTCCGGCGGCAACGGCGGCAACGGCGGCCTCGGTGGCGCGGTCACGAATGGCACCGCGGGCACCACCGGCGCCGGCGGCAACGCCGGTGACGGCGGTAACGGCGGGAGGCCGGGAGACGGCGGCCTCGGCGGCGCCGGCACCGCCACTCACATCGACGGCGGCACCGGCGGCGCCGGCGGCAACAC
>NZ_LZKR01000116.1 GCF_001672915.1 Mycobacterium sp. 1245805.9 | reverse complement strand
CGCCCAGACGCTGCAGGAGATCACCAAGATCACCGACGGCCAGGCGTTCCACGCCGACAGCCTGGAATCGCTGGAGAGCGTCTATTCGACGCTGCAGCGCCAGATCGGCTACCAGACCGTCAAGGGCGACGCCAGCCTGGCCTGGATGCTGCTCGGCGCGGTGCTGCTGGCCGGCGCCGTCCTGGCCGGCCTGTTCCTGAACCGGCGGCTGCCCGCCTGATCGCTCAGACCGGCAGGCGCCGGTTGATCAGCAGGCCCAGCGCCGCGGCGATCAGCGCGACGACGACGCCCAGGCGCAGCCAGCCGGCGCTGCCGGGGCCGGGCACCGTGCGGAACCCGATGTCGTTCTCGATGGCGTTGT
This sequence comes from Mycobacterium sp. 1245805.9, assembly GCF_001672915.1. Classification (GTDB taxonomy): domain Bacteria; phylum Actinomycetota; class Actinomycetes; order Mycobacteriales; family Mycobacteriaceae; genus Mycobacterium. The sequence continues at coordinate 149 of NZ_LZKR01000116.1, read as the reverse complement.
AGCTCTTGTTCAGCTCGCTGATGTTGGTGGCGGTGTAGGACTGCCCGCCGGAGAGCTGGGCGATCTTGCGCATCTGGTCGTCGACGGGGACCGGGATGGTGGCGCCCTCGTACTCGACGGTGCCGTACGGCGTGCCGAAGGAGATCGTC
>NZ_LZKR01000115.1 GCF_001672915.1 Mycobacterium sp. 1245805.9 | reverse complement strand
CGATGCCCAGGTGATCCAGCACGGCCGCCGCGTCGTCGGCCAGGTCCTCCAGCGCGTAGGCTGCCTCGGCGCGCAGCCCCAGCCAGAACCGCAGCAGCCGGGGGACCAGGGGCTGCCCGGAGCCCGTTTTCGGCGTCTTGTCGGACAGGCCGACGTCGCGGTTGTCGTACCGGATGACCCGCAGGCCGCGCCCGACGAGCCTCTCGCAGAACGCGGTCCGCCACAGCAGCAGCTGCGCGCCGAGGCAGCCTACGCGCTGGAGGACCTGGCCGACGACGCGGCGGCCGTGCTGGATCACCTGGGCATCGAGCGCGCCCACATCGTCGGGGCGTCGATGGGGGGCATGATCGCGCAGGTGTTCGCGGCGCGATTCGCCGAGCGGACCAAGAGCCTGGCGGTCATCTTCTCCAGCAACAATCGCTCGTTCCTGCCGCCGCCCGCCCCGCGCGCCCTGCTGGCGGTGCTCAAGGGACCGCCGCCCGGTTCGCCGCTCGACGTGATCGTCGACAACGTCGTGCGCGTCACCAAGATCACCGGCAGCCCCCGCTACCGCGCGCCCGAGGAGCAGGTCCGCGCCGAGGCCATCGAGGGCTATGAACGCAGCTACTACCCCTGGGGCGTCGCCCGGCACTTCAGCGCGATCATGGCCAGCGGCAGCCTGCTCGGCTACAACCGGCGCACGGTCGCACCGACGGTCGTCATCCACGGCCGCGCCGACAAGCTGATGCCGCCCTCCGGTGGCCGCGCCGTCGCGCGCGCCATCGACGGCGCTCGACTAGTCTTGTTTGACGGCATGGGCCACGACCTGCCTCAGCAATTGTGGGATCGGCTGATCAGCGTGCTAACTAGCAACTTCGCCGACGCCAGCTAGGGGCGGGGCCCGGGCGGTTTTCGGAGTGCCCTTGTGATTTCACGGACACTCTTACCGCGTTGTACGGTTAGTCGTTGGGAGGATGTCGAATAATGGCGGAGCTGAAGCCCTACTACGAAGACTCGCAAGCTGCGTACGACATTTCGGACGACTTCTTCGGGCTCTTCCTCGATCCCACCTGGGTCTACACCTGCGCATACTTCGAGCGCGACGACATGACGCTGGAAGAGGCGCAACTCGCCAAACTGGATCTGGCGCTCGACAAGCTGAACCTGCAGCCCGGCATGACTCTGCTCGACGTCGGGTGTGGCTGGGGCGGGGCGCTGGTCCGCGCCGTCGAGAAGTACGACGTCAATGTCATCGGACTTACGCTGAGCCGCAACCACTATGAGCGCAGCAAGGCGCGGCTGGCCGCCCTCGGAACGACGCGGCGCGCGGAGGCGCGGCTGCAGGGGTGGGAGGAATTCGACGAGAAGGTCGACCGGATCGTCTCCTTCGAGGCGTTCGACGCGTTCCACAAGGAGCGGTACGGCGCGTTCTTCGAGCGCTCGTACGAGATCATGCCCGGCGACGGCCGGATGCTGCTGCACAGCCTGTTCACCTACGACCGTCGCTGGCTGCACGAGCAGGGCATCGCGCTGACGATGAGCGACCTGCGCTTCCTCAAATTCCTGCGCGAGTCGATCTTCCCCGGCGGCGAACTGCCTTCCGAGCCCGACATCGTCGACAACGCCACCGCCGCCGGCTTCTCCGTCGAGCAAACTCAGCTACTCCAACAGCATTACGCGCGAACCCTTGACGCGTGGGCGGCCAACCTGGAAGGCAACCGGGATCGGGCCATAGCCATCCAGTCCGAAGAGGTCTATAACAACTTCATGCACTACCTCACCGGGTGCGCGGTGCGGTTCCGCAGGGGCCTCATCAACGTCGCCCAATTCACCCTCACGAAGTGAGGTGACCGGCCGGTCGCGCGGCCGGAGCGAGGGGGTCACAACGCCATGAGCAAGGATCTGACACCGCATTTCGACGATGTGCAGGCGCACTACGACCTGTCCGACGACTTCTTCCGCCTGTTCCTCGACCCCACCCAGACGTACAGCTGCGCCTACTTCGAGCGCGACGACATGACGCTGGAAGAGGCGCAGCTCGCCAAGATCGACCTGGCGCTGGGCAAGTTGGGCCTGCGGGCCGGCATGACGCTGCTCGACGTCGGCTGCGGCTGGGGCGCCACCATGCGCCGGGCGATCGAGCGCTACGACGTCAACGTCGTGGGCCTGACATTGTCGAAAAACCAAGCGGCCCATGTGCAGAAGTCGTTCGACGCCATGGAAAGCCCGCGCACCAAGCGGGTCTTGCTGGCCGGCTGGGAGCAGTTCGATGAGCCCGTCGACCGCATCGTGTCGATCGGCGCGTTCGAGCACTTCGGCCACGACCGCTACGACGACTTCTTCAAGCTGGCGCACGATCTGCTGCCCGCCGATGGCGTGATGCTGCTGCACACGATCACCGGGCTGACGGGCCCGCAGTGCGTCGAGCGCGGCATACCGCTGACGTTCGAAATGGCCCGCTTCATCAAGTTCATCGTCACCGAGATCTTCCCGGGCGGGCGGTTGCCGTCGATCGAGATGGTGCAGGAGCGTTCGGCGCAGGCCGGCTTCACGTTGACCCGCCGCCAATCCCTGCAGCCGCATTACGCCCGGACCCTCGACCTGTGGGCGGCGGGCCTCGAGGCCCACCGGGACGAGGCCATCGCGATCCAGTCCGAAGAGGTCTACGAGCGGTACATGAAGTACCTGACCGGCTGCGCCGACGCATTCCGGATCGGCTACATCGACGTCAACCAGTTCACGCTGGAGAAATAGCAGGGCATGCGACCTTAAATGCCAGGGATGCACCCCGCCCCGTGTAGGGTGCCGGGGACAGCCACCTGGCCAAGGTGCCTGTCCAGTCGGGAGGACAAATGGCTGAGAATCGGGTGGGGGCCATGCGGATGCGCTCCGCCTCCGACAATGTCCGATCGCACTACGACCTGTCGAACGACTTCTTCGCCCTGTTCGTGGACCCCAGCCGCACGTACAGCTGCGCGTACTTCCCGCGCGAGGGGATGACGCTGCAGGAGGCGCAGCTGGCCAAGATCGACCTGACGCTGGACAAGCTCGGCCTGCAGCCGGGGATGACCCTGCTCGACGTCGGCTGCGGCTGGGGTTCGGTGATGAAGCGGGCCGTCGAGCGCTACGACGTCAACGTCGTCGGGGTCACCCTGTCGAAGAACCAGCACGCCTACTGCCAGCAGCTGCTCGACGGGATAGACAGCGGCCGCTCGCGCCGGGTGCTGCTGACCGACTGGGCCGAGTTCACCGACCCGGTCGACCGCATCGTCATCATCGAGGCGTTGGAGCACTTCGGCTTTCACCGCTACGACGACTTCTTCAAGTTCGCCTACGAGGCCATGCCCGCCGACGGAGTGATGGCGCTGCACGCCATCACCGGGCTGCACGTCAAGCAGGTCGTGGAGCGCGGGATCCCGCTGACGATGGAGATGGCCAAGTTCATCCGGTTCATCGTGACCGAGATCTTCCCGGGCGGGCGGCTGCCGATGATCGAGACCGTCGAGGAGCACTCGGCGAAGGTCGGTTTCAAGGTGACCCGTATCCAGTCGCTGCAGTCGGACTTCGCCAGGACCCTCGACTTCTGGGCCGAGGCGCTCGAGGCGCACCGCGACGAGGCCATCGCGATCCAGTCCGAAGAGGTCTACGAGCGGTACATGAAGTTTCTGACCGGCTGCGCCAAGGCGTTCCGGATGGGCTACATCGACTGCAACCAATTCACGCTGGAGAAGTGAGCTTCGGTATCGTGGCAAGGCCGAGACTTCATCCAGGAGAACAAGAAGAAAATGGCTGATCAACCGAGCCCGACGAAGACGCGGACGCGTTTCGAAGACATTCAGGCGCACTACGACGTCTCCGACGATTTCTTCGCCCTGTTCCAGGACCCGACCCGGACCTACAGCTGCGCCTACTTCGAGCCGTGGGACATCACGCTCGAGCAGGCCCAGTACGCCAAGATCGACCTCAACCTGGACAAGCTGGACCTCAAGCCGGGCATGACCCTGCTCGACATCGGCTGCGGCTGGGGCACCACCATGAAGCGCGCGGTCGAGAAGTACGACGTCAACGTGGTCGGCCTGACGCTGTCCAAGAACCAGCACGCCCGCAGCGAGCAGGTGCTGGCGTCGCTCGACACCGGCCGGTCGCGCCAGGTTCGCCTGCACGGCTGGGAGGATTTCACCGAGCCCGTCGACCGGATCGTGTCGATCGAGGCCTTCGAGCACTTCGGGCACGAGAACTACGACGACTTCTTCAAGCGGTGCTTCGACATCATGCCCGACGACGGCCGGATGACCATTCAGAGCAGCGTCAGCTACCACCCCTTCGAGATGGCGGCCCGGGGTAAGAAGCTGACCTTCGAGACCGCGCGCTTCATCAAGTTCATCATCACCGAGATCTTCCCGGGCGGCCGGCTGCCGTCCACCGAGATGATGGTCGAGCACGGCGAGAAGGCGGGTTTCGTAGTGCCGGAACCGCTTTCGCTGCGGCCGCACTACATCAAGACCCTGCACATCTGGGGCGACACGCTGGAGTCCAACAAGGAGAAGGCCATCGAGGTCACCTCCGAAGAGGTCTACGAGCGGTACATGAAATACCTGCGCGGCTGCGAGCACTACTTCACCGACGAGATGCTGGACTGCAGCCTGGTGACCTACCTGAAGCCGGGCGCCGCCTAACTGTCGGATCGGGGCTGCGCCGTTCGTCGAGTAGGTAGAGAGTGGAACACAGGGTTTCGCTCACTACCGGAGGTGACGACAAATGCAGTACGTAGCACTGTTGATCAGCCAGGAGCAAGACCGCGCACCCGAGGACGCGGCCGCCGCGATGGCGGAATGGGAGAGCTTCCACGCCAAGGCCGGGCCCGCGATCAAGTCCGGTGATGCGCTGGCACCCGCCGCCGCCGCGGCGGTCATCACCGGCGGCCCGGACGCGCCGGTCGTCACCGACGGCCCGTTCGCCGAGGCCGCCGAGGTGGCCTGCGGCTTCTACGTGTTCGAAGCGGAAAACCTCGACGAGGCGCTGGCGCTGGCGCGCGACGTCCCGCTCGCCAAGTTCGGGGCCGTGGAAGTGTGGCCCGCGGTCCACTCGGTTGAGCTGTCCCGCAAGCTCACCGGCAACGACTGGCTGGCGCTGCTGCTGGAGCCGGCCGAATCCGCACACACCCCGGGCACGCCGGAGTGGGAGGCGGTGGCGGCGAAGCACACCGATCTCCACGCGGCCGCGGGCGACCACATCATCGGGGGTGCCGCATTGCACGACCGGTCCACCGCGACGACCGTGCGGGTGCGCAACGGCGAGGTCCTGATCACCGACGGGCCCTATGTCGAGGGAGCCGAAATCGCCACGGGCATCTACCTGCTCGGCGCCGCGGATCGCGACGAGGCCGTCAAGGTCGCCTCGATGATCCCCGCCTCGACCGTGCAGTTGCGGCAGCTGGCCGGGATCTCCGCGCTCTAGCTCGCCCATGACAGGCCTGGACGGCGTCTTCCGCCGGGAGTGGGGTCCGGCCGTCGCCGCGCTCGCGCGGTGGTCCGGTGACCTCACGGTCGCGGAGGACGCCGTCCAGGAGGCCTGCGCCGAGGCGCTGCGCACCTGGTCTCGCGACGGCGTGCCGGACAGCCCCGGCGGCTGGCTGGTGACCGTCGCCCGCAACCGCGCCCGGGACCGGCTGCGCCGCGAATCCGTGCGCCCCGGAAAGGAATTGGCGGCTGTGGTGGATCAGATTCGGGCGCGCACCGATCACACCGACCCGCACCCCGTCGTCGACGACGAGCTGCGGATGATGTTCACCTGCGCGCACCCGGCGCTGGACCGGCCGTCGCAGCTGGCGCTCACGCTGCGGTTGGTGTCCGGGCTGACCGTCGGCGAGATCGCCCGCGCCCTGCTGCAGAGCGAGGCGGCCGTCGGGCAGCGAATCACGCGCGCCAAGAACAAGGTTCGGCACGCCAACATCCCGCTGCGGGTGCCGCCCGCCGAGCTGCTGCCTGAGCGCACGCCGCACGTGCTCGGCTGCATCTACTCGGTGTTCACCGAGGGCTATTGGTCGACCGCCGGCCCGTCGGCGATCCGCGACGAGCTGTGCGACGAAGGGGTCCGGCTGGCGCAGGAGCTGTGCGGGCTGATGCCGCACGAACCGGAGGCGCAGGCGCTGGCCGCCCTTGTGCTGCTGCATGATTCGCGGCGCGCGACCCGGGTGGACGCCGACGGGCTGCTGGTGCCGCTCGAGGAGCAGGACCGCCGCCGCTGGGACCGCGGCCGCATCGCCCGCGGGCTGGACCGGTTGCGGCGGGCCGAGGGATCGACCGGCCCCTACTTGCCGCAGGCGGTGATCGCCGCGGTGCACGCGACGGCGCCGTGCTGGGAGCAGACGGATTGGGTCACCATCTGCGCGGCCTACGACCGGCTGCTGTCGATGACGGACTCCCCGGTGGCCCGCGCCAACCGCGCGCTGGCGGTCGGATTCCGCGACGGCCCCGACGCGGGCCTGGCGGCGCTGGACAGGGCGGCGGACGACCCGCGGCTGGGCCGCTCGAATCTCGTCGCGACGCTGCGCGCCGATCTGCTTCGGCGCGCGGGGCGGCCCGCCGAGGCCGTGACGTGGTACCGAACGGCGTTGCAGTCCAACGGTTCCGAGCCGGGCCGCGAGTTCCTGCGGCGGCGCATCGCCGAGTGCGGCGGATAGTCAGGAGCGGCCCCGTGCACCGAAGTCGCCGTTGAGATACCGGGCGCGGCAGGCGCGTCGCGCCAGCTTTCCGCTGGTGGTTCGCGGGATAGCGCCGGCCGCCACCAGCAGCACATCGGCCAGTGGCAGGCGATGACGGCGCGATACCGCCGCGCGGATGGCATCGATTACGGGTTGCAGATCGGCCCGCCCCACCCCCGGTGCCCGCTCGGCAACGATCACCACACGCTCGCCGACCCCGTCGTTCGTCGGCACCGAGAATGCCGCGACATAACCCGAGCGCACCGCGGGCGACGCGGCGGCCGCGGTGGCCTCGATGTCCTGCGGATAGTGGTTGCGGCCATCCACGATGATCAGATCCTTGATGCGCCCGGTGATGTAGAGCTCACCGCCGAGGTAGACGCCGAGATCACCGGTCCGCAGCCAGGCGGCCTCACTCGGCGCCCCGTCGGCGTGGCTGCCTTCCGGTAGCGGGGACTGCAGCTTGTTGCAGAACGTCCGCTCGGTTTCTTCGGGGCGTTCCCAGTACCCGCGGCCGATGTTGTCGCCGTGCAACCAGATCTCACCGACCTCGCCATCGGCCAGCTCCGACTCCGTCTCGGGGTTGACGATGACACCCCACTGGCTGCGCGCGATCCGACCACAGGACACCTGCGCGATGGCGTTGGGCGCGTCGCGCGGGACCTCAACCGCATGCCCCGCCCCCAACTGTTCCCGGTCCAGGTAGACGACGGTTGCCCGCTCGGCGAGGTCAATGGTCGAGACGAACAGGGTCGCCTCGGCCATGCCGTACGACGGCTTGACCGCCGTGCTCGGCAGACCATACGGGGCGAACGCGGCGTTGAACTTCTCGATCGACTCGATCCGCACCGGTTCGGAGCCGTTGATCAGCGACACCACGTTGCTCAGGTCGAGGGCCTCGCCGGCATCGGGAAGCCCGCGCTCAGCGGCCAGCTCGAACGCGAAATTCGGTGCCGCCGCGTAGGTGGGACCGAATTTCGACTCGGCCGCGAGTTGCCGGATCCATCGTTGCGGACGCCGGACGAACGCCATCGGCGACATGAGTGTGAGCTGGGTGCCGAAGACCGCCACGCAGACGATCATCAGCAGGCCCATGTCGTGATAGAGCGGCAACCAGCTGACGCTGCGGATGTCCCAGTCGATGCCGGTGGAGATCACCATCTGCAGCACATTGGTGCCGATCGCGCGGTGGGTGATCTCAACACCGGCGGGGGCGCGCGTCGACCCCGAGGTGTATTGCAGGTAGGCAATGTCGTCGGTGTCGAGGTGAACCGGCGCGAACGTGGCACCCACCGAGTCGGGGATTTCATCGATCGCGATGACCCGCGGTCTACTGCTGCGCGGCAGCGAGCGGACAAAGTCCAAAACCGCCGCGGCCGCACCAGCGGTCGTCAGTACCACCGAGGGGTGGGCGTCGCTCACCACCGCATCGAGGCGCTCGGCGTGGCCCGGCAACTCGGGCGCGAACAGCGGCACGGCGATATCGCCGGCCTTGATCGCGGCGAAGAATCCCACGATGTAGTCGATTCCCTGCGGCGCCAGTATCGCCACCCGATCGCCCGGGGAAGTGACTTGCTGCAGCCGGGCGCCGACGGCCCGCAGCCTGGTGCCCAGCTGGGCCCAGGTCAACTCGATCATCGTGCCGTCGGCATCGTGGGCGTAGTCGAGATAGCGGTACGCCACGGCATCGCCGATGTCGGCGATGTGGCGATCCAGGAATGTCACCAGGTTGACGCCGGGCGGCAGCACGATGCCGCCGTCCGCATCGAGGTAGTCCGTCAACTTGGGCCGGTTTACCCGACCGCTGTCATTGCTTCCCATGGCACCTGCCATGAGCGGAGTCTAAGAGACGGGCATCGAGTTTCAGCGTAGCGACCAACAGTGAAACGCCCTTTTGCTTACCCGTCGGCGAAGTTTCGGGTGACGGCAGGGTCTACGGGGATGCCCGGGCCCGTGGTCGTCGACACCGTGATCTTCTTCAGGTAGCGGCCTTTCGACGACGACGGCTTGAGCCGCAGCACCTCGTCGATCGCGGCGCCGTAGTTCTCCGCCAGGCTCTTCTCGTCGAACGACGCCTTGCCAATGACGAAGTGCAGGTTGGCCTGCTTGTCCACGCGGAAGTTGATCTTGCCGCCCTTGATGTCGGACACGGCCTTGGCGACGTCGGGTGTGACGGTGCCGGTCTTGGGGTTCGGCATCAGGCCGCGCGGACCCAGGATCCGGGCGATGCGGCCGACCTTGGCCATCTGGTCGGGCGTGGCGATCGCGGCGTCGAAGTCCAAGAACCCGCCCTGGATCTTCTCGATCAGGTCGTCGCTGCCGACGATGTCCGCGCCGGCGGCCTGCGCCTGCTCGGCCTTGTCGCCGACGGCGAAGACCGCGACCCGGGCCGTCTTACCGGTGCCGTGCGGCAGGTTGACGGTGCCGCGGACCATCTGGTCGGCCTTGCGGGGGTCGACGCCGAGCCGGATGGCCACCTCGACGGTCGCGTCCTGCTTGGCCGACGACGTCTCCTTGGCGAGCTTGGCCGCCTGAAGCGGGGTGTACAGGTTGTCGCGGTCCACCTTCTCGGCGGCGGCGCGATAGGCCTTGCTGTTCTTGCTCATTGATTCATCCAATCTGGAGTTGGGTAGTGGTCAGCGGGCCGAAGCTGGCCCTCCCACGCTCTCTTCGAACGCCGATTATTCGACGGTGATTCCCATCGACCGGGCGGTGCCGGCGATGATCTTGGCGGCGGCGTCGATGTCGTTGGCGTTGAGGTCCGCCTTCTTGGTCTCGGCGATCTCCTTGACCTGATCCCAGCTGACCTTGGCGACCTTGGTCTTGTGCGGCTCGGCCGAGCCCTTGCCCACGCCGGCGGCCTTGAGCAGCAGCTTGGCGGCCGGCGGCGTCTTGAGCGCGAAGGTGAAGCTGCGGTCCTCGTAGACCGTGATCTCCACCGGGATGACGTTGCCGCGCTGGTTTTCTGTCGCGGCGTTGTACGCCTTGCAGAACTCCATGATGTTCACGCCGTGCTGGCCGAGCGCGGGCCCGACCGGCGGGGCGGGGTTGGCCTGCCCGGCCTGGATCTGCAGCTTGATCAGCCCAACGACTTTCTTCTTCGGGGCCATGAGATGTTGTGGTTCCTTCCTTGCTAAATCTTCGAGACTTGGCTGAACGTCAATTCGACGGGGGTTTCGCGGCCGAAGATCGACACCAGCACCTTGAGCTTCTGCTGTTCGCCGTTGACCTCGCTGATGGTGGCCGGCAATGTCGCGAACGGTCCGTCCATGACCGTCACCGATTCGCCGACCTCGTAGTCGACCTCGACGGTCGGACGCTCCAGGCCGCCCGCCTCGGCGACGGTGGCGGTGCTGGCCGCGCCCTTGGCGGCCTTCTTCGCCGCCCCGCGCGGCAGCAGGAACTTCACCACGTCGTCGAGCGCCAGGGCCGACGGGCGCGCCGGCGCGCCGACGAAGCCCGTGACGCCCGGGGTGTTGCGCACCGCGGCCCACGAGTCGTCGGTCAGGTCCATGGGGCCCC
>NZ_LZKR01000114.1 GCF_001672915.1 Mycobacterium sp. 1245805.9 | reverse complement strand
CCGTTGACCACGCGTTGGTCGGCCCCCGCGATCCCCCGCACCACCAGCACCGCCGCCATGACCAGCGCCGCCACGCCCTGCACCGCGACGATCACGCCCGCCGCGCGGACGGTGGACGGGGCGCGCGGGTTCACAGCGCCAGCGTAGTCAGCGGCCGTTACCGCACAGCACGCCCATAACGGCCCCGCCTCCCCCCGACTGCGCTGCTCCTCCTCACGCCGACGAGCGGCGTGCATCGTCGCACCGCATAAGCTCGGGGATCATGCGCGCCGTGCTGATCGTGAATCCCACAGCCACGTCCACCACTCCAGCCGGTCGCGACCTTCTCGCGCATGCGCTCAAGAGCCGCCTGCAGCTGACCGTCGAGCACACCACCCACCGGGGCCACGGCACCGAACTCGCGCACAAGGCGGTCGAGGACGGGGTCGACCTGGTCGTCGTGCACGGCGGCGACGGCACGGTGAGCGGCGTGGTCAACGGGCTGGGCACGGCGGTGTGGTTCCTCCTCGTCGGCGCCGTCGTGCTGGCCGCGGGACGCGCGCTGGTGCTGGGCAAGCGTTGGGGCCGCGGGGTGGGCGTTTTCACGCAACTGTTGCTGCTTCCCGTGGCGTGGTACCTCGCGGTCGGCTCGCACCGGCCGGCCTTCGGCGTTCCGTTGGGTGTCGTGGCGCTGGGCGTGCTGGTCCTGCTCTTCACTCCGGCGGCCGTGCGCTGGGCCGCCGGCAATCAGGGACGGCCGGCCAGCTCGGCCAACGGCGGGCCGGACAGCCGGTAGGTGGTCCACTCGCGCTGCGGCGCGGCGCCGACGCCGTCGTAGAGCGCGATGGCGTCGACGTTCCAGTTCAGCACCGCCCACGTCAACCGCGTGTAGCCGTTGTCGAGGCATTCGCGGGCCAGCGCCGACAGCAGCGCCCGGGCCAGGCCGCGGCGGCGAAAACCGGGCCGTACGAACAGGTCTTCGAGGTAGATGCCCGCCACGCCGTCCCAGGTGGAGAAGTTGACGAACCACAACGCCATGGCGGCGATCTGGCCGTCGGCTTCGGCGACGTGCCCGTGCACGGTCGGTGAATTACCGAAAAGCGCTGTGGAAATTTGTGTTTCGGTAACGGTGCATTGCTCGGCGGCGCGTTCGAATTCGGCGAGCGCGTGAATCATGTCGGTAATATCGCCGGCGTCGGCCGGGACGGCGCGGCGGATGGTTTCCGTCATTGCCCGGCTCCCAGCGCGTTCAATATGGTGGCGAATTTCGTTGTGGTTTCGGCGACTTCATCGTCGGGGTCGGATTCGGCGACGATTCCCCCGCCGGCACGCGCGAGCGCGGTGCGGCGGTCGGCCGATAGCTGCGCGCAGCGCAGCGACACCACCCAGTGGCCGTCGCCGCCGGCGTCGCACCAGCCGACGGCGCCGGCGTAGAAGCCGCGGTCACCCTCCAGCTCGGCGATGAGCTCGGTCGCGGCCTTCGTCGGAACGCCGCCGACCGCCGGCGTAGGATGCAGCGCGAGCGCCAGATCGATTGCGGTGGTTGACTTGTCGCGCAGGCGGCCGCTGATCGGGGTGCACAGGTGCCAGACCGCCGCGGTGCGGCTCAACTGGGGTTCCGCGGCGATGGTCAACTCGTCGCACAGCGGTTCCAGCGCCGCCCGCATGGTATCGATCACCAGCCGATGCTCGTGGCGGTCCTTGGCGGAACCGGCGAGCGCGGCCGCGTTGGCCGCGTCGGCGTCCGGGTCGGTGGCCCGCGGGGCCGAACCGGCGAACGGCTGGCACACCACGCGATCGCCGGTGCGCGCGACCAGAAGTTCGGGGCTGGCGCCCACCAGCGCCGCGCCCGCGTAGTCGCCGCCGGCGGCGCTCAGGTCGACGAGGTAGCCGTAGGCGGCGGGGTCGGCGGCGACCAGCCGGCGCAGGATCACGCGGGCATCCAGCGGCGCGTCGGCGACCAGTTGCAGGGCGCGCGCCAACACCACCTTGTGCAGCGGGTTGCCCGCTGCCGCCAGCTCGTCGCGGGCGCGAAGGATCCGGGCGCGGTAGTCGGCCGGCGGCGGCACCGCGGCGGCGACGCGCACCGGCGGCAGCGGACCCGCCGGCCAGTCGGGCGGCCCGTCGGTGGAGATCAGGGCGTCGGGCACCAGCAGGGCCGCGGGTCGGCTCACGTCGAAAGGCAACGCGCCCAACACTATTGGGGCCGACCCCGAGCGCAGCGCCTCCTGGGCCGCGGCCACGTCGCGGTAGCTGGCGCGGACCCCCTCGGCGACCATCGTTCCCCGGGGCCCGCACAGGGCGAACGGCGGTTCGGTGCTCACCCCGGTGCGATCGCCTGCGGGTTGCCCGTCAATCCGAGGGCCATGAGCTGTCGCACGCCGTGCTCGAACCCGCACACCGCGATCGAGCCGGCGAGCATCCAGAACCGGCTGCCCTCGACGAGCGGCAACTCGACCCAGCGCGTGATCACCGAGCGGGAAAAGTGGCTGTGGCCGACGAACACCACGTCGCGCGTGCCCATGTGCCCCAACGCGAATTCGACGGCCCGATCCGCGCGCTCGCTGACCTGCGCCACGCTCTCGCCGCCCGGGCATCCGTGCGTCCACACCAGCCAGTCCGGGTCGGATTCGCGGATCTGCGGGGTCGTCAGCCCCTCGTAGGAGCCGTAGTCCCACTCGGCGAGCAGGGGCGACACCTCGTCGACGGCGAGCCCGGCCAGCTTGGCGGTGGTCAGCGCGCGGATGCGCGGGCTGCTGATCACCAGCGGGTCGGCGAGATTCAGTTCGCTCAGCACGCGGCCGGCGAGCTCGGCCTGGACCCGGCCGTGATCGGTGAGCTCGAGGTCGGTGCGACCCGTGTGCTGGCCGGATTTGGACCACGGGGTCTCGCCGTGGCGGAGCAGCACCAGCCGGTGGTTGTAGATGCCCATGCCGGTCGATTCTGCCGGACGACATCCCGGGCCGTTGCTTAGAGCGCATGGGGACCGAACATGCCAGGATGGGCACTGTGACTTTGGCAACAAGGAGGGGCGGGCGCTGGTGAGTAAGACCCGGGTATTGGCGGTGGCCAACCAGAAGGGCGGGGTCGCCAAGACGACCACTGTCGCCTCGCTTGGGGCGGCGATGGCCGACGAGGGCCGGCGGGTGCTGCTGGTGGATCTGGATCCGCAGGGGTGCCTGACCTTCTCGCTCGGCCAGGACCCCGACAAGCTGCCGGTATCGGTGCACGAGGTCCTGCTCGGTGAGGTCGAGCCGAACGCCGCGCTGGTCACCACGATGGAGGGAATGACGCTGCTGCCGGCCAACATTGACCTCGCGGGCGCCGAGGCGATGCTGCTGATGCGGGCCGGCCGCGAGTACGCGCTCAAACGCGCGCTGGCCAAGCTCTCCGACCAGTTCGACGTGGTCGTCATCGACTGCCCGCCGTCGCTGGGCGTGCTCACCCTCAACGGGCTGACGGCGGCCGACGAGGTCATCGTGCCGCTGCAGTGCGAGACGCTCGCCCACCGCGGCGTCGGCCAATTCCTGCGCACGGTCGCCGACGTGCAGCAGATCACCAACCCCGACCTGCGGCTCCTGGGCGCCTTGCCGACGCTGTACGACTCCCGCACCACGCACACCCGCGACGTGCTGGTCGACGTCGCCGACCGCTACGAGATGCCGGTGCTCGCCCCGCCGATCCCGCGCACGGTGCGCTTCGCCGAGGCCAGCGCCTCGGGGTCGTCGGTGATGGCGGGGCGCAAGAACAAGGGCGCGGTGGCCTATGCCGAGTTGGCGAAGGCGTTGCTCAAGCACTGGAAGACCGGCAAGCCGCTGCCGACGTTCGCCGTCGAGCTCTAGCGTGCGCCGACGGCGTTGAGTGTGCGCTGACGGCTTTCCGTGTGAGCTGACGGCGGGATCTGGGCGATTTCGCCGCCCAGGGTTCACACCAAAAGCCCGGGATTCACACCCAAAGCCCGGCTCAGCCCAGCGCCACCACGGTGTCGCCGCGCTGCTCGAACACCCGCGCCCCGGAAGCGGCCGGGATCACCGCGGCGTCGCTGGGCGCCCGGTTCACCGGGATGTACCGCTCGTTCGCGCCGCTGAGCGGGTCGTAGACGCCGATCGCGCCGGTGACCGGCACCAGCAGCCGGCCGGCCATCATGACTGCCGGGCCCAGCGGCGCGGTCGTCTCGCCCGCGGCGATCGTGTAGCGCAGGGTCAGGTTGCTCGCCTCGAAGACCATCAGCGAATCGCCGGTCCACCAGGTGACCAGGTTGCCCGTCTGCGACACCGCCGCCGACCTCGTCGGCGGCTTGGCCAGCAGCGTGCTCGCCACGGTCGCGCCGGTGTCGTCGACGACCTCGACCCTGGGCTGTGGGGACGGCAGGTACACCGCGGTGTTGTTCTCCCACACGGCCAGCACCCGGGCGCCCGAATTGGCCCCGATCCCGGGTTCGGCCACGACGTGCTGCTGGGGTTCGTCGTCTTCCTTGCCCGGGCGCAACAGGACCAGGCGCAGGTCGGCCTGCTGGGCGCAGCTCTCCAGCACCGACACCGCCGAGGAGCTGGCCGCCGCCGAGATCAGCCGGCACCCCGAGTGCAGCCCGCGCGCCGACGGTTTCACCCGGGCGTCGGTCTCGCCGTAGGCCAGCATTCGGACCATGTCGGAGCGCCACAGCTCGAGCTGGGTGTCGCCGGTCGACAACACCGTGGTGCCGTCGGAGGAAAGGCGCACGCTTGGGTCGGCGTAACCGCTGCGGGCGGCGCCACGGCGGCCGGTGGCGCCGTCGAGCGTGCTGACCTGGCCGCACCCGCGGTCGTCCTGGTAGACGGCGACGGCGTAGTGGTAGACCCAGGACAGCCCGCACAGGGCCGTGTCGCGGGCGTAGCTCCAACGGGACTGCCCCGTGCCGGGGTCGCGCCCGTCGACCTGATGGCCGTCGGCGGTGGCGATCGTCCCGCTGACCACGACGGGCGCGGTGGTGCCGGGGCTGCGCGCGGTCCACAGCTGCTTGAGGGTGGCCGGGACTTCGCGGGCGGGAGTCGGGGCGGGCACCGGAGTGGCGGCGGGACGGCTGACGGTGGCCCGCGCGTCGCTGGTCCACCAGATCAGCGCCGCCGCCACGGCCACGACGACCGCGATCGCCGCCGCGGCCAACATGTCGCCCTTCGTGC
Source organism: Mycobacterium sp. 1245805.9 (assembly GCF_001672915.1). Lineage (GTDB taxonomy): Bacteria > Actinomycetota > Actinomycetes > Mycobacteriales > Mycobacteriaceae > Mycobacterium. Next base: position 19,364 of record NZ_LZKR01000114.1, on the reverse strand, counting down.
GGCGCTCAGGTTTGACCATGCGGCGGCGCGGGCCTCAGTTGGCTGCGGCGGCTGCGGTGCTTGGGGTGTCGGCGGGCTTGCGGCGCCGGCGGCGGCGCCGGGCGTTCCCGGAGCTACCCGCCGCCGCGGCGGATGGCGCCTCCGCGGGGGCGTCGCCGTTGGTGGCTGCGGGGTGCGCGGTGACGGGCTGGCCGCCGCGGGTGCGCCGTCGCCGCGCGCCGGAGCGCGAACGGCCGGACTTCTCCGCCGTCTCCGAACCCTGGCGGCCGTCGCGGTCGGTGTCGCGTCGCTTGACCGGTGACTTGCGCGGTGAGCCGACCGTGCCGCCCGCCTCGGCGGGGATGCCCAACTCGTCGTAGAGGTGCGGCGAGCTGGAGTAGGTCTCGGCGGGGTCGGGGGTCTCCAGGCCGAGGGCCTTGTCGATCATCGTCCAGCGGGGCAGCTCGTCCCAGTCCACCAGGGTGACCGCGACCCCGGTCTTGCCGGCGCGCCCGGTGCGGCCGATCCGGTGCACGTAGGCCTGCTCGTCCTCGGGGATCTGGTAGTTGATCACGTGGGTGACGTCGTCGATGTCGATGCCGCGGGCCGCCACGTCGGTGGCGACGAGCACGTCGATGTCGCCGGTGCGGAACGCCTTCAGCGCCTTCTCGCGGGCGATCTGACCCAGGTCGCCGTGCACGGCGCCGACCTTGAAGCCCCGCTCGGCCAGCTCGTCGGCGACCTTCTGCGCGGTGCGCTTGGTGCGGGTGAAGATCATCGTCGCGCCCCGGCTCTCGGCCTGCAGCACGCGGCTGACCAGCTCCACCTTGTCCAGCGCGTGCGCCCGGTAGACGAACTGCTCGGTGGTGTCGTGCGTGGCGTTCGAGTGCGGCGCTTCCGCGCGGATGTGGGTGGGCTGGTTCATGAAGGTGCGGGCCAGCGTGATGATCGGGCCCGGCATGGTCGCCGAGAACAGCATCGACTGCCGGTCTTCGGGAATCTGGCGCAGGATGCGCTCGATGTCGGGCAGGAAGCCCAGGTCGAGCATCTCGTCGGCCTCGTCGAGCACCAGCATCGACAGCCCGCCCAGCTGCAGGTGGCGCTGCTGGGCCAGGTCGAGCAGCCGGCCGGGGGTGCCGACCACGACGTCGGCGCCGGTCTGCAGCGCCTCGATCTGTGGCTCGTAGGCGCGTCCCCCGTAGATCGAGACGACGGAAAGCGGGCGGTCGTCGTCGGCGGTCAGGTACTTGGCGGCCGTCGCGAGGTCCTCGGTCACCTGCAGGCAGAGCTCGCGGGTGGGCACCACGACCAGGGCGCGGGGGGTGCCGTTGAGCGGCCTGGCGGTGGCGCCGGCGGTGATGCGCTGCAGCATGGGGACGCCGAACGCGAAGGTCTTGCCCATGCCGGTGCGGGCCTGGCCGATCACGTCGTCGCCGGCGAGGGCCAGCGGCAGGGTCAGTTCTTGGATGGCAAACGGACTCTCGATGCCCTTTTCCGCGAGTGCGCGGACGATCTCGTCGCGGACGCCGAGGCTGGCAAAGGTGAGTTCAGTTGTGCTGGTAGGTGCGCTCATACGCGGGTGACATGCCTTTCGGTGACGTTATTCGCCTGTTGTGTCGGTGTTCTCTGTCGCGGTCACGCGCGCACGAGTTCCGACTACGAATACGTCGCCGAGTGCGGCCCGAAGATGCAGGGCCAGCTGTGCACGCACATTTCGCAGATACTGGCGGCGATAAAAATTCAGCCAATACCTTCGTCCATGATAGCTGGTCGAAAGCTGGCGCCCATTTAGTGCTAATCCCGCCGACTAGAGTGTTGCCATGACCCCGCCCCTTTCCGGGCCCTCCGGTGCCGACCTGGAAGCCGATCAGGTGGACGATGCGCCCGCCTCCCGGCTGTCGGCGGATCACCCTGGCGTCAACGAGTTGTTCGCGGTGCTGGCCTACGGCGAGGTCGCCGCGTTCTACCGGCTCACCGACGAGGCGCGGATGGCGCCCGACCTGCGGGGACGGATCTCAATGGCGAGCATGGCGGCCGCCGAGATGCAGCACTACGAGCTGCTGCGCGACGCCCTGGAGCGCCGCGGGGTCGACGTGGTGTCGGCGATGGCGAAGTACGTCTCGGCGCTGGAGAACTACCACCGGCTGACTATGCCCAGCACGTGGCTGGAAGCGCTGGTGAAGACCTACGTGGGCGACGCGCTGGCCGCCGACCTGTACCTGGAGATCGCCGACGGGCTGCCCGACGAGGTCGCCGACGTGATGCGGGCGGCGCTGTCGGAGACGGGGCACTCGCAGTTCGTGGTGGCCGAGGTGCGGGCCGCGGTGACGGCCAGCGGCAAGCAGCGCAGCCGGCTGGCGCTGTGGTCGCGCCGGCTGTTCGGGGAGGCGATCACGCAGGCCCAGTACGTGCTGGCCGAGCACGACGAGCTCGTCGACCTGGTGGTGTCCGGCCCGGGCGGCCTGGGCCAGCTCAGCGCGTTCTTCGACCGCCTGCAGGAGACGCACGACCGGCGGATGCGCGAGCTCGGCCTGAGCTGAGCTAGCGGGTGCAGGTCGCGACCACGCCGTTGTTCACCGACGTCACCACCGGTTGACCGGCGGCGTTGACGATCGCGCAGTTGAGCCGGCCCATGAAGCTGGTCGCCACCACCGACTCCGTCGTCACACCCGGATTCAGGACGACCACCTTCGACCAGGGCAGCGACACGTTGAACTCGGTCTGCGGGTAGCCGCGGGCATCGGTGTAGACCACGTTCACCAGGTCCAGCAGCTGCTTCGTCCCGGTCACGCTGTAGATGACGGTGCGCGGGTTCACCGCGATCGGCGGCGGCGCGCCCGTCGGGGGCGGCGCGGCGATCGGCGGCGGCGTCGGTAGCGGGCTGGTGGACGCGCTGGGCGGCGGGGCCAGGGTGGTCACCGTCTCGGGCGGCAGGGGTGTCGCCGATGGGCTGGGCTGGGCGACCGGAGTCCGGGGCGCGGGCGGCGCGGAGGTCAGCGTGCGGGGCGGCGGCGCCCCGACGGTCGCCTTCGTCGACGCGCTGTCGCCGCTGTTGATGATGACGGCGGTCGCGACGGCGCCGAGGGCCACCACCGCGCCGAGGATCGCGGCGGCGGGGCGCCAGTGGGTGTCGGCCGGCCAGGCGAGGTCGCCGTAGCCGCCCAGGTCCTCGGTGTCGGCTCCGTCGTAGTCGTCCTCGGGGTAGTCGTAAACCGGGCCGAGACGATCGGTAAGCATGTTTCTGATGGTGCCGATGTTACCGATGTGACTATGGGCGACCCGGCGCCGAACGCCATGTTGGCCGAGCTGGGAGCGAATCGTTATCTTCGGTCGGGCCGCGTTTCGCCCGCCGCGAACCAGGCCCCCGGGTGGACATGGACCGCAGGGGCGTCCACTAGCCTGCTGCTGACAACGTCTGACGACTTGAACGCCTTCGACAGGAACGGGAAGGGGCCACCGTGGAGGTCAAAATCGGTATCACGGACAGTCCGCGGGAACTGGTCTTGTCCAGCACGCAGACGCAAGCCGAGGTCGAGGAGCTCGTCGCGGCCGCGCTGCGCGACAGCTCGGGCCTGCTCAGCCTGAACGACGAGCGGGGCCGTCGCTTCCTGATCCAGAGCACCAAGATCGCCTACGTCGAAATCGGCGTCGCGGACGCCCGCCGGGTCGGGTTCGGGATCGGGGCCGAGGCACCGGCCGGCAAGCACGCGGGAAAGGCCGCTAAGGGCGGGTAAGCGGCACGTGTGACAGCCCGCCCCAGGCGAACTGCACGGTGCCGTCGACGGCGTCGGCCTTGGAGATCGGGCGGTCGGAGTCCAGCCAGTACCGGGCGCAGTCGACGCTGATGCCGACCAGCCCCACCGCGATCATGCGGGCGCGGTGCGGGTCGAGCCCCGAATCGGCGCTGATCAGATCGAACACGGCGTCGGTGCAGGATTCGGTCGCGACCCGCACCTGCGCGGCGACCTCGGGCTCGGTGACATAGTCGTTTTCGAAGATCAGCCGGTAGCCCTGGCTGTCGTGCTCGATGAAGTCGAAGAACGCCTGCACCGCCGCGTGCAACCGCCGCCGGTTGTCGGTGGTGGTGCTCAGGGCCTGCTGCACACCGGAGACCAGGTTGTCGACGTGCCGGTGCAGCACCGCCAGGTAAAGCTCCAGTTTGCTCGAAAAATGTTGGTACAGAACCGGTTTGCTGACACCGGCCCGATCCGCGATTTCGTCCATGCCGGCCGCGTGATAGCCGCGGTTGACGAAGACGTCGCTTGCGACGATCAGCAGCTGGCCCCGCCGCTCGTCACGGGGCAAGCGGTTGCCCCGCCGGTTGGCGGGCACGACGCCGTCTCCCGGCCGACTGCGGTCGGTCGGTTTGACGGCGCGTCGTGCCGCCGGCTTGGCGAGATCGCTCATCGAGTCCTCATCTGTTGTCGCCGCCGCGCGCGGCTCGTCGCAAAGACATTACTACTCGCGTTCCGTTCGCGATTGCCATCGCCGCCATCGCCGCTGGCAGACGCGGTGTGGCGCGCCGCATTCGGGCGCGCCAAGGGCGGTCACCGTGCCAGTTGTGCAATCCTGGGGCAATGACGTCCCAGCGGCCCGTGCGCGGCACCGGTCGGGTTCCCATGGTGCGCGACGAGTGGCGAGAACCACTTCGCGCTCTGCGTGACCCGATCGGTCCGGGGGCCGGACGGGCCCGCGCCGACCGCGAGCGGCCGCGCCAATGGCGCAAGCAAACGTGGCTGGGGCGGTTCGTCTCCACCTACGGCTGGCGGGCGTACGCTTTGCCCATTTTGACGGTGCTCACCGGGTTGGTGATCTATCAGACCGTGACCGGAACCAGCGCGCCGAAACCGTCGGCCGCGCAATCCATCCAGGGCACACCGGACATCGGCGCGGTGGGCACGTCGATCATCGACGCGCCACCCCGCGGGCTCGCCGCCTTCGACGCCAACCTGCCCGCCGGGACGTTGCCGGACGGCGGGCCGTTCACCGAGGCGGGCGACAAGACGTGGCACGTCGTGCCGGGCACGATGCCACAGGTGGGTCAGGGCACCGCCAAAGTGTTCAAGTACACCGTCGAGGTCGAAAACGGTATCGACCCAACGATGTTCGGCGGCGACGAGGCCTTCGCGGAGATGGTCGACCAGACGTTGAGCAATCCCAAGGGCTGGACGCACAACCCGCAGTTCGCGTTCGTCCGCATCGACGGAACTGGCGGGGGCAAGCCCGACTTCCGGGTCTCACTGGTGTCACCCGTCACGGTGCGCGGCGGCTGCGGCTACGAATTCCGGCTGGAGACCTCCTGCTACAACCCGGTTTACGGGCCCGACCGGCAGGCGCGGGTCTTCATCAACGAGGCCCGCTGGGTGCGCGGGGCCGTGCCGTTCGAGGGCGACGTCGGCTCGTATCGGCAGTACGTGATCAACCACGAGGTCGGCCACGCCATCGGCTACGTGCGCCACGAGCCCTGCGAGCAGCAGGGCGGCCTGGCACCGGTGATGATGCAGCAGACGTTCTCCACCTCGAACGACGACGCCGCCAAGTTCGACCCCGATTTCGTCAAGGCCGACGGCAAGACCTGCCGGTTCAACCCCTGGCCGTATCCGATCGCCTGAGCGCTTGGGCGCCTGGGCTGCGGTCGCCGAGACTGCGCTCAGCGCGTGAATTCGCCGGCAAACCGCGATCTGTACGCAGTCTCGGCGCGCGCCCCCCGGGAAGCGACCGTCGTTGTTTGCCGTTGATTGCGCCAACTGCTGTGATGGATAAGAGAAGCTACCGAGGAGTTGTCCGGTGTCGACATCGCAGACGTCACTGCCGCCGCTGGTCGAGCCCGCCGCCCAGCTGAGCCGCGACGAGGTAGCCCGCTACAGCCGCCACCTGATCATTCCCGACCTGGGCGTCGACGGTCAGAAGCGGCTCAAGAACGCGCGGGTGCTGGTGATCGGCGCCGGCGGGCTCGGCGCCCCCGCCCTGCTCTACCTGGCCGCGGCGGGTGTCGGCACCATCGGCATCGTCGACTTCGACGTCGTCGACGAGTCCAACCTGCAGCGCCAGATCATCCACGGCGTCGCCGACGTCGGGCGGTCCAAAGCCCAGTCGGCGCGCGACTCGATCGCCGCCATCAACCCGCTGGTCGACGTGCGGTTGCACGAGTTCCGGCTGGAACCGCACAACGCGGTCGACCTGTTCGCGCAGTACGACCTGATCGTGGACGGCACCGACAACTTCGCCACCCGCTATCTGGTCAACGACGCCGCGGTGCTGGCCGGCAAGCCCTACGTGTGGGGGTCGATCTACCGCTTCGAGGGCCAGGTCTCGGTGTTCTGGGAGGACGCCCCCGACAACCGCGGCCTGAACTACCGCGACCTCTACCCCGAGCCGCCGCCGCCCGGAATGGTCCCATCCTGCGCCGAGGGTGGGGTGCTGGGCATCATCTGCGCGTCCATCGCCTCGGTGATGGGCACCGAGGCGATCAAGCTGATCACCGGGCTCGGCGAGCCGCTGCTGGGCCGGCTGATGATCTACGACGCGCTGCAGATGAGCTACCGCACGATCCGCATCCGCAAGGACCCGTCGGAAGCTTGCAGGCCCCGGATCACCGGGCTGATCGACTACGACGATTTCTGCGGCGCGGTGTCCGACGAGGGCGCCGCCGCCGCGGCCGCTTCCACCATCACCCCGCGGGAGCTGCGGGAGTTGCTGGATTCCGGCAAGAAGCTGGCCCTGATCGACGTCCGCGAGCCGGTGGAGTGGGACATCAACCACATCGACGGCGCCCAGCTGATCCCGAAGTCGCTGATCAGCTCCGGTGAGGGGTTGGCGCAGCTGCCGCATGACCGTAAGGCAGTGCTGTACTGCAAGACCGGCGTGCGCTCGGCCGAGGCGCTGGCCGCGGTGAAGAAAGCCGGATTCTCCGACGCGGTGCATTTGCAGGGCGGCATCGTGGCGTGGGCGCAACAGATGCAGCCCGACATGGTGATGTACTGACCCATTACCGCCGATGGGCTCCATTACGCTACCGGTGTGACAGTCGAGCCACCGCCGGAGCATGTGCTGGCGGCGTTTGGTTTGACGGGCGTGAAGCCCATCCCGCTGGGGGCCAGTTGGGAAGGCGGCTGGCGGTGCGGCGAGGTCGTGTTGTCGATCGTCGCCGACCACGCCCGCGCGGCCTGGTCGGCCCGGGTCCGCGAGACGTTGTTCGTCGACGGCGTCCGGCTGGCCCGGCCGGTTCGCTCCACCGACGGGCGCTACGTGGTGTCCGGGTGGCGGGCGGACACCTTCGTCGCGGGCACGCCCGAGCCGCGGCATGACGAGGTCGTCTCGGCGGCGGTGCGCCTGCACGAGGCGACCGGCAAGCTGGAACGCCCCCGCTTCCTGACCCAGGGCCCGACCGCGCCCTGGGGCGACGTCGACGTCTTCATCGCCGCCGACCGGGCCGCGTGGGAAGAGCGGCCGCTGGCGTCGGTGCCGCCGGGCGCGCGCGCGGCGCCGCCGTCATCGGACGCCGAGAAGTCGGTCGAGCTGATCAACCAGCTCGCGACGCTGCGTAAGCCGACCAAGAGCCCCAACCAGCTGGTGCATGGAGACCTTTACGGCACAGTGCTTTTCATCGGCACCGCGGCGCCGGGCATCACCGACATCACGCCCTACTGGCGGCCCGCGTCGTGGGCGGCGGGCGTCGTCGTCGTCGACGCGCTGTCCTGGGGCGAGGCCGACGACGGGCTCATCGAACGCTGGAACGCGCTGCCCGAGTGGCCGCAGATGTTGTTGCGGGCCTTGATGTTTCGCTTGGCGGTGCATGCGCTGCACCCGCGGTCGACGGCAGAGGCGTTCCCGGGCCTGGCCCGCACGGCGGCCCTGGTCCGGTTGGTGATCTAGCTTTAGTCACACGCTTGCGTGTGAACGCTCGGCGTTGCGTGTGAATCGTCGGCGGGAAAATCGCGGAATCTGCACCGTGGACTCACACTCAAAGCCGTGAATTCACAACCGACTTCAGCAAGAAGTCACTGGCGGGCCCTACGCCCCCGGCGGGAACTCGTAGCGGACCTCGTCCAGCTTGATCCTGCCGTCAACCGCCAGCACGCCCTCGGCGCGCAGCAGCTCGAGTTGCCGGGTCCTCAGGTGCCGCGCGGGGCGCCCGGACGCGGTGATCACCCGGTGCCAGGGCAGGTCCGAGGAGTCGGTCCGCATCACCCATCCGACGATGCGGGGGCTGGAAAGCCCTGCGACAGCGGCGATGTCGCCGTAGGTCACCACCCGGCCGGACGGGATCGCCGCGACCAGGGCGCGCACCCGCTCGACCTGCTCGTCGGTCACCGGCGCCACGGTCAGTGGGCTTCCAGCAGCTCGCGGATCAGCGCCGCGACTTCGGTCGGCCGGGAGTGGGAGACCATGTGATCGCAGTCGAAATCCAGCAGCCGGAAATCGGATCCCAGCCGCCCGTGCAGGGCATCGAGCAAATCGTCGCTGACGTACGGCGGCGACGTCCGCTTCGCCCGCACCAGGGTCGTCGCCGTGGCGGCCCGCGGCAGCGCGGCGTCCCGGGCCAGCTCGCTCCAGTAGGACATCATCGCCGGCATGCTGACACGCCAGCCGTAGCGACCGTTCGGCTGCCGGATCAAGTGCTCGTCGATCTCGGTGGCCAGCCACGCCGGGTCCACGTCCGCCCAGGAGCCGCCGGCCTTTTCCGCCCGCGCCTCCTCGGGGTCGGGGTAGTCGGGGGAGGAGAACATCGCGTCGGCGATGTCGCGCATCCAGCCCCCGTCCAACCCGACCGCCGGGTCGAGCAGCACCAGCGCCGCCACCCGCTCCGGGTGCGCCGCGGCCAGCCGCAGCGCCACCGCGCCGCCGAACGAGTGCCCGACCACCAGCACCGGCGCGGCATCTTCGAGCAGCTTGGCCAGCGCCGAGACGTTGGCATCGATGGTCCACGGCGCCGCCCACGACGAGCGACCGTGGCCGAGCAAATCCGGTGCGGCGACCGCGATTTCGGGCAGGTAGCCGGCCAGATGCTGCCAGCGCCCGCCGTAACCGGTCAGCCCGTGCAGGGCAAGCATTCGCACCGGACCGCCCGGGCCGTAGCGGTGCACATGCAGCTCGGCGCTCACCCGGCGGTGTCATCCCAGTCGTCGTCGACCGGAACGACGAACGCCTGCTCGATGACGTCCGCCTCGTTGGCCTCGCGATCGGAGGCGGCGTCCAGGTAGGCGGTGTCCAGGCCGGCCTCCTCCTCCGGGTCGAGGGCCAGGCGCTGTTCGGCCGCGTCCGCCTCGGGCACCACGTCATCGGGACCGTTGCTCATCCATCCCCTCCTCGCGTTTCGGCTTCTCCGGTCCAGTATCCCGGAAGCTGTCAGACCCTCGTGATTGCATGCAGCCATGCCATACACCTGGGACGACGAGGCCCGCGCCGTGCTGGCGCCCGGCCTGCGCGGACGGGTGCGTGTCCTGGGCGGCCCCGGCACCGGCAAGAGCAGCCTGCTGGTCGACGCGGCGATCGCGCAGATCGGCGCGGGTGTCGATCCGGAATCGGTTCTGCTGCTTACCGGTTCCGGTCGGATGGGGCCGCGGGCGCGCAGCGCGTTGACGACGGCGCTGCTGCGGTCGCGAAATGGTGCGGGCCGGGCCGCGGTGCGCGAGCCGCTGGTCCGCACCGTGCACAGCTACGCGTACGCGGTGTTGCGCCGGGCCGCCGAACGCGCCGGCGATGCGCCGCCCCGGCTGCTCACCAGCGCCGAACAGGACGCCATCATCCGCGAACTGCTGGCCGGTGACCTCGAAGACGGGCCGCGCGCGGCGAGCGCGTGGCCGCCGCACCTGCGGCCCGCGCTGGCAACCGCCGGCTTCGCCACCGAGCTGCGAAACCTGTTGGCGCGCTGCGCCGAACGGGGTGTCGACCCGCAGGAGTTGGAGCGGCTGGGCCGTCTCCACGGGCGCGGCGAATGGACCGCCGCCGGCCAATTCGCGCGGCAGTACGAGCAGGTGATGCTGCTGCGCGCGGCGGTCGGGACGGCGGCGCCGCAGGCGACCTCACCGGCGCTCGGCGCCGCCGAGCTGGTGGGGGCCGCGCTGGAGGCCTTCGCCGTCGACCCGGAACTGCTGGCGGCCGAACGCGCCCGGGTGCGCGTCCTGCTGATCGACGACGCCCAGCAGCTCGACCCGCAGGCCGCCCGCCTGGTTCGGGTGCTGGCCGCCGGCACCGAGGTGACGCTGGTCGCCGGGGATCCCAACCAGGCGGTGTTCGGCTTTCGCGGCGGCGAGGCGGAGCTGTTGACCGACGACTCACCGGCGGTGACGCTCACGGCATCCCATCGCTGCGCGCCCGCCGTCGCGCGCGCCGTCAGCGGCATCGCGCGCCGGTTGCCCGGCGGCGGCGCGGGCAGGTGCATCGAGGGCACCGGACCCGACGACGGATCCGTCACCGCCGGGCTGGCCGCGTCGGCGCACGCGGAGGCGGCCCTGATCGCCGACGCGTTGCGCCGCGCCCACCTGATCGACGGGATTCCGTGGTCGCAGATGGCCGTCATCGTGCGGTCGGTGCCACGTGCTGGGGCGCGGTTGCCCCGCGCCCTGGCCGCCGCCGGCGTCCCGGTGGCCGCGCCCGCGTCGAGCGGACCGCTGTCGGAGGAGCCCGCCGCGCGCACGCTGCTCACCGTGCTGGCGGCCACCGCGGACGGGCTCGACGGCGACCAGGCGCTGGCGTTGCTGACCGGCCCCATCGGCGGCGTCGACCCGGTGTCGCTGCGGCAACTGCGCCGAACCTTGCGGCGCGCCAACGCAAATGGCGCGCCCGACGACCTCGGCGGCCTTCTCGTCGCCGCCCTGCAATCCGACAAGCCCGTGCCAGGACCGCACGCCCGCGCGCTGGGGCGGGTGCGTGCGGTCCTGGACGCGGCCGCGCGCTGCCACGGCGAGGGCCAAGACCCGCGCTACACCCTCTGGGCCGCCTGGCATCGGTCCGGCCTGCAGCGGCGCTGGCTGTCGGCCAGCGAACGCGGCGGTCCCGCCGGCGCCCAGGCCACCAGGGACCTAGAGGCCGTGACCGCGCTGTTCGACGTCACCGACCAGTACGTGTCCCGCACCCCCGGCGCGTCGCTGCGCGGGCTGGTCGAGCACGTCGCAGCGCTGCAGCTGCCCGGCGCCAACCCCGAGCCGGTGTCGCAGGCGGAGCAGGTCAGGGTGCTCAGCGCCCACGCCGCGCTGGGGCACGAGTGGGACTTCGTGATCATCGCCGGGCTGCAGGAAGGCTTGTGGCCCAACACCATTCCGCGCGGCGGCGTGCTGAACACGCAGCGGCTGCTCGACGCGCTCGACGGCGTCACCGAGGACGCCTCGGTGCGCGCTCCGCTGCTGGCCGAGGAGCGCAGGCTGCTGGTGGCGGCCATGGGGCGGGCCCGGCGCCGGCTGCTGGTGACTGCGGTGGACAGCGACGCCGACGGCACCGACGGGGACGCCGCGCTGCCGTCGGCGTTCTTCTCCGAGGTCGCGCAGTGGGCCGACGACGATCCCGGTGAGGCACAACCGGTCTCGGCGCCCCGCGTGTTGTCCGCGGCGGCGCTGGTGGGCCGGCTGCGCGGTGTGGTGTGCGCGCCCGACGGCGCTGTCGACGACAACTTGCGCCGTTGCGCGGCAACGCAATTGGCCCGGCTGGCCCGAGCCGGCGTGCCCGGCGCCGATCCGGCCGGCTGGCACGGCCTGATCCCGGTCAGCACCACCGAACCGTTGCGGGCCGCCGCCGACCCGGTCACGCTGACGCCGTCGACCCTGCAGACGCTCAACGACTGCCCGCTGCGTTGGCTGGCCGAGCGGCACGGGGGAACCGACGCGCGGGATCTGCGCTCCACCATCGGTTCGGTGCTGCACGCGCTGATCGCCGAGCCGGCCAAGACCGAATCGGAACTGCTGGCCGAGCTGGACCGCGCCTGGCAGCACCTGCCGTTCGACGCGCGGTGGCACTCGGCCAACGAGCTGGCCCGCCACCGCGCGATGGTCGAGGCGTTCGTGGCGTGGCGGGCGCAGACCCGCGGCGAGCTGACCGAGGTCGGCGTCGAGGTGGGCGTCGACGGGACGCTGACGCAGCCGCGCGCTGACGGCGGCGAGATCCGGCTGCGCGGGCGGGTCGACCGGCTGGAACGCGACGCGGCCGGCCGGCTGGTGATTGTCGACATCAAGACCGGCAAGACCCCCGTCAGCAAGGACGACGCGCAACAACACGCGCAGCTGGCGATGTACCAGCTGGCGGTGGCCGAGGGCATGCTCGACGCCGGCGAAGAGCCGGGCGGCGCGCGGCTGGTCTACATCGGCAAGGCGGGGGCCGGCGGCGCCACCGAGCGCGAGCAGGATCCGCTGACCGCGGCCGCCCGCGACGAATGGCGCGAGGTGGTCCGGCGGGCCGCCGACGCGACGGCCGGGCCGCAGTTCATCGCCCGGCGCAACGACGGCTGCACCCACTGCCCGATCCGGCGGTGCTGCCCGGCCCACGTGGACGGGGCGGCGTCGTGAGCCCCCGCTACACCCCGGCCGAATTGGCGTGCGCGCTGGGGCTTTTCCCGCCCACCGACGAGCAGGCCGCCGTGATCGCCGCGCCGCCGGGCCCGCTGGTCGTCATCGCGGGGGCCGGCGCGGGCAAGACCGAGACGATGGCCGCGCGGGTGGTGTGGCTGGTCGCCAACGGCTACGCCGCACCGGGGCAGGTGCTCGGGTTGACGTTCACCCGCAAGGCCTCCGGCCAGCTGCTGCGCCGGGTCCGCTCCCGGCTGGCGCGGCTGGCCGGCATCGGTCTGGGCGCGACCCTCGACCCGGAAGGCGCCCCGACGGTCAGCACCTACCACGCGTTCGCCGGCTCGCTGCTGCGCGACCACGGCCTGCTGCTGCCGGTCGAGCCGGACACCCGGCTGCTCGGCGAGACCGAGCTATGGCAGCTGGCCTTCGACGTCGTCAGCGGGTACCGGGGCGAGCTGCGCACCGACAAGACGCCGGCCGCGGTCACCTCGATGGTGTTGCGGCTGTGGGGTCAGTTGGCCGAGCACCTCGTCGACACCGGCCAGCTCCGCGACACCCACGTCGAGCTGGAACGGCTGATCCACGCGCTGCCCGCGGGCCCTTACCAGCGCGACCGCGGGCCCAGCCAATGGCTGCTGCGGCTGCTGGCCACCCAGACCGAGCGGGCCGAGCTGGTGCCGCTGCTCGACGCGCTGCACGAGCGGATGCACGCCGCCAAGGCAATGGACTTCGGCATGCAGATAGCGTCGGCCGCGCGGCTGGCGGTGGCCTTCCCCCAGGTGGGTGAGGAGCTGCGGAACCGGTACCGGGTGGTGCTGCTGGACGAGTACCAGGACACCGGGCACGCCCAGCGGATCGCGCTCTCGGCGCTGTTCGGCGGCGGCCTCGACGACGGGCTGGCGCTGACGGCCGTCGGTGACCCGATTCAGTCGATCTACGGCTGGCGGGGCGCCTCGGCGACCAACCTGCCCCGGTTTTCCACCGACTTCCCCCGCTCCGACGGCACCCCGGCACCGGTCCTGGAGCTGCGGACCAGCTGGCGCAACCCGCCGCGCGCCCTGCGGGTGGCCAACGCCATCTCGGCCGAGGCGCGGCGCCGGTCGGTCGCGGTGCGCGCCCTGCGCCCCCGCCCGGACGCCCCGCCCGGGACGGTCCGCGCCGCGTTGCTGCCCGACGTGGTGGCCGAACGCGAATGGATCGCCGACCAGATCGAGCAGCGCTACCGGCGGGCCGAGGACGACGGCGCCGGCCCGTCGACGGCCGCGGTCCTGGTGCGCCGCAACGCGGACGCGGCGCCCATCGCCGACGCGCTTCGCGCGCGCGGAATCCCGGTCGAGGTGGTGGGTTTGGCGGGCCTGTTATCGGTCCCCGAGGTCGCCGACGTCGTGGCGATGCTGCGGCTGGTGGCCGACCCGACGGCCGGCGCGGCGGCGATGCGGGTGCTGACCGGGCCGCGCTGGCGCCTCGGCGGCCGCGACATCGCCGCGCTGTGGCAGCGTGCGCTGGCCCTGGCGGGGGAACGCTCGGGCGCGGCGTCGCCCGAGTCGATCGCGTTGGCGGCCGGGCCCGACCCCGACACGGCCTGCCTGGCCGACGCGATCAGCGATCCCGGCCCGGCGGGCGCGTACTCGGTCACGGGCTACCGGCGCATCAGCGCGCTGGCCGCCGAACTGCGCGCCCTGCGCGGCCACCTCGGTCATGCGCTGCCCGACCTGGTCGCCGAGGTGCGCCGCGCGCTGGGCGTCGACTGCGAAGTCCGCGCCGGCGCGGCGATCTCGGCCGGCTGGACCGGCGCCGAACACCTCGACGCGTTCGCCGACGTGGTCGCCGGCTACGCCGAGCGAACACGCGGCGCGGCAGACGCGTCGGTCGCTGGCCTGCTGGCCTACCTCGACGTCGCCGAGACGGTGGAGAACGGTTTGGCGCCCGCCCCGTCAGCCGTCGCGCGCGACCGGGTGCAGATCCTCACGGTGCACTCGGCGAAGGGTCTGGAATGGCAGGTCGTCGCGGTCGCGCACCTGTCGGGCGGCATCTTCCCGTCGACCGCGTCGCGCAGCACCTGGCTCACCGACGCCGCCGAGCTGCCCCCGTTGCTGCGCGGCGACCGCGCCTCGGCGGGCTCGTTGGGCATCCCGGTGCTGGACACGTCGGCCGTCACGAATCGAAAGCAGCTGTCGGACAAGATCTTCGAGCACCGCCGCCAACTCGATCAGCGGCGCGTCGACGAGGAACGCCGGCTGCTGTACGTGGCGATCACCCGGGCCGAGGACACCCTGCTGGTGTCCGGCCACCAGTGGGGATCCACCGGCGTCAAACCGCGGGGCCCGTCGGAGTTCCTGTGCGAGCTCAAGGACATCATCGACCGCTCGGCCGCCGACGGCGATCCGTGCGGGGTGGTGGAACACTGGGCGGCCGATCCCGCCGACGGTGAACGAAATCCGATGCGCGACAGCGTCGTCGAGGCCGTTTGGCCCGCCGACCCGCTGGCCGCGCGGCGCGGCGCCGTCGAGGCCGGGGCGGCGCTGGTGGCCGGCGCCATGGCGGGCGATCCGGACGAGGCCGGTGCCGACGTCGACGGGTGGGCGGCCGACGTCGACGCGTTGTTGGCCGAGCGGGCACGGGCGGACGGCCCGGCCGCGCGCGCCCTGCCCAGCCAGGTCTCGGTCAGCGGCCTGGTGGACCTCGCGCGTGACCCGGTGGCGGCGGCGCAGCGGTTGGTGCACCGGCTGCCCACCCGACCGGACCCACATGCGTTGCTCGGCAACGCCTTTCACGCCTGGGTCCAGCGATTCTACGGCGCCGACTCGCTGTTCGATCTCGGCGACCTGCCCGGCGCGGCGGACTCCGAGGTCGGCGACACCCGGGAATTGGCCGCGCTGCAGGAGGCGTTCGCCCGATCGCGGTGGGCGGCCCGCACGCCGGTGGCCGTCGAGGTGCCGTTCGAGATGCCGATCGGCGAGACCGTGGTGCGCGGCCGCATCGACGCCGTGTTCGCCGACCCGGACGGCGGGGCCACCGTCGTGGACTGGAAGACCGGCGAGCCCCCGCGCGGGCCCGAGGCCCTGCGGCAGGCCGCCGTCCAGCTCGCCGTCTACCGCTTGGCCTGGGCCGCGTTGTCGCAACTCCCGGAGTCGTCGGTGCGCACCGCGTTCTACTACGTGCGCACCGGCGCCACCGTGACCCCCGATGAACTGCCGGATCCAGCGGAGCTGGCCGCGCTGCTGGGCGACAGTTCACCTGATGGGAGGCTCGCCAGCGTGGTTACATAGGACTCGTGGGCAACGGTAGGGCGCGCAAACTCAGCGGCCTGGACGAGACCCTGACCGCCCAGCCCGGTCACCAGTTGGTCGGCGTGCTGCGCATCCCCGAAGACCCCGCCAGCCCCACCCGGGTCATCATCCGCCGGGTCGTGATCGCGCTGCTGGTGTTGTTGGCCGCCACCGTCGTCGTGTACCTGGATCGCGGCGGTTACCGCGACGTGCGCGGCGGGCGCCTGACGTTCCTGGACTGCCTGTACTTCTCGGCGGTGTCGCTGTCGACCACCGGTTACGGCGACATCACCGCCTACTCGGAAACCGCGCGCCTGGTCAACACGGTGGTCTTCACGCCGCTGCGGATCGCGTTCCTGGCGGTGCTGGTCGGCACGACGCTCGAGGTGCTCTCGGAGCGGTCCCGGCAGGCGTGGAAGATTCAGCGTTGGAGGAGCAAAGTGCGCAACCACACGATCGTGATCGGGTACGGCACCAAGGGCAAAACGGCGGTGGGCGCGATCCTCGGCGATGAGGCCTCGCAGGGCGAGGTCGTCGTCGTCGACATGGACGCGTCCGCCCTCGAACACGCCGCGACGGCCGGGCTGGTCACCGTCCGCGGCGACGCCACCAGGTCCGACGTGCTGCGGCTGGCCGGGGCGCAGCACGCGGCCTCGATCGTCGTCGCCACCAGCCGCGACGACACCGCCGTGCTGGTGACGCTGACGGCGCGGGAGATCGCGCCCAAGGCCAAGATCGTGGCGTCGATCCGCGAGGCCGAGAACCAGCACCTGTTGCAGCAATCGGGCGCCGACTCGGTGGTGGTCTCCTCCGAAACCGCCGGACGGCTGCTCGGTCTTGCGACCAGCACGCCCAGCGTCGTGGAGATGATCGAGGACCTGCTGACCCCCGACGCCGGGCTGGCCATCGCCGAACGCGAGGTCGAGCAGACCGAAATCGGCGGATCCCCAAGGCATCTGCGCGACATCGTGCTCGGTGTGGTCCGCGACGGCCACCTGCTGCGCATCGGCGCCCCCGAGGTGGACGCGATCGAGGCGAGCGACCGGCTGCTCTACATCAAGCACGCGGGACACTAGTGCCGGACTTCCAACTGCAGAGCGTTCCGCTGCTGTCGCGCGTCGGCGCCGACCGTGCCGACCAACTGCGCACCGACGTCGAGGCGGCGACGGCGGGGTGGGCGGATGCGGCGCTGCTGCGCGTGGATTCGCGCAACCAGGTGTTGGTCGCCGACGGCCGGGTGGTGCTCGGCGCCGCGGCCGCGCTCGGCGACAAGCCGCCGCCCGACGCGGTGTTCCTGGGCCGCATCGACGGCGGCCGCCACGTCTGGGCCGTCCGCGCCGCGCTGCAGGCGCCCGAGGACCCCGACGTGGCGACCGAGGTGCTGAACCTGCGCAGCCTCGGCCCGATCTTCGACGACACCAGCAGCCAACTGGTGTCGTCGGCCATCGCGCTGCTGAATTGGCATGACAGCGCGCGATTCAGCTCGGTGGACGGCTCGCCGACGCGGCCCGCCCGGGGCGGCTGGGCGCGGGTCAACCCGGTCACCGGCCACGAGGAGTTCCCGCGCATCGACCCGGCGGTGATCTGCCTGGTCCACGACGGCGGCGACCGGGCGGTGCTGGCCCGCCAGGCGGTGTGGCCCGAGCGGATGTTCTCGCTGCTGGCCGGGTTCGTCGAGGCCGGTGAATCCTTCGAGGTGTGCGTCGCCCGGGAGATCCGCGAGGAAATCGGCCTGACCGTGCGCGACGTGCGCTACCTGGGCAGCCAGCCGTGGCCGTTCCCGCGATCGTTGATGGTCGGCTTCCATGCCGTGGGCGACCCGAGCGAGGAGTTCTCGTTCAACGACGGAGAGATCGCCGAGGCGCAATGGTTCACCCGCGACGAGGTGCGCGCGGCGCTCGCAGCCGGCGACTGGAGCAGTAACTCGGAGTCGAAACTGCTGCTGCCAGGCTCGATTTCGATCGCGCGCGTGATCATCGAATCCTGGGCGTGGTTCGACTGAACTCCGTCAGCCGACTTCGGCCAGCTTCGCCTTGATCTGGGCCGCGCTCGGGTTGGTCAGCGTGGACCCGTCGGCGAACTTCACCGTCGGGACGGTCCGGTTGCCGCCGTTGACCGAGCTGACGAACTCGGCCGCGGCCGGGTCCCGTTCGATGTCGACCTCGTCGTAGGCGATGCCGTCGGAGCGCAGCACCGTCTTGAGCCGGTGGCAATAGCCACACCAGGACGTCGTGTACATAGTGAGGAGCGCGTCGGACATAGCCGCATTAACGTAGCGCAGCCACGGTGAATTCCGAAGCGACCCGATTCACGCGTGGCGCTGCGCCCGGTTTGTCGGCCATCGCTGACAAGATGGACACCATGCCGATGGTCGCCGACGCACTGACCGCCGAGCTGGACGACGAGCAGCGCGAAGCCGTGCTGGCCCCCCGCGGGCCGGTCTGCGTGCTCGCGGGCGCCGGGACGGGCAAGACCCGCACCATCACGCACCGCATCGCCCAGCTCGTCGCGAGCGGCCACGTCGCCGCCGGCCAGGTCCTGGCGGTCACGTTCACCCAGCGGGCGGCGGGGGAGATGCGCTCGCGCCTGCGCACGCTCGCCAACGCCGGCCACGCGGGTCCCGGCGTCGGCGCCGTGCAGGCCCTGACCTTCCACGCCGCCGCGCACCGCCAGCTGCGCTACTTCTGGCCGCGCGTCGTCGGCGACACCGGCTGGCAGCTGCTCGACAGCAAGTTCGCCGTCGTCGCCCGGGCGGCCAGCCGTTGCCGGATGAACGTTAGCACCGACGACGTCCGCGACCTCGCCGGGGAGATCGAGTGGGCCAAGGCGTCGCTGATCGGCCCCGAGAAGTACGCGCCGGCCGTGGCCGACGCCGGCCGGGACGTCCCGATGGACGCCAAGCAGATCGCCGCGGTCTACGACGCCTACGAGGCGCTGAAGGTCCGCGACGAATCGGTGACGCTGCTGGATTTCGACGACCTGCTGCTGCACACGGCCGCCGCGATCGAGAACGACGCCGCCGTTGCCGACGAGTTCCGCGGCCGCTACCGCTGTTTCGTCGTCGACGAGTACCAGGACGTCACCCCGCTGCAGCAGCGGGTGCTCGCGGCCTGGCTGGGCGACCGCGACGACCTGACCGTCGTCGGCGACGCCAACCAGACCATCTACTCGTTCACCGGGGCCACGCCGCGGTTCCTGCTCGACTTCTCGCGGCGGTTCCCGGACGCCACGGTGGTGCGCCTGGAGCGCGACTACCGGTCCACCCCGCAGGTGGTGTCGCTGGCCAATCAGGTGATCGCCGCGGCGCGGGGCCGCGTCGCCGGCAGCAAGCTGCAGCTGTCCGGCCAGCGCGCGCCCGGCCCGGTGCCGTCGTTTCACGAGCACCCCGACGAAACCGCCGAGGCCGCCGCGGATCTGGTAGGTGATGCCGGCCTCGGTCAGGGCCTCCTCGTAGACCTCGGATTGCGCGTTGACCCGGTAGAGCACCGCGATCTCCGACGGCGCGGTGCCGGATTCGATCAGCCGGGCGATCGACTTGGCGACCGCGGCGGCCTCGGCGGTTTCGTCGGGGTGCTCGTGAAACGACGGCACCGGGCCGGGCGCGCGCTGGCCGGACAGC
>NZ_LZKR01000113.1 GCF_001672915.1 Mycobacterium sp. 1245805.9 | reverse complement strand
AGCACGTCAATACGCTTGGGCGTATTCACCAGAGCGCCGGCAGCTGCGGTCAACGACATAACCCCATCATCGCAACCGGGTACGACAAGTTTCGGCTGTCAGGGCGCGGCCGTCGTCATTGGTCAAGCGGGACAGCATGATTGCCCTCGCAGTGCCGGGGCGCGGCGCGAGGTAGCACTACGGGCGGAACCCGGAAACCCGGAGTTTTGACGCCCATAACGGTGGTCCGTGAGAAACTCCATGCCTCGGCACACATATTGAAGGGAATTGGCAGTGGAGGAGCGACCTGCCGTCGTATTGGAGCCTCGCACCGAGGCCGGTGTGACCCCGGTCTTGGGTGGGTGGCGCGCCACCACCGCGCCGGCGGCGTTCGCGCCGGTGGACATCGCTCGCGTCCTTCAATACGTTCGCCACCCGGTGCACGTGGTCCGCGAGGCGGCGACCGGGCAGCTGGGGCTTGCCATGGGCGGCGAGCTGGTGGACGTCGGCGCGTCCGAGATATCGCTGGTGGCGACGCTGCCCCCGATCTACCCGGAGTGGCTCGGCGACCGCGAGTTCTGCGAGGCCCACGGGACCCGTTTCCCGTACGTCACCGGGGCCATGGCGAACGGCATCGCGACACCGGCGCTCGTGGTGGCGATGGCCCAGGCCGGCATGCTCGGCTTCTTCGGCGCCGGCGGCCTCGCGTACGCCGATGTGGAGCGCGGCGTGGCCGACATCCGGGCCAGGCTCGCGGGGAGGCCCGGACTCGCCTGGGGCGCGAACCTGATCCACTCGCCCACCGAGCCCGCGCTCGAGGCGCGGGTGGCGGAGCTGTTCATCGCGCACGACGTCCGCGTCGTCGAGGCGTCGGCGTTCATGAAACTGACCCCCGCGGTGGTCCACTACGCTTTGTCCGGCCTGTCGACCGACGCGGCCGGGGCGATCGTCCGGAAACACCATGTGATGGCGAAGGTTTCGCGGCCCGAGGTCGCCCGCATGTTCATGGAACCCGCGCCGGCGGCGCTGGTGTCGGCCCTCGAATCCGCCGGCAAGCTGACGTCGCGGGAAGCCGAACTTGCGCGGCACGTGGCGGTGGCCGAAGACATCACGGTCGAGGCCGACAGCGGGGGACACACCGACAACCGCCCGCTGTCGTCGCTTTTCTCCGAGATCGCGCTGCTGCGCGACGAGCTGGCGCACCGACACGGCCTCGACGGCCGCGTGCGGGTGGGCGCCGGCGGCGGCATCAGCACGCCGCAGTCCGTCGCCGGCGCGTTCGCGATGGGGGCCGCGTACGTGGTCACCGGCTCGGTCAACCAGTCGTGCGTCGAGTCGGGGCTGTCGACACGCGCGCGCGAGATGCTGGCCAAGGCCTCGGTGGCGGACGTGATGATGGCGCCTGCGTCCGACATGTTCGAGATGGGCGTGAACCTGCAGGTGCTCAAGCGGGGCTCGATGTTCGGCCCGCGGGCGAGGAAGCTCTACGCGTGGTACGCCGGCTACCCGGACCTGGCGGCGGTGACCGGCGAGCACGGCGCGGAGCTGGAGAAGATCCTCGGTAAGAGCGTCGACGACGTCTGGGCCGAGACGCGGCGGTACTGGGAACAGCGGGAGCCGGCGGTGCTCGAACTCGCGGACCGAGACCCGAAGTATCAGATGGCGCTGGTGTTCCGCTGGTATCTGGGCAAATCAAGCCGTTGGGCGATCGACGGCGATCCGGAGCGTGTCCTGGACTACCAGATCTGGTGTGGCCCGTCCATGGGCGCCTTCAACGGCTGGGTGGCGGGCAGTTACCTGGAGCGCTGCGAGCACCGCAACGTCGACCAGGTGGCGCTCAATCTGCTGGAAGGGGCCGCCCGAATAAGCCGGGCCCAGCAGGCGCGAACCTGCGGCGTTCCCGTTCCCGTAAGTGCATTCCGCTATATTCCGCAGCCATTGTCGATAGCGCCCGGCGCCGCGGTGTCTGTCTGACCGTTGCCGGCGCGGGGAGAATTCGTTGCCGCGGAAATGGCGACTGCGCGGCAAATATTACTTACTGGTAGTTTTTCCGCCTGCACGCTCCGCGGTCGCGCGCGCCGGATCCCACCGCCCCGAGACCGATCCCGAGTTATTGACATTCCGTCAATACGACCGCCTATGCTCTGGTATCGTCCGGCGAGCGTTCGACCCGTCTTGGCTGATCAACCCGGCAAAACCTAACGATCAGTCATCCTGACCCGGGTTGACAGGCGATGCAGTACGTGTTATCGACCTGAAGGAGACCGGTGGTATCCAAGCATCCCCCTGTTGCCGTCATCGGGGTGAGCGCGCTGTTTCCCGGGTCTCCGGAGGCCGAGCGCTTCTGGCGCAACATCGTCGGCGGCGCGGACCTGTTCTCCGACGTTCCGGAGTCGCATTGGAACGTCGACGATTATTACGACCCAGCTCCCGGCATTCAGGGCAAGGTTTACGCGCGCCGCGGCGGATTCTTGCCCGATATCGACTTCTCACCGATGGATTTCGGAATTCCACCGAATGTGGTGCCCGCGACCGACACCGCCCAATTGCTTGGTCTACGGGTCGCGCAGCAGGTTTTAGAGGACGTGGCGGGTGGTGACTTTTCTCGGCTGGATCGCGAGCGGGTCAGCGTCATCCTGGGCGCGTCCGGCGGCACCGAGATGACCAACTATATGGGCGGCAGCCTGCACCGGCCGGTCTGGGAGCGTGGGCTGCGCGCCGCCGGGCTGTCGGAAGCCGAGATCACCGCGTTCAGCGAGAGCGTCGCCTCCGGCTACACGCCGTGGCAGGAAAACACCTTCCCTGGGCTTCTCGGCAACGTCATCGCCGGGCGCATCGCCAATCGCTTCGACCTCGGCGGCACGAACTGTGTCATCGACGCCGCGTGCGCGAGCTCGCTGGCCGCTCTGGAGGTCGGGCTGCACGAGCTGTATCTCGGTGAGTCGGACATGGTGATCGCCGGCGGGGTCGATGCCTTCAACGACATCTTGATGTTCATGTGCTTCGCCAAGGTCACCGCGCTGTCGCCCACCGGCGACTGCCGCCCCTTCTCCGACCAGTCGGACGGCACCATGCTGGGCGAGGGGCTGGCGATGTTGGCGCTCAAGCGCCTCGACGACGCCGAACGCGACGGCGACCGGATCTACGCCGTGATCCGCGGCATCGGTACGTCCTCGGATGGCCGCGCCAAGAGCATCTACGCGCCGAGCCCGGCCGGTCAGGCGAAAGCCCTTCGCCGCGCCTATGCCGCCGCCGGCTACGGCCCCGAAACCGTCGGGCTGGTGGAAGCCCACGGCACCGGAACCAAGGCCGGCGATGTCGCCGAATTCACCGCGCTGCGAGAGGTGTTCGACGGCTCGGGGCGGGCGGACCGGCAATGGTGCGCGCTCGGCTCGGTGAAATCTCAGGTCGGCCACACCAAAGGCGCGGCCGGTGCCTGCGGCCTGTTCAAAACCGTGCTGGCGCTGCACCACAAGACGTTGCCGCCGACCATCAAGGTCGATCGGCCCAACCCCGCCCTCGAAATAGAGAAGTCCCCGTTCTACCTCTCGACGCGGGCGAAGCCGTGGGTGGCCGCCGACGGCGTCCCGAGGCGCGCGTCCGTCAGCTCGTTCGGCTTCGGCGGCACCAACTTTCACGTCACGGTCGAGGAGTACACGGGCGCCGGAAACCGCGCGTGGCGCTACCGGTCCTGGGATTCCGAGCTGATCGTGCTCGGCGCGGCCTCCACCGCCGCGCTTTCCGAGCAGGCCACCCGGCTATCCGCGTCGCTGGTCGACGATCCCGACATGCTCGGCTACCTCGCGCGGAGCACGCAATCCGCCTACGACGCCACCGCGCCGCACCGCCTGGCCGTCGTCGCCGACAGCGTGGCCAACCTGCGCGCGATGCTCGACGAGGCCGCGGCGAAACTCCAAACCCCCGATCTGGCGGCATCATTCAGCTCGCCGCGGGGCTACTACTACTCGGCGCAACGGCCGGGCCCGGTCGCGCTGTTGTTCCCGGGGCAGGGCAGCCAGTACGTCGGCATGGGCGCCGACCTGCCGCAGGTCTACGAGCCCGCGCTGACGCCATGGGAACTGGCCCGCGCCGAACTGCTGAACGCCGAGCGTGACCTGCACCAGGTCGTCTGGCCGAGAACGGCGTTCAGCGACGACGAGCGCGCGCTGCAGGCGGGCGAGCTAACGAGGACCGAGTGGGCGCAACCGGGCATCGGGGCGCACAGCCTGAGCCTGCTGTCGGTGATCCGTGCCCTCGGCATCGCGCCAGTGGCCGTCGGCGGACACAGCTTCGGCGAGGTCACCGCTCTGTGCGCCGCCGGTGTTTTCAGCGAAGAGGTGGCGCTGCTGATCGCCCGCGCGCGCGGCGCGCTGATGGCCGAAGCCGCCACCAGCAGCGACGGGGCGATGTGCGCGGTGACCGCGCCCGTCGACTCCGTGCGCAAGCTGATCACCGAGTCCGGGCTTCCGGTGACCATCGCCAACCACAACGCCCCCGACCAATTTGTGCTTTCGGGCGAGCGTGCGGCCATAGACGATGCCGCGCAACGATTTATGGAGGCGGGCATCAACGCGCGGCACCTTGACGTCGCCACCGCCTTCCATTCCGACATCGTCACCCCCGCGGCGGACCCGTTCGCCTCGTTCCTCGCCCAGATCCCGTTCGGCGCGCCGGAGGTGCCGGTCTACGCGAACGCGACGGCGCGGCCGTACGCCGGCGACGCACACCAGATGCGGAACACGCTGGCCAACCAGATCGCACAGCCCGTGCGGTTCGCCGAACAGATCCAGGCGATGTGGCAGGCCGGCGCGCGCACCTTCGTCGAGGTCGGCCCCGGCGCGGTGCTAACAGGCCTGGTCGGCAAGTGCCTCGGCGGCGAGGAGCACTCCGCGGTGTCCCTGGACACGAAGGGCCGCAACGGCATTCGATCGCTCTGGGTGGGACTGGCCCAACTCGCGGCCGCGGGCGTCCCGATGGACTTCGAGGCCCTCTGGGCCGACTACCGCGTCGTCGACGACCCGCGTAGCCGGGAGCGGCCGAAGCTGACCCTCAAGATCAACGGATCCAACTATGGACGGCCTCAGATGAACGACGAGCCCGTCCAACGGGCTGTCGAAAACCCCACCGAACACAGTGCCCGAAGCAACGGACACCGGACCGAATCGGAGTACAAATTGGCGCTTTCCGAATCGTTTACGCCAACCGCGACGGCATCGCCGCCGGCGCTCCAGCTGGGTGCCGACGTCGTCACGGAACTGCTCGCCGCCGTCGGGACCGTGCAGGAGGGAATCGGCCAAATACAAAGGCTGCTGCAAGGTCTCGTGCCGGGTGCCCCGGTGGCCGCACCGCCCGACCCGCCCGCGGTGATCCCCGTCGTCCCCAACGGGAAACCGGCGATGCCCACGCCGCCGCCGGCCCCCGTCATCCGCAACGGCGGGCCCTCGGTGCCCGCGGGGCCGGCCCTCCACAACGGCACCCCGGCGGGCCACAACGGGACGGCAGCTCCGGTGAGCACGCTTGCGCCGGTGGCTGTTTCGGTTGCCGGTGGCGAGTTGGTGACGCAGATGCTGGAGGTGGTGGCGGACAAGACGGGTTATCCGGTGGAGATGCTGGATTTGTCGATGGCGCTGGAAGCCGATCTCGGTATTGATTCGATCAAGCGGGTGGAGATCTTATCCGCGGTGCAGCAGCGGGTCCCGGCACTGCCCGAGGTGGAGGCCGCCACGATGGCGACGCTGGGCACGCTGCAGGAAATCGTCGACTACCTCCAAGGCCTGACGGCCCCGACCGAGGCAGGTGATCGCCTCCCTTTTGACTTAGCCGGAGCGGGGATCGCGCGCTACGCGGTGCGTGCGATTCCTGCTCCGGCTAGCGGGATGGGGATGCCGGGTCTCTACACCGCCACCAACGTGGAGATCGTCACCGCGCCAGACGAGCAGGATGCCGCCGACGCGCTGGCCGCGATCCTGCGCACGCACGGCGTCAACGCCACGATCGTGCCCGAGCCGGGCGCCAACGCCGAGGCGGTGATCCACCTCGGCGGTCTGCGGCGAACCGATACCCGCAACGACGCACTGGCCATCAACCGCACGGTGTTCGCGGACACCCAGCGCCTCGCCGCAAGGTTCGCCGAACACGGCGGCGTGTTCGTCACCGTCCAGGACACCGGCGGCACCTTCGGACTGCGCACCGACCCCGGCCCCCGCGCGTGGGCCGGCGGCCGCGCCGCCCTCGCC
>NZ_LZKR01000112.1 GCF_001672915.1 Mycobacterium sp. 1245805.9 | reverse complement strand
AGTTGGTCGCGCCAGTCCGGCGCGAAGTACGACGGCGGGTACACCAGGCTGGTCGACGACGTCGACACCACGTTGATGCCCGCCCGTAGCAGCCGCAGGTAGTCGGGCACCGCTGCGCCGTCGCGTTCGGGACCGCTCGCGGCGTAGACGACGGCGTCGGGCGCCAGCGCGATCAGCACGTCGGCATCGTCGGTGGCCGTCACGCCCAGCGGCCCGATGCCGGCCAGCTCACCGGCGTCCTTGCCGACCTTGTCGGGCGAATGCACCCACACGCCAACGAGTTCCAGGTCGGGTCGCCGGCGAATGGCGTCGATCGCGATCTTCCCGACTCCCCCGGTGGACCAGACCACTACGCGATGAGTCGTCATCCTGTTCCTCCTCGAGTGCGCGTGCCGAAAGGCGAGACGGCCGTTGCCTTTAAATCGCTAAGAAAGTGCACACTATCCTAAAGAACAAATCTTAGGTTAACCTGCAGCTGATGTACACGCTCAGGTTCGACACGCGTGCCCCGGCCCGGGCCGGGAGGCCCTGGCGAACCAGTAAGGAGAGTGCTCATGCGCATCGTCGTCTGGTCCACCGGGGGAGTCGGGAAGATCGCGATCGACGCCATTCGCCGGCGACCCGACCTGGAACTCGTTGGCGTGTGGGTGCA
>NZ_LZKR01000111.1 GCF_001672915.1 Mycobacterium sp. 1245805.9 | reverse complement strand
CCCACGCGCGTCGCATCGACCGTCGCGACGTGATCGTCGTGTCGGGTGGGGGCCGCGGCGTAACCGCAGCCTCGGTGATCGCCCTGGCGAAGCAAACACAGGCCGCCTTCGTCCTGCTGGGACGCACGGAGCTTTCCGACGAACCACCCGAGGCGCACGGCCTGACGACCGACGCCGAACTCAAGCGGGCGCTGCTGTCCAGCGCGGTGACACGAGGGCTCAAGCCCACGCCCAGGGAGCTGGAACAGCAGGCGCGGCGCATCCTCGCGGATCGCGAGGTGCGGGCGACCGTTGCCGCCCTGACCGCCGCCGGTTCCCGGGTCCGTTATGCCGCGACCGATGTGCGCGACGCGTCCGCGCTCGGCGCCCTGCTGGACAGTGTGCGAACCGAATTCGGGCCGATCACCGGATTGGTGCACGGGGCGGGCGTATTGGCCGACGCGCCCTTGCACAAGAAAACCCTCGACGGGTTCGACCGCGTCTTCGAGACCAAGGTCGGCGGCCTGTGCGCGCTGCTGGACGCCACGGCCGGCGATCCGCTGAAGGTCATCTGCCTGTTTTCCTCGGTGGCCGCGCGCAGCGGCAACGTCGGCCAGAGCGACTACGCCATGGCCAACGAGGTCCTCAACAAGGTGGCGCTGGCCGAGCAGGCGCGACGCGGCCCGGCCTGCCTCGTGCGGGCCTTGGGTTGGGGGCCATGGGATTCCGGCATGGTCACCCCCGGCCTGAAGGCGATGTTCGAGTCGCGGGGCATCGGGTTGATCCCGCTCGCCGACGGCGCGCGGGCGTTCGTCTCCGACGTGCTGGATGGGCAGACCGACGACCCCGAGGTCACCCTCGGAGACGGCGTATCGGCGAGCGTGCTGCCCGCCGAAGGCCGAATCGCGCGCGTGCTGGCCCAAGTGCGACGGCAGCCGCAGTTGGCGGATCACCGGGTCCGCGGCAACGTCGTGCTACCGGTGGTGCAGGTGCTGGAGTGGTTCGTGCGGATGGCCGAGGCGTGCCGGCCCGGACAACTCGTGCAGCGTCTGCTCGACCTCAGGGTGCTGCGCGGCGTGACCCTGCAGGACTTCGACCAACAGGGCGACCCGATGCTGGTGCGCGCCGCGCCGGCGGAAGACCGGGCGGATCGACTCGCCTGCACGTTGTCCGACATCGCCGGAGCGACCGCCTACTACTCCGCCACGGCCGAAATGGGTTCGGCCCCAGCGGTTGCGCCCGCCGCACCGACCGCGCCGGCCGGTGGTCACCGGTTGGACCGCGACACCTGCTACAGCAACGGCGCGCTCTTCCACGGCCCGGCGTTCCAGGTCCTCGAGGACGTCGAGTGCCGGGCCACGAGCGCGACGGCGTCGCTGCACGGCCTGACCAAAGCGGGCTGGCAGGGCGAGGGCTGGGCCACGGATTCCGCTGCGCTCGACGGCTGTCTGCAACTGGCGCTGGTCTGGAGCCACGAACAGCTCGGCCGCACGGTGCTGCCGCTGCGGGTCGGCGAGGCGGTCCGTTACCGCGCCGGGGCGCTGGGCGACGGATTGCGATGTGTGCTCTCCAACGGCGATGCCAAGAACAGCGGAGCCGTCTGCGACCTGGACCTCGTCGACGCGGACGGACACGTGGTGGCCAGCCTCAAACGGCTCGAGTTGTACCCCTACGGCGGCTGATGTTTTCACCCGTCGCGATCGTGGGCCAGGGCTGCGTCCTACCCGGCGGCCTGAACCCCGACGAGTTATGGTGGACGGTGCGCGAGGGCCGGGATGCGCTCGGCACACCGCGGCCCGGCCATTGGGGGGTATCGGCGGCGAGCATCGTGCGCGACGACACGGACGCCCCCTTCCTCGACCACGCCTGGTCGGAGCGCGGCGGATACGTCCGCGGCTTCGACGAGATCTTCGACGCCGGACGTTTCCTGCTCGACGCCACCGAGTTTCGGGGCCTGGACCCGCTGTACCTGTGGGCCGTCGAGGCCGCCCGGCAAGCCCTGGACAGCGCCGGGTGGCGCCCGGGTGAGGTCCCGGGCCGGGCCGGGGTCGTCCTGGGCAACTTGAGCTACCCGACGAAGTCGATGATCGAGCTGGCCGAAAAGGTTTGGCGCGGCGGCGAACACGCCATCGACTGGCGTAACCGCTTCATGTCGGGCCTGCCGGCCCACCTCATGGCCAGCGCACTGGGATTGACCGCGGGCGCCACGGCCCTCGACGCCGCGTGCGCCTCCTCGTTGTACGCGATCAAACTGGCGTGCGACCGGCTCCACGACGGCACCGCGGACGTGATGGTGGCGGGCGGGGTGAACGGCGCCAGCGACCTGCTCCTGCACGTCGGCTTCACCGCGCTGCAGGCGCTGAGCCGCACCGGAAAGTCGCGCCCCTTCCACCGCGACGCCGACGGATTGGTGCCCGCCCAGGGCGCGGCGTTTCTGGTGCTCAAAAGGCTCGACGACGCGATCGCCGACGCCGACACCATCCTGGGCGTCATCCGGGCGGTGGGGCTCAGCAACGACGGCCGGGGACAGGGCCCGCTCGTACCGTCGCAGGAGGGGCAGGAGCGGGCCATGCGGCTCGCCTACGAAATGGCCGGGCTCGAGCCACGAGACATCTCGCTCGTCGAGTGCCACGCCACGGGGACTTCGCGGGGCGACCTGACCGAGCTGATGAGCATGGCGCGCATCTTCGCGGGCCTGTCGGACCTGCCCATCGGATCGCTGAAATCCAATCTGGGACACTCCATCACGGCGTCGGGCGCCGCGGGGGCGATCAAGGTGCTCGCGGCTATGCGTGCGGGCATCCGGCCCCCCACCCTGCACGTCGACGACCCGTTGCCATTCCTCGCCGAGTCGCCATTCCGGCTACTCACCGAGGCCGAACCCTGGCAGTGCCGCGGGCCGCGCCGCGCCGCCGTCAACAACTTCGGCTTCGGCGGCAACAACGCCCACCTGCTGCTCGAAGAATGGATCCCGACCGCCGGCGACCGCCGCGACCGGCCGACCGTCACCGTTTCCGCCACGGGCGACGACATCGCGATCGTCGGCGTCAGCCTCCTGGTCGGCGACGACGAAACCGCCTCGGTGGCCGAGCATCTGAAGAAGGCCGAACCGATTCCCACCCGCGGGGCAGGCGACGCCCGCAGGGCCCGGATGACCGAGGTCCGCCTGGACGTCACCCAAACACGCTTTCCCCCCGCGGATCTCAACCAGACGCTGCCCCAGCAACTGGCCCTGCTCGGTGCGGCCGTCAACATGGAGACGGTGATCGGCGAGCTGCCACCGGACAGGACCAGCGTCATCGTCGGGATGGGCTGTGACACCGAGATCACCCGGCTGGGGTTGCGATGGCGGTTGGCCGACGAGATCGACGATCCCGCGGAGCTGGCGGCGGCGCGCGACGCCGTCGTGCCCGGGTGGACGGCCGCCGGCGTCGTCGGCGCGATGCCGAACATCGTCGCCAACCGCCTGAACCGCCAATTCGACCTGCGGGGGCCAAGTTTCACGGTGTCCAGGGAGGAACTGTCCGGCACCACCGCGCTGGAGATGGCCGCCCGTGCCCTGCGGCGACGTGAGGTCGACGCGGCCGTCGTCGGCGCGGTGGACCTCAGCTGCGAACCGGTGCACGAGGCCGCGGCCCGGGCACTGCTCGGGCCGGGTGAGCAGACACCCGGCGACGCCGCCGTCGTCGTCGTGCTCAAACGGGCCGAGGACGCGCGTCGGGCCGGTGACACGATCCTGGCCACCCTGCCCGCCGATCAGAAGCCACAGGGCGAGTGTCTTCACCTGGGCAACGCGCCCGGCGCGCTGAACCTGTCGCCGCTGCTCGGCCACGCGCACGCCGCCTCCGGTCTGCTGCACGTCGCCGCGGGCGCGCTCTACGGCGTGCTGGGCGTGTGCCCCGACGGCACGCCGTGGACGGCCGAAAAGCGTTCGGTCGTCGTCACGCTCACCGGCCTCGGCGGCCAGCAACAGCGAATCGTGCTCTCGCCAACGGCACCCGGACGACCCGACGCGCTCGGGGAGCTGCCGGCGGCGACCGCGAAACACACATGGTTGCGGTTCCCGGCTCACCCGTCTCACCACGTCACCCCGCAATTGGAGCGGCCCATGACCACACACCTGCCCCTCCCGCCGGCGCTGCCCAAGGTCGCGGACGCGTTGGCGCGGGTGCCGCTGGGCGAGGCGCCACCGGAGCCGCCGTCGGTCGATGGCGAGGGTCAAAAACCGGTGACCCACAACGGCTTCGGTTACCTGCCCGGCGCGGGCGCCTACCGCGCGATCCAACCGTCCCCGCCCCCCGGCAAGGAGTTACCCAAGCCGACGGTCAAGCGCGACCCGATGGGCCTCGCGCTGGACAAGGACGGCCTGCGTGTGCACGCCTCGGGCAAGATCTCCGACATCTTCGGCCCGGCGTTCGCGGCGCAGGACGACTACGCGCGGCAGGTACGGATGCCGGAACCCCCTCTGCTGCTGGCGGATCGGCTGCTGGGCATCGACGCCGAGCCGGGCAAGAGCGGCACCGGAACACTGTGGACCGAAACCGATGTCACCGCCGACGCCTGGTGGCTGCATCAGGGGCGGATGCCGGCCGGAATCATGATCGAGGCCGGGCAGGCCGACCTCATGCTCATCTCCTGGATGGGCGCGGACTTCGCCAACAAGGGCGAGCGGGTGTACCGCCTGCTGGGCTGCGAGGTGACCTACCTGGGCGGCCTGCCCGAGATCGGCGACACCCTGCGCTTCGACATCCACGTCGACGCCCACGCCCGCCAGGGCGACATCCGGCTGTTCTTCTTCCACTACGACTGCACGATCGGCGGCGTCGAGCGGATGTCCATGCGCAACGGCCAGGCCGGGTTCTTCTCCGACGAGGAGTTGGCCGCGTCGGGTGGGATCCTCTGGCGCCCCGAGGACGAAACCGTCGACGGCCCAATGGAGCCCACCCCGGCGCGAACGGCGCGCACCTCCTTGCAGCGCGCCGACCTGGAGGCGATCGCGGCGGGCGACATCTGGCGCACGCTCGGCCCCGGCTTCGAGCGCGCGGCCAGCCACACCCGCACCCCGAGCATCGCGGGCGGCAAGATGCTGTTCGTCGACGAGGTGACCCACCTCGACTTCGCCGGCGGCCCGTGGGGCCGGGGCTACCTGCGCGCCGTCGAGCACATTACCCCCGAAAAATGGTATTTCGACGGTCATTTCAAGAACGACCCGTGCATGCCCGGCACGCTCATGTACGAGGCCACGATGCAGACGATGGCCGTCTACATGACCGCCCTGGGCATGACCATGGGATGCGACGGCTGGCGCTTCGAGCCGGTGCCGTTCGAGACCTACAAGCTGGTCTGCCGCGGCCAGGTCACCCCGGGATCGCGCGAGCTCGTCTACGAGGTGTTCGTGCGCGAGGTCATCGCCGAGCCCGAGCCGACGCTGTTCGCCGATTTGCTGTGCACCGTCGACGGATTGCCGGCCTTCCACTGCCGGCGGATGGGACTGCGGCTCTCACCCGGGTGCCCGATGGACATGGGCGTCAAAGAGCTGGAGGGCCACGTCGAACCCAAGCCCGTCGCCGAAGGCCACGGGGTCAAGTTCGACTACACCGCGATGCTGGCCTGCGCCATCGCCAAGCCCTCCCTGGCGGTCGGCCCGCTTTATGAGAAGTTCGACACCCACCGCAGGGTCGCGCGGCTGCCGGGTCCGCCCTACCACTTCATGTCCCGGGTCACCGAGGTCGTGGGCGAGCTCGGCGTCGCGAAACCCGGCGCGCAGGTCGTCGCGGAGTACGACGTCCCCAGCGACGCTTGGTATTTCGCCGAGAACAAGGGTTCGAACGCGCGGCAGACGATGCCCAACGCGGTCCTCATGGAGATCGCGCTGCAGCCCTGCGGCTGGCTGGGCGCCTACGCCGGCTGCCCGCTGGACTTCGATGTGGACCTCTTCTTCCGCAACCTCGACGGAACCGGGATCCAGCACCGCGAGATCACGCCCTCGACCGGGACGTTGCGGATCAAGGCCGTCCTGAAGAACGTCGCCCAGGCCGGCGGGACCATCATCGTCACGTTCGGCGGCGAAATCTCCGCCGACGACGGCATCGTCTACACGTTCGACACCGTGTTCGGCTACTTCCGTCTCGAAGCGCTGCAGCAGCAGGTCGGGCTCCCGGTCAGCGACGAACAGCGCGCCCTGTTGGAACTTCCCTGCGAGGCGCCGGTCGTCGACCTGGGCGCGCGTCCAGCCGAATTCTTCGGGGCGGGAGCGCGGCTGGCCGACCCGATGCTGTTGATGATCGACCGGGTCACGGGCCGCTGGCCCACCGCCGGCGGCGCCGGCCTGGGCCGGTGGCGCGCCGTCAAGGACATCAACCCCGCCGAGTGGTACTTCAAGGCGCACTTCTACCGCGACCCCGTGCAGCCCGGATCGTTGGGCATCGAGATGCTTTTGCAGTTAATACAATTCGCGATGCTCGACCTCGGTTTCGGCGACGAGATGGGACCCTCGGCGCGCTTCGAGCCGGTGGCCATCGGAGAAGCCATCACCTGGCGATACCGCGGCCAGATCGTGCCCACCAACAAGCGGATCACGGCGGAAATCGAGATCACCCGCGTCGAGCGCGGTGATGCCGGCATCCTGGCGGTGGCCGACGCCTCCCTGTGGTGCGACGGGATACGGATCTACAGCGCAACCAATTTGGCCGTGCGCCTCGCACCCGGGGCGCCCATCGCGTCCGGCCCCGGCGCGGCCACCTCGCTGGAGACGACCATCGACCCCGCTCGCGACACCTGGGTCCTCGACCACTGCCCGACGTACGTGATCCCGTCGCTGCCGATGATGTCGGTCCTGGACCTGTTCGCGCAGGCGGCCAGCAAGGCGACCGGCGGGGCCAAGGTCGCCGAAATCAGCGACCTGCGCCTGGTTCGCTGGGTCGTCGTCGATACGCCGACACGGCTACGGGTGGTCATAGAACCCGTCGACCCGGGCCGCTTCGATGGTCGCCTCGAGGTGTGGCGCGATGCGCCCCGACCGGAGTTGTCGCGCTGGGAGACTCACGCGGAGGCCGTGATCTTCACCGCGGACGACTACGCTGGCGAACCCGTAACGCCCGTCCCGCTGCAAGACGCGGTGCCCTACGCCAGCCCGTACGACGGCACGGTGTTCCACGGGCCCGCGTTCCAAACCCTGGCGGACGGTGCCCGGATTGGCCGCAACGGCTCATCGGGGACGCTCGCCGTCCGGCGGTGCCAGGTCCCCGCGGGCGAGCAGCACCCGGGGCTGCTCGACGGGGCGTTTCACATCGTTCCCCACACCGCGATGAGCGTCTGGACCACTTCGGATATCGCCGGCTATGCGGACGCGGCGGACACGACCGTCGGCTTCCCGCGCCGGGTGATCTGGGCGCGCTTCTACAGCGATGCCCCGGTGGACGGGACGGTCGACGTGCAGGCCCGGTTCGTCGGGTTCGACGACTCCGACGACCGGTTGCCGATCGTCGACCTGTGGCTCAGCGTCGCGGGCAAACCCTGGGCGCACCTGCGCGTCGTCGAATTCCTCTTGGACAAGGGCCATCTCGTCCAAGTCAGCGGCGCCAAGCGGCGCGCGTTCCTTGCCGAGCGGCGCGCGGTGCCCGGGATGTCGTTGAGCGACCGGTTGGGCCGCGGGACGGTCGCGCTCGATCCGGCGCGCGCGGCAACGCAGGACTGGTTCAAGGGCACCCTGCGCGCGGTGTATGACACCGAGGGCCAAGGCAATTCACTGATCGCCGACATCGCCGTCAAAGAAGCCGTCGCCGACGCCGCCCACGGCGCGATCCACCCGTCGCAGGTGCTCATCGTCGATGGGCAGGTCAGCTGCCCGGCTCTGCCGCTGGAGCGAATCTCCGTCGAGGTCGAGCAGACGGGCCGCGGCGAATGTCGTGCGAGTGCGTCGTTGCGCACGGACTGGCAACCGGTGCGCAGCTGGTCGACCGACAGGCTCGGAATACCGCCCGGCGGGTTCGCCGACCTGGTCCACTGGGCCCTGCTGTCGCGCTACGTCCGGCATGTCATCGTCACCGACCCCCCCGCGGTGGCGGCGGTGCGGGGCCGTCCGGTGCTGCTGCTGGGCAACCATCAGGTGCAGGTCGAGTCGATCCTGGGCACGTCGATCGCGTCCTGGTTGACCGACACCAAGGTCGTGACGATCGCGCACGCCAAGCACGAAACCCGGTGGGTTGGTGCCCTCACCCGGCTGGCGGATGCCACGGCCAACGGAAAACCGGGCAGCACCAGGTACTTCGACCAACGCAACCCGGAGCAGTTCCTGAGCCTGATCGACGAGATCAAGCGCGACGTCGTCGCCCACGGCACGTCGACCATGGTGCACGCTGACGGGACCCGATCGGTCCGTTCCGGCCAGCGCGTCGAGCGGCTGACCTCCACGCTGCTGGACCTGGCGATCGCCGCGTCGCTGCCGATCGTGCCGGTGTACTTCGCCGGGGGCTTGCCCGAGGAACCGGTGCAGCACAAGCTCGAGGTGCCGTATCGGCATGGGGCGCAGGACTACATCTTCGGCCGGCCGATCATGCCCGACGAGTTGGCCGCGTGGCCCTACGCCGAACGCCGGCGCCGCGTCATGGACGCCATCAACGCGCTCGCCCCATTCGGCGATGCGCCGCACGAGCCGAATTACGCTGTGGAGGACCGGATTGCCGCCGCCGCCCCGGGCGCGTCCCCGCTCGAGTCGATATGGGATTGCATCGAAGACGCCCTGGATGCGCTGCCGGCGGACTGGCGCAGCACGATCGGCGGTGACGAATGGATGGCGACCCGGTCAACCCGGCGTCACAGCCCTCAGTCGCACCGATGGCTGTGATCGTGGTGACCCTCCGCCGGCGCGGGGGAGCCGCCCATCATCCGTAGCATCGGGAGCCCGCCCGAGGTGACGAACCGCACGATCAGGACGGCCGCGATGACGAGGAAGGCGATGTTGAGCCAGGTGGTGTAGTTCCACGAGATCGACGCCTCCATCACCGTGGCGTTGCGCTGTCTGGGGATGAGACCCGTTGTGCCGAACAGCAATTCGACCAAGTAACCGGCGGCGACCATCGCGGCGTAGAAGGTGCCGAGCAGCGTCAGCATCATCCTGGTGCCGTAGTACTTGCGGTAGATGTTCAGGATCGGCAGGATCAGCAGGTCGGCGTAGATGAACGCGATGACGCCGCCGAAGCTGATGCCACCGTTCCACAGCACCGCCGCCAGTGGGACGTTGCCGATCGAGCAGACGAACGACACGATCGCGACGATCGGTCCCACGATCGGCCCCCACAACGCCGACCAGCCCGGGTGATCGGTCAAAAAGAAGATGCGCCAAAAGCTTTCGGGCACCCACGCCGCGATGGCACCCGCGATCAGCAGGCCCAGCACGAGGTCGCGCAGGATCGCCAACCACTCCATCACGAACACGTGCGAGACCGAGGTGAAGCCCTCCGGGGAGAAGAGCCGTCGCCCGAACGACCCCTCCTTTTGGATGGACATGTCCATAGCGGCATGGCCTTCCATCGAGCCGGCGATTCCGCGCTCGGCCTGTTCCCGGGCCGCGTCGACCAGCCGGGACCGCACGAACAGCCGGAACAGCACGGCGAGCACCACGATCATCAGCGGTCCGCCCACGAATTCCGCGGCGGTGAACTGCCAGCCCATCAGCAGCGCCAGGATGATGCCCAGCTCGACCACGAGGTTGGTCGAGCCGATCTCGAACGCCATCGCGGCGGTGAAGTTGGCACCCTTGCGGAACAGGGAGCGGGCCAGGGCCACCGCCGCATACGAGCACGACGACGACG
The DNA here is from genome assembly GCF_001672915.1 of Mycobacterium sp. 1245805.9. GTDB lineage: Bacteria > Actinomycetota > Actinomycetes > Mycobacteriales > Mycobacteriaceae > Mycobacterium. The sequence continues at coordinate 15,582 of NZ_LZKR01000111.1, read as the reverse complement.
CGGCCCCCAGCCCGGCGGCCACGGCCAGCGTGCGGGGCCGGTCGTCACCCATCAGGCTCACGATCGTCGAGCGGCGCACGACGGCCTGCACCACCGCCGACAGCGCGAAGCCCAGGATCAGTGCCCAGAGGATTTCCCATGTCATCGACCCCGCCAAGCCCAGGGCGTGACCGATCGCTGCGAGCGCTCTCATCGAGGCCTCCGCTTCGGTTTCGAGTGATTCGGCGTTAGCCTATACCCCTAGGGGGTATCTGTCAATGCGGAATGGGGATCTTGGCGCGCGCTACCGGCCACGATCCCTAGAATGGCTGCCATCGGTGCGGGGGCCGGCAAAGAATATGGACGGAACAACCCCGCGCGGCGGTCTGGCCCGCGGAAACGGCGTGAACGGGCATTTTCCATGGATTTCAGTCACAGTGAGAGGGCGCGGAGGGCAAATGCCCGACACACCGGCCTCGCCACCGCTGTCACAGACGTAACAACAGGCACACTGGTAACAACGAGTTTTTTCGGCAAGACGCCAGGAGGGTATGGCCGTGTACCGAGTTTTTGAAGCGCTGGACGAATTGGGCGCCATCGTCGAAGAGGCGCGTGGCGTGCCCATGACGTCCGGCTGCGTCGTGCCCCGCGGTGACGTGCTGGAACTGATCGACGACATCAAGGACGCGATCCCGGGCGAGCTGGACGACGCCCAGGACGTGCTCGACGCGCGTGACTCGATGCTGCAGGACGCCAAGTCGCACGCCGAATCCATGGTTTCCTCGGCGACCACCGAATCGGAGTCGATGCTCAACCACGCCCGCGCCGAGGCGGACCGGCTGCTGTCCGACGCGAAGGCGCAGGCCGACCGGATGGTCAGCGAGGCGCGCCAGCACAGCGAGCGGATGGTCGGCGAGGCCCGCGAGGAGGCCATGCGCATCGCCACGGCCGCAAAACGCGAGTACGAGGCCAGCGTCAGCCGCGCCCAGGCCGAGGCCGACCGGCTGATCGAGAACGGCAACATCTCCTACGAGAAGGCCGTGCAGGAGGGCATCAAGGAGCAGCAGCGCCTGGTCTCGCAGAACAGCGTGGTCGAGGCCGCGAATGCCGAGGCCACCCGCCTGATCGATACCGCGCACGCCGAGGCCGACCGGCTGCGCGGCGAGTGCGACATCTACGTCGACAACAAGCTCGCCGAGTTCGAGGAGTTCCTCAACGGCACGCTGCGGTCGGTGGGACGCGGCCGCCACCAGCTGCGCACCGCCGCCGGCACCCACGACTACGCGACCCGCTAGCGGCGATCGCGAGCGCGGCCCAGCCGGGCGACGCGGGTCGCCGCCATCAGCGCTAGCGGCTGATCGCGCCTTTCATTACTCGCGCGGCGCCGTAGGATTTCCCCTATGACGCGGCAGCACAGCATCACCACGCAGCGCCGTTCGACGTCGCCGATGACCATCGACATCACCCGGCTGGGTCGGCGTCCGGGCGCGATGGTCACCCTGCGCGAGACCGTGCCCAGCCCGTCGCGCATCGGACTGGACATGATCGCGATCGCCGCGGGCGCCCCGTTGGAGCTGGACCTGCAGGTGCAGTCGGTGTCGGAAGGCGTGCTGGTCACCGGGACGGTGGCCGCGCCCACCAGCGGCGAATGCTCCCGTTGCCTGACGCCGGTCACCGGGCGCGTGCAGGTCCGGTTGACCGAGCTGTTCGCCTACCCCGACAGCACGACCGAGGCCACCACCGAAGAGGACGAGGTCGGCCACATCGTCGACGACACCATCGACCTCGAGCAGCCCATCATCGACGCCGTCGGGCTGGAGCTGCCGTTCGCGCCGGTGTGCCGGGAGGATTGCCCGGGGCTGTGCCCCGAATGCGGTGTCGCGCTCGCGGGCGAGCCCGGCCATCACCACGATCGCATCGACCCGCGGTGGTCCAAGTTGGCCGACATGCTGCCGCGCGAACCGGACGACACCCCGGGGGACCAGCGGTGACGTCGCGGGAAGCCCTGCTCGAGGCGCTCGGGGTCGAGCTGCCCGAGGAGCTGCTGTCGCTGGCCCTGACGCATCGCAGCTACGCCTACGAGCACGGAGGGCTGCCCACCAACGAGCGCCTGGAATTCCTGGGCGACGCCGTGTTGGGCCTGACCATCACCGACGAGCTTTACCACCGCCATCCCGACCGGTCCGAGGGTGACCTGGCCAAGCTGCGCGCCAGCGTGGTCAATACGCAGGCGCTGGCCGACGTCGCGCGGAACCTGTCCGACGAAGGCCTCGGCGTCCACCTGTTTCTCGGCCGGGGCGAGGCGAACACCGGCGGGGCCGACAAGTCGAGCATCCTGGCCGACGGCATGGAGTCGCTGCTGGGCGCGATCTACCTGCAGCACGGCATCGAGACGGCGCGCGAGGTGATCCTGCGGCTGTTCGGTCCGCTGCTGGACGCCGCGCCGACCCTGGGGGCCGGGCTGGACTGGAAGACCAGCCTGCAGGAGCTGACCGCGGCGCGGGGCATGGGTGCGCCGTCGTACGTGGTCACCTCAACCGGGCCGGACCACGACAAGGAGTTCACCGCGGTCGTCGTCGTGATGGAGACCGAATACGGCTCCGGTGTCGGTCGGTCCAAGAAGGAGGCCGAGCAAAAGGCCGCCGCCGCGACATGGAAAGCGCTCGAAGCGCTGGACACCGCGGGAAAAACGCCCGCCTAGCTTGATGACCCGCTGAATGCCCGAACTGCCCGAGGTCGAGGTGGTGCGCCGCGGCTTGGCCGCCCACGTCGTGGGCAAAACGATCACCGCGGTCCGGGTGCATCATCCGCGCGCGGTGCGCCGCCACGAGGCCGGGCCCGCCGACCTCACCGCCCGGCTGCTCGACGCGAAGATCACCGGGACCGACCGGCGCGGCAAGTACCTGTGGCTGCTGCTCGACGACCCTGACGCGGCGCTCGTCGTTCACCTCGGCATGAGCGGGCAGATGCTGCTGGGCAAGGTGCCGCGCACCGACCACGTGCGCATCTCCGCGCTGCTCGACGACGGGACCGTGCTGAGCTTCGCCGATCAGCGGACGTTCGGGGGATGGATGCTCGCCGACCTGGTCAGTGTCGACGGCAGCGTGGTTCCCCAGCCCGTCGCCCACCTGGCGCGCGACCCGCTGGATCCCCGGTTCGATGCCGACGCGGTGGTAAAGGTGTTGCGGCGCAAGCATTCCGAGATCAAGCGGCAGCTTCTCGATCAGCAGGTGGTGTCAGGCATCGGCAACATCTATGCCGACGAGGCGTTGTGGCGGGCCAAGGTGAACGGCGCGCGGATCGCCGACACGCTGAGCCGCCGCCAGCTGACCGCCGTGCTGGACGCCGCCGCCGACGTGATGCGCGACGCGCTGGCCAAGGGCGGGACGTCGTTCGACTCGCTCTACGTCAACGTCAACGGCGAGTCGGGGTACTTCGACCGATCCCTGGACGCCTACGGCCGCGAAGGGGAACCCTGCCGGCGCTGCGGCGCGCTGATACGCCGGGAGAAGTTCATGAACCGTTCCTCGTTCTACTGCCCGAGATGCCAACCGCGGCCGCGGCGTTGAGTGTCAGTCGAAGATGTCGCGGCGCACGGACGCTGACGGTAAGGCCGGATCGACGAACCACTCGCGGGGGAACAGCAGGCCGGACACTTGGGGTGGCAGCCGAAGCAGTATCCGCAACAGGCGCGCGGCGGAGTCGCCGATCTGTGAGCGATGCGCGGCGAACGCGTCGCGCTTGTGCCGCGCGAATCGAAAGACGTTGATCCGGTGGGTGATGGTCGCGCGTGGGGCGTAGGCGGTGCGGGCGATGTCCATCTCGTAGGGCGCGGGCAGCCGTAACAGACGAGCGAGATAGGCGATCCGGTACAGCAATTCGCGCGGCATCGTCGCTTCGAGCACTCGCGGCGTCGCCGCGAGCTCGGCGGCCCGCTTGCCGACATGATGCACCTGGACGTGATCCCGGTGGCCGTAGCCGCCGTTGCGCTCGTAGCTGAGCAGGAGGTCCGCGCATTCATCGCGAAGTATCGCCGCGAGTCGCTGCGCGGCCTCGTCGACGTCCGCTCGGCCGAACCGGACCCGTCCGGGCGGGTCCGGGTAGAAATCGGGACCGTAGCCGCTGTCGGCGTAGCCGAGGCATTCGACCCGGTGCACCCCGAGAATGTCTGCGCTCGAACGCAATTCGTCCAGCCGGAAAGCGTCGTCATTGTGCACGCGCCCGTCCGTCGCGGTGACGAGAACGACGCGATGCCCGGTCGCCGCCGCCCGCGCCAGCGTGCCGCCGGTGAGGATCACCTCGTCGTCCGGATGGGCGTGGAATGCGACGACGGTGGCCATGCCACGCAGTATGCCCGCCGCGCCGCCGCGGCGGTGAGTGTGCATTCCGGGCTTTCGATGTGAGCCCAGGGCGAGAAAATCGCGAAATCCGCGCCGCCACCTCACGCTAAACGCCGCCAATACACACGCAACGGCAGCCCGGTAGAAAGAAGTCATGACGCAACTGTGGGTCGAACGGACCGGATCGCGCCGCTACACCGGATACAGCTCGCGCGGCGCGCAGGTGCTGGTGGGCTCCGAGGACGTCGAGGGCGTGTTCACCCCGGGTGAGCTGCTCAAGATCGCGCTGGCCGCGTGCAGCGGCATGTCCACCGACGAGCCACTGGCCCGGCGGCTCGGCGACGACTACAAGGCGGTGGTCAGGGTGTCCGGGCCCGCCGACCGCGAGCAGGAACGCTATCCGCTGCTCGAGGAGACGCTCGAGATCGACCTCTCGGGACTCTCCGACGAGGAGAAGCAGCGCGTGCTCGTCGTCGCCAACCGGGCCGTCGACCTCGTCTGCACCGTCGGGCGCACGCTGAAATCCGGCACGACCGTGAACTTCGAGATCACCGATGCCTCAGATGCCCGAGCCTGACGTCCGGCTCACCGCCTGGGTGCACGGGAGGGTCCAGGGGGTCGGCTTTCGCTGGTGGACCCGCGCCCGGGCGCTGGAGCTCGGCCTCACCGGCTACGCCGCCAACCAGGCCGACGGGCGGGTGCTGGTGGTGGCGCAGGGTCCGCGGGCGGCCGCCGAAAAGTTGCTGCAGCTGCTGGAGGGCGCCACCGCGTGGCCTTCCAGGCCGGGCCACGTCGACAAAGTGGTCGCCGACTGGTCGCAACCGGCCGAGCAGTTCACCGGCTTCGTCGAGCGCTGACGTGACTGTTGTGACAACTGTGGCCAGTGTGTCCGCCTGTGAACGGCAGGTGAATTTCGGGCCCGCCGACACCCCGTCGGGAGGGCTGACCCGCGCGATTTGACCGGTAGTCTGGCGCGCTGTGTACCTCAAGAGTCTGACGCTGAAGGGCTTCAAGTCCTTCGCTTCGCCGACGACTCTGCGCTTCGAGCCGGGCATCACCGCCGTCGTCGGGCCCAACGGCTCGGGCAAGTCCAACGTCGTTGACGCGCTGGCCTGGGTGATGGGGGAGCAGGGCGCGAAGACGCTGCGCGGCGGGAAGATGGAGGACGTCATCTTCGCCGGTACCTCGTCGCGGGCCCCGCTGGGCCGCGCCGAGGTCACCGTCACCATCGACAACTCCGACAACGCCCTGCCCATCGAGTACTCCGAGGTGTCGATCACGCGGCGGATGTTCCGCGACGGCGCCAGCGAATACGAAATCAACGGCAGCAGTTGCCGTTTGATGGACGTCCAGGAGCTGCTGAGCGACTCGGGGATCGGCCGTGAGATGCACGTCATCGTGGGGCAGGGCAAGCTCGACGAGATCCTGCAGTCGCGACCCGAGGACCGCCGCGCCTTCATCGAGGAGGCCGCGGGCGTGCTCAAGCACCGCAAGCGCAAGGAGAAGGCTCTCCGCAAGCTCGACGCGATGCAGGCCAACCTGGCCCGGCTGTCCGACCTGACCACCGAGCTGCGCCGCCAGCTCAAACCGCTGGGCCGCCAGGCCGAGGTGGCCCGTCGCGCCCAGACCATCCAGGCCGATCTGCGCGACGCCAAGCTGCGGCTGGCCGCCGACGACCTGGTCAGCCGGCAGGTGGAGCGCGACGCGATCTTCGAGGCCGAGGCCCTGATGCGCCGCGAGCACGACGAGGCCACCGCCCGCCTGGAGGTGGCCTCGCAGGAGCTGGCCGCGCACGAGACGGCGCTCGCCGAGCTGTCCGGCCGGGCGGAATCTGTCCAGCACACCTGGTTCGGGCTGTCCGCGCTGGCCGAGCGCGTCGCCGCCACGGTGCGCATCGCCAGCGAACGCGCGCAGCACCTCGACCTGGAGCCGGTGACACCGAGCGACACCGACCCCGACGCGCTGGAGGCCGAGGCCCAGCAGGTGGAGCTGACCGAGCAGCGGCTGCTGGGCGCGCTGGCCGACGCGCGCACCCGCCTGGACGCCGCGCGCGCCGAATTGGCCGAGCGCGAGGCCGAGGCCGCCGAGGCCGACCGCGCCCACCTGGCGGCGGTGCGCGCCGAGGCCGACCGGCGCGAGGGCCTGGCGCGGTTGGCCGGGCAGGTGGAGACCATGCGGGCCCGCGTCGAATCGATCGACGACAGCGTCGCGAAGCTCTCCGAGCGCATCGAAGAGGCCGCCACCCGCGCCCAGCAGACCCGCGCGGAGTTCGAGACCGTGCAGGCGCGCGTCGGCGAGCTGGACCAGGGCGAGGTGGGCCTCGACGAGCACCACGAGCGGACCGTGGCCGCGTTGCGGCTGGCCGACGAACGCGTCGCCGAGCTGCAGGCCGCCGAGCGCGGCGCCGAACGGGAAGTGGCGTCGCTGCGCGCCCGCATCGACGCGCTCTCGGTCGGGCTGGAGCGCAAGGACGGCGCGGCGTGGCTGACGCAAAACCACGCCGGCACAGGGCTTTTCGGGCCGATCGCCAAGCTGGTCAAGGTGCGGCCCGGCTACGAGACGGCGCTCGCCGCGGTGCTCGGGTCGGCGGCCGACGCGCTCGCGGCCGAGAGCTTCGGCGCGGCGCGTTCCGCGGTCGCCGCCCTCAAGCAGGCCGACGGCGGCCGCGCGGCCCTGGTGCTGGGGGACTGGCCGGCCGATCAGCCCCCGCCCGCCGGCGCGCTGCCCGGCGGCGCCCTGTGGGCGCTCGACCTCGTCGAGGCGCCGCAGCGGCTGCGCGGGGCGATGACCGCCATGCTTTCCGGCGTCGCCGTCGTCAACGACCTCGGCGCCGCGCTGGACCTGGTCGCGGAGCGCCCGCAGCTGCGCGCGGTCACGCTCGACGGCGACCTGGTGGGCGCCGGCTGGGTGAGCGGCGGCTCCGACCGCAAGCTGTCCACGCTGGAGCTCACCTCGGAGATCGACAAGGCCGGTGCCGAGCTGACGGCCGCGGAAGCGCAGGTGGCCCAACTCAGCGCGGCCCTGTCCGGCGCCCTGACCGAGCAGATCGCGCGGCAGGATTCCGCCGAGCAGGCGCTGGCCGCGCTCAACGAATCCGACACCGCGATCTCGGCGATGTACGAGCAGCTTGGCCGGCTCGGGCAGGAAGCCCGGGCCGCCGAGGAGGAGTGGAGCCGGTTGCTGCGCCAGCGCGAGGAGGCCGAGGCCGGGCGCGCGCAGACCGTCGAAGAGGTCACCGAGCTGGAAGCTCGGCTGCGCAACGCCCAGGAGACCCAGCACGTGCAGGCGGCCGAGCCCGCGAACCGCCTGCAGATCGCCGCCGCCGCCGAAAGCGCGCGGGGCGTGGAAGTGGAGGCCCGGCTGGCGGTGCGGACGGCCGAAGAGCGCGCCCATGCGGTGCGCGGGCGGGCGGACTCCCTGCGGCGGGCGGCCGCGGCCGAACGCGAGGCGCGGCTGCGGGCCCAGCAGGCGCGCGCGGCGCGGCTGCGCGCGGCCGCGGTGGCGGGGGCCGTCGCCGACGCGGGGCGGCTGCTGGCGTCGCGGCTGGATCGGGTGGTCGTCGCGGCGTCGGCGATGCGCGACGCGCTGGTCGCCGAGCGCCAGGAGCGCACGGCCGCGATGGCGACGGTGCGCGACGAGGTGAACGCGCTGGGGGCGCGGTTGGCCAAGCTCACCGACTCGCTGCACCGCGACGAGGTGGCGAATGCCCAGGCGGCGATGCGCATCGAGCAGCTCGAGCAGATGGTGCTCGAGCAGTTCGGCATGTCGCCGGACGATCTGATCGCCGAGTACGGGCCGGAGAATCAGCTGCCGCCCACGGATCTCGAGATGGCCGAATACGAGCAGGCCAAGGAGCGCGGCGAGCAGGTTTTCGCGCCCGCCCCGATCCCGTACGACCGGGCCACCCAGGAGCGCCGGGCCAAGCGCGCCGAGAAGGAACTCGCCGAGCTGGGCAGGGTCAACCCGCTGGCTCTGGAGGAGTTCGCTGCGCTGGAGGAGCGTTACAACTTCCTGTCCACCCAGCTCGAGGACGTCAAGGCCGCCCGCAAGGACCTGCTCGACGTCATCGCCGACGTCGACGCGCGGATTCTGCAGGTCTTCAACGACGCGTTCATCGACGTCGAGCGCGAATTCCGGGAAGTCTTCGCCGTGCTGTTCCCCGGCGGCGAGGGCCGGCTGCGGCTCACCGATCCGGGCGACATGCTCACCACCGGCATCGAGGTGGAGGCGCGTCCGCCCGGCAAGAAGATCACCCGGCTGTCTTTGCTGTCGGGCGGCGAGAAGGCGCTGACGGCGGTCGCCATGCTGGTGGCGATCTTCCGGGCCCGCCCGTCGCCGTTCTACATCATGGACGAGGTCGAGGCGGCGCTCGACGACACCAATCTGCGCCGCCTGATCAGCCTGTTCGAGCTGCTGCGGGCCCGCTCGCAGATCATCATCATCACCCACCAGAAGCCCACGATGGAGGTCGCCGACGCCCTGTACGGCGTGACCATGCAGGGCGACGGCATCACCGCGGTGATTTCCCAGCGGATGCGCGGGCAGGAGCTGGTCTCGAGCTCCTCGTAGACGCCGGGCAACCGCTTGAGTGTGAACTGACGGCTCTCGCCGTGAACTGACGGCGCGATTTCGGCGATTTTTCCGCCCAGGAGCAACACGCGAAGCCCAGGACGCACACCCAATGCCCCCCGGACGCCCGGTGACGCGCGGCTGGAAGGATTGCGACCGTGTCCCAAGGTCTTTGGATCGCGATCGCGGTCGCCGCCACCCTGGTCGTCATCGCCGCGCTGGTCGCAGGCCTGGTGCGGTACCGCCGCCGAAGGATCAGCCTGGAGCGCCCGGAACCCGGCGCACTCGACCGTTCCGGCGGCTACACCGCGTCGTCGGGCATCACGTTCAGCCGCACCCCGACGCTCGACACCACCGGCCTGCCCGCGGTAGGCGACGACGCGACCGTTCCCCGCGACGCGCCGCGCCGCACGATCTCCGACGTCGAGCTGCCGGAACCCGAGACGGTCGCGGCGCCCCCCGAGGCGCCCAAGCCCCCCGAGGCCGCGCCGTCGCCCGAGGCCGCCGAGATCGAGGCCATCGCCCCACCCGAAGGCCGGCTGGAACGACTCCGCGGCAGGCTGGCGCGCTCGCAGACCGCGCTCGGCCGCAGCGTGCTCGGCCTGATCGGCGGCGGCGACCTGGACGAAGAATCCTGGCAGGACGTCGAGGACACGCTGCTGGTGGCCGACCTGGGCCCGGTCGTCGCCGAGTCCGTGATCACGCAGCTGCGCGGCCGGCTGGCCAGCGGCAGCGTGCGCACCGAGGCCGACGCGAAGGCGGTGCTGCGCGACGTCCTGATCAACGAGCTGCACCCCGACATGGACCGCTCGATCCGCGCGCTGCCGCACGCCGACCATCCCTCGGTGCTGCTGGTCGTCGGCGTCAACGGCACGGGGAAGACCACCACCGTCGGCAAGCTGGCGCGGGTGCTGGTGGCCGACGGGCGGCGCGTCGTGCTGGGCGCGGCCGACACGTTCCGGGCCGCGGCCGCCGACCAGCTGCAAACCTGGGCCGCGCGGGTCGGCGCCGACGTGGTGCGCGGGGCCGAGGGCGCCGACCCGGCGTCGGTGGCGTACGACGCGGTCGACAAGGGCATCGCGGCCGGCGCCGACGTCGTCGTCATCGACACCGCGGGGCGACTGCACACCAAGGTCGGGCTGATGGACGAGCTCGACAAGGTCAAGCGCGTGGTGACCCGGCGCGCCGCGGTCGACGAGGTGCTGCTGGTGCTCGACGCCACCATCGGGCAGAACGGGCTGGCCCAGGCGCGGGTCTTCGCCGACGTCGTCGACATCACCGGCGCGGTGCTGACCAAGCTGGACGGAACGGCCAAGGGCGGCATCGTTTTCCGCGTCCAACAAGAACTCGGGGTGCCGGTGAAGCTGGTCGGGCTGGGCGAAGGACCCGACGATCTGGCGCCGTTCGAACCCGCCGCTTTCGTGGACGCCCTGCTCGGCTGAGGTCGCTTACAGGCCGAGCGCGACGTTAATGCCGCCGAAACATGGCGGCACCATCGCCGAAACAACAATTGCGCATGGTTCTCGCAGGCCACAGACGGACGTCTGACGGCCTTTCCTGTGCGACCGGAGGTGATAGCGCGTGGCATTCCCGCAATTGGGCCAACCCGATACGGGCGATACCGCCTGGATGTTGGCGAGTTCCGCTCTGGTGCTGTTAATGACGCCGGGCCTTGCCTTCTTCTATGGGGGCATGGTCCGTACCCGAAGCGTGCTCAACATGATCATGATGAGCATCAGCGCGATGGGCGTGGTGACCGTGCTGTGGGTGCTGTACGGCTACTCGATGTCGTTCGGCGACAGCAAGGGCGGCGTCGTAGGCAACCCGTCCGACTATTGGGGGCTGGCGAAGCTCATCGGCGGCAACGCCGTCAAGGCGGACGCGACCAAGGGTGTCTCCCAGGTCGACATCCCGCTGGCCGGCACGATGCCGGCCACGGTGTTCGTGGCCTTCCAGCTGATGTTCGCGATCATCACCGTCGCCCTGATCTCGGGCGCGGTGGCCGATCGGCTGAAGTTCACCGCGTGGCTGGTGTTCGCGGGGCTGTGGGCGACCCTGGTCTACTTCCCGGTCGCGCACTGGGTGTTCGCGGCCGACGGGTTCGCGTCCGAGCACGGCGGCTGGATCAACAACAAGCTGCACGCGATCGACTTCGCAGGTGGAACGGCGGTCCATATCAACTCCGGTGCGGCGGGCCTGGCGCTGGCGATCGTCTTGGGTAAGCGCAAGGGCTGGCCCACGACGCTGTTCCGCCCGCACAACCTGCCGTTCGTCATGCTGGGCGCCGGGTTGCTGTGGTTCGGCTGGTTCGGGTTCAACGCCGGTTCGGCGACCAGCTCCAACGGCGCCGCCGGGTCGACGTTCATGACGACGACGATCGCAACCGCGACGGCCATGCTGGCCTGGCTCCTGGTCGAGCGCATCCGGGACGGGCATCCCACCACGCTGGGCGCGGCTTCGGGCATCGTCGCCGGGCTGGTGGCCATCACGCCGTCCTGCTCGTCGGTCAACGCGCTTGGTGCGATCGTGATCGGCTTCGTCGGCGGCGCGGTGTGTGCGCTGGCGGTGGGGCTGAAGTTCAAGCTCGGCTTCGACGACTCGCTCGACGTGGTCGGTGTCCACATGATCGGCGGTTTGACGGGCACCCTGCTGGTCGGCCTGGTCGCGGCCCCGGAGAGCACGGCTATCAACGGCGTGACCGGCGTTTCGAAGGGCCTCTTCTACGGCGGTGGCTGGTCCCAGCTCGAGCGGCAGGCGGTCGGCGCGTTCAGCGTCCTCTTCTACTCCTTCCTCGTGACGCTCGTCCTGGCGCTTATCCTGAAATACACCATCGGGATTAGGCTGAGTCCGGAAGCCGAGGCTGGCGGCATCGACGAGTCGGAGCACGCAGAAACCGCTTACGAGTTCGCAGTTATCGGGGCCTCGTCCATTCCGCACCGGATCGGCGGCGCGGAGGAAAGCCCCAACGGGCAGGACGACGCAGTCAAGAAAGTGGAGGCAGAGACTTCATGAAGCTGGTCACCGCGATCGTAAAGCCGTTCACCCTCGACGACGTCAAGACCGCCCTCGAGGAGGCGGGCGTCCTGGGGATGACGGTCAGCGAAATCCAGGGCTACGGACGGCAGAAGGGCCACACGGAGGTCTACCGGGGTGCGGAATACTCGGTCGACTTCGTGCCCAAGGTGCGGATCGAGGTCGTGGTCGACGACTCCATCGTCGACAAGGTCGTGGACAGCATCGTCCGGTCGGCGCGCACCGGCAAGATCGGGGACGGCAAAGTCTGGGTGAGCCCCGTGGAAACCATCGTGCGGGTGCGCACGGGTGAACGCGGGACCGATGCCCTCTGACCTTGACCGTAGCTTGCTGATTCAGGCCGGACGGGCCGGGAGGGTATGAAAGAGGACCCACCCGGCCCGTCCGGGTCATCTGGACCGGGCACGGGAAACGGCTGCGGGGCAAGCGATTTGGTTGCCGCGCGGCGCCGCTTGCTGTCCGATGGTCGTGAGTTGGGGGCCGCCGAACTGCGGCACGCGTGGCAGGATCTGCACGAGTCGTGGCTCACCGCCAAGGCGGACGAGATCGGAATCACCGACGGCAGCGGCTTCGCGATCGTCGGGATCGGCGGGCTGGGCCGCCACGAGCTGCTGCCGTATTCCGATCTGGACCTGATGCTGTTGCACGACGACAAGCCGGCCGAGGTGTTGCAGCAGGTCGCCGACAAGCTGTGGTATCCGTTGTGGGACGCCAACGTTCGGCTCGACCACAGCGTGCGAACGGTTTCCGGGGCGCTGGGCGTCGCCGACACCGACATGATCGCGGCCCTCGGCATGCTGGATGCCCGCCACATCGCCGGCGACGCGCCGCTGTCCGAGGAATTGATCGCGGGCGCAAGAAGGCAGTGGCGCAGCGCAATTCGCTCTCGAATGGGCGAACTGGTCGAAATCACCCAGGCGCGTTGGCAGCGCTGTCTGCGGATTTCGCAGCGCGCCGAGCCCGACCTCAAATCCGGTCGGGGCGGCCTGCGCGACGTGCAATTGCTGGACGCCCTCGGGGTGGCCCAGCTCATCGACCGCCATGGCATGGCGCGCCCGGAAACGCCGGGCGGCTCGCTCGACGAGGCCTACCTGACGCTCCTGGACGTGCGCACCGAGCTGCACCGGGTCTCCGGGCGCGGGCGCGATCAACTGCTCGCCCAGTACGCCGACGAGATCAGCGCCGCCCTGCACATCGGTGACCGATTCGACTTGTCCCGCAAGCTTTCCGACGCGGGGCGGACCATCGCCTACCACGCCGAGACGGGGCTGCGCACCGCGGAAAACGCGTTGCCGCGCCGCGGCGTGTCGGCCCTGATGCGGCGGCCCAAGCGCCGCCCGCTGGACGAGGGCGTCGTCGAGTATGCGGGGGAGATCGTGCTCGCCCGCGACGCTGCACCGGAAACCGACGCCGGGCTGGTGCTGCGGGTGGCCGCCGCGTCGGCGGACACCGGGTTGCCGATCGGCGCCGCCACGCTCAGTCGCCTGGCCGCCGCCGCGCCCGAGATGCCAATCCCTTGGCCCAGCACGGCTTTGGACGACCTGCTGGTCGTGCTCTCGGCGGGGCCCACCGCGGTGGCGACGGTCGAGGCGCTCGACCGCACCGGCCTGTGGGAGCGGCTGTTGCCGGAATGGGCTGCCATCCGCGACCTTCCGCCGCGCGACGTCGCGCACAAGTGGACCGTGGATCGTCACGTCATCGAGACCACCGTGAATGCCGCGCCGCTGGCGACCCGCGTCGCGCGGCCCGACCTGCTCGCGCTGGGCGCGCTGCTGCACGACATCGGCAAGGGCAGGGGAGTCGACCACAGCGTGCTCGGCGCCGAAATGGCCCTCGAAATCGCGCCGCGGCTCGGCGTTTCGCCGAAAGACGCCGAGTTCCTGTCCAAGCTGGTTCGCCACCACCTGCTGCTGCCGGTGGCGGCGACCCGAAGCGACCTCAACGACCCCAAGACGATCGAGGCCGTATCCGAGGCGCTGGACGGGGATCCGCTCCTGCTGGAGGTGTTGCACGCGCTGACCGAGGCGGACTCGAAGGCGACCGGCCCCGGGGTGTGGAGCGACTGGAAGGCGTCCCTGGTCGAGGACATGGTGCGCCGCTGCCGCCTGGTGATGGCCGGCGAGCCGCTGCCGCAGGCGGAACCGACTGCGCCGCAATATCTTTCGCTGGCCGCCGACCACGGCGTGCATGTGCAGATCGAGGCCGCCGGCGGCGAGCGGTTGAACCTGGTGATGATCGCCCCGGACCAGCGCGGGTTGGTGTCGAACGCCGCCGCGGTGCTCGCCCTGAACTCGTTGCGCATCCATTCGGCGTCGGTCAACACGCACGAGGGTGCGGCGATCATCGAATTCGTGGTGTCGCCGCTGTTCGGTTCGCCGCCCGAGGCCGGCCTGCTGCGCCAGCTGTTCACCAACGCGCTCAACGGTGACGTCGACGTCCTCGGCACGCTGGAGAAGCGCGACATCGACGCCGCCGGCGCGGCGACCGAGCGGGCCGGCGAGATCCAGGTCGGGGTTCCCGTCGTACGATCGACGGCCCCGCCCCACATCCAGTGGCTCGACCCCGCCGTGTCCGGCCAGCCTCTGGTCGAGGTGCGCGCCATGGATCGACTGGGCCTGCTGGCGCTCCTGGCCCGGGCGATGGAACGCGCGGGCGCCAACATCGCCTGGGCCAAGGTTCACACGTTCGGGTCGACGGCGGCCGACGTGTTCTGCGTTGAGCTGCCCGACGAGCCGGACGCGCAGGCGGCGGTCGAGAAGCAGCTGATGGCGGTGCTGGGCGGCGCCGACGTGGTCTCCAGCTAGTGTCCTGCGGGCGTGTTGTGCCCGGGAATTCAACTGGCACAACCTGTCGGGGTCGGCGCTTGTTCTTCGTCGATTAGGACTAGAAGGTCGTAATTCGTTCATGCTGCGCCGACACGAGCGCCGCCGACGCCTGCCCCGGCACCCCGACGCCAACCAGCCGGTCCGCATGCATGACAGTGGGGACATGCCGGGCAGGCGCTCTGCTGTGCCGGGCATGCCGGGGTTTCCCCTGCCTCGCCCGGTCGGTGGCTATCGCCAGTGTTAGACGATGTTAGCCGCCGTCGCCGCCGGTGCCGCCTCCGGCGGTGGCGGTGCCGCCAGAACTGGCATCCGAAGCGATAGCGGCAGAACCACCGCCGCCGCCGCCGCCGATATGGCCGGTGCCGCCGAAGCCGCCGAGGAGGGTGCCGCTGCTGTTGGCGAAGAGGAAGACATCACCTGGGCCGCCGCTCGTCGCCGGCCCGCCGCCGCTGCCGCTGCCGCCGGCGATGAAAATGCCGCCGCTCGTGACAGCGGCGCAGACGCCGCCACCGCCGCCGCTGCCGCCGATACCGCCGGCGCCACCGCCGCCACCACCACCGCCGGCGACGCCCAGGCCCGGGTTGGTGGTGTTGCCGCCATTGGCATTACCGCCCTGACCGCCGGCGCCGCCGGGCAGGGTGCCGCTAGCGGTGCCGGTCCCGCCGGTGCCGCCGCTGACGGGGGCGTTGTTGGCCCAGGCGGCGGCGGCGCCGGCCCCGCCGCCGCCCCCCGCCCCCGCCGCGCCCCCGGCGGCGCCCGGGCCGCCGGGGGCGCCCGCGCCGCCCGCGGGCGCGCGGCCCGGGGGGCCGCGGGGGGGGGGGGGGGCTAGGGCTGCG
>NZ_LZKR01000110.1 GCF_001672915.1 Mycobacterium sp. 1245805.9 | reverse complement strand
CCCGGCCCCCCCCCCCCCCCCCCCCCGCCCCCGCCGGCGCCCACGCCCCAGCCGACGACCACGACCCAGCCGACGACCACCACCCAGCCGACGACGACGCTGGCCCCGAAGGTGACCACCACCGTCCCGACGACGGTCGCCCCGAAGCCGACGACCGTCGCCCCGACGACCGTCGCCCCGAAGCCGGTGCAGCCGCCCACGCAGACAGTGGCCCCGAAGCCGGTGACCCCGCAGCAACCGGTGACCCCGCAGCAGCCGGTGACGCCCAAGCCGCAGGTGCCGCCGGCCACCACGCCGCACCGCTGATCGCGGCCCAGCGCATGCCCGACGACGCGGTCACGGTGGTGCTGCCCTGCCTCAACGAGGAGGAGTCGCTGCCGGCGGTGCTGGCCGCCATCCCCGACGGGTATCGGCCGCTGGTGGTCGACAACAACAGCACCGACCAAACCGCCGCGGTGGCAACCCGTCTCGGCGCCCGGGTGGTCGCCGAGCCAAGGCCCGGCTACGGGTCGGCGGTGCACACCGGCTTGGTCGCCGCGACGACCCCGATCGTCGCGGTCATCGACGCCGATGGGTCCATGGACCCCGGCGACCTGCCCCGGCTGGTCGCCGCGCTCGAGAACGGCGCCGACCTGGTCACTGGGCGGCGCCGGCCGGTGCCCGGGCTGCACTGGCCGTGGGTCGCCCGGATCGGCACCGTGGTGATGAGCTGGCGGCTGCGCACCCGACACGGCCTGCCGGTGCACGACATCGCGCCGATGCGCGTCGCCCGGCGCCAGGCGCTGCTCGACCTCGGCGTCGCCGATCGGCGATCGGGCTACCCGTTGGAACTGCTCGTCCGGGCCGCCGCGGTCGGCTGGCGCGTCGTCGAACTCGACGTCAGCTACGGCCCGCGCACGGGCGGCAAGTCGAAGGTCAGCGGCTCGCTGCGGGGCAGCATCACCGCGATCCTGGACTTCTGGAAGGTCATCTCGTGACCGTCCTGCCGGTGACCATTCTGGTGGTCGCCAAGGCGCCGGAGCCGGGGCGGGCCAAGACCCGCCTGGCGGCGACGGTGGGTGACGGGGTGGCCGCCGACATCGCCGCCGCCGCGCTGCTGGACACTCTCGACGCCGTGGCCGCCGCGCCGGTCGCCGGGCGCGTGGTGGCGCTCACCGGCGATCTCGGCGCGGCGGCGGGTGCGGCCGAGATCCGGCGACGGCTCGAGTCGTTCACCGTGATCGCGCAGCGCGGTGACGACTTCGCCGACCGGCTCGCCAATGCCCACGCCGACTCGGCGGACGGCTACCCGGTCCTGCAAATCGGGATGGACACCCCCCAGGTCACCGCCGAGCTGCTGGCCGACTGCGCGCACCGCCTGCTCGACGCGCCGGCCGTCCTGGGGCTGGCCCACGACGGCGGCTGGTGGGTGCTCGGGGTCCGCGCGCCGAAGATGGCCGACTGCCTGCGCGGCGTGCCGATGTCTCGGCCGGACACCGGGGAGTTGACGTTGAAGGCGTTGCGCGACAACGGCATCGACGTGAGAGCGGTGCAGCGCCTGGCCGACATCGACGTCGTCGACGACGTCGCCGCGGTCCGCGACGCGTGCCCGGCCGGCAGTCGCTTCGCGCGGGTCACCCTCGCGGCCGGGCTCTAATGCGTGTGAATTCAGGGCTTTTCGTGTGAATCGTGGGCGGGAAAATCGCCGGAATCCCGCCACCAGTACACACGGAAAGCCCTCAGTTCACACGCAATCACCAGTTGGTGACGATGACGGTGTTCACCACCAGCGCGCCGACGGCGTTGACCGCCAGCCATAGCCGGTGTGAGCGCACCGGCAGCAGCGCGGGCGCCGCGATGAGCCAGACGGTGAACGGAAGCCAGATCCGTTCGACCTCGGCCTTGCTCAGCATGGAGAGGTCCGCGCAGGCGATGGCGGCCAGCATCGCGAGCAGCACCAGGTGCACGCCGGAGCGCCGACGGATGGCGGACCGGTCGAACAGCCGGGTGAGGCCGGCGACGCTGCCCAGTCCGATCGCGCACACCACGCTGGCCAGGTTGGCCCACACCCAATACTGGAACGGCCGATCCTTGGCGATGCCCTGCCAATAGCGTTGCTGCACAAGGGCATACCCGTCGAACCAGTAGAACCCCGCGACGGCGAACGCCACCGCCACCGCCAGCGCGGCCAGCGCCGCGGGGCCGAGAGCGCGCACCACCGCGCGCCAGTCGGTCGCCGAGACCAGCACCGCCAGCGCCGGCAGCCCCAGCAGCATCAGGCCGTAGCTCAGGAACACGCTCCACCCCAGCAGCAGGCCCGCGCCGGTGGCCACCAGCGCGGGGAACCGGACGGGGCGGCGCACCGCGACGGCCAACAGCGCCAGCCCCCACGCCGCGACCCCGGCGAAATATCCGTCGGCCGAGACCGCGACCCAGATCGCCGTCGGGGCGACCGCTACGAACGGCGCCGCCCGCCGCGCGGTCTGCTCGTCGGCCAGCGCGCGCACGGCGACGACGACGGCCGCCGCCGCGCTGGAGCCGGCCAGCAGGCACAGCAGCCCGGCCCACGCGCCGCCGTGCAACCCGATCCGGTCCAGCCACACGAATGTCAGGAGCGCGCCCGGCGGATGCCCCGACACGTGGGTCACCCAGGAATTGGGTTGGTAGTCGACGATCCGGCTGGAGAACGTGCGCACCGCCGCGGGGATGTCGGTGATGCCGGGCACCTGCGACAGGTACTCGTCCCTGGTGGTCAGCCGGCCGGCGAAGCCGCGTTGCCAGCCGTCGATCATCGCCAGCGCGAACGCCCACGCGCAAGCGGTGGCCCACGTGCCCAGCGTCAGCGCCCGCCACGAAAGCCGTTGCGCCACACGAGGACCCCACACCACGGCGGCCACCGCGATCAGGATGGCCGGCCCGGTTCCCCAGCTGGCGTGGATCTCCCACGCCCCGAAGATGGGCGTGGCCCCGGTGTGCGTGCCGAACCGCTCCTGGGCGACGTCCAGCCGCGGGCGGACGCCCAGGTGCAGGCGCGGCAGGATGAACGCCGCCGCCACCAGCACGGCCCCGACCGCAACGGCAACTGACTCCCGTCGCGCGACCTTCACGGTCGCCCAGCCTATTGGTCGATGCCGGAGAACCGGCGCACCAGCGCCGCCCGGTCCACCTTGCCGATCCCGCGGCGCGGCAGCGCGGCCACGACGTGCAGCTCGCGCGGCGCGGCCGTCGCGTCCAGGGAGCGCCCCACATGAGTCCGCAGCGCCTCGACCGTCGGCGCCTCGCAGCCCTCGCGCACCACGATCGCCGCGACGACCCGCTGCCCCAGCCGGTCGTCGGCCACACCGAACACCGCGCAGTCGCCGACGGCGGGGTGGCTGCTCAGCGCGGCCTCGACCGGCTGCGGCAGCACGGTCAGCCCGCCGGTGCTGATCGCGTCGTCGGCGCGGCCCAGCACGGTCAGCACCCCGGACCCGTCGATCGCGCCCAGGTCGTCGGTGTGAAACCAGCCCGGCTCGGCGAACGGGTCGGGGTCCACCGGGTTGCGATAACCCTTGGCCAGCGTCACGCCGCCGACGACGATGCGCCCGCCGGCCGATACCCGCAGCGCCACCCCGTCCAGCGGGACCCCGTCGTAGACGCAGCCCCCCGCGGTCTCGCTCATCCCATAGGTGCGCACCACCGCGATGCCCGCGGCCGCGGCCGCGTCCAGGATCGGCCGCGGGGCCGGTCCGCCGCCAAGTAGCACGGCGTCCAGTTCCGCGAGCGCGCCCGCGGCCAGCGGGTCGGCGAGCGCCTTGGCCAGCTGCGCGGCGACCAGCGACGTATACCGCCGGCCGGGCCCCAATCGCTTTACGGCAGAAGGTAATTCGGTCACGTCGAAGCCATGGGAGACGTCCATCTCGACGGGCGCGGCGCCGGCGAGCAGGCTGCGGATCAGCACCTGCACACCGGCGATGTGGTACGGCGGCAACGCCAGCAGCCACGCGCCGGGCCCGCCGAGGCGGTGGTGGGTGGCCGTCGCGCTGGCGGTTAAGGCCGCGGCGGTCAGCAGGGCGCCCTTGGGTGAACCGGTAGTGCCCGACGTCGTCACGACCAGGGCCACGTCGTCGTCGATGGGCTCACCGACTCGGAGCCCATGCGACACCCGGTCGTCGTCGGCCGGCAGCGCGACCAGCGCCGAATCGCGGCCGTCCAGAACCCGCTCGAGGGCGGGCATCAACAGCGGGGCGGCGGAGCCGGACGCGACGCGGAGCGCGCGCAGCAGAGCTATGCGGGGTCCCCCGCGGCGCCGGTGGGCTCGTCGAACGGCCAGCCATGGGCGGCCAACCGCGTTCGCACCCGCTCCACGTCCTCGTCGGACGGCAGCTCGTCGGTGATCTTGCTGATCGCCACACCGATGTCGATGTCGTCGAATTCGCCGTGCTCCATCAGGTCGCACGCCACCGCGAGGACCTCGTCGTTGCTCAACCGGCGGGTCAGCAGGGCGAGCACGGCGAAGGTGTCGGTCGGCGGGACGCCCTCGGGGTATCCCGCGCGCAACCACGAAACAATCGAACTCAGGAATCCGTTCACTGTGCCCTCACTCCGCGCGGGGATCGGCTGGTGGACGATTCGATCCTACTTGGGCTTGGCTCCCAAGAACGCCTGGCCCGTCTGGTGTGCGATGAAGTCGCGCGAGATGTAGAGCAGCGCGAACAGGATCACCGCAAGCACTATCGCGTAGATGACCCAGGCGATCCCCAGCAGCACCGGGTTCTTGTGCGGCGGGCTGCCGTCGGGGCTGACCTCTCCGCTCCCGACCGCCTGGAACCGCAGCCCGAGGGCGAACATCCCCGGCAGGAACGCCCCGGCCAGCATGCTGAAGATCAGGATCCGCAGGGAGGCCTGGTAGTTGAACCAGTCGCTGAGGTGGCTCATGAGGGGTTCCCTGCGCTCACGGTGTCGTCGTCGGACCCCACCTTGGCCCCCTTACCGGACGGCGGATGTTCGTCGCCTTCCAGGCCGGCGGTGAGGCTGCCTTCCCATTCGGCGTTGACGTTCTTGTGGTCGACCTTGACCCGCCGCGACCGGATGTAGATCAGTGTGGAGACCGCGACCAGCAGCCCGAAGCCGATGATGGCCCCGGGGTAGCCGCCGATGAGGTGGACGGTCCAGTAGGTGATCGCCCCGACCAAGCCGGCCAGCGGGAGCGTGATCAGCCACGCGGTCACCATCCGGCCGGCCACGCCCCAGCGCACCTCGCCGCCGGGCTTGCCCAGGCCGCTGCCCATCACCGAGCCGGTGCAGACCTGCGTGGTCGAGAGCGCGTAGCCGAAATGCGTGGAGAGCAGAATGACTGCGGCCGAGGAGGATTCGGCGGCCATGCCCTGCGGTGACTTGATCTCGACCAGGCCCTTGCCCAGGGTACGGATGATCCGCCAGCCACCCAGGTAGGTGCCTGCGGCCATCGCCAGGGCGCAACAGAGGATGACCCAGAACGGTGGCGACGACTCGGTCTTGCTGACCGCGCCGTACGACATCAGCGCCAGGAAGATGATGCCCATCGTCTTCTGTGCGTCACCCGTGCCGTGTGCCAGGGAGACCAGCGACGCCGACCCCCATTGGCCGTACCGGAAGCCGGCCTCGGTGCGCGAAGTGTCGAGGCCGCGGGTGACGCGGTAGACCAGCCAGGTCGCGATCGCCCCGACCAGGATGGCCAGGATCGCGGCGACGACGGCCGGGATCAGCACCTTGGACACCAGGCCCTTCCAGATCACCCCGTGCGAGCCGACGGCGGCGAGCGTCGCGCCGACGATGCCGCCGATCAGCGCGTGCGAGGAGCTGGACGGAATGCCGAGGAGCCAGGTGAGCAGGTTCCAGACGATGCCGCCGACCAAGCCGGCAAACACCAGTTCCAGCGTCACGATGTGCCCGTCGATCAGGCCCTTGGCGATCGTGGCAGCGACCGCGGTGGACATGAAAGCGCCCACCAGGTTCAGCACCGCCGACAGCGCGACAGCGGCCTTGGGCGCCAGCGCCCCACTGGCGATGGACGTTGCCATCGCGTTGCCGGTGTCGTGGAAGCCGTTGGTGAAATCGAAAGCGAGTGCCGTGATTACGACAATGATTAGGAGGAACAAATCGATGTTCACAGCGCCTGATTCTCGTAGTTGGAGGATTAAATTGTCGAATGCAGAGGTGGCCGAAACGCAGGTGTACCTCGACTTGTCTTCCGATGTTAGCCGTTAGTTAACCGAACGTTCCCCCTCAGTCGCCGCGGGTATCGCGGCGCAACGGATGATCCCCGGGTACCTCGACGAAGATCAGCGTGATGCCATCCGGATCGGTCACGTGCATCTCGTGCAAACCCCACGGTTCGTGCCGCGCCTCGCGGGCGATCGGCACCCCGCGGCTCTCCAGCTCGGCCTGCGTCGCCGCGACGTCGCGGACCTGGAGCCACAGCGCGCCCGGGAACGGGCCGCGGGAATGGTCCGGCGAACCGTATCCGGTCAGCTCCAGCAGGGACTGCCCCGCGAAAAACACCATCCCCGCGCCGTAGTCGCGGGCTATCGCCAGGCCGATCTCGTCGCGGTAGAAGGTCAGCGACCGCTGATAGTCCGCCGGCCGGAGCAGCATCCGGCTGGCCAGGATCTCCATAGCCTCGTGTCTATCACGTGCATCGGGCGCGCAGTGTTGCAACGCCCGGGCCGGCGAGGTCGTCGCAGGCCGCGGCGCGGCCCGTCGTGGCGAGCAACAGCGACAGCAGCGGGCCCTCGACGGGTTCCCCCTCGCCGTGTCGCCAGTCCTGGTCGGTCGCGGACAGCGCCAGCCCGGCGATGCGGTTTTTGGAGCCGATGAGCATGTTGGAGCCCTTGTAGAAGTCGATCACCTCGCGCACCGCTTCGGGCGGATAGGTGTGCGGGATGCCCAGCGGACGACGGACGTCCTCCCCATGCACCACGACCTCGCCCAGCCAGGAGGTCTTGGGTCCCGGCGGCGCGGAGGTGGAATTCTGCAGTCCCCGGAACTCCGCCAGGGTGTCGCTCGGGTCGGCGCCGCGGTGCTTGGCGATCTGATCGTTGGCGAACTTCTCGAAGTTGAACCCGGCCTTGGCCATGTTGAGGAGGAAGGTGGCCGGGTTCAACGAGGCCGTCGCCGACAGGTGCGCGACGATGTCGCGGACGGTCCAGCCCGCGCACAGCGACGGCGTATCCCATTGCGCCGGCGCCACTTCGGTGAGGTCGCCGGCTAGCGCGCCGCGTTCGGCGGCGATGGTGGCCCAGAGATCAGGCTTCACGGTTCGGCTGGATGCTCTGCCGCTGCATAAGGGTATTAACCCACCGGGGTCCGAAGGTGTCCAGCGCTTTGGCGGCGATCGCCATGCGCGGCGCGATCCGCACCGGCCGGGTGCGCGCCGCGGTGACCATCCACTCGGCGGCCTCCTGCGACGTCAGCGCGGGCATCCCGTCGTAGGCCTTGGTCGGCGCGATCATCGGCGTGGCGACCAGCGGGTAATACAACGTCGTGGAATGGACACCCCGTCGGCCCCACTCGGTTTCGACGACCCGGCTCACCGTCGACAGCGCGGCCTTGGAGGCGTTGTAGACCGAAAACAGCGGCGACGCCTCCGACAGCACACCCCACGTCGAGACGTTGATGATGTGGCCGTCACCGCGCTCGAGCATCCCGGGCGCGAACCCGCGAATCAGCCGCAACGGCGCGTAGTAGTTGAGCACCATGGTCCGCTCCACGTCGTGCCAGCGTTCCAGCGACTCGGCCAGCGGCCGGCGGATCGACCGGCCGGCGTTGTTGATCAGGATGTCGACGCCGCCGAGGCGCTTGTCGACGTCGGCCACCAGCGCGTCCACCGCATCCAGGTCCGAGACGTCGCAGGGGATCGGTATCGCGCTGCCGCCGGCCTTGGCGATGCGGTCCGCCAGCGCCTCGAGCAGGTCGCCGCGGCGCGCGACGACGACGACGGTCGCGCCGGCGTGGGCCAGCTGTTCGGCGCCGGCCTCGCCGATGCCCGACGACGCCCCGGTCAGCAGGATCCGCTTGCCGTCGAGGTCGACCGGCTTGATCGCGGGCCGGTTGACCAGTATCTGCGGGGACGCGGGCGGTCGCATGGTCGCCAGCACCAGCTGGTCTCGGAACCTGCTCAGGGGGCTCTTGCTCACGTGGGGAGTCTAGGTGGCGGCCCGAGGCCACCTAGAAGTAGCGCGGGAACGCGCTCCAGTCCGGCGGTCGCTTCTCCAGGAACGCGTCGCGGCCCTCCACGGCCTCATCGGTCATGTACGCCAGCCGGGTGGCCTCGCCGGCGAACAGCTGCTGGCCCACCAGCCCGTCGTCGAGCAGGTTGAACGCGAACTTCAGCATCCGTTGCGCCTGAGGGGATTTCGCGTTGATCTCGGCCGCCCACTGCACGCCCACCTTCTCCAGGTCGGCGTGATCCACGACCTCGTTGACCGCACCCATGTGGTGCATCTGCTCGGCCGTGTACGGCCGGCCCAGGAAGAAGACCTCGCGCGCGAACTTCTGGCCCACCTGACGGGCCAGGTACGCGCTGCCGTAACCGCCGTCGAAGCTGCCGACGTCGGCGTCGGTCTGCTTGAAGCGCGCGTGTTCGCGGCTGGCCAGGGTGAGGTCGCAGACCACGTGCAGGCTGTGCCCGCCCCCGGCGGCCCACCCGTTGACCAGGCAGATGACCACCTTGGGCATGAACCGGATGAGCCGCTGCACCTCGAGGATGTGCAACCGGCCGGCGCGGGCGGCGTCGACGGTGTCGGCGGTCTCCCCGCTCGCGTATTGATAGCCCGACCGGCCCCGGATGCGCTGATCGCCGCCGGAGCAGAACGCCCAGCCGCCGTCCTTGGGCGACGGGCCGTTGCCGGTCAGCAGCACCACGCCGACGTCGGGGGACATGCGGGCGTGATCCAGCGCCCGGTACAGCTCGTCGACGGTGTGGGGCCGGAACGCGTTGCGCACCTCGGGGCGGTCGAACGCCACCCGCACCGTGGCGTCGGTGACGTGGCGGTGATAGGTGATGTCGGTCAGGTCGCCGAATCCGTCGACGGGTCGCCAGGCCTGCGCGTCAAATGGGTTGTCACTCAAGGCTGTTGAACTCCGTCCTTGCTGATGGTGAGGTCGCCGCAGCTGATCGTCTGCGCCGAGACCACCGCCGGGTCCTGTGCGGACGTGGCCGCCACGGTGTCGGACTTTCCGATGGTAGCCAGCGTGCCGTTGAGATCGATCTCGGTGCGGCGCACCGTCCACTGGCCGTCTTGGTTCAGGGCCTGCAGCCCGACCAGGTGCCGGCCGGCCGAGGGTGGGCCGAGGTCGCTGCAGCCGATTCCGGTGCCGTTGTCGCGCAAGTTCTGCAGGTCGAACAGGAACGGCGCGCCCTGGTTGTCGGCGGCGGCCTGCAGTCGGCAGTCGGCGAACACGTAGAGGTAGGCGGCGCGGCCGTCGCTGACGATGACCTGGTGCTGCCCGTCTTGCTGTGCGTCGATCGCCAACGCGCTCAACGGGATTGGGCTGGCCGAGAGGACCTGGACGACGGAGTTCGCACCGCTCGCCGTGGTGACGCCGGCCATTCGGTTGGTGCGGCCGCCGTCGCGAAACTGCCCGACCCACAACGTGTCCGGCTGACCGTCCCAGTCGAGGTCGCTGACCTTGCGCGTGCCCGCGCCGGCCGGGGGAGGCGCGCCGCTGGGGGCGCAGCCCGCCGTCGCGAAAGACCGCGCGGGGGGCACGCTCAAGAGGGCCACCAGCAGCGTGACCACCAACAGCAGACGGCGCATCGCGACTACACCGGGTCCAGCCGGAACACCGCGCACCGGCCGGCCAGGGCTTCGAATTCGTCGGGACGACCGTCGTTCACCAGTCCCGCCCGCTTCATGAAGCCGACGCCCGTGGGCACCTCGGTCGGGAAGGCCCGCAGGATCGGGCGCGCGTCGTCGGGCGCCAACTCCACCATCCGCACGGTCTGGACGCGCCGCCCGCGGGCCACCGTCGCCTGGCCGTTGGCGCGCGCGTTGGCCACCCAATCAGCGCCCGGAAACCCGGCGACGACGAACTCTTTGCCGTCGACGGTCATCGGTGTCACCGGTGTCGACCGGTCACGTCCGGATTTGCGCCCCTTGACCGTCAACACGACGGGACTCTCGCCGCCGAAACTCATTCCCAGCCGCGACATCTGGATGAAGAGCTTGTTGGCCGGCTTCAGCCACCACGGCGGCCTTATTCGATCACTGGTGCCCACCCGTGACAGCGTAGTCATGGCCCGCGCGTGAGCCGATGGCGTCCAGGCGCGCCAGCGCGTCCGCGCCCAGCGTGACGTCGGCGGCGCCGACGTTCTCCTCGAGGTGCGCGATCGACCGCGTGCCCGGAATGAGCAGTGTGTTCGGCGCGTGGGCCAACAGCCAGGCCAGCCCGACTTGGGCTGGGGTGGCGCCGATTTCGTCTGCGACCTCGACCACTACTGCGTTGTCGGTGACCTTGGCGGCACCGGGGAACGCCGACCCGAGCGGGAAGTACGGCACCCATGCGATCCCCTCGGTAACGCAGAACTCGAGTGTTTCCTCCTGGGAGCGGTCGAGCAGGCTGTAGACGTTCTGCACGCAAGCAATGCCCGCGGGCGCCGCCTGCCGCACCACGTCGAGCGGCACGCTGCTGATGCCGATCGCGCCGATCTTGCCCTCGTCGCGCAGCGCGATCATCTCGGCGAGTTGGTCATCGAGGTCGACGTCCTGGTCGCCCTCGACGGCCGCGGAAGGCCCGAGGTCCATGCGCCGCAGGTTGACCACGGGAACGTGGTCCAGGCCGAGTTGGCGCAGGTCGTCCTCGACGGCGGCGCGCAACTCGGCGGGCCGCTGCGCCGCGGTCAGGGGCATGGGTTGTTCGCCGGTGTAGCGCGCGCCGACCTTGCTGACGATGACGAGGTCCTCGGGGTAGGGGGCCAGCGCCGCGCGGATCCGGCGGTTCACCTCGCCCGGGCCGTAGAACGACGCGGTGTCGATGTGGTTGACGCCGAGTTCGACGGCACGACGCAGCACCGCGGCCGCGTCGTCGTCCGACGTGTTCTCGAACAGTTGCATCGCGCCGTAGCCGATGCGGGCGACGGTGGGGAAGGCTGTCATGGTGCTCCCGTCTGACACACTGGAGAAATGCGGAGGATCCTCCGCTTATCCGAGCCTAGCAGAACCGGAGGAACCTCCGCTTTGGCCGAGTCGACCCGGTCCGACGCCCGCCGGAATCGCGACAAGCTGCTCCGGGTGGCGACGGAGGCGTTCGCGACCGCGGGCGGGCGGCCGGTGTCGCTCGAGTCGATCGCGCGCGACGCGGGCGTCGGGATCGGCACGCTCTACCGGCATTTCCCCAACAGGGAGGCCCTCGTCGAGGCGATTTACCGCGCCGAACTCGCGGAAGTGGCCGCGGCCGCCGAAGGCCTGCTCAAACAGCACCCGCCCGAGCAGGCCCTGCGGCGCTGGATGGACCGCTACGCGAGCTTCGTGGCCGCCAAGCGCGGGATGGCCGAGTCGTTGCACACGATCTTCGACTCCGGTGCCCTGCAGCCCAGTCAGACCCGCGACCGCATCGTCGGCGCCGTGGACGCGCTGTTGCGCGCCGGTGCCGACGACGGGACCCTGCGCTCCGACGTGCCGGCCGAGGACGTGGTGTCGAGCCTGCTCGGCATCTTCCTGGTCAGCGGTTCACCGGACCAGACGGCCCGCATGCTGGACCTGTTGGTGGCCGGCCTGACCGCCCGTTAGCCCAATCGACGAGTGTGCGGCCAGCCGCACGTTGGGGCGCGAATGTGCGGCCAGCCGCACGCTCGACCGGAGAACTAGCCCACCGCGCGGCCGGCGCCCTCCCAGAACTGCGCCCGCACGGCCTTCTTGTCCGGCTTGCCCAGCCCGGTCAACGGCAGCGCGTCGACGACCACCACCCGCTTGGGTGACTGCACCGAGCCCTTACGGTCCTTGACGGCGGCCTGGATCTCGGCGGTCATCGCGTCGATCGCGGCCTCGTCGGTCGCGGCGTCGGCGCGCAGCACCACCACGGCGGTGACGGCCTCGCCCCACTTTTCGTCGGGCGTGCCGACCACGCACACCTGCGCGACGGCCGGGTGCTCGGCGATCACGTCCTCGACCTCACGGGGAAACACGTTGAAGCCGCCGGTGACGATCATGTCCTTGACCCGGTCGACGATGAAGTAGAAGCCGTCCTCGTCCTCGCGGGCCATGTCGCCGGTGTGCAGCCAGCCGTCTTTGAACGTCTCCGCCGTCGCCTCCGGCAAATTCCAGTAGCCACCGGCCAAAAGCGGTCCACTGACACAGATTTCGCCCGGTTCACCCTGCGGCACCGGCTTGCCGTCGGTGCCCAGCAGCGCCACCCGTGCGAACAGCGTCGGACGCCCGCACGACGTCAGCCGCTTCTCGTCGTGGTCGGCCTTGGCCAGGTAGGTGATCACCATCGGGGCCTCGGACTGCCCGTAGTACTGGGCGAAAATCGGCCCGAACCGCCGGATCGCCTCGGCCAGGCGCACCGGGTTGATCGCCGAGGCGCCGTAGTAGACGGTCTGAAGCGACGACAGGTCGCGGGTGTGCGAATCGGGGTGGTCCATCAACGCGTAGAGCATCGACGGCACCAGCATCGTCGCCGTAATGCGTTGCTCTTCAATGACTTTGAGAACCTCGGCCGGGTCGAACTTGCTCAGCACCACCATCTCGCCGCCCTTGACCACCGTGGGCGTGAAGAACGCCGCACCGGCGTGCGACAGCGGCGTGCACATCAGGAACCGTGGGTGCTCGGGCCACTCCCACTCGGCGAGTTGGATCGCCGTCATGGCGGCGATGTTTCCGGTGGTCCCGATCACGCCCTTGGGCTTGCCGGTCGTCCCGCCGGTGTAGGTCAGGCCGCCGATGTTGTCCGGCGGCAGGTCGGCGACCACCAGCGGCTTGGGCTCGAACTTCGCCGCCTCGGCCGACAGATCGACGGCCACCCCGCTCAAAGCCTCGGGCACCGGGCCGATGGTCAGGATCTGCTTGAGCGACGGCACCTTCTCCAGCAGGCCCAGCGCGCGCTCGGTGAACATCGGGTTGGGGTCGATGATCAGCGAACTGACCCCGGCGTCGGACAGCACGTACGCGTGATCGTCGAGCGAGCCGAGCGGGTGCAGGGCGGTGCGCCGATAGCCCTGGGTCTGACTCGCGCCGAGGATCATCAGCACCTCGGGGCGGTTGAGCGACAACAGCCCGACGGTGACACCGGTGCCGGCGCCCAGCGCCTCGAACGCCTGCGTGTACTGGCTGATCCGCTCGGCCAACTGGCCACCCGTCAGCGTGGTGTCGCCGAGAAACAGCACGGGCCGGTTCTTGTGGCGCTTGAGCGCCCCCACCAAAAGGTGGCCGTTGTGGGTCGGGTTGCGCAACAGGTCGTTGTCACTCATACGGGCAAGACTAGAACGTGTTGCAATTCGGCTGGGCTGGACCCTCCGACCCGTAGCATTCGTGCTCATGGCCGTCGCAGACCTCGTCGTCACCGGGACCGTGCTGACCGTCGACGACGCGCAACCCACGGCCGAGGCGCTGGCCGTGGCCGACGGTCGGATCGTCTTCGTGGGCACCCGGGCGGAGGTCGAGCCGTTCATCGGCCCGGGCACCCGGACCGTCGACGTCGGTGGCGGTTGCGTCATGCCGGGATTCGTTGAGGCGCACGGCCATCCGCTGATGGAGGCCGTGGCGCTGTCGGACCGGATCGTCGACATCCGGCCGGTCACCGTCCCCAAGGCCGACGACGTCGTCGCCGCGATCCTCAGGGAGGCCGCCGCGCGGGGACCGGCCGGCGCATACCTAAACGGTTGGGATGCCCTGCTGCAGCCCGGACTCCCGCAGCCCACGTTGGCGTGGCTCGACGAGATCGCTCCCGACGGGCCGCTGGTGATCATTCACAATTCCGGGCACAAGGCCTTCTTCAATTCGCGCGCCGCCGAACTCGGCGGGCTGACGCGGGACACCCCGGACCCGAAGGGCGCCAAATACGGCCGCGACGCCGACGGGGAACTCGACGGCACCGCCGAGGAGATCGCTGCGGTGTTCCCGCTGCTGAACGGGGCCATCACGGCCGACAGCTACCCGGCGATGCTGCTCGCCGAGTGCGCCCGGCTCAACCGGGCCGGACTGACCACCTGTTCGGAGATGGCGTTCGACCCGAACTTCGGGCCGCTGGTCGCCCAGTTGCACGACCGTCTCACGGTCCGGCTGCGCACCTACGAGGTCTCCAACCCGCAGATGGCCACCGCCGCCACCCCCGGCCAGGGTGACGACATGCTGCGCCAGGTCGGCATCAAGATCTGGGTCGACGGATCGCCCTGGATCGGCAACATCGCGCTGTCGTTTCCCTACCTGGACACCGAGGCCACCCGCACCATCGGCATCCCGCCCGGATCGTGCGGCTGCGCCAACTACACCGCCGAGCAGCTGCGCGAGATCGTCGGCGCCTACTACCCGCTTGGCTGGCAGATGGCCTGCCACGTGCAGGGCGACGCCGGCGTCGACACCATCCTGGACGTCTACGAGGAGGCACTCACGCGCCATCCGCGCGACGACCACCGACTGCGCCTCGAGCACGTCGGCGCCATCCGGCCCGAACAACTCCGGCGCGCCGCCGACCTCGGCGTGACCTGCAGCATCTTCGTCGACCAGATCCACTACTGGGGCGACGTGATCGTCGACGGCCTGTTCGGCGAGGAGCGCGGATCCCGTTGGATGCCAGCGGGTTCCGCGGTGGCCACCGGCATGCGGATCTCGCTGCACAACGATCCACCGGTCACGCCCGAGGAGCCGCTGCGCAACATCAGCGTGGCCGCCACCCGCACGGCGCCCAGCGGTCGCGTGCTGGCGCCCGAGGAGCGGCTGACCGTCGAACAGGCGATCCGCGCGCAGACCATCGACGCCGCCTGGCAGCTGTTCGCCGACGACGTCATCGGCTCGCTGGAGGTCGGCAAGTACGCCGACATGGTGGTGCTGTCCGCGGACCCCCGAACCGTCCCGCCCGAGCGGATCGCCGACCTCGAGGTGCGCGCGGCGTATCTGGCGGGCCGCCAGGTCCACGGCCAGTGACACCCGACATCGACGACCTGCTGGACCGCCTGCACGTGGTGGCGCTGCCGATGCGGGTGCGCTTCCGCGGCATCACCACCCGCGAGGTCGCGCTGATCGAGGGCCCGGCCGGGTGGGGCGAGTTCGGCGCGTTCGTCGAGTACGAGCCGCCCGAGGCCGCGCACTGGCTGGCGGCGGCGAGCGAGGGCGCGTACCGGCCGCCGCCGCCGGTGCGGCGCGTCCGCATCCCGATCAACGCCACCGTGCCGGCCGTTCCCGCCGCCCGGGTGGGCGAGGTGCTGGCCCGGTTTCCCGGGGCCCGCACGGCCAAGGTGAAGGTCGCCGAGCCTGGGCAGACGCTGGCCGACGACGTCGACCGGGTCAACGCCGCCCGCGAACTGGTCGAGACCGTGCGGGCGGACGCCAACGGCGGCTGGAGCGTCGAGCAAGCCGCCGAGGCCGCGGCCGCGCTGACAGCCGACGGCCCGCTGGAATACCTCGAGCAGCCCTGCGCGACGGTCGGCGAACTCGCCGAACTGCGCCGGCGGATCGACGTGCCCATCGCGGCCGACGAAAGCATCCGCAAGGCCGACGACCCGCTGGCCGTGGTCCGCGCCGGCGCCGCCGACATCGCCGTGCTGAAAGTCGCCCCGCTGGGCGGGATTTCGGCACTGCTGACCATCGCCGCGCAGATTCATATCCCCGTCGTGGTCTCCAGCGCGCTGGATTCCGCGGTGGGCATCGGCCATGGCCTGACCGCCGCTGCCGCCCTGCCGGAACTCGGCCACGCCTGCGGGCTGGGCACCGGCGGGCTGTTCGTGGAGGACGTCGCGGACGTCGCCCCGCCCGTCGACGGCCACCTGCCGGTCCGGCCGGTCGCGCCGAACCCGGCGCGGCTGCGGGCGCTGGCCGCGCCACCCGAGCGGCGGCGGTGGTGGATCGACCGGGTCAGGGCCTGCCATCGGCTGCTTGTACCGTCGTCCGGATGATCAATCTGGCTTACGACGACCGCGGCTCCGGTGAGCCCGTCGTCTTCATCGCCGGCCGCGGGGGCGCCGGGCGTACCTGGCACCCGCATCAGGTCCCGGCGTTCCTGGCGGCCGGGTACCGCTGCATCACCTTCGACAATCGCGGGATCGGCGACACGGAAAACGCCGAGGGATTCACGACGCAGACCATGGTCGCCGACACTGCGGCGCTGATCGAATCGCTGGGCGCCGCCCCGGCGCGGGTCGTCGGGGTGTCCATGGGGGCGTTCATCGCGCAGGAACTCATGGTGGCGCGGCCCGAGTTGGTCAGCTCGGCGGTGCTGATGGCCACCCGCGGCCGCCTGGACCGCGCGCGCCAGTTCTTCCACGAGGCCGAGGTCGAGCTGCACGCCTCCGGAGTCACGGTGCCGCCCCTGCTCGATGCGAGAAACCGTCTGCTGGAAAGCTTTTCGCGCAAGACGCTCAACGACGACGCCGCCGTCGACGACTGGATCGCGATGTTTTGCACCTGGCCGGTTAAGCAGACCCCGGGACTGCGCACCCAGATGTACGTCTCCCCGCAGACCAACCGGCTGGCGGCCTACCGCAGCATCGCCGCGCCGGTGCTGGTGATGGGCTTCGCCGACGACATCGTGACGCCGGCCTACCTGGGACGCGAGGTCGCCGACGCCATGCCCAACGGGCGCTACCTGCAGATACCCGACGCCGGGCACCTGGGGTTCTTGGAGCGGCCGCAGGCCGTCAACACCGCGGCGCTGCAGTTCTTCGCCAGCGTGCGGGTCTGAGCCCGCCCCGCCGGTTGTGACACGCTGTAGGAGTGAACCCCTCGACGACACAGGCCCGCGTCGTCGTTGACGAGCTGATCCGCGGCGGCGTCCGCGACGTGGTGCTGTGCCCCGGGTCGCGCAACGCGCCGCTGGCGTTCGCGCTGCAGGACGCCGACCGGTCCGGCCGGCTGCGGCTGCACGTCCGCATCGACGAGCGCACCGCCGGTTACCTGGCCATCGGGCTGGCGATCGCCGCCGGTGCGCCGGTGTGCGTCGCGATGACGTCGGGCACCGCCGTGGCCAACCTGGGCCCCGCGGTGGTCGAGGCCAACTACGCTCGAGTGCCCCTGATCGTGCTGTCGGCCAACCGGCCCTACGAACTGCTGGGCACCGGCGCCAACCAGACCATGGAACAGCTGGGCTACTTCGGCACCCAGGTCCGCGCCGCCATCAGCCTGGGCCTGGCTGAGGACGGCCCCGAGCGGATGGACTCGCTCAACGCCACCTGGCGATCGGCCACCTGCCGAGTGTTGGCCGCCGCCACCGGATCTCGCACCGCCAACGCCGGCCCCGTGCAGTTCGACATCCCGCTGCGCGAGCCGTTGGTGCCCGATCCCGAACCGCACGGCGTCGCGGTCCCGCAGGGCCGGCCAGGCGGCAAGCCCTGGACCTACACGCCGCCCGTCACGTTCGACCAGCCGCTGGAGATCGACCTGTCGCCCGACACGGTCGTCATCGCCGGACACGGCGCGGGCACGCACCCCAACCTCGAGCAGTTGCCCACCGTCGCCGAGCCGACTTCATTTTCTGGCCGGCGCCCGCCTAACCCCCTGCACCCGCTGACGCTGCCGCTGCTGCGCCCGAAGCAGGTGATCATGCTGGGGCGCCCGACGCTGCACCGGCCGGTGTCCGCGCTGCTCGCCGACCCGCAGGTGCCGGTCTACGCGCTGACCACCGGGCCCCGCTGGCCCGACGTGTCGGGCAACTCCCAGGCCACCGGCACCCGGGCCGTCACCACCGGCACGCCGCACCCGGCGTGGCTGCACCGCTGCGCGGAGCTGAACCGGCACGCCAACCGGGCCGTCCGTGACCAACTCGAGGCACACCCCCTGACGACCGGGCTGCACGTCGCCGCGGCCGTGGCCGACGCGCTGCGCCCGGGTGACCAGCTGGTGCTCGGCGCGTCCAACCCGGTCCGCGACGCGGCGCTGGTGGGGCTCGACACCCACGAAATAAAGGTGCGGTCCAACCGCGGCGTCGCCGGCATCGACGGCACCGTGTCGACCGCCATCGGGGCCGCTTTAGCGCACGAGGGACGCACCGTGGCGTTGATCGGCGACCTGACCTTCGTGCACGACAGCTCCGGCCTGTTGATCGGCCCCACCGAGCCGACGCCGCAGCGGCTGACGATCGTGGTGTCCAACGACAACGGCGGCGGCATCTTCGAGCTGCTCGAGCAGGGCGACCCGAGGTTCTCCGACGTGTCCTCGCGGATCTTCGGCACGCCGCACGACGTCGACGTCGGCGCGCTGTGCCGGGCCTACCACGTCGAGAGCCGCCAGATCGAGGTCGACCAGCTCGCCGCGGCCCTCGACGACCCGGCGGCGGGCATGCGGGTGCTGGAGGTCAAGGCGGACCGCTCGTCGCTGCGGCAACTGCACGCCGCCATCAAGGCCGCTTTATGAAATTTCGAACACCGTGATCAGACCAAAAGCGTTGCTGCACATACTTCTTCATGGGCGCAGCGACCACCCGCCGAAGACGCGGGCCAGGATTGCGTTGCGGTGGTTGCGGATTGCGGTGTTGATAGTGACCGGCCTGGTGACGCTGCAGTCGGTGCTGCTGGTCGCAGGGGCATGGCGCGACGATCTCGCGATTCGGCACCACATGGGGGTGGCGCAGGCGGAGGTGCTCAGCGCCGGGCCGCGGCGCTCCACCATCGAATTCGTCACACCCGATCGCGTCACCTACCGGCCCGAGCTCGGTGTGCTGTATCCGTCCGAATTGGCGACGGGCATGCGGATCTACGTCGAATACAACAAGAACGACCCGAACCTGGTTCGGGTGCAGCACCGCAACGCCGGGCTGGCGATCATTCCCGCGGGATCCATCGCGGTGGTGGCCTGGCTGGTGGCCGCGGCCGCCCTGACTGGCCTTGCGCTGCTGGACAGGTGGCTGGACCGCCGCGCCGCCGCATCCGACCAGCAAATTTCGCACGACGTATTCCCGCAGGCAACCTAATCGACAGGCGACGCTGAGACCGTGGTGTCGTGCGCGTTGCAATCGTCGCCGAGTCCTTCCTCCCCAATGTCAACGGTGTCAGTAACTCAGTGCTGCGTGTTCTCGAGCACCTGCGTCGCACCGGCCACGAAGCCCTCGTCATCGCCCCCGACAACCCGCCGGGGCAGCCGCGGGCGGACCGCATTCACGACGGCATCCGGGTGCATCGGGTGCCGTCGCGAATGTTCCCTAAGGTGACCACCTTGCCGCTGGGGGTGCCGATGCCCCGAATGGTGAGCGTGCTACGGGGATTCGATCCCGACGTGGTGCACCTGGCGTCGCCGGCGCTGCTCGGTTACGGCGGGGTGAAGGCGGCCCGCTGGCTGGGGGTGCCGACTGTCGCGGTGTACCAGACGGACGTCCCCGGTTTCGCGGCGAGCTACGGCATTCCGATGACGACGCGCGCGGCGTGGGCGTGGTTTCGCCACCTGCACAGCCTGGCCGACCGCACGCTGGCACCGTCCAGCGTCACGATGGAATCGCTTGTCGCCCACCGGTTCCCGCGCGTGCACCGGTGGGCGCGCGGGGTCGACGTGCTGCGGTTCGCGCCGTCGGGTCGCGACGAGGCGCTGCGGCGGCGGTGGTCGCCGGCCGGCAAGCCCATCGTCGGGTTCGTGGGCCGGCTCGCCCCGGAGAAGCATGTCGAGCGGCTGGTCGCGCTGAACGCCAACGATTCCGTTCAGGTCGTCATCGTCGGCGACGGGGTCGACCAGGCGAAGCTGCAATCCGCCATGCCCACAGCGGTTTTCACCGGCGCGCTGTACGGCGAGGAACTCGCCACCGCGTACGCCAGCATGGACGTCTTCGTGCATCCCGGTGAGCACGAGACGTTTTGCCAAGTCGTGCAGGAGGCGATGGCGTCGGGGCTGCCGGTGATCGCCCCCGACGCCGGGGGTCCGCGCGACCTGGTCGCCCCCTACCGCACCGGTCTGTTGTTGCCCGTCAACGAGTTCGAGGCGCGGCTACCCGCCGCGGTCGAGCACCTGCTCGCCGAACGACACCGCTACGCACCGGCCGCGCGGCGCAGCGTGCTCGGGCGCAGCTGGCCGGTCATCTGCGACGAGCTGCTCGGCCACTATGAGGCGGTGCTGTCGCCCTTCGCCCGGCGGCGGGCGTTCGCGAGCCGCTACGCGCAAGGGCAGTGAGCTAGCCCTGAGCCAGCTCCGCGACGTCCTGCCACTGCTCCCAGTTGCGTAGCCGGCTCTCGTAGTCGGCCTTCGCCGTTTGTAGCGGGCTGGCGCCGAAGAACACCCGCAGTGGCGGCTCGTCGGCGTCCACCACCTTCAGCAGCGCGGCCGCCGAGGCCGAAGGGTCGCCCGGGCTGGCCCACCGCTTGCTGCGCTCGGCCTCGACGGCGGCGCGAACCTCGTCGTAAGCGGGCAGGGGCTCGGAGTGCTTGGCCGACGCGCCCGCCCAGTCGGTGTCGAATCCGCCCGGTTCGATGAGCGTGACGTGGATGCCGAACGGCGCGACCTCCTGCGCCAGCGCCTGCGAGAAGCCCTCCAGGGCCCACTTGGACGCGTGGTAGATGCCGACCAAAGGGAACGCGGTGATGCCGCCGATCGAGGACACCTGGATGATGTGCCCGCTGCGCTGCTCGCGCAGGTACGGCAGCGCGGCCTGGGTGACCCACAGCGCGCCGAACACGTTGGTCTCGATCTGCTCGCGCGCGTCTCGCTCGGACAGCTCCTCGATGAAGCCGAAGTGGCCGTAGCCGGCGTTGTTCACGACGATGTCCAGGCGCCCGAAGTGATCGTGCGCCCGCTTGACTGCCGCGAAGTCCCCGTCGCGATCCGTGACGTCCAACTGAATCGGCAGCAGCGCGTCGCCGTACTTGTCGACCAGGTCGTCCAGCGCCGCGATGTTGCGTGCCGTCGCGGCGACCTTGTCACCGCGCTCCAGCGAGGCGATCGCCCAGTCTCGTCCGAAGCCTCGCGATGTACCGGTGATAAACCAAACTTTTTCGCTCACGCAGCCCTATAACGCGTTCGGCGGCGTCCCATTCCCGTGTGGGATCAGTTAGGCCTGGATCGGGGTCTTGGTCGTGTCCTCGAGGAACTTCGTCAACAGCCGGTCGAACTGTGCCAGCTCGTCCGCCGACCAGCCCGAAAGCGCCCGGGCCAGGTGTTCGCGTCGCACCTCGTGCAGCGATCCCGCGGCGCGTTCGCCGTCTGGCGTCGTCGCGATCACCGAGACGCGTCCGTCCCCCGGATCCGCGCGGCGCGTCACGAGTCCCGCGTCGGCCAGCGCCCGCACCCGGCGGGTGGCCATCCCGACGTCCATGTGCGCCATGGTCGCCAGGCGCCCGATCGGCAGGGGTCCCTCGTCGATCAACACGCGAAGCAGCATGTACGACGGCTGGGACAGCTCGGTGTCCGCCGCCGACGCCTGCCGGGCGAACGCCGAACGACTCACGCTGAGCCGCACGACCCGCGACAGCGCGGCGCTGATGGAATCCACGGAGTCCCGCCTCGGCGCATGCGTCACAGCAGTCACCGTATCAAAGATATACTTGACAATGTCAAATATATGTCGATAGCCTGCCCAAATCAGCTTGCGCTGAGGAGGTTTCATGCTTGGCACGCGGTTCTACTTCGACTGGTCCAACTACCGGACGATGCTTCGGCTGTTGCGCCGCGACCCGCCCGCGTCGAAGCGCTGGTCGCGCTACGTCGGATTCCTGGTCGGTGTTCCGCTCGTCGCGGCGATGCACGCCGTGTGCTTCGCCCTCGACCCGATCCTGTTTCCGTCGCTGCGCCGCACGCGGGTGACCGGGCCGACGTTTTGCATCGGGCACGCCCGAAGCGGCACCACCTACCTGCATCGGCTGATGGCCGCGGACCCCCAGTTCAGCTACGCCCTGATGTACGAGCTGTTCTTCCCGTCGCTGTTGGAGAAGCGGTTGCTGCGCCTGCTGTTTCGGGTCGACGCCGCGGTGTTCGGAAACCGCCTGCGCCGCCGCCTCGACGAGATCGAGGAGCAGAGGTTCGCTGCGACCGACGACATGCACAAGACGGGGTTCTTCGTCCCCGAAGAGGACGACTTCTTCCTCACCTGGTCGCTGTGTTCGGGTTTCTGGATCGTGATATTCCCGTTCATGGGCGAGCTCGACTTCTATCACGTCGACCAATGGCCCGAACGCAAGCGGCGCCGGGTGATGGACTTCTACTCCGAATGCGTTCGGCGACAGATCGCGCTCAACGGCGGCGGGACGCACCTCAGCAAGAACCCCACCTTCTGCGGGCGCGTCGAATCGCTGATCGAGACCTTCCCCGACGCGAGATTCGTTGTGCCCATGCGTAATCCCGACGAGACGATCCCGAGCCTGCTCAAGATGCTGAAGACCGAATGGGGCCTGCGCGGGCGCGACGAGCGCTTGATCGCAAAGTCGCTGCGCGTGTTGGCCGATCAATCGTTCGACACCTACCAACGCCCACTTGACGTTCTGGCCCGGCATCCGGAGGTTCGCTCGGTCGTCGTCGACTATCGCGAGCTGATCGCCCAACCCGAGGCCACCATGCACCGCATCTACCGGGAACTGGAGCTCGACCTTGGGCCCGAGGCCGCCAAGGCATTCCGGTCGGCGGTGGCGCGTGCAGCTCTTCGGAGTCGACGGCGTCGCGGGCCCGGTTGAGGGCGTCGATCATGTCCGCCCAGGCCGCCCGGAGTTCGGCCCGGGTTGATTCAGTGGACATTCGCGTCCTCTCCTTCGGTGTCCCAGTGGTATTCGTCGAACAGGGCGGCCAGGCGGGTGTGGATCTCG
>NZ_LZKR01000109.1 GCF_001672915.1 Mycobacterium sp. 1245805.9 | reverse complement strand
GCTGGTGGTGACGACGTTGATCCCCGCCTCGAGCAGCCTGACGTAGTCCGGGATGGCCAGCGCGTCGCGTTCGGGGCCGCTTGCCGCGTACACCACGCAGTCGGGTTTCAGGGCGATCAGCGCGTCGGCGTCATTGGTGGCTTTCAGGCCGATGGGCTCCCCGTTGGCGAGTTCGCCCGCGTCCCTGCCGACCTTGTCGGGCGAATGCACCCACACGCCAACGAGTTCCAGGTCGGGTCGCCGGCGAATGGCGTCGATCGCGATCTTCCCGACTCCCCCGGTGGACCAGACGACGATGCGCATGAGCACTCTCCTTACTGGTTCGCCAGGGCCTCCCGGCCCGGGCCGGGGCACGCGTGTCGAACCTGAGCGTGTACATCAGCTGCAGGTTAACCTAAGATTTGTTCTTTAGGATAGTGTGCACTTTCTTAGCGATTTAAAGGCAACGGCCGTCTCGCCTTTCGGCACGCGCACTCGAGGAGGAACAGGATGACGACTCATCGCGTAGTGGTCTGGGCGACGGGTGGCATCGGATCGATCGCCATCCGCGCCATTCAACGGCGCCCCAACCTCGACCTGGTCGGCGTGTGGGTGCACTCGCCGGACAAGGACGGCAGGGACGCGGGCGAACTCGCCAACGGGGAGCCCATCGGCCTGAAAGCCACCAATGACGCCGACGCGCTGATCGC
>NZ_LZKR01000108.1 GCF_001672915.1 Mycobacterium sp. 1245805.9 | reverse complement strand
CAATTCACCAGCACCACCACCTACCACGCCCCCCGCAACCCCCGCGAAGGCGTCCTGGCCGCCCTGTTCGCCGAAATCCTCGGCCTGCCCCGCGTCGGCACCGACGACAACTTCTTCACCCTCGGCGGACACTCCCTATCGGCCACCCGACTCGTCGCACGCATCCGCACCGAACTCGGCACCGAAGTCCCCATCCGCGCCATCTTCGACGCCCCCACCGTCACCCAACTCGCCGAATGGCTTGTCGCGCACGCCGACGACCGAGTGCGAGCACCCCTGATGCCGCGGCAGCGCCCGCCGCGGATGCCGTTGTCTTTCGCCCAGACCCGCCTGTGGTTCATCTACAAATATGAGGGTCCCTCGCCGACTTACAACATCCCGTTGGCGATCCGATTGACCGGCACGCTGGATTCGGCGGCGTTGACCGCCGCGATCGGCGATGTCGTGGCTCGCCACGAGAGCCTGCGCACGGTGTTCGCCGAGGCGGACGGCGTTCCGTGGCAACAGGTTTTGCCGGCCGGGTCGGTGGATATTCCGGTGGCGGCGGCGGACGTCTGCGGCGCGCAGGGACTGGCCGCGGCGGTGGCCGCGGCCGCGCGGTGCCGGTTCGACCTGACGACACAGATACCGGTCCGGGCCGACCTGTTGCGGGTTTCGGCGACCGAACACGTGCTGGTGTTGGTACTGCACCACATCGCCGGCGACGGGGCATCGCTGGTGCCGCTTGCGCGGGATTTGGCGACGGCATACGCCGCGCGGCGGACCGGGCAGGCCCCGGCCTGGTCACCACTACCGGTGCAATATGCGGACTACACCCTTTGGCAGCAAGAGGTCCTCGGCCGCGAGGACGATCCCGACAGCGTCATGTCACGGCAGTTGGCCTATTGGCGCCGCGAGCTGTCCGGTGCACCAGAGCAGATCTCGCTTCCCTTCGACCGGCCCCGGCCGCCGGAGCGGTCGTTTCGCGGTGACCTGGTGCCGCTCGCGATCGACCCGCCGCTGCTGGAGCGGGTGGAACAGCGCGCCAGGGAAACGGGAACGACGACGTCGATGGTGCTGCAAGCGGCGTTGGCGGTCCTGCTCCGCAAGCTCGGCGCCGGTGACGACCTGACGATCGGCGGGCCGATCGCCGGACGCACCGACGAGGCATTGGCCGACCTGATCGGGTTCTTCGTCAACACCTGGGTCCTGCGCGTCGATGCCTCGGGCAATCCACGGTTCGGCGAACTCCTCGAGCGGATAGGCAGCAAGGCGCTCGGCGCCTACGAAAACCAGGACGCCCCGTTCGAACGGATCGTGGACTCACTCAACGTGTCCCGTTCCACCGCCAACCATCCCCTGTTTCAGGTGTCGTTCGCGCTGCAGAACATCGCCCTGCCCAACGTCGAGTTTCCCGGGCTGGGCGTCGACATCCTGCCCGTGCCCACCCACACAGCGAAATTCGATCTGTCCATCAACCTCTTCGAGGTTCCGCCGGCTCCCGGGGAGCGACAAACCCTCGCGGGCAACATCGAATACGCCACCGACCTGTTCGATCAGGACACCGTCGAGACCTTCGCCAGCCACTACCTGCGGATCCTCGACGCGGTCACCCGTGACCCGGAGCGGCGGATCGACCTGATCGAGGTCATCGATGCGGCCGAACGCGAGCGGGTGCTGGTCCACTGGAACGACACCACCACGCCCATACCTGAGGCCACCATCCCGGAGCTGTTCGCCGCGCAAGCCGCCCGCACACCCGAGGCCGTCGCGGTCGAAGACGGCGACGAAAGCCTCACCTACCGCCAACTCGACACCCGTGCAACCCATCTCGCCGCCCTGCTGGCGCCTTACGGGGCACGACCCGAAGCCATCGTCGCCGTCGCGCTCCCCCGATCCACCCGGCTCGTCACCGCGCTGCTGGCCATCTCCAAAACCGGCGCCGCCTACCTGCCCATTGACCCCAACTACCCCAGCGAGCGCACCACCTACATGCTCACCGACGCCGCCCCGCGACTCCTGATCACCGACACCGCCACCGCAAAAACACTGCCCGACACCGCAATCCCTCAACTCTTCCTCGACTCCACCGACGCGGGCGCTGTAGCCAGCGCACCGCACCACATCGATCCGCCACGGCCCGACAACCTCGCCTACATCATGTACACCTCCGGATCCACCGGACGACCCAAAGCCGTTGCCATCACCCACCACGGCGTCGTGAACATGGCGCTGCACCACTGGCCGGAAGAAGGTGCACGGGGCCGGATGTCGATGATCATGTCGCCGGGGTTCGATAGTTCGGCGTGTGAGATCTGGCCGGCATTGTTCAGGGGTGGCACGCTGGTGGCGTCGGCGGGCCGGGCGGACGTGTTGGCCCTGCGCCGGCTCATCACGGCACGCGGCGTCACGTCGATGTTCGTGCCGACCGCGCTTTTCCACCAACTGGCAGAAGAAGACCCCGACTGCCTCGACCGGCTGAAACTGCTGGAAACAGGCGGCGGTGCGCTTTCAGCCGCGGCGGTCAACCGGTTCCGGGCCGCGCATCCGCGGCTTCCGCTGATCAACGCCTACGGGCCGACCGAGATCACCGTCTGTGCGACAACATATTCCGTTCCCACGGCGGACGGCTTCGATCGGCCGTCGGTGCCGATTGGTGTGCCGTTGGGCAATATGCGGGTGTTTGTGCTCGATGCGGGGTTGTGTCCGGTGCCGGTCGGGGTGCTCGGTGAATTGTATGTCGCCGGCGCCGGAGTGGGCCGCGGATACCGGGGCCGGGCGGCGTTGACCGCGACACGATTCGTGGCCTGTCCCTTCGGGCCGCCCGGCACCCGCATGTACCGCACCGGCGACATCGGACGATGGAACCCCGACCGGCACCGGACACAACCCCGCATCGAGCACAAACACCCGCATATTGCCCAACGGCACACCAATCGGCAC
>NZ_LZKR01000107.1 GCF_001672915.1 Mycobacterium sp. 1245805.9 | reverse complement strand
GCCCCCTGTCGTGCTGCCCCCGCCCGTCGTGGTGCTGCCGCCGCCGGTGATCCTCCCGCCGCCGGTCGTGTTGCCGCCGCCGCCCGCGGGGACGCACCCGGTGCCGCCGCGGTACCCGCCGCCGTCGCCGCCGAAAGCGCCGCCCCCCTCCGGGACGCCGGCTCCACCACCTCGGCCGCTCCCTCCGCCTAAGCCGAACCCGCCGCCGCCGCCACCGCCGTCGAGTGCCGGACCGATCCTTCGGTGACCGGCACGTAGCGCCCGGGTCATCCCGTACGGCACTATGGGAACGTCGTCGTCCGTGGAGAGGCTCGCGGGAGTTAGCTTGGTCGAAGTTCTCAGCGCCCAGACGGTGACCGCCTAGATGCCGGCCCGCCGGCACCCCTATTTCGCATACGGGTCGAATCTGTGCGTCAGGCAGATGGCGCTGCGCTGCCCCGACGCCGCGGATCCGCGCCCAGCGGTGCTGGCCGACCACGACTGGCTGATCAACCAGCGCGGCGTGGCCACCGTCGAGCCGTTCGCCGGCAACGAGGTGCACGGGGTGTTGTGGCAAGTGTCCGACGACGACCTGGCGACGCTGGACAGCGCCGAGGGCGTGCCGGTGCGGTACCGGCGCGACCGGCTGACCGTGCACACCAGCGACGGGCCGTCGCCGGCCTGGGTCTACATCGATCACCGGGTGATCCCGGGCCCGCCCCGACCGGGTTATCTGCCCAGGATCATCGACGGCGCCGCGCAACACGGGCTGCCGCAACGATGGATCGACTTTCTGCGCCGCTGGGATCCGTCCCGCTGGCCCCGACCCGTCGCCGCGACGACCCCTGCACCGCAATCACTTTCGGCGTTGTTGAGCGAGCCCGGCGTGACCGAGGAGAGCCGGCTGCGCTCGCGTTTCGGTTTTCTCGCCATCCATGGGGGCGGCCTGGAGGAGATGACGGACGTCATCGCCGAACGCGCCGCCGAGGCCGCCGACGCATCTTTGTATGTGGTGCGCCATCCCGACCGCTACCCGCACCACCTGCCGTCGGCCCGCTATGACCCGGACGAGTCCCCGTTGCTGGCAGAGTTTCTCGACCATGTCGACGTCGCCGTCTCGCTGCACGGCTACGGCCGCATCGGGCGCGGCACCCAGCTGCTCGCCGGGGGACGCAACCGCGCGCTGACGGCCCACCTGGCGCGGCATGTCCGGCTGACCGGCTATCAGGTGGTCACCGACATCGACCACATCCCGGTGGAACTGCGGGGCCTGCATCCCAACAACCCGGTGAACCGGGTGCGCGACGGCGGGACCCAGCTGGAACTGTCGGTCCGGGTGCGGGGCCTTAGTCCGCGCAGCCCGCTGCCGGGCGCCGACGGCTTGTCGCCGGTCACCTCTGAGCTGGTGCGGGGCCTGGCGGCCGCCGCGCGTTCCTGGTAAGTGTTTCTGGTCATCGAACGGAGGTTGTTGGTGGGCAAGGATTTTCGCTTCGGGTTGAGCATGCGGTTCTTCAAGTCGCGCTCGGCGTTGGTCGACAAGGTGAAGCGGGCCGAAGATCTCGGATACGACATCTTGTGTGTGCCAGACCATCTCGGCGCGGCGGCGCCGTCGCCGACGCTGACCGCGGTCGCGATGGTGACGAGCAGGATCAAGCTGAGCATGTATGTGCTCAACGCCGCGTTCTACAAGCCGGCCCTGCTCAGCAGGGACCTGCAGGCTCTCGACGTGCTCAGCGATGGCCGCCTCGAGATCGGCCTCGGCACCGGCTATGTCAAGGAGGAATTCGAGGCCGCCGAGCTGCCGTACCCTAGCGCCGGCGCGCGCGTCGACTACCTCGAACACATGACGACATACCTGAAGGAACATCAGCCCACGACGCCGATCCTCATCGCCGGCAACGGCGACCGGGTCCTGACGCTGGCCGCCCGGCACGCCGACATCATCGGGCTGACCGGCGCCAGGGTGCACGACGTCGACGACCCGCTGGCCGAACGCATCGAGTTCGTTCGCAACGCCGCGGGTGAC
Source organism: Mycobacterium sp. 1245805.9 (assembly GCF_001672915.1). GTDB lineage: Bacteria > Actinomycetota > Actinomycetes > Mycobacteriales > Mycobacteriaceae > Mycobacterium. The sequence goes on along the minus strand of NZ_LZKR01000107.1, from coordinate 48,438 downwards.
CGGTTCGACGCGCTGGAGCTGAACATGGTGATCACCGCGATGCCGCGCGAGGGTGAGAGCGCACCCGATTTGAGGATGACCCGCCAGTACGCGCCGGACCTGTCCGATGAGCAGTTGCTGTCCATGCCGTCGGTGCTCAGCGGGTCACCCCGCGAGATGGCGGACACCCTGATTGGGCTCCGCGAGAAGTACGGCCTGAGCTGCTTCACCGTGCAGGACAACAACCTCGACGCGTTCGCGAAGGTCATCGCCGAACTGCGGTGAGCCGTCGCCGCGCGTGCTGTCCCCGGTAAGCTCAGCCCGTCCGCCCTCGTAGCTCAGGGGATAGAGCACGGCTCTCCTAAAGCCGGTGTCGCAGGTTCGAATCCTGCCGGGGGCACTGGCTTATTTTTGCAGCTCAGAGGCTATTTCTGACAGCCACACCAACAGGGGACGTGCGATTAACGTGCGATTGTCTCGGCGGCGTGGCACGTGGTTAGCAAAGTCCGCGCACGTAGTCGATTACTTAAGGTGGCCCCGTCGTTTCGTGCGAGGCTGCATTGCAGCACTACCCGCCGCTTTCCAGGAGGTTCAGAGATGTCGGCTGTGATCGCGGTGCCCGAACTGATGGACCAGGCGGCAATGGACTTGGCGACTATTGGCGACACGCTCAACGCGGCGCACCTGACGGCGGCGGCCGCAACGACGCAGGTGCTGCCTGCCGCCGCCGATGAGGTGTCGGCGGGTATCGCACACCTGTTCCCCGGTTATGGCCAGGAGTATCAGGAGCTGGCCGGGGAAGCGGCTGCGTCTTATGAGCAGTTTGCCCAGCACTTGACTGCCAGTGCGGGCGTGTATGCAGGCGCTGAGGACGCCATCGCTGCCTTTTTTCAGGACTTCACCATTTGGGCCAATTTGTTCACCGATCCTGCCACATCGCCTTTACTTCCACTGCTATTCCTTTTTCTAATACTAATCTTATTCGCTATTATAATTCCACTTTTAATCGCTATTTCCATTCCACTTCTTGGCGTTGCATTGCCACTCGTCCTCGCCGTTGCGCTGCCACTCGGCATCGCCACTATAGCGTTATTATTCGGGGCGTCCATTTTGGGCGTGCTTTTGGTGGGACTTGGTAAGGCTCTTTAGACGGGTGTCGCAGGTTTCGGTGACCGCGCTCTTTGGCGGCGCGTTGTTCGCGGCGGCGGGCATTCGCAACTGGTGACTGTGATCGACAGTGCTATCGAAAAGCGCACGTTACCATCACGTTTCAGAGATGCACTGCCGTTATCCTTTCCCAATTTCGGTCTGATCAATGTGTTTCGGCTGATGCGTGACAGTTACTTCGGCTGATCCTTGACACTCCACGTATAAGAGAGTTGATCCTCTGAGCCCAGGCACCAAGTCGAGATGACTGGGACTACTGCTGACCCGGAATGGGCGGCAGGCCCTCCCGAATGTCCTGCAAATTGCCTTGAATCCCCTGCAGATCACGCTCGATGGCCTGCAGACTCGAGAGGGCGTTTTGGAACCCCGTCTGGAGGTGCTCCTGGCCGGAAGGTTGGTACTGAGGGCAGTACGCGACGATGGCACCGGCCGCGACGCTGGCGCTTTGATTGGCGTCCCAGATCGTCGATTGCTGCAGGACGCGGACGGCCTCTGAGAAGTCGGGCTGGTTCGCTAGGAACTCGCAGACCGCGTGCCCGTGGCTCGTCACGTACTCGTTACTCGGAACCGGCACGCCATCCTGTTTGAGCGCGCCGATGAATGCCCGGTCGACTATCTCCAGTGACGGAGCGTGCGCTACCGGCGCGGCGGGGCTGGGTTGAGCAACCGGCGGCGGCGGGGCGGCCGCCGGGGGCGGGGCGGCCGACGGTAATGCTGGGTCGGCCGACGGCGCCGGGTCCGATCTATGCGCGGCGAACATGACCGCCACGACAGCGGCGGCGACGGCCAGTAAAGACAACGGCAGCGCCGCGAGGGGAACGATGCGGCGACGAGAACGCTTGCGGCCTCGGGACGCGTTGCGCGGCGATGAAGTCTCGGTGGGCACCGCAACCTCGTCGATCGGCTCGGTTTCGATGACCTCGACGGGGTGGCCCAAGCGCTCGTCGAGCAGCGCGTCGATGTCCCGGATCGACGGCCGATTCTGCTCACCCATCGATTGGCGCCCAAGAGCGATGAGCCGCAACTCTTGGTCGATCGCCTCCCGATCGCGCATATCAACCAGTCTGAGGGTGTGACGACGTTGCAGCAAGCCCCGGTGACTGCTGACAACGCGTGTCCGCTTGGTCCGATGGTGGCGACCCGCTGCGCCCGGCTACGCCGCGCTTGCGATCGCCACTATGGCAGAACGGTGTGCATCAACATCACGTCGTACGCCGACCACAGCGACAGGTTGAAGTACAGGTCCCGCCCCGACGACCACGGATGGATCATCGGCGCGTAGATGCCGCCTGGCATCTGGAACGACGACACCAGCGGTTGCTCTCCGCTCCACGGTCCGGTCGGCGTCGGCGCGGTCCGCGCCACGACGTCGTTGCTGCCACCGTTGGTGTAGAGCACCAGGTACTGCTTGAGGTAGGTGTTGTACTGCGCCGACATCTCCCCGACCGGCCCGGGCCACAGCGGCGTCGCCGCCCCGGGATTAGCGGCCACCCAATGTCCGCCGTTGTCGCCGTTCCAGTACTGGTACTTGCTCAGGTCCGGCAGGTAATTCGGGGGCACACGGGACAGGAACGCCGCACCGCCGCGCCCCGACGGGGTGCCGAACTGGTAGATGTAACCGTCGTTCCCCTTCATGAACGCGCCCATCTGGAAGTTCTCATTGCCCGGCGTGAACGGAACCCCCGGGATCGCGTCCGGCGACGCCGTGCGAATGCTGCTGGGGAAGATCCCCCAGTTCTGGCCGTTGTCAACGGATCTCGCGATCGCTGAGTAGTTCGTCTGCCATTCCCCATCCCGGCCCCACTGCCGGATGGACATGTAGCTCAGGTATTGGGTTCGCCCGATGGACATGCCGGTGGTCGGAATGATGCCGGTCTCGTGCGGCGCCTTGTGGATCGTGTTGACGACCTGCTTGGAAAGGTTGGACGCCCACACCGGGGAACCGGAATACCTATCGTTGGGCACCCCGTCGGCGATGTGGATTCCGTGCGACAGATCGCGGTCCGAGCTGCGGAACAGCGTGTTATACCGCCATTGCTGGCCGCGGACCTTGCAATAGCCGAACGTGTCACCGAAGGCCATCAAGACCTGGCGGTTGGCGGGATCGCCGTTGTCCCAGATGATCCCGAGGTCGGTCCCGGAGATGCTGAATCGTTGGAGGGTCTTGTTCGGGCCCTCCGGTCCGGTCACCCAGTCGACCAGCGACGTCGGTGCCCCCGCGATATTGGCCGGGGGCGGGGGCGCCGGCTGCGCCGCCGGCTGTGGGACCGGCTGCGGCTGGACCGGGGCCGCGTTGGGCACTTGCGGGACGCCCGGCGCGGGTGGGTTGGGCCCGGGCGGCGGAACGACGCCGGCCTGGGGCTGGATCGGCGCGGAGTAGCGCTGGCCGCCCGTCGTTCCCGGCCTGAGCAACGAGGAAATCAGCGGACCCAGCTTCGGCAGCGGCGCCTGGTCGTTCGTGTGAGTGGGCCGACGTCCGGTCGGCGGTTGGACGACGGGTTGGGGGGCCGGCATCGCAGGAGGCGCGGCTGGGGGGTCGACGTTTGCTTCGGGCGCGCCGCAGGGAGTGGCGTTCGCCGTCGGCGCGGGGCCGACCACGACGAAGAAACCGAGGGCGGTCGCCGACGCCATCGATAACGACACGATCCGGGGAATCGCCGTCAATGTCACACCTTTCCCGGGAGCGGGCCGTCGCAATTGACGTCCGCAGCTGGCTCATGTGACGATAGTGATTCACGGGGCTAATGTGACCAGCGAGCAGCGGATAGGTATGCATCCGTGACCGTGTCGCAACTCATCGGTTTCAGCTCAACCGCGCGCGGCGTGCTTTCTGCCGAGCAGACGCAGAATCGCACCGTACGAGCCTCGTGCGTGCGATTCTGCGTCTGCTCGCGCTATGGGATCTGTAACCCGGGCCAGGTACGCTGCCATCCGCCTGATAAACCCGCGGTCCGCCAGGAGGACATCCGGTGAGTGTCCCTAATCAGTTGCAGCAGGACCCATTCCAAAACCGGACGTTCCTTCGCCGCGTTGTCGCGGCGTCCATGGCCGGCACCGTCGTCGAATGGTACGAGTTCTTCCTCTACGGCACCGCCGCCACGCTGGTGTTCAGCAAGGTGTTCTTCCCGCACAGCGCCAACGACCTCGACGCCATCCTCGCCGCCTTCGTGACCTACGCCGTCGGCTTCGCCGCTCGCCCACTCGGCGGGCTCGTCTTCGGCCAACTCGGGGATCGGTACGGGCGCAAGAAGCTGCTGCAGTTCAGCCTGCTGCTGGTCGGCGCCGTCACCGTGCTCATGGGCTGTCTGCCCACCTTCGCCCAGGTCGGATACTGGGCCCCCGCGCTGCTAGTGGTGCTGCGCTTCCTCCAGGGCTTCGCCGTCGGCGGCGAGTGGGGCGGCGCCGTCCTGCTGGTCGCCGAGCACAGCCCAAATTCCAGCCGCGGTTTCTGGGCGAGCTGGCCGCAGGCCGCGGTGCCCGTCGGCAACATGCTGGCCACGGCGATATTGCTGATTCTCACGTGGACGCTCTCGGACGCGGCGTTCCTGAGCTGGGGCTGGCGCGTCGCGTTCTGGTTGTCCGCGGCCGTCGTGCTGATCGGCTACTACATCCGCACGAAGGTGACCGACGCGCCCATCTTCCTCGAGGCGCAACGGGAGGTCGACCGCACCAAGGCCAGGCAGTTGGGCGCTATCGAGGTCTTAAAGCGTTACCCGCGCGGCGTTTTCACCGCCATGGGCCTGCGTCTCGGCGAGAACACCATGTACTACCTGGTGGTCACCTTCACCATTACCTACCTCAAGGTGCACGTGCACACCAACACCAAGGCGATCCTGTCGTGGTTGCTCATCGCGCACGCCGTGCACTTCCTGGTGATCCCGCTGGCCGGCGGCCTCAGTGACCGATTCGGCAGGCGTCCAATATATTTCGTGGGCGCGGTCTGCGCGTGCACGTGGGGGTTCTTCGCCTTCCCGATGATGGACAGCCGCCGCAACGCGATCATCCTCGCGGCCGTCATCATCGGCCTGGTGTTCCACGGCGTCATGTACGCCGTCCAGCCGGCGGCCATGGCGGAGATGTTCCCGACCCGGATGCGCTACTCCGGGGTGTCGCTCGGCTACCAGGTCACCTCGATCGTCGCCGGTTCGCTGGCACCGATCATCGCGGTTCGCCTGCTCGAGACCTTCAAGTCTTCGGTACCGATTTCCTGGTACCTGGCGGCCACCGCGGCGGTGAGCGCCGTGTCCGCGCTGGCCGCCCGCGAGACCAAGGGCATCGACCTGGCGACCCTCGACCGCGCCGACGCCCAAGCCCTCGGGCAGCAGCAGACCGAGCCCGCGCGAGACGCCGCAGCGCCCTGAGCAGCGCAAAGCCGAATTGCCCCAGGTCAGCGCCAGTTCTGACGATCGGCTGTCAGGTTTAGCCAATTTGTTTGTCGATCACGCCTGGCGGCAATGTTCCAAAAGAGGCGAATGCGTCGGCCGGCCTTCGCGTTCGTCTAGGTCCCGTCGGTTCAGCCCGAGAGCCGACGGGGCCGTCCCTTTTTGGCCACTCGGCCGAACCGTCCAGGAGTAGCGTGCGGCATATGGACGGCTCGACTGGCGTGTGGATACTGGGCGGCTACCAAAGCGATTTCGCTCGCAACCTCACCAAGGAGGGCCGCGACTTCGCCTCGTTGACCGCCGAGGTCGTCGACGGAACGCTCACCGCGGCGAAAGTCGGCGCCGCCGACATCGACGTCGTGCACGTCGGCAACGCGTTCGGCGAGATGTTCGCCGGCCAGGGTCACCTCGGCGCGATGCCGGCCACCGTGTGCGACGAGCTGTGGGACACCCCGGCCTCGCGGCACGAGGCCGCGTGCGCGTCCGGCAGCATCGCCGCGCTATCGGCGATGGCCGATCTGCGGTCGCGCGCCTACGACACCGCGCTGGTGGTGGGCATCGAGCTGGAGAAGACGGTCCCGGGTGACACCGCCGCCCAGCATCTCGGCGCCGCCGCATGGACCGGACACGAGGGCGCCGGCGCTCGCTACCTGTGGCCGTCGATGTTCGCCGAGATCGCCGACGAGTACGACCGGCGCTACGGCCTGGACGACACGCACCTGCGGGCGATCGCGCAGCTGAACTTCGCCAACGCGCGGCGCAACCCCACCGCCCAGACGCGCGGGTGGACGGTGCCCGACCCGATCACCGACGACGACGCGACCAACCCGATCACCGAGGGTCGGCTACGCCGGTTCGACTGCAGCCAGATGACCGACGGCGGCGCGGGCCTGGTCTTGGTCAACGACACATACCTGCGCGACCACCCGGACGCGCGCCCGATCGGCCGCATCGACGGGTGGGGACACCGCACGGTAGGGCTCGGGCTGCGGCAGAAACTCGACCGCGCCGCGGACGACCCTTATGTGGTGCCCCACGTGCGCGCGGCGGTCCTCGACGCCGTGCGCCGGGCGCGCGTGACTCTCGACGACGTCGACGGGTTCGAGGTGCACGACTGCTTCACGCCCAGCGAGTACCTCGCCATCGACCACATCGGGCTCACCGGCCCGGGCGAATCGTGGAAGGCCATCGAAAACGGCGAGATCGAGATCGGCGGCCGGCTGCCCATCAACCCCAGCGGCGGACTGATCGGCGGCGGGCACCCCGTCGGCGCGTCGGGCGTTCGGATGCTGCTCGACGCGGCCCGACAGGTCAGCGGCGCGGCCGGCGACTACCAGGTCGAGGACGCGAAGACCTTCGGCACCCTGAACTTCGGCGGCAGCACCGCCACCACGGTCAGTTTCGTTGTCAGCAAAGGGATTTGATCATGGACGTTGAGATCGTGGGCAAGTATCTTTCGACCCTGCCCGAAGACGACGACCACCCCTACCGGACCGGCCCCTGGCGCCCGCAGACGACGGAGTGGGACGCCGACGACCTCACGGCCGTGGAGGGTGAAATCCCCCGCGACCTGGACGGCATCTACCTGCGCAACACCGAGAACCCGCTGCACCCGGCGCTGAAGACCTACCACCCGTTCGACGGCGACGGCATGCTGCACGTGGTCGGCTTCCGCGACGGAAAGGCCTTCTACCGCAACCGTTTTATCCGCACGGACGGTTTCCTCGCGGAGAACGAGGCCGGCGAGCCGCTGTGGCCGGGGTTGGCCGAGGCGGTGCAACTGACCAAGCGGGAGGACGGCTGGGGCGCTCGCACCCGGATGAAGGACGCGTCGAGCACCGACGTGATCGTGCACCGCGGAATCGCGCTGACCAGTTTTTATCAGTGCGGCGACCTGTACCGGGTCGACCCGTACTCGGCCGACACGATCGGCAAGGAGACCTGGAACGGGCGCTTCCCCAACGACTGGGGCGTGTCGGCGCATCCCAAGGTCGACGGCAAGAGCGGCGAGCTGCTGTTCTTCAACTACAGCAAGCAGGAGCCCTACATGCGCTACGGCGTGGTCGACCAGAGCGACGAACTGGTCCACTACGTCGACATCCCGCTGCCCGGGCCACGGCTGCCGCACGACATGGCGTTCACCGAAAACTACGTGATACTCAACGATTTCCCGCTGTTTTGGGACCCGCGCCTGCTCGAGCACGACGTGCACCTGCCGCGGTTCTACCCCGACATCCCGTCGCGCTTCGCCGTCCTCCCCCGCCGCGGCTCGACAGCCGACATCCGATGGTTCGAGGCGGACCCGACCTTCGTGCTGCACTTCGTCAACGCCTACGAGGACGGCGACGAGATCGTGCTCGACGGCTTCTTCGAGGGCGACCCCCAGCCGCTCGACACCGGGGGAACCAAGTGGGAGAAGCTCTTTCGGTTCCTGGCGCTAGATCGGCTGCAGGCCCGCCTGCACCGGTGGCGCTTCAACCTGGTCACCGGCGCGGTGACGGAGGAGCGGCTGTCGGACTCGATCACCGAGTTCGGGACCATCAACCCCGACTATGCCACGAGCGCCTACCGGTACACCTACGCCGCCACCGGCAAACTCGGTTGGTTCCTGTTCGACGGCCTGGTCAAACACGACGTGCTCACCGGGAACCAGGAGGGCATCTCCTTCGGCGACGGTGTCTACGGAAGCGAGACCGCGATGGCGCCGCGGGTCGGCGGGAGCGGTGAGGACGACGGCTACCTGGTCACCCTGACCACCGACATGAACGCCGACGCCTCGTACTGCCTGGTCTTCGATGCCACCTGCATCGGTGACGGCCCGGTTTGCAAACTCCAACTGCCCGAACGCATTTCCAGCGGCACGCATTCGACGTGGGCGCCCGGCGACCAGCTGCGGCGCTGGCATACCGCGGAGTCGGCGGCCAGCGCGGTCGGGCTGTGACGATGCCGCACCGCCGCCGACACACGCACTGGCCGCCGCAGTTGGCGCCCCTGGGCGGCCTGCGCTTCGCCCGGCGCTCGTCGAACTTCGAAGAGACGGTGCGGTTTTACCGTGAGCTGGTGGGGCTGCCGCTGTATGAGACGTTCGAGGCCAGCTACGGCAGCAACGGCGCGATCTTCGGCCTGCCCAGCTGGAACCTGACGCTGGAGATCGTCGAGTCGGTCGAGCCCGTCGCCGTGGATCCCCACGAACAGCTGTGCCTGTACTTCCCCGACGCCGAGGCGCAGCAGGCCGCGACCGCGCGGCTGCAGGCGGCCGGCCGAATGCCCGTGCAGCAGCACCCGTACTGGGAGGCCACGGGCGCGGTCACGTATCGCGACCCCGACGGGCGCGAAATCGTGTTCGCGCCCTTCGTGTTCGGCGTCAACGAGCCCGAGGACAGCGCGGCCTCGGGCAAGCACGAGTTCCCGTCGGGCTGAGCGTCACCGACGGGAAGTCAGCGCCGTGATCACCGCCATCAGCGAGCACGCCACCGCGAAGGCCGCGCCGACGGCGCCGACGTAAAGGCCGTATTCCGCCGACACCGGCGGGTTGACGTTGAGCTTGTAGTACCACACCGTGAGCCCCACGATCAGCAGCGAAATGACCAGCGCCGCAACCGAAGCAATCTTCGCCGACAGGCCGCGGCCGACCATCGCCCCCGTCACCAGCAGCGTCGAGGACAGCAACACGATGAGCTGTCCCGCGCCGAAGCCCTTCGGCAATATCAGGTTGCCGTGCGTCCCGCCGATGGCGTTGGCCCAGCCCCCGCCGCCCGCCGCCGTCGTCAGCCACGGCATCCAAGTGCTGGCCGAGATGAGCAGCGCGAAAAACGCCACCAGCCAACCAGGGCGCAGGCGGCGAGTCATGGTTGGGAGATTAGCCGACCCGCCCCTGCGCCCGTGTGATTAACGCCCGCTAGCTCTGCAGCGACGACAGGTTGAAGACGACGCCCGTCGGGTCGGTCGCCGCCGCCAACCGTCCGTACGGGGTGTCCTCGGCCGCCTGCACCACCGCGCCGCCGTTGTCGACGATCACCGCCAGCGTCTTGTCGACGTCCTCGGCGCCGAAGAAGATGCTCCAGTTTGACGGCACGCCCTCGGGCAGGAAGGCGGTGCCGTCCATCACGCCGAGCAGCTGTTGGTCGCCGAACGACGCCGTGGTGTAACGGAATTCGTCGGTGTCACCAACCTGCTCGGTCTTCCATGCGAACACCTCGCGGTAGAAGTCGACCGCGGCACGGAAGTCACGCGTGGTCAGCTGGTGCCATACGGGGGAGCCGGCCTCCCCGATCACATTGAAGCCGTGGTGCTGCAACGGCTGCCACAGCCCGAAGAACGCTCCGGACGGGTCGGTCGCCACGGCCATGTGGCCCTTGGCCGGGACTTCCATCGGCCCCATGCACAGCGAGCCACCCGCCGCGGTTATCGCGGACACCGTCGCATTGACGTCCGCGGTGTGGAAGTAGGTGGCCCACTGGTCCGGCGACCCGAACTCGGGGCGGTTGGCCATCAGGCCCGCGACGGGGTGGCCGTCCTTGGCGGCGTTAACGTATCCGCCATACTCGGGCCCGGCGGACTCGAACGTCCAGCCGAACACCGTGCCGTAGAAGTCCTGGGCGCGGTCCAGGTCCGACGTCGTCAGGTCGATCCAGCAGGGTGCGCCCAGCGGCGCGCCGTCACGGGTGGGCACGATGATCTCCTCCTGTAGGTGTCTGGACCCCGTCATCGGGGTTCACACCTATCGACTACCGCCGAGAAGAAAACTCATCGGCGGGCGATCAGCGACGGACGCCGCCGTCACCGTTGGTGTGCGGATCGGCGGCGGTGAACACCCTGACGAAGTTCTGCAGCGATTGGTTGATGTCGCTGCGCAGCGCGGCGGCCACGATCATGCCGATCGGCCCGAACAGCGCGGGACCGCCGAGGTGCACGTCAAAGCCGACGGTGGAGCCCTCGTCCGCGGGCCGCACCTTGGCCATCAGCTTCACCTTGACGCCGCCGACGCCGTCGCCGTTGAGGGTCATGCCTTCGGGCGGCTTGTAGCGCACGACCGTCCACTTGATGCGGTTGTACATGCCCTTGACCTCGACGATCGACTCGACGACCGTCCCCTTGTCGATGTCGTCGGGCAGCGTGCTGCGCCACACCCGGTGGATGGTCAGCCAGTCCTTGTACCGCGACAGGTCGGAGGCGTGCTTCCAGGCCACCTCGGGCGGCAGTGGTACGTCGATCGATCCGGAGAGTTTCGCCATGCGCTCTAGTTGTGGTCGTCGGAGGTGGCGGAGTCGGCGGCCTTCTTCGCCTCTTCCTGCACCTTGTGGATGGTGTCGGAGTACTTGCCCTGCGTCTTGTCGTCGACGAATTCGCCGGCCTTGTCGATCGCCGTTTCGACCTTGTCGGCGTTCTGCGCCAACAGGTCCTTGGCCTTGTCCAGGAATCCCATCTCGCTCCCCTTCCCCGAGGATCCGCCCGGAATTTTACTTGCCGGCCGTCACCGGCTCCCGCCACAGCCGCGGTCGCACCCCCAGCAGCCGGGCCCGGATCCACCACGTCGCCTCGATCGCCGCGGCGCCCACCACCCCGATCGCCACCGCGGCCGACGTCACCCTCGGGTTCGACGGGTCGAGCAGGAACTTCTCCTGCGCCAGCGGGAGGCCGAAGATCACCACGTACGCCAGGGCGGAGAACGCGACCAGCGCCACCCGCCACCACTGGTAGGGCCGCGCCGCCACCGCGAGCACCCACAGCGCGGTCACCAGCAACGTGATCAGTGCCGCCGTCGACGCCTGCTCCTGTTGGCGGAAGTCGGCGTGACGCCCGTGGTAGGCCACCAGGTAGGAGGCGAACGTCGCCGCGCCGACGACGAGGCCGGACGGCAGCGCCGACGACACCACCCGGCGCACGAAGCCCGGGTACGCGCGTTCGTTGTTGGGTGCCAGCGACAGGATGAACGACGGGATGCCGATGGTGAACCACGCCGCGATGGTGACGTGGATCGGCTGAAACGGGTACAGCAGCGGGTCGGCCTTGAGCGGCTTGGCGAGCAGGCATTCGATGCCCACGAACAGCGCCAGCAGCACCGAGTACACCGTCTTGGTCAAGAACAGGCTGGCGACCCGCTCGATGTTGCCGATCACCCGCCGGCCCTCGCCGACGACATACGGCAGCGTGGCAAACCTGTTGTCCAGCAAGACGATCTGCGCGACCGCGCGCGACGCCGGGCTGCCGGCGCCCATCGCGACCCCGATGTCGGCGTCCTTGAGCGCCAGCACGTCGTTGACGCCGTCGCCGGTCATCGCCACGCTGTGGCCGTGCGATTGCAGCGCCCGCACGATGGCGCGCTTCTGGTCTGGCCGCACCCGCCCGAACGTGGTGTGGCTGTCCAGCGCGTCGGCCAACTCGGCCGGGTCCGTTGGCAGTTGACGCGCGTCCATCGTGTCGCCGCGCAGCCCGAGCTTGCCGGCGACGGCGCCGACGGACACGGCGTTGTCGCCCGAGATCACCTTGACCGAGACATCTTGGGCCGCAAAATAATCCAGCGTGTCGCGTGCGTCGGGGCGCACCTTCTGCTCGAGCACCACCAGTGCGACCGGGGTGACGCGGCCCGGCGCGTCGGGGTGATCCACGGCCACCTCGGCGCGACCGAGTAGCAGTACCCGCAGCCCGCGGGCCCCGATGCCCTCGGCGCGTTCGGCGGCCTCCGACGCCGGATCCAGCAGCACGTCGGGCGCGCCGATCACCCAGTCGCCGCGGTCGCCGAAGGACACGCCGCTCCATTTGGTGGCCGATTTGAAAGGCGCAGTCGCGGTGGGGATCCACCCCGGGGGCCGGTCACAGGTTTCGGCGATCGCCCGCATGCTCGCGTTGGGGCGGGCGTCGGCCGCGGCCAGCGAGGCCAGCGCGTCGGCGACCGGTTCGGATTGCGAGAGCTCCTCGACCTCGGAGACCCGCATGCCGCTTTCGGTCAGGGTGCCGGTCTTGTCGGCGCACACCACGTCGACGCGCGCCAATCCCTCGATCGCGGGCAGTTCTTGCACCAGGCATTGGCGTTGGCCGAGCCGGACGACCCCGACCGCGAACGCGACCGACGTCAGCAGGACCAGCCCTTCGGGCACCATCGGCACCAGCGCGCCCACTGTCCGCAGCACCGACTCCCGCCAGCCGGCGTGCGTGGTGAAGAATTGGGTGTAGATCGTCAGCAGCCCGGCCGGCCACAACAGGTAGGTGACGAACTGCAAGATTCGGTTGATCCCGTTGCGCAGTTCGGATTTCACCAGGCTGAACTTGCTGGCCTCCTCGGCGAGCTTGGCGGCATAGGCCTCCGGGCCGACCTTGGTGGCGCGGTAGGCGCCGACGCCGGTGACGACGAAGCTGCCGGACATCACGGCGTCGCCCGGGGCCTTGGTGATCGGGTCCGCCTCGCCGGTCAGCAGCGATTCGTCGACCTCGAGGTTCTCCCCCTCTACGACCTCGCCGTCGACGACGACCTGGTCGCCGGAGCCAAGCTCGATGATGTCGTCCAGCACGACCTCTCCGGGCATCAGCGTGGTGGTCCCGGATTTCCTGCGCACCAACGGTTTCGCCTGCCCGACGATCGCGAGCTTGTCCAACGTCTGCTTGGCCCGGATCTCCTGCACCATGCCGATGACGCTGTTGGCGATGATGAGCAGGCCGAACAGGCCATTGATCACCGAGCCCGTCGCCAGCACGATCGCCAGCAGGACGCCGAGGATCGCGTTGATTCGGGTGAAGACGTTGGCCCGAACGATGGCCGCGACGCTGCGGGTGGCGCGTTCCGGGACGGCGTTGCTCTTGCCCTCGGCGACCCGCTGTGCCACCTCGGCATCGGTAAGGCCCGCGATCATCGGGTGAAGGTTCCCAACTTGTCGGAGTCGAAGTATTCGAGGTTCAGGGCACGGCCGGAAAACACAGCTTTGGAAATCGTTCCGGGCGGGGCGTTTTCGTCCGACACCGGGAAGGTGAAGGTGTCGCCGTCCCAGTGCGCCAAGGTGAACGTCCGATTCTTCGGCCCCAGCGACAGCTGCAGCGCGCCGTCGCGCTCGGTCACGACGGCCGGCCCCCAGTAGTCGCTGGCATAGACGCCGACGTAGTCGCGCAGCGGTCGCGCGGGGGCTGGGTTGGGCGGGGGCTGCTTTCCGACCAGCGATCCTTCCGGGTTGTTCATCCAGCCGATCGCCTGCTTGTACAGCTCGGCCCAGTTTTCCCGAACCTCGCCGTACTGCACCAGATCCATGAACTCGGCGGTCAGCGTCTCCGGCACACCGATCGGTGCCGCGTTCGTCAGCGCGATGATGCCCACATCCTCCGACGGCAGCACCACGAAGTTCGTCGCCGCCCCCAACGCGAAGGCGCCGGAATGGCTGTACTCGGTGCGGCCCGACGACGTCACCGACACATTGAAGCCGTAGCCGTAGAAACCGGAGCGCGCCTTCGGCGTCGTCGCGGGAGACGCGATCACCTGCGCGGTGGTGGCCGGCAGCAGGGCTTCCGGCGAGGCGATCCGCTGGCCCTCGTAGGTCCCGTTGCCCAACAACATGATCAGCCAGTGCGCCATGTCGTTGACCGAGGAGCTCACCCCGCCCGCGGGCGACTGCTGATCCGGATCGCGCTGGAACCGCGGCTCCCACTTGTCGCCGACCTTGACGTGGTTGACGGCGTGGTCGGGCCTGGCGAGGAAGTCGGCGAGCCGCGAACTCGTCGCCGTCATCCCCAGCGGGCGGTACAACACGTCCGCAGACAGGTCCTCCCATGTCTTGCCCGCCGCGGCCGCGACCGCCTCGGCGGCCGCGGTCACACCGAAGTTGGTGTAGGCGTAGCTGTTCCGGAAGGGCGCCAGCGCCAGATACTTCAGGCGGTCGAGCACCTGTCGGCGGTCGTAGCCCAGGGCCTCCAGCTTGTCACCGGCGTGGTCGGGCAGCCCGGACCGATGCGAGTACAGGTCGGCGATGGTCACGTGGCCGGTGACACACGGGTCACGCAGCGCGAACCACGGCAGCCTGGACACCACGGGCGTGTCCCAGGTGACGGCGTTGTCGGCGACCTCGTGTGCCACCACCGTCGACCCGACCGATTTCGATACCGACGCCAATTGAAAGACGGTGTCGGCGTAGACCTTGTTGTCCGGCCCATCGCTCTTGCTTGCGTCCCTGACCCCAAAGCCCTTGGCGTATATGGTCTTACCGCCATGAACGATGGCGACGGCCATGCCGGGGATGCCGGTGCTTTTCATCAGCTCGCCGACCAGGCCGTCGACCTTGGACACGGCCTGGTCGATCCGGCCGGCGGGGATCGCCACGCCCGACACCTCGTTGGGCGGCGCGCCGGACACCGCGGGCGGTGGGGCGGACACCGGACGCGCGGGCCCACACGCCGTCAACGCGAGCAAAACCAGCGACGCGACCGTCGCGGCGCGTTTCGTCATGGCCGCTCACTTTAGCGCGGCGACGGTGCGCGCCGGACTTAACATCCCGGAGCCGCCGCGGACACGACGCGGCGCCACATTTATCTGCAAGAGGGCGCGGCGAAAGGTCTTCGACACGGACTGACCTACAAGGGAATCGCGTCATCTACGTCGGCGACGGCCAAGGCGGCGCCACAGGCGACGGTCGCATAATGGTGGGGCCAACACGATCGGGTGGCGGTGTACGAGCGCGACCAACCCGAGCTCTAACGAGTCAGAGCCGCCACCAGGGATTGAACCTGCGCGGTGCGGCGGGATCGATGCGCTGGCCGGGCAACGGCACGGCCACCTCGACCCTGGCGGGGTCCGCCGCCGCGAGCAACCGCTCGACGGGCTCGGCCCATGGGTGGGGGGCCAGCCGGAAAGTCCCCCAGTGGACCGGCACCAGCAGTCCCGACCCCGAGTCGGTGACGTCCAGGTGCGCGCGAACCGCCTCCTCCGGGTTCATGTGGATGTCCGGCCACGCAGTGTTGTAGGCGCCGATCGGCAACAGGGTCAGGTCGAACGGGCCGTGGTCGGCCCCGATCTGCGCGAAGCTCTTGGTGTAACCCGTGTCGCCGCCGAAATAGGCGCGGTGGCGGGGACCAAGAAAGGCCCACGACGCCCACAGCGTGGTGTTGCGATCGAAGAAGCGGCCCGAAAAGTGCCGCGCCGGCATGCAAATCACCGTGAGCTCGTCGAGCTTGGCGCCCTGATGCCAGTCGAGTTCGATGATGCGGTGCTCGGGAATCCCCCACGCGCGCAGGTGGGCGCCGACCCCGAGCGGCACGAAGAACGGGGCCCGCTGCGTGTATGTCAGCGCCATGACGGTGTCGATGTCGAGGTGGTCGTAGTGGTCGTGGCTGATCACCACCGCGTCGACGGCGGGCAGCCCTTCCAGTTGCACCGGCGGCGGGTGCAGCCGCTGGGGCCCGACGGTGTCCGACGGCGAGCATCGGTTGCTCCAGACCGGATCGGTCAGCACGCGGTAGCCGTCGATTTCCAGCAGCGCGGTCGAGTGACCGAACCAGCTGACCGCCAGCCGGGCGGCGTCGCCGTCGAATATTTCCGGGGCGGCCAGCGGGATCGGCGCCCGCGGACGGCTGCCGCCACGGTTACCCAGGAACTCCCACACGATGAGCCGCAGCTCCTCGCGGTTCATCTTGTAGATCGACGCCGGGTCGAGGTTGACGAACGCGCCGTCGGAATAATGCGGCGACCCCTCCACCACCGCGCGGATCGAGGCGGGCGACGCACCGAGGGCGGCCGGCGCGCCGTGCAGCGCACGCACCAACCAACTGCCGACCGCCAGCGAGGCCGTGCCGGCGGCCAGTCGCAGCGCCCCCCGCGGCATGACTGTCAGGCTCCCTGGAACTTCGGTGGCCGCTTCTCGATCCGCGCGACCTGCGCCTCGACGACGTCCTGACTGGCCCAGGCCCTGTCGAAGAGCTCCTTGTGCTCCGGCCAGGCCTCCTCGATGGCGCCGTCGTCGTTGAGCACCCGCTTGGCGTGCTGGATCGCCAGCGGGGCCAGCTGCGCCACCTCGGCGGCCCAGGCCTGCGCGTCGGCCAACGTCCCGATGCGGTTGACCATTCCGGTCTGCAGCGCCACCTCGGTGGTCAGTTTCTCCGCGGTCAGCAACATCGCGCGGGCACGCCCGTGACCGACCAGCGAAGACAACCGGCGGATGCTCCAGTTGTCAAGGGCCAGGCCGTATTTCGAGGTCGGAAACTGGAAGAACGCGTCCGGTGCGGCGACCCGCAGGTCGCACTGCATGGCCAGCTGCAGGCCGGCGCCGATGGCCGGGCCGTTGATCGCGCCGATCACCGGTATCGGCGCCGCATCCATGACCTTGTGCAGCTCGATGAGCCGGTCTGGGTAGTCGGCGGCGAAGGCGTCGCCCGACAGGTCCGCGCCAGCGCAGAACACGGTGCCCTGCCCGGTGAGCACGATCACGCGCGTCGACCCGTCGTCTCCGGCCTTCTGGATCGCCTCGCGCAACTCGTCGACGAGCTGGGAATTCAGGGCATTGCGGCGCTCGGGACGCTGCAGCTCGATGGTCATAACGGCTTCGGTCTGGGTGACGCCGATCATTCACCCAGCCTATATAGCCTCGTCTGGTGACTCGTATCACGACCGAACAACTGCGGGATGCCGTGCTCGACGAGGGCTCGTTCGTCAGCTGGGACAGCGAGCCGATGACCGTGCCGGTGTCCGAGTCCTATGCGCGCGAGCTCGCCGACGCCCGCGCCGCCACCGGACGGGACGAAGCGGTGCTGACCGGCGAGGGCCGCATATGCGGGCGCCGCGTCGCGGTCGTGGTGTGCGAATTCGACTTCCTCGGCGGCTCGATCGGCGTCGGCGCGGCCGAACGAATCACCGCCGCGGTGGAGCGCGCCACCGCCGAGCTGCTGCCGCTGCTGGCCTCCCCGAGCTCGGGCGGCACCCGCATGCAGGAGGGCACGGTCGCGTTCCTGCAAATGGTGAAGATCGCCGCGGCCGTCACGCTGCACAAACGAGAACACCTGCCCTACCTGGTCTACCTGCGCCACCCGACCACCGGCGGCGTGTTCGCCTCCTGGGGCTCGCTGGGCCACATCACGATCGCCGAGCCCGGCGCCCTGATCGGCTTCCTCGGGCCCCGCGTCTACCAGCTGCTCTACGGCGAGCCGTTCCCGGCCGGCGTCCAAACCGCGGAGAACCTGCAGCGGCACGGGGTTATCGACGGCGTCGTCGCGCTCGACGAGCTGCGCCCGACGCTGGACCGCGCCCTGCGGGTGATCGCCGATCCGCCCGACGCGCCGCCCGCGGCAGCGCCACCGGAGCCGACGCCCGACGTGCCGGCGTGGAACTCCGTCGTCGCCTCGCGACGGCCCGATCGCCCGGGCGTCGGGCACCTGCTGCGGCACGGCGCCACCGACTGCGTGCTGCTGTCCGGCACCGGTCGCGGCGAGGCGGCGACCACCCTGCTGGCGCTGGCCCGCTTCAACGGGCAGCCCGCGGTGGTGCTGGGGCAGCAGCGGATCAGCGGCGGGCTCGTCGGGCCCGCGTCGCTGCGCGAGGCCCGGCGCGGCATGGCGCTGGCCGCCGAGCTGCGGCTGCCGCTGGTGCTGCTCATCGACGCGGCCGGACCGGCGTTGTCGGCCGAGGCCGAGGAGGGCGGGCTGGCCGGCCAGATCGCGCAGTGCCTGGCCGAGCTCGTCACGCTGGAGACGCCGACGGTGTCGGTGCTGTTGGGCCAGGGCAGCGGCGGTCCCGCGCTGGCGATGGTGCCGGCCGACCGGGTGCTGGCCGCGCTGCACGGCTGGCTCGCGCCGCTGCCGCCGGAGGGCGCCAGCGCGATCGTGTACCGCGACACCGTACATGCCCCGGAACTTGCTGGGGCCCAAGGCATTCGGTCGGCCGACCTTTTGGAGTCCGGAATCGTCGACGCCATCGTCCCCGAGCATCCGGACGCCGCGGACGAACCGGCCGAGTTTTCTCAACGGCTGTCGCGCGCCATCGCCGCCGAGGTATGCGCGCTGCGCGAAATACCTTCCGCCGAGCGGCTCTCCGCGCGGCTGGGCCGCTACCGGCGCATCGGCCTACCCGCGAGCAGTCGCAAAAGCCCCTAATCGAGGCCAATTTAGGGGGCTTTTACTTCTGCTCGCGCCGCCTCGGAGAGGTAGCGCTGGACGGTTGGCCCGAGCCAGTCGACGATCTCGTCGCGCGACATCGCGACGACGGGCGGCAGTCGTAACACGAAGCGGCACAACGCCATACCCAGGATCTGGGTGGCGATCAGCCCGGCCCGCACCCCGGATTCCCCGGGCGGCACCAGCGTCGCCACCAACGGCTGCAGCTGGCTGCCGAAAATCTCCTGCATCCGTTGCGCGGCTTCGCCATTGGTGGCGCTGGACCGCAGCAGGATGACCAGCGCATCGTCGCCCTCCCAGCGTTCGAGGAAATGACGGACCACCGACCGCCCGATCTGCGAGCGCTCCCCCTCGGCGAATTCCGGGAACCTGAGGTCGAAGTCCGCCGCCGCGGCGAACAGCTTGTCCTTGCTGCCGTAGTAGCGCATCACCATCGCGGGATCCACCCCGGCGTCCGCCGCGATCGCCCGAATGGTCGCCGCCTGGAAACCGGACGCGCCGAACCGCTCGCGCGCCGCCGCCAGGATCGCCGCCTTGGTCTGCTCCGAAGATCTCCTCATGTCAACAATTGTAGGCCAACAAGTGTTGACATCACCCGCTCGCCGCGCCACCATGGAGTTATGCCAACAAGCGTTGACCTAAGAAATGAGAGGAGCCGACCATGAACGACACCGACGTCCTGGTGGTGGGCGCCGGACCGACCGGCCTGGCATTGGGCGCTTCCCTGATCGCCAACGGGGTCCGCGCCGTCGTCGTGGACGCGCTGGCCGAGGGCCAGAACACCACCCGCGCGGCCGTCGTGAACGCCCGCACGCTCGAGGTGCTCGAAGAGCTCGACGTGGCCCGCCGGATGGTCAAGGCGGGGCTGATCGCGCCGCGATTCACCATGCGGGCGGGCCGGCGGATCCTGATCCCGGTCGACTTCAGCGCGCTGCCGACGAAGTATCCGTTCAGCTTGATGCTCTCCCAGGCCGACACCGAACGCCTGCTGCTGGAACGGCTGCACGAACTGGGCGGCCAGGTGATCCGGCCCAAGACCCTGAGCCGCCTCACGCAGGACGCCGACGGTGTCACGGCCGTCTTCGACGACGGCGACACCATCCGGGCCGGCTACGTCGTCGGCGCCGACGGCATGCACAGCACGGTGCGCGAACAGGCCGGAATCGGTTTCGCCGGAAGCGAATTCGCCGAATCCTTCGCGCTCGCCGACGTCCGGCTGGCCGGCCCGGCGCCCCGCGACGAGGTGATCCTGTTCTACGCCAAGGAAGGCCTGACCGTGGTGGCTCCGCTGCCCGGCGGCATTTTCCGCATCGTCGCGCCGGCCGCGGACGCACCGAAGACGCCGTCGGTCGAATTCGTGCAGGCGCTGCTCGATTCCCGCACCTTCGGATCCGGCGAGTTGGTGGTCACCGAGCTGCTGTGGGGGACACGGTTCCACATCCACCACCGGGTCGCCGACACCTACCGGGCCGGCCGGGTGTTACTGGCCGGCGACGCCGCCCACGTGCACAGCCCCGCCGGCGGCCAGGGCATGAACCTCGGCATCACCGATGCGATCGCACTGGCCGGCGCGCTCACCGAGGTGCTGGGCGGCGGCCCCGACACGGCCTTGGACGCCTACGCCACCACCCAGCGGCGATGGGCCGAGCAGGTGCTGACACTGACCGGGCGACTGACCCGGATGTCCACCCTGCCGCGCCCGTTGCGCCCGATCCGCAACTCGGTGATACGCCTGGCCGCGCAGGTCCCCGCCGTGCGACGGAAGCTCGCGGTCCAGCTCAGCGGCCTGAGTCGCCGGTGATTGCGGCCGGTCGCGGCTGAGCCGCGCCTCCCACCGCCACCGCGGACAATCAGGCAAGATGGGCGGCATGGACACTGGTCCCACCTCGCCCCGGGTCTTGGTCGTCGACGACGACTCCGACGTACTCGCCTCGCTGGAACGTGGCCTGCGCTTGTCCGGATTCGAGGTGTCGACGGCGGTCGACGGCGCCGAGGCCTTGCGCAGCGCCACCGAGACGCGCCCGGACGCGATCGTCCTCGACATCAACATGCCCGTGCTGGACGGCGTCAGCGTCGTCACGGCGCTGCGGGCCATGGACAACGACGTGCCGGTGTGCGTGCTGTCCGCGCGCAGCTCGGTCGACGACCGGGTGGCGGGGCTGGAGGCTGGCGCCGACGACTACCTGGTCAAGCCGTTTGTGCTGGCCGAGCTGGTCGCGCGGGTCAAGGCGCTGCTGCGCCGCCGCGGCTCCACCGCGACCTCTTCGTCCGAGACCATCACGGTCGGCCCGCTGGAGGTCGACATCCCTGGCCGCCGGGCCCGGGTCAACGGCGTCGACGTCGACCTGACCAAGCGCGAGTTCGACCTGCTCGCGGTGCTGGCCGAGCACAAGACCGCGGTGCTCTCGCGCGCGCAACTGCTGGAGCTGGTGTGGGGCTACGACTTCGCCGCCGACACCAACGTCGTCGACGTGTTCATCGGGTATCTGCGTCGCAAGCTGGAGGCCAACGGCGGTCCGCGGCTGCTGCACACGGTCCGCGGAGTCGGGTTCGTGCTGCGAATGCAGTAGTCATGCAGTAACCACAGTCATGAACCTTCTGTCCCGGATCTTTGCCCGTACGCCCTCGCTGCGGACCCGGGTGGTGCTCGCGACGGCCATCGGCGCGGCGATTCCGGTGCTGATCGTCGGCGCCGTCGTCTGGGTCGGGATCACCAACGACCGCAAGGAACGGCTGGACCGCCGGCTCGACGAGGCCGCCGGCTTCGCGATCCCCTTCCTGCCGCGCGGTCTCGACGAAATCCCGCGCTCACCGAACGACCGCGACGCGATCATGACGATCCGGCGCGGGAACCTGGTCAAGTCGAATTCCGACGTCACGCTGCCCAAACTCGACGTCGACTATGGCGACGCCTACGTCAACGGGGTGCGCTACCGGGTCCGGACGGTGGAGATACCCGGGCCGGGACCGAGCTCGCTGGCCGTCGGGGCCACCTACGACGCCACCCTCGCCGAGACCAACAACCTGCACCGACGGGTGATGTTGATCTGCGGGTTCGCCATCGGCGCTTCCGCGGTGTTCGCCTGGCTGCTGGCCGCGTTCGCGGTGCGCCCGTTCAAACAGCTCGCCCAGCAGACCCGATCGATCGACGCGGGAGACGAGGCGCCGCGGGTCGAAGTGCACGGCGCCAGCGAGGCCGTCGAGATCGCGGAGGCGATGAGGGGGATGCTGCAGCGCATCTGGGACGAGCAGAACCGGACCAAGGAGGCGCTCGCCTCGGCCCGTGACTTCGCCGCGGTGTCCTCCCACGAGTTGCGCACCCCGCTCACGGCGATGCGCACCAACCTCGAGGTGCTCACCACCCTCGACCTGTCCGACGACCAACGCAAAGAGGTGGTCAGCGACGTCATCCGCACCCAGGCGCGCATCGAGGCCACCCTGAGCGCGCTGGAGCGGTTGGCCCAGGGCGAACTGTCGACGTCCGACGATCACGTGCCGGTCGACATCACCGAGTTGCTCGACCGCGCGGCGCACGACGCCATGCGGGTCTACCCCGACCTCGACGTCTCCCTGGCACCGTCGCCGACCTGCATCATCGTCGGCCTGCCCGCCGGGTTGCGCCTCGCCGTCGACAACGCGATCGCCAACGCCGTCAAGCATGGCGGCGCCACCCGGGTCCAGCTGTCGGCGGTCAGCTCGCGCGCCGGGGTCGAGATCGCCGTCGACGACAACGGCAGCGGCGTCCCGGAGTCCGAGCGCCAGGTGGTGTTCGAGCGGTTCTCGCGCGGATCGACGGCCTCGCATTCGGGGTCGGGCCTGGGGTTGGCGTTGGTGGCCCAGCAGGCGCACCTGCACGGTGGGACGGCCTCGCTGGAAGACAGTCCGCTGGGCGGGGCGCGGCTATTGCTGCGCATCCCCGCGCCGACCTAGACCGTCGGAGTTACCTTCTCGAGCTCTTGCGCCACGGCGTGAAACAGGCCCGCGCGGCGGCCGCCTCGTCCTTGAACCAGACCTGCGCGACGGTCGGGTCGTAGGCCGGATCGTCGGGGGTGTAGTAGAGCCGGGTATCCGAACGGCCCTTCACCACCCATCCCGCCGGTCCGCCGCCATCCGGGGTGGCGCGAGCGGAGCCCGGGCCGTACGGCTCGTACGGCAACACCGGGGTCCACTTCGTCTCCGACTGCGCGGCGGCCGGGGCCGGCTTCGCCGGGCGTGCCTTGGCGCCCGGCGGCCTCTTGCCCGGCGGAACCTTCCGCGGCGGCGGCCTTTTGCCGGCGGGGGTTTTCTTCGTCGGCGACCCCTTGGCGCCCGGGCGGGCCTTCTTCGCGGGGGCTTTCTTCGCCGCCGGTCGCTTGCCCGTCGGCGCCTTCTCGACGGTCGGTTCCGGCTTGGAAAAAAGCCCCCGAAGGAACGAAAACCCGGTCTTGCGTGGCTCTTCCGCGGCGGCTTCCGGCGGTTCGGGAGCGACGGGAATCTCTGTGGTCTCCGGCTCCGGCTCGACCGGGATCCTGGCGGTCGGCTCTTGATCGGCGGGAATCTGTGTCGTCTCGGGCTCCGGCTCGACCGGGATCATGGCGGTCGGCTCTTGATCGGCGGGAAGCTCCGTCGCCGCGGACTGCGGCTCTTGATCGGCGGGAAGCTCCGCGAGCTCGGCCAGCCGATCGATCGGGATAATTTCCGTCGCCGCGTCGTCGGCGGGCCGCGCCCGCTTCGGCAGGAACCTCCGGAAGGATCGGGCGGGCTTCGGCGGTTCCTCCGCCGCCGGAGTCGTAGCCGGCGGCTCGTCCGCGGGCGGATTCTCCGTCACCTCGGACGGTTGC
Organism: Mycobacterium sp. 1245805.9; assembly: GCF_001672915.1. Taxonomy (GTDB): domain Bacteria; phylum Actinomycetota; class Actinomycetes; order Mycobacteriales; family Mycobacteriaceae; genus Mycobacterium. The sequence goes on along the minus strand of NZ_LZKR01000107.1, from coordinate 25,013 downwards.
TCGACGGGGATCATCGCGGTCGGCGGCTCTTCCGCGGCCGGAATCTTCGTCGTCGCAGGCTCTTCCGCGGCGGGAGGCTTCGGCGACAACAAGTCATGCTGGGCGGAAATCGTCGTCGTCGGCCGCTCCTCGGCAACCGGAACCGTCTCCTGCTCGACGGGGATCACGGTCGTGGGCCGCTCGGGCTCGGTGTCTGTGGTAGCCCCGTGGGCACTCGTCGCCCCCACCGGCACTTGACGTTTGACGGGACGCACCCGCAGCGCGAGCGTCAACACCAACCCCGTCACGAAGGACAGGGCGAACAGCCACCAGTGCACGTGGTCCATCACTCGTCGTCCATCTCCGGCCGGTTCGCGGCGGCGGGGATTTCCTCAACGATGACGCGCTTGTTCAAGATGTTGGCGATCACGAGGGCGACGGCCGAACCCGTCAGGAACGCGAGCAGGTACCACAACCACTGGATCACGAAATCCATGCCGGATCTCCTTAACTCACAACGATTTCGACGCGACGGTTCTTGGCGCGACCATCGACCGTGTCGTTGGGGGCGACGGGATTGACCGAACCGAGACCCTTGACGACGAGCACCGTGCCCGCGACGCCGTTGGCAACCAGGAAGTCAGCCACCCGCTGGGCCCGTTGGCTGCTCAATGAGATGTTGATCGCCTCGACGCCGGAGTTGTCGCTGAAGCCGTTGATCGCCACGTGCGCGGCCGGGCATGCCTTGAGCCGGCCCGACACCTGAATCAGGATCTGGTTGTCGGCCGGGGTCAGGCTGAACCCGTCGTTCGCGAACGTGATCGGCCCGCCCGTCACCGCATTGATCGCCGACTGCAGATCGGCGCATTGGCCCGCAGCGGGTGGCACCGGCGGCGGAACCGGCCCAGTAACCACAAGCTTGTCAACGACCTTCAGGGTGGACCAGGTGCGCGCTGCCTCCTGACTGACGGCGTTCTTCTGGTCTGGCGATGCCGCGGTGCCCGCCAGCGTGATCGTGTCCCCGTTGACCACGAGGCTGAAATCGGGAATCGAGGCGCTGTCTTTGAATATCGGTGCGGCCTTGGCGAAATCGAGCGCGTCGATGTTGGGATTGATGTGGATCTGGTCGATGACGTTGACGCCCGGGGGCAGCGAGCCCTTGACGGCGTTCAGCAGGGCCGCCTTGGCGGAGTCGTCGGGAAAGCCCCCGACGAGCGTGACGTCGTTGCCGATGCGGGTGATCGACAGGGGCGCCAGGGATAGCTTGGGGGCGGTGGACGTGCTCGACGCCGCCGGCGCCGGGCCGCCCGCCCCGTGGGCAGGTCGCGGTTGATCGAACGCGCCGTAGCCGATCCCCGCTATCAGCAACGGAATTACCGCCACCGCGATCAGCCAGGGAAGGCCGGCCGACGGTCGGTGAATCTCCGGCGCCGGCGTCGAGTCGGTGCTTGCGGCAGGATGCCGCAAACCCGTGCCTACCCCCACGTTTACGTCTCCCCTCGGTTCGCTCCCCCGACGTTTACATCTTCCAGGCGATATGCAGCCTACCCAGTCCGCGCGGCAACGCCTGGCAAGTCGGGCACACTGGTCCCATGGCCAACGGCAACAAACCGACCGACAGCGAGACCCTGGCACACATCCGCGGGCTGGTCGCCGAGGAGAAGACCCTGCGGGCGCAGCTGCAGCACGGCGAGATCAGCACGGACGAGGAGCACGAACGCCTGCGCCGGCTCGAGGTCGAACTCGACCAGTGCTGGGACCTGCTGCGGCAGCGCCGGGCGTTGCGCGAAACCGGCGGTGACCCGCGCGAAGCGCAGGTGCGCCCGCCCGACGAGGTCGAGGGCTACCTGGGCTGAGCGTGTCCCCTTCGGAGGTCGACGTCGTCATCGTCGGCGGGGGCCACAACGGGCTGGTCGCGGCCGGCTACCTGGCCCGGGCCGGCCTTCGGGTGCGGCTGTTGGAACGGCTGGCGCAGGTCGGCGGGGCCGCGGTGTCCGTGCAGGCCTTCGACGGCGTCGACGTTCGGCTTTCGCGGTACTCGTATCTGGTCAGCCTGTTGCCGCCGCGCATCGTCGAGGACCTGGGGGTCGACGTGCGGTTGGCCGGCCGGCGATTCTCGTCCTACACCCCTGACCCCGCGAACGGCGGCCGCACCGGGCTGCTGATCGGGCGCCCCGGCCGGTTCGCCGCCATCGGCGCCGCCGAAGACGAGCCCCGCTTCGCGGCGTTCTACCGACGCTGCCGGCTGGTCACCGAGCGGCTCTGGCCGACGCTGCTCGAGCCGCTGTGCACCCGCGAGCAGGCCCGCCGGCACGTCACCGACACCGGCGACCCCGACGCGGCGGCCGCGTGGCGCGCCATGATCGACGAGCCGATCGGTCACGCCATTGCCGAGGCGGTCGGCAACGACCTGGTGCGCGGGGTGATCGCGACCGACGCGCTCATCGGCACCTTCGCCCGCCTCGACGACCCGTCGCTGCGCCAGAACGTCTGCTTCCTGTATCACGTGCTCGGCGGCGGTACCGGCGATTGGGACGTCCCCGTCGGCGGGATGGGCGCGTTGACGGCCGCCCTGACGGCGGCGGCCGCCGGCCGTGGCGCCGAAATACTTACCGGCGCCGAGGTTTTCGGGATCGAACCGGACGGCCTGGTGCGCTACCGCCGCGCCGACGACGAGCACGCGGTCCGGGGCCGGTTCGTTCTGGCCGGCGTGACACCGACCATCCTGGCGGGCCTGCTCGGCGAACGGCCCGCCGCGCCGGCCCAGGGCGCGCAGGTCAAGGTGAACATGGCGCTGCGGCGGCTACCCCGGTTGCGCGACGCCGCCGTCACACCCGAGGAGGCGTTCGCCGGGACGTTTCACGTCAACGAGGCGTGGACCCAACTGGGCGGCGCGTATGAGCGCGCGACCGGCGGCCTGATCCCGAATCCGCTGCCGTGCGAGGCGTATTGCCATTCGCTGACCGATCCCAGCATCTTGTCGGCCGCCCTGCGCGACTCGGGCGCGCACACGATGACAGTGTTCGGCCTGCACACCCCACACTCGCTGTTCGACGGCACCTATTCCGGCGCGCTGCGCGACCGGCTGACCGACGCGGTGCTGGAGTCGCTGAATTCCGTTCTGGCCGAACCGATTCAGGACGTCCTCATGTCCGACGCGCGGGGACGGCCCTGCATCGAGACGACGACCACCCTAGACCTACACCGCACGCTGGGCATGACCGCGGGCAACATCTTTCACGGTGGACTGTCGTGGCCATTCGCCGAGGACGACGACCCGCTGGACACCCCCGCGCGGCAATGGGGCGTCGCGACGGCCCACGAACGAATCATGTTGTGCGGCTCGGGCGCCCGCCGCGGCGGGGCGGTGTCGGGCATCGGCGGCCACAACGCCGCGATGGCCGTGCTGGCTTCCCTCGCGAGCAGTCGCAAAAGCCCCTGATTTCGCGCCGAAAAGGGGGCTTTTGCGTCTGGTGGCCGGAAACTAGCGGTCGTTGATGGTCGCGTAGTCGCGCTCGGTGTAGCCGGTGTAGATCTGGCGCGGGCGGCCGATCTTGCTGTCGCCCTCGTCGTGCATCTCGCGCCAGTGCGCGATCCAGCCGGGCAGCCGGCCCAACGCGAACAGCACGGTGAACATCCGGGTCGGGAACCCGAGGGCCCGGTAGATCAGGCCGGTGTAGAAGTCGACGTTGGGGTAGAGCTTGCGCTCGACGAAGTAGTCGTCGGTCAGCGCCGCCTCTTCGAGTTCCTTGGCGATGCTGAGCAGGTCGTCGTCGCCGCCGAGCTTGGACAGGATCTTGTCGGCCTGTTCCTTGACGATGCGCGCCCGGGGGTCGTAGTTCTTGTAGACGCGGTGGCCGAAGCCCATCAGCTTGACGCCGGCCTCGCGGTTCTTCACCTTGCGGACGAATTCGGTGACGTCGTCGTCGCTCTGGCGGATGTCTTCGAGCATCTCGAGCACCGCCTGGTTGGCGCCGCCGTGCAGCGGGCCCCACAGCGCGTTGATGCCGCCGGAGATGGAGGTGAACAGGTTGGCCCGTGACGAGCCCACCAGCCGGACCGTCGACGTCGAGCAGTTCTGCTCGTGGTCGGCGTGCAGGATGAACAGCATGTCCAGCGCCCGGACGATTTCCGGGTCGGCGTGATAGGGCTCCGCCGGCAGCCCGAACGTCATCCGCAGGAAGTTCTCCACCAGGGAAAGCGAGTTGTCCGGGTAAAGGAACGGTTGGCCGATCGACTTCTTGTAGGCGTACGCGGCGATCGTGGGAAGCTTTGCCAGCAGGCGGGTGGTGGACAGCTCGACCTGGCCGTTGTCCACGGGGTCCAGGGCATCGGGGTAGTACGAGCTCAGGGCGTTCACCACGCTCGACAGCACCGGCATGGGGTGGGCGTTGGGCGGGAAGCCGTCGAAGAAGCGCTTCAGGTCCTCGTGCAGCATGGTGTGCCGCTGGATCCGGTTGGTGAATTCGTCCAGCTGCTGCTTGTTCGGCAGCTCGCCGTAGATCAGCAGGTAGCTGACCTCGATGAAGGTCGACTTTTCGGCCAGCTGCTCGATCGGGTAGCCGCGGTAGCGCAGGATCCCGGCGTCGCCGTCGATGTAGGTGATGGAGCTCTTGCAAGAGGCGGTGTTGACGAAGCCGTTGTCGAACGTCGTGTAGCCGGTCTTGGACAACAGCGGGCCAAGCGCGATGCCGTCAGCTCCTTCGGTGGCGTGAACGACCTCCAGGTCGATGTCGCCCCCCGGGTACTTCAGAGTTGCGGTGTCGTCGGTGTCGGCCACGAGAACCCCTTTGCGCTCTGGCTGGTATGGCTGCCCTGACTAGGTGCTTACTGCTGAAGGTAGTCGTTGCGGCGGCGGCGCGCCTGCCCGGGGTCGAGTCCGCTGGTCGTGCGCCCGCCCGGCGGTTAAGCAGGGGTGAACTCGGGCTGTGACGGGCCTCATATTCCGCGTGGGCGTTCAGGGCTGCAGGCGCTCGACCCCCGCGCCGACGACGCGAATCCGGTTGTGCACCCGGTTTTCCCGTCCCTGCCAGAATTCGACCAGCTCGGGCGCGATGAGGTAGCCGCCCCAGTTGGGCGGAACCGGGACGCGCTCCGAGTCGGCGAAGCGCTGCGTCACCTCGTCGAGCTGCTCGAGCAGCGCCGCCCGCGAGGCGATCGGCCGCGATTGGTGCGACGCCCACGCGCCCAGTTGTGAGCCGCGCGGCCGCTGGGACCAGTAGTCCTGGGTGACCTGGGGGTCGACCTTGCTGACCGCCCCGCGAATGTGCACCTGCCGGCCCAGCAGGTACCAGGGGAAGGTGGCCGACGCGTAGGGCGTGGCCGCCAGCTCGAGGCCCTTGGCCGAGTCGTAATTGGTGAAAAAAGTGATTCCGGTCTCGTCCGCGCTCTTACACAACACCGATCGGCTGACGGGCCTGCCCTCGGCGACGGTGGCCAACACGAACGCGTTGGGCTCGGCCACCCCGGCGCGTTCGGCGTCGTCAATCCACTTGCGGAACAAGGCAAGCCAGCCGTCGGCCAGCCAATCCACATCCAGGTCCGGGCTACCGTCCTTTTCGACCGACCCGTACTCGACGCGCATCCTCTGCAGGTGTTCCTCCGCTGGTCCAGCCATTGCGCCCACGCTACCGGCGGTTGCTACCGGCCGGTAGCGTCCGCCCGCGGGTGGGGTGCGAGAATTTCTTCCATGACTGTTGTCCCCGAAAACTTTGTCCCCGGCCTGGAAGGCGTGGTGGCCTTCACCACCGAAATTGCCGAACCGGATAAAGACGGCGGCGCGCTGCGCTACCGCGGCGTCGACATCGAAGACCTGGTGACTCAGCAGGTCACGTTCGGCGACGTCTGGGCGCTTTTGGTCGACGGCAAGTTCGGCCACGGGCTGCCGCCCGCCGAGCCCTTCCCGCTGCCCATCCACACCGGCGACGTGCGGGTCGACGTGCAGGCCGGCCTGGCGATGCTGGCCCCCATCTGGGGCTACAAGCCCTTGCTCGACACCGACGACGCCACCGCCCGCGACCAGCTGGCCCGGGCGTCGGTGATGGCGCTGTCCTACGTCGCGCAGTCGGCGCGCGGCATCTATCAGCCGGCCGTTCCGCAGCGAGTAATCGACGAATGCCCCACCGTCACTGCGCGATTCATGACCCGATGGCAGGGCGAGCCGGACCCGCGGCACGTCGAGGCCATCGACGCCTATTGGGTGTCGGCGGCCGAGCACGGCATGAACGCCTCGACGTTCACCGCGCGGGTGATCGCCTCGACCGGAGCCGACGTCGCGGCGTCGCTGTCGGGGGCGATCGGGGCGATGAGCGGCCCGCTACACGGTGGCGCCCCGGCGCGGGTGCTGCCGATGCTCGAGGAGGTCGAGCGCACCGGCGACGCCCGCGGCCTGGTCAAGTCGATCCTCGATCGCGGCGACAAGCTGATGGGATTCGGCCACCGGGTCTACCGCGCCGAGGACCCGCGGGCGCGGGTGCTGCGGGCGGCCGCGGAGCGGCTCGGCGCCCCGCGCCACGAGGTCGCGGTCGCGCTGGAGCAGGCCGCGCTGGCCGAACTGCGGGAGCGGCGTCCGGACCGGGCCATCGAGACCAACGTCGAGTTCTGGGCCGCCGTCATCCTGGACTTCGCCCGGGTGCCGGCCAACATGATGCCGGCGATGTTCACCTGCGGACGCACCGCGGGCTGGTGCGCGCACATCCTCGAGCAGAAGCGGCTCGGCAAGCTGGTTCGCCCGTCGGCCATCTATGTGGGACCGGGCCCGCGCAGCCCCGAAGAAGTCGAGGGCTGGGACCGGGTTCTCACCCACGCCTGATCTTCGCGCGGGCGTCACGCTCGCGTCCGTTACTTGTCGGTGCCCGGCGGTTGAATGGTTCCGGCCGCGATGAATTTGGGTCGCGGGCCGAGTCAATAACCGTGAGCCGGCCCCCGCCTGGGCTGGCATCCGAGACCGACAACAAGGAGATCATCATGGCGATCAACATCGAACCGGCACTGTCCCCGCACCTCGTGGTCGACAACGCCGCCGCGGCGATCGACTTCTACGTCAAGGCCTTTGGCGCCGAGGAGCTGGGACGGGTGCCCCGTCCCGACGGCAAACTGGTCCACGCCGCGCTGCGCATCAACGGCTTTTTGGTGATGCTCAACGACGACTTCCCAGAGACCTGCGGCGGCAAGTCGATGACGCCCAAGTCCCTGGGCGGAACGCCGGTCACCATTCACCTGACGGTCACCGACGTCGACGCCAAGTTCCAGCGGGCGCTGGACGCCGGCGCCACCGTGGTGGCCCCGCTGGACGACCAGTTCTGGGGAGACCGCTACGGCGTGGTCGCCGACCCGTTCGGCCACCACTGGTCGCTGGGACAGCCGGTGCGCGAGGTCAGCCCCGAGGAGATCGCGGCCGCGATGGCCGGGCAGCCGGGCTAAGCGTCCCGCAGCCGGGCCAGCAGCCGGCGGCGCATCGGCGGCGCCGGTTGCGCGGCGGCCGCCGCGGCGAGCATGTCGGCGATGGCGGTGAACTTGTTGCGTGGCCGGCCGTCGCGGCCGCCGCGCTCGATCTCGGCCGCGTCGATCGCGCGCCACCCCGCGGAGTCGACGACGGCGGGCTGGCGCGCCCGCACGAGTTGGCCCAGCGCCTCCGGCTTGGCCACCGGGTCGGTGAGTCGGCCGGCGTTGAAATCGGCCACCAGGGCGTGCACGGTTTGGACCGAGCAGGACTTGTTGGTGCCGATGAACCCGGTCGGGCCGCGCTTGATCCAGCCCGCCACGTATGCGCCGGGCACCGGTCGGCCGGAGCCGGGTTCGACGACGCGACCGTCGTCGTTGGGTACGACGGCCGCGGATTCGTCGAACGGCAGATCGCGAATCGCCTTGCCGCGGTAGCCGATCGACGTCAGCACGAGCCCCGCGTCGAGGCGGTGCGCCTCGTCGGTGCCGGTGCCGGAGAATTCGACGCCGGTCGCCCGCCCCTCACCCAGCACGCGCTCGGGCGTCAGCTGATACGCGAGCCGGATTCGCGGGCGCGAGAGCGGCGCCGAACTGTCGCCCAGCTTGGTCAGGATCTCCAGCTTGCTCTTGGTCAGCGGATCCGAGGCGCTCGCCAGATCGCTCGCCACGCGCTGGTGGTCCGCGGCGTCGAGCACGACCTCGGACGTGCCGGTCAGCCCGATCAATTCGGGCAGGGTGAACGCCGAATGGGCGGGCCCGCGCCGGGCGGCGATCACCACTTCCCGCACCGCCGAGCGTCGAAGCGCTTCCAGCGCGTGGTCGGCGATGTCGGTGCGGGCGAGGTCCCCGGGATCCGCGGTCAGCACCCGCGCAACGTCGAGGGCGACATTGCCGTTGCCGATGATCACCGCGCGTTCGTGGCCGAGATCGACTGGCAGGCCGGTGAAGTCGGGATGCCCGTTGATCCACGCGACGAACTCGGTGGCGGTCCCGGTGCCCGGCAGGCCCATGCCGTCGATGGCCAGCCGGCGATCGTCGGGCGCGCCCACTGCGTACAGCACGGCGTGATGATGGGCCAACAGATCGGCGTGGCTGAGATGCTTGCCGACCTCGACGTTGAGGTAGAACCGGAAGTGGCGGTGGCGCGAGACGCGGTCGAAGAGCCGCGTGACCCTCTTGGTGTTCTGGTGGTCGGGCGCCACCCCGGCGCGCACCAATCCGTAGGGCGTGGGCAGCTTCTCGAAGACGTTGACCCGCACCCCATGCTGGGTGAGCAGTTCGTCGGCGGCATACATCGCCGCCGGCCCGGATCCCACGATGGCCACGGTCAACGGCCGGCGGCGCGCCCGCACCTCGGCGGCCGGGATCACCGGGGCCAGCTTCGACGTCGGCGGCAGCTTCACCCCGGCGGGCCGCTCGGGGTAGAAGGAGGCGTTGATCTCGACGAAGGGCAGCTGCTTTGGCTCCAGCCGGGTGTCCGGAGCGATCGCGCCGACCGGGCATGCGCTCACGCACGCACCGCAGTCCACGCAGGCCACCGGATCGATGTAGAGCATCTCGGCCGTGGAAAAGCCCGGCTCGTCCGGCGTGGGGTGAATGCAGTTCACCGGGCAGGCGAAGACACAGGACCCGTCGTTGCAGCACGACTGGGTAATAACGTGCGGCATGGATAAACCCCGTGCGGTGCTACGCGGCCGGCGCCGCGGCCAGATGCCGGCGCTGCGGCTCGCTGCGGTAGCGCGACGGCTTGCCGTTGATCTTGCAGAGCCGCCACATCAGCCGCGCGGAACGTGTTTCCATCAGACCGGTGTCGTAGGCCAGCATCCGGACGTCGGCGAACATGTCGCTCAACCACTTTCGCGATTCCGGTGACCGGAAGAAGAGTTCCTTCTTCACCTCGCGCGGGATGTCGAACTCCCGCCAGAACGCCTTGGGCGGCACCGTGATCGCCTGGCACAGCACCCGCATCGTCAACGGCAGGTACAACGCCGTCCAGAAGCGCTGCCGCGCGGTCAACTCCGGCAACCGCTTGCGCAGAAATTCGTGCGCGAACGAAATGTGCCGGGCCTCCTCGGCCACGTGAATGGCCATCACCCGCTCCATGATCGGGTGCAGCGACTTGCCTTCGCGCAGAACGTTTTTCTGCGTGTGGTCGATGGGCTCCTCCCCGGCCAGCACCCCGATGAAGAACGCCACCGGCAACGGGCCGGCGACCAGCGGAACCAGCGGCGAGAGCCACTTGAGCATCCGCGGCATGCCGGGAACGTCGGCGCCGACGCGGTTCACCATCTCCTGGAACATCATGGTGTGGTTGCACTCTTCGACCGACTCGTGCAGGCAATACCGGTACTCCGGCGACCCGTTGGGCACCCAGAAGGTGTAGTTCATCAGCCCGCGGATCAGGATCGACTCGAAGTGCAGGCCCACCTTGGCGACGTTGGCCTGCCGCCACATCCCGATCTTGATCTTGCGTTCCTCGGACTGGGCCTGATACCAGGGATGGCGGCCCAGCGGGTCGGTCAACGGCAGGATCCACCGGGGGTCGTTCTCGGTGACCGCGAATTCCGGTGAATCCCAGTCGATGTCGGTGTACGGGTTGAAGTTCCGCCGCACCGACCCCTCGGACAGTGTGGCAAGCATGTTCACGTACTCGGCGTCGTCGCGGACCTCCATGTTGCGCCGCCAACGCCGGACCATTCGCGTCCTGTCCATTCCAAGCCTCCCCGCCGAGGTTTACATTCGGACGTTCAATGTCAAAACAGTACCGCAGGTACCGGGTATTTTCTAGGGCGTCCGAACACTGTGGCCTGACCGGTGGTCACACGACCGGTGTGGCGTGGCTCACATCTCACGCGGGCGCCACCGGCTAGCTCGGCCCACGCCGTCGCCGTCCGCGGAGCGCTCACTAGGCTGGCGGGCATGGCTGACCAGCTCGAGATCCCCTCCGACATCAAACCCCGCGACGGCCGCTTCGGCTCCGGCCCCTCGAAGGTCCGGCCCGAACAACTGAAGGCGTTGACCACCACCGCGGCGCCGCTGTTCGGCACGTCGCACCGGCAGGCGCCCGTCAAGGATCTGGTGGGCCGGGTCCGGTCCGGGGTCAGGGAGCTGTTCTCGGTGCCGGACGGCTACGAGGTGATCCTGGGCAACGGCGGCGCGACGGCGTTCTGGGATGCCGCCGCCTTCGGGCTGATCGACAAGCGCTCGCTGCACCTGTCTTTCGGCGAGTTCAGCTCGAAGTTCGCCTCCTGCGTCGCCAAGAACCCGTTCGTCGGCGACCCGATCATCATCAAGTCGGACGCCGGCAGCGCCCCCGAGCCGCAGAGTGACCCGTCGGTCGATGCGATCGGCTGGGCGCACAACGAGACGTCGACCGGGGTCGCGGTACCGGTCCGCCGGCCCGCCGGCGCCGACGACGCGCTGGTCCTCATCGACGCGACGTCGGGCGCGGGCGGCCTGCCGGTCGACATCACCCAGACCGACGTCTACTACTTCTCGCCGCAGAAGAACTTCGCCAGCGACGGCGGGCTGTGGCTGGCCGTCATGAGCCCGGCCGCGCTGGCGCGGGTCGAGTCGATCGCCGCGTCCGGCCGCTGGGTTCCCGACTTCTTGTCGCTGCCCATCGCGGTGGAGAACAGCCTGAAGAACCAGACGTACAACACCCCGGCGATCGGCACCCTGGCGCTGATGGCCGAGCAGCTGGACTGGATGCTGGGCAACGGCGGGCTCGACTGGGCGGTCAAGCGGACGGCGGACTCGTCGCAGCGGCTGTACTCCTGGGCTGCGGAGCGGCCGTACACCACGCCGTTCGTCACCGATCCCGCGTTGCGCTCTCAGGTGGTAGGCACGATCGACTTCGACGACGACGTCGACGCCGCGGCCGTCGCCAAGACTTTGCGGGCCAACGGCATCGTCGACACCGAGCCCTACCGCAAGCTGGGCCGCAACCAGTTGCGGGTCGCGATGTTCCCCGCGGTCGACCCCGACGACGTCAGCGCGCTGACCCAGTGTGTCGACTGGGTGGTCGAGCGCCTTTAACCTCTCGGTCATCGGCCTGCAACCCGCCAGCGTGTCAGAGCGGGTTACCGGCGTTAGCTGCACTAGAGTGCGCACCTGACGGGTCCGTCGCGCAGCGGGACGGAGCCTGCGAGGAGAAGCCATGCGGGTACTCAAAGTGGTTGGTCTCGACGACGACGGCAAATACATCATCTGCGAGGGTGATGACCCCGCGGAGCGGTTCAAGCTGGCGGCCGACGACAGACTCCGCGCCGCCCTCCGCGGCGAGTCGCCACCACCCGAGCAGCCGGCGCTCGACATGCAAGTCACAAACATGCTGAGCCCCAAGGAAATTCAGGCCCGGATCCGTGCCGGCGCGTCCGTCGAGCAAGTGGCCGCCGCGTCCGGTTCGGATATCGCCCGGATCCGCCGGTTCGCGCACCCGGTCTTGCTGGAACGCGCCCGCGCCGCGGAGCTGGCAACGGCCGCGCACCCGATGCTCGCCGACGGGCCCGCGGTGCTGACCCTGCTGGAGACCATCAGCGCCGCACTGGTCGCGCGCGGCCTCGAACCCGACCGGCTCAGCTGGGACGCCTGGCGCAACGAGGACAGCCGCTGGACGGTGCAGCTCGCCTGGAAGGCCGGCCGCACCGACAACATCGCGCACTTCTGCTTCACGCCCGGCGCGCACGGCGGCACGGTCACCGCGATCGACGACGCGGCCAGCGAGCTGATCGACCCGAACTTCGAGCGCCCCCTGCGGCCGCTCGCGCGGGTGGCCCACCTCGAACGCGAAGAAGAGCCGAAGCCGGCGCCGCCCGCCCCGCCCGAACAGCCGGTGCACACCCGGCGCGGCAAGCCCGTCATCCCCGCCTGGGAAGACGTGCTGCTCGGGGTGCGCTCTGGGGGCCAGCGCTAGAACCGACCGCGTGACCGAACTCCATTCAGCGCTTTGACTGTGCGCTCAGGGCTTTCGGTGTGAACTGGCGGCGGGATATGCCCGATTTTTGCGCCCTGGGCTCACACACCAGGCCCACGATTCACACTCAACGCCCGAGCGGCCCGCTAGCCCGATGGCGGTGACCCGCGTCGCCCGGCTATGCCGCGCTCGCGATCACCGCTAGCCCGATGGCGGTGACCCGCGTCGCCCGGCTATGCCGCGCTCGCGATCACCGCTAGCCCGAAACGGTCAGCGCCAGCAGCGACACCCACGCGCCCGCCACACCCATGACCGCGCCGAGCACGAACCAGCGCAGCACCGGGGTGCGCCGCCAACCCCAGAGCGTCGGCGCCAACCCGCCCGCCGCCACCACGTTCAGGCCGACCGCCAACAGCGGGTGCACCCGGATCAGCCCCAGGCTCAGCACGACGATGGCGATACCGGTGACCGCGGCGACGAACGCGGACACCGTCAAACCCGTTGCCCAGGGAACGGACTCGTCGCTCACCACGCGAGCCTAGCCCGCTCGTAGAAGGCCAGGGCCGCCGCCGTCGCGACGTTGAGCGAGTCGGTACCCCGCGACATCGGGACGCGGACCCACACGTCGCTGAGCCGCAGGGTGGCCCTCGTCAGGCCCGGGCCCTCGGCGCCCACCACCACCGCGACGCGTTCGTCGACCACCGCGGCCATCGCCTCGGCCAGCGCGCAGGCCTCGCGCTGCGGGGTCATCGCCAGCAGCCGAAATCCGCTCTCTTTCAACAACATAAGGTCGTTGGGCCACTCGGAGGCTCGCGCATACGGCACCAGCAAGGCGTGGCCCATCGACACCCGCACGGCGCGACGGTACAGCGGGTCCGCGCAGCCGGCGCCGAACACCACCGCGTCCACACCGAGCCCCGCCGCGTTGCGGAAGATCGAGCCAAGGTTCTCGTGGTCGTTGACGCCCTCCAGCACCGCGACGGTGCGGGCGTTTTCGACAACCTCCACGACGCTGGGTTCCCGCACCCTGCGGGCGGCCGCGAGCACGCCGCGGTTCAGGTGGAAGCCGACCACCTTCGCCATCACCTCGGGTGAGGCCCGGTAGTACGGCGCTGCGGTGCCGGCCAAATCGTCCTCGAGTTCGGCCAGCCGGCGGTCGGTGCCCAGCAGGGCGTGCGGGGTGAATCGGGACGCCAGCATGCGCTGCACGACGAGCACGCCCTCGGCGATCACCAGCCCCTTGCCGGTCGGCAGATCGGGACGACGGTCGACGCTGTTCAGGTCGCGGAAATCGTCGAGGCGGGGGTCGTCGGGATCGGTGACGTCCTGAACGTCCAGGCCGTCGGTCACGGGCCTTCGTCGACGAGGGCCAACATCAAGTCGGCGGCCTCGCGCAGGGTGTCGCGCTGCTCGACGTCCAGCGTCGCCAGCCGCTTTGCCAGCCATTCCTGGCGGGCCCGACGGTTCGCCTTGACCAGCTCGGCACCGGACTCGGACACCGAGACGAGCACCTGCCGCCCGTCGACGGGATGCGGGGTGCGGTCGACCAGACCCATCTCGGCCAGCGAAGCGATCACCCGGGTCATCGACGGGGGTCGGACGCGTTCGCGAATCGCCAACGCGCCGGGCGTCATCGCGCCCTCGTTGGCTAGCGTGGCCAGCGCCGACAGCTGAGACAGCGACACCGGCGATGACGGGTTGCGGAACCGCAGTTGGCGGGCCAGCCGCATGACTGCCAGCGACAAGTCGCTCGCCAGCCGCGCATCGCTGTCAGGCATGGCGCGAGGGTACACGCAACGCGAGAAAGACGGGATACGAAACGGCCAACGACGGACTTTGGTCCTTTGCTCGCGCGGGTTCGTTTCGATCGCCCGCCTCCTCAGCACGCCGCCATGCGGCGTGCATCGTCACCGGGCTATGTTGATCGCCCGCCTCCTCAGCACGCCGCCATGCGGCGTGCATCGTCACCGGGCTATGTTGATCGCGATGACTGTCGAACCCGGCCAAGGCCCCGAGGCGCCACCGCTGCCGGCCTCACTGCTCGAGGTGTGGCCCGTCGTCGTCGTCGGCTTCGTGGGTTGGCTGATCGGCGCCGTCCTGGCATTCGTCGTGCCCGCCCTGCAGAGTTGGCGCCCGGTGACCCTGGGCGGGCTGGGTGTCGGGGTGATCGGCACCAGCATCTTCGTCTTGCAGCTAGCCGCCGCGCGTCGCGGCCCGACCGGCGCGCAGACCGGCCTCGAAACCTACCTCGACCGCAAGTAGATTCGCCGACCCGGGAGGAGCAATGGTCGCACCGCTACTGCAAGCCCAAATCGACATCGACGCACCGGCCTCGAAGGTATGGGCGCTGATATCCGACTTCCGCCGCATGCCGCAGTGGAGCCCGCAGTGTCGCATGATGAGACCCTTCGGCCCACTGCGACCGGGCACCCGCACCATCAACCTCAACCGCCGCGACCGCATTTTCTGGCCCACCACGAGCACGGTGGTCGAGGTCATCCCCGAGAAGAAGCTGGCGTTCCGGGTCAATACCAACCACACCGTGTGGACCTACGAACTCGAGCCCAACGGTCAGGGCACGCGGGTGACCGAAAGCCGCCACGCCGAGAACGGCGTCACCGCCGTTTCGAACCTGTCGGTGAAGGCGATCTTCGGCGGGAATGAGATCTTCGAGCGCGAGTTGCTCGAGGGAATGAACACCTCGCTGGCGAGGATCAAAGCCGCCGCCGAGACGGGCTAGTCCCCGGGTTCGGTCGCCTCGGGCGCAGGCTCCGGCGCTTCTTGCGAAGGCTCGGGCGCCTCCGCTGCTTCGGGTGCTTCCGGCGGAGAGTCCGGCACGTCCGGCGGCGACTCCACCGCCTCGGCCTGGGGCGGCGGCGGGTTCTCGGCAACGTCGAGCACACCGTCGTCGTAGGGGTCGTACATGGGCGAGCCGGTGCCGGCCGGGGCCGGGGTGTCCGAATGGGCGCCGCAGCCGTACTGCTTGTCGACGATGTGCCCGTCCGCGGACAGCTCGTTGCCGCATACCCCGAACATCGCGCCGAGCGCTCCGGCCAGCGGCAGGAAAAAGCCGCAATCACGGCACACCCGCTTCGTGGAACGCGCCATCGCCGAATCGGGACCGTAGTCGCCGGTGTGCCATCGCTCGGCCGCCTCGGCGCGGCCCACCGGGCCCATCACCCAGCGGCGGCCCAACCCGACCTCGGCGGCGGTCTCGTCGACTTGCGGGTCACCGCTGGCGGCGTAGCCCGGGACCAGCCGAGGGTCGTCCACCGCGGGCGCCAGCAGGTCGCCGGGGCCCAGATCGCCCGGTCGCACCCGCTCCTCCCAGGGCACCCATTCCGGGGCCAGCAACGCCGTCGGGCCGGGGATCAGCACGACTTCGCTGATCGTGGCGTGGTCCGCGCCGCGGTAGGCGGCCACGACGGCCGCCCACTGCCAGCCCTGGTAGCCCGGCAAATGCGCCAGGAATCGGTGGGTCGCGGCGTTCGGGTCCTCGTAGCTGACGCCCAGGTAGTCCCCGACGGCCTCCGGGCCGGCGAACTCCTCGACGGCGGCCCTGGCCTGCTCGGCCGCGCCGGTGAGCAGCGCGGCCAACTCGTCGGGCCACTCGGCCACGGCCGTGGCGGCGGGTTCCACTGACTCTTCAGTGGGTCCGGTCACGCTGCCCCCTCTCTAGTGGCGATCGGACTACGGTGCGTCTCCATACTAGGTTGGCGAGCCACGCCCTGTTGCCTGCCGGTATAGGACAGAATTGAGTCGTGTCTGGACGCCGGCGTGATGCTCGGGGCCGGGTGGCCTCTAACCCGGGCCCCCGGCCCCGGCCGAACGCCAAGGGTTCGGCCAACCAGCATCCGGGGATGGCCAACTACCCGGCCGACGATTCCGACTATCGCCGGTCGCGACGTCCGCCGCCGATGCCGAGCGCGAACCGGTATCTGCCACCGCTGGGCGAGGAGTCCGAGCCGGACCGCAGCAGCGGCCCGACCCCCCGCGGGTCCACCGCCAGCGAACGCATCACGGTCACCCGCGCGGCAGCGATGCGCAGCCGCGAAATGGGCTCCCGCATGTACTCGATGGTGCAGCGGGCCGCCACCGCCGACGGCGCCGACAAGTCGGGCCTGACCGCGCTGACGTGGCCGGTGGTCGCCAACTTCGCGGTCGACTCGGCGATGGCCGTCGCGTTGGCCAACACCCTGTTCTTCGCCGCGGCCAGCGGGGAGGGCAAGTCCAAAGTGGCTCTGTACCTGTTGATTACGATCGCGCCGTTCGCGGTGATCGCGCCGCTGATCGGCCCGGCGCTGGACCGCCTGCAGCACGGTCGGCGCGTGGCGCTGGCGCTGTCGTTCGCGCTGCGCACCTTGCTGGCGGTGCTGCTGATCATGAACTACGACGGCGCGACGGGCAGCTTCCCGTCGATGGTGCTCTATCCGTGCGCGCTGGCGATGATGGTGCTGTCCAAGTCGTTCAGCGTGCTGCGCAGCGCGGTGACACCGCGGGTGATGCCGCCGTCCATCGACCTGGTGCGCGTCAATTCCCGGCTGACGGTGTTCGGGCTCCTCGGCGGCACCATCGCCGGCGGTGCGATCGCGGGGGGCGTCGAGTTCGTCTGCACCCATCTGTTCAAGCTCCCCGGCGCGTTGTTCGTCGTCGTCGCCGTCACGATCGCGGGCGCCTTCCTGTCGATGCGCATCCCGCGCTGGGTCGAGGTGACCGCGGGTGAAGTCCCGGCCACCCTGAGCTACCGACGCGACCCTGACCAACGGAGGCGATGGCCCGACGAGGTCAAAAGGGTCGGGGGAACGCTTCGACAACCGTTGGGCCGCAACATCATCACCTCGCTCTGGGGCAACTGCACCATCAAGGTGATGGTCGGCTTCCTGTTCCTGTACCCGGCGTTCGTCGCCAAGGCGCATCAGGCCAACGGGTGGGCCCAACTGGCCATGCTGGGCATGATCGGGGCCGCGGCGGCGATCGGGAACTTCGCCGGAAACTTCACCAGCGCGCGCCTGCAGCTGGGCAGGCCCGCCGTGCTGGTGGTGCGCTGCGCGGTGGCGGTGTGCGCCGTCGCCCTGGCGGCCGCGGTGGCGGGCACCCTGATGGTGACGGTGATCGCCACCCTGATCACCTCGGGCTCCAGCGCGATCGCGAAGGCCTCGCTCGACGCCTCGCTGCAACACGATCTGCCCGAGGAGTCGCGGGCGTCGGGATTCGGGCGATCGGAATCGACCCTGCAGCTGGCCTGGGTGTTGGGCGGGGCACTGGGCGTCCTGGTGTACACGGAGTTGTGGGTCGGCTTCACCGCCGTCAGCGCCCTGCTAATCCTCGGCCTGGCCCAGACCCTGGTCAGCTTCCGCGGCGACTCGTTGATCCCCGGCCTCGGGGGCAACCGACCCGTCATGGTCGAGCAGGAGGGGACGCGCCGCGGCGCCGCGAGGCCGGCGGTGGTGCCGGAGTGAAACGCAGCGTGGTCGCGCTCGTCGCGGCCGTGGTGGTGCTGGCGTGCGTCGGCGTGGGGCTCGGAACGTGGATGCTGGTGCGCCGCACCGGCCCGCAGCAACCCGAGATCAGCGCCTACTCACACGGGCACCTGATTCGAGTGGGGCCGTACCTGTACTGCGACGTGCTCAACCTCAACGACTGCCAGACGCCGCAGACCCAGGGCGAGCTGCCGCTCAACGAGCATTACCCGGTACAACTTTCGGTTCCCGACGCCATCGCGCGGGCACCCTGGCGGCTGCTGCAGGTGTACGAGGATCCCGCCAACACGACCGCGACCATGTTCCGACCGGGCTCGCGTCTCGCGGTCACCATTCCCGCGGTGGACCCGCAGCGCGGCAAGCTGACCGGGATCGTCGTGCAATTGCTGACGTTGGTCGTCGACGAAGGCCAAGCCAACGACATCACCGCCGTTCGCGCCGTCCCGCACGCGGAATGGTCGGTGCGGCTGACCTCCTGACGTCCCGCCGAAGGCCAAAATGAAACCACCGCACAACGATTCGATCTGGCCCGACGACACCCGTCGCGCGGCGGTGACACTCGCGCTGGCCGCGGCGACGACCGGCGACATGCAGTTTCAGGACATGATCGACTCGATCAAGGACGCCCTGGACAGCGGCCGCTCCCTGCAGTTCGTGGTCGAGCTGATCCGCCTGCTGCCCGCCGCGTTGAACGAGGAATTCAACCAACCCGAAATCGCCTCGGCCTTCCGGCAGATGGCGGCGGAAGCCCAGGCGTACGAAGACGATATGCGGGCGCGCAGCGAGTGGAGAAACGAGTAGCCGGTTACGCGCTGTGACCGGCCGGCACCCGCTCGCCCTCGACCGGCGGCCCCGGAGGAGTTCCGTCCCCGAAAGGCCTGCCGCCCAAGGTTTCCCGGCTGTGCGGGGCAAGCCAGCCGGCCAGGTCCGGTCCCTTGGGCACGATGCGCGTCGGGTTGATGTCGGCGTGCACGATGTAGTAGTGCTGCTTGATCTGGACGAAGTCGACGGTGTCGCCGAAGCCCGGCGTCTGGAAAAGGTCGCGCGCGTAGGCCCACAGGACCGGCATTTCCGACAGCTTCGACCGATTGCACTTGAAGTGCCCGTGGTAGACGGGGTCGAAGCGGGCCAGCGTAGTGAACAGCCGGACGTCGGCCTCGGTGATGGTGTCGCCCACCAGGTATCGCTGGTTCGCCAGGCGGTCGGCGACCCAATCCAGCGCGGTGAACAGCCGGTCGTAGGCCGCTTCGTAGGCCTCCTGCGACCCGGCGAAGCCGCACCGATAGACACCGTTGTTGATCTCGGTGTAGATCCGCTTGCTGACCTCGTCGATCTCGGCGCGCAGCGGCTCCGGGTACAGCTGCGGCGCGCCGTCACGGTGGTAGGCCGTCCATTCGGTGGACAGATCCAGCGTCATCTGCGCGAAGTCGTTGGTGACCACCGCGCCGGTCGGCACGTCGACGATCGCCGGGACCGTGATGCCTTTGGGGTAGTCGGGAAACCGTTTGAAGTAGGCGTCCTGCAGCCGCGGAATCTTCAACACCGGGTCGACGCCGCCCGGGTCCAGGTCGAAGGTCCAGCTGCGCTCGTCGTGGGTGGGGCCGCAAAACCCAATGGAGAGAGCGCCTTCCAGGCCCAGCAGCCGCCGGACGATGATCGCCCGGTTGGCCCACGGGCACGCCCGGGCCACGATGAGCCGGTACCGGCCCGGCTCTACGGGGTAGCCGTCGCGTCCGTCGGCGGTGATGCGGGTTTCGATGTAGTTGGTGTCGCGGGTGAATTCGCCCGCAGGGGCGACGTAAGAGGCCATGACGACAATTCTGCCCCTTCGCCCGGCGTCAACTAATCGGCGATTCCACCCATCGCGTCGGCCTTCGCGCCCGGTAAAAACCGGCGGGCCAGGTTGGCCTCGGTCGATTCGGCGGGCTCCCAATGCGCGATCCACGGTCCGGTGCCCTCGGACTGATCGACGATCCCGTCCTCGAGCCAGGTGTAGCGGCCTTCCAGCACGTCGTGGGTCAGCCGCACGTCGCTGCTGTCGGTGTTGGTCCACAACGCCTGGAACAGGGCCTCGACCCGCAGGGTGGCTTGCTGGCAGAACGTGTCGGCCAGCTCGTACGCCTGCCGGCCGACGGCCGGGTCCGCCGCCCGCTGGCCCTCGGCGCGCACGCATGCCGCGGACATCGCGAACAGCTCGGCGCCGATGTCGACGACGCGCCCGAGGAAGCCCTGCCGCTGCTCGAGCTTGGCCTGCCAGCGCGCCATCCCGTAGAAGGTGTTGCGGGCCAGCTTGCGGGTGGAGCGTTCGACGAACCGCAGGTGGGATGCCAGCGGGCCGAACTCGGCGAATGCCCTGGGCCGCTGCCCTTCCCCGAACACCAACTGCGGCAACCACTTTGCGTAAAATCCGCTCGCGCCCACGGCCGCCGCGGCCTTCTGCCGCAAACCCGTGTCGGGCTTGGCGAGGTCGCCGGCCGCGGTCAGGTGGGCGTCGACCGCCTCGCGCGCGATGAGCAGCCGCATGATCTCGCTGGATCCCTCGAAGATGCGGTTGATCCGCAGGTCGCGCACCACCTGCTCGGCCGGCACCGCGCGCTCGCCGCGGGCGGCCAGCGACTCGGCGGTCTCGTAGCCGCGGCCGCCGCGGATCTGCAGGAGCTCGTCGGCGATCAGGCAGGCCATCTCGCTGGACCACAACTTGGCCAGCGCCGCCTCGATCCTGATGTCGTTGCGGCCCTCGTCGGCCATCTGGGCGGACAGCTCGAGCACGGCGTCCAGGGCGTAGGTGGTGGCGGCGATGAACGAGATCTTGCTCGCGACCGCTTCGTGTTTGGCAAGCGGCTTGCCCCACTGCACGCGCTCCCCCGACCATTCGCGGGCGATCTTCAGCGCCCACTTCGACGATCCGGTTGCGCTCGCCGGAATCGACAGGCGCCCGGCGTTGAGCGTGGTCAGCGCGATCTTCAGGCCGTCGCCTTCCCGGCCGACCAGGTTTTCGGCGGGCGCCCGCACCCGGTGCAGCCGGGTGACGCCGTTCTCGATGCCGCGCAGCCCCATGAATTTGTTGCGCCGCTCCACGGTGATCCCGGGCGAATCGGCCTCGACGACGAAGGCGCTGATGCCGCCGCGGTGCCCCTCGCTCTTGGGCACTCGGGCCATGATCACCAGCAGTTCGGCGACCACGCCGTTGGTGGTCCACAACTTCACGCCCTCGAGTTCGTACGCCTTGCCGTCCTCGATCGGTGTCGCCGTCGACGCCAGGCGCGCCGGGTCCGAGCCCACGTCCGGCTCGGTCAGCAGGAACGCCGAGATGGCGCCAGCGGCGCAGCGCGGCAAGAACTTTCGCTTTTGTTCGGGCGTCCCGGCGAGTTTGAGCGGCTCGGGCACCCCGATTGACTGGTGGGCCGATATTAGGGCGCCGAGGCTGGGATGAACCGACGAGATCATCACCAGCGCCCGGTTGTAGGCCACTTGCGACATGCCCAGGCCACCGTATTCGGTGGATATCTTCATGCCGAAGCAGCCCAGTTCGGCCAGGCCCTTCACGTATTCGTCGGGGATCTGCGAGTCGCGCTCGATGACGCTGCCGTCGACGGTGTCGAGGAACTCGCGCACCTTGCCGAGGAAGGCGCTGGTGCGCGCCTCGTCGGCGTCGGAGGGCTTGGGGAACGGGTGGATGAGCTCTAGCGGGAAGTGGCCCAGGAAGAGCTCCTTGGCGAATGACGGTTTGTCCCAACCGCTTTCGCGGGATTCCTCGGCCAGGGCCCTCGCTTGTTCCTCGGTGACCTGAGCTTGCTGTGCCATCGCCGCCTCCTCGCTAACGACTCACATCGAGGTCATGGGTACCCGCCGGCGGGCGGAATATTACGACCTACGAATGTCGAAGTTACCACCGAGTAGCTTGGCGGCACACCGGTTCGTCGCGAGTGGCCGGCAGGTTAGGAGTCGAGCTCCCGGGCCACCGCCTTGACCACCTCGGAAACCCGGCGGGCGGTCTTGCGGTCCGGGTACTTCCCCTTGCGCAGCTCGGGCTGCACGGCGCTTTCCAGCAGGGTGATCATGTCCTCGACCATGCCGTGCAGCTCGTCGGGGCTGTGCTTGTGCTCGACCGGCGCCGCCTCGCGGCGCGTCTTGGCAAGGCTGGGCGGCGGATCGATCAGCTTGAGGCTCAACGCCTGCGGGCCGCGGCGGCCGGAGGCGACGCCGAACTCCACGCGCTGCCCGGACTTGAGCCCCTCGACCCCTTCGGGCAACGCCGACGAGCGGACGTAGACGTCCTCGCCGTCCTCCTGCGACAGGAACCCAAACCCCTTTTCGGCGTCGTACCACTTAACCTTGCCGGTCGGCACTGGTCTCACCTGCTTGTCTGACGGAACACTAGGATGGGCAACGCAAGAAGCGCCCCGCCTGCGCAGGACGCGAATTTTGATCCTACTCGGATGCCCGCCTGACGAGCACCCCCGTTACCCCCCACTCGGTAGTCTGGGCGTTACCGCAGGAGGAGAGATGCGCCTGATCCTGAACATCGTGTGGCTGGTATTCGGTGGCCTGTGGTTGGCCGCCGGCTATCTGGTGGCGGCGTTCGTCAGTTTCCTGCTCATCGTCACCATTCCGTTCGGCTTCGCGTCGTTGCGCATCGCGTCCTACGCGTTGTGGCCGTTCGGCCGCACCATCGTGGACAAGCCGACCGCCGGGACCGGCGCCCTGATCGGAAATGTCATCTGGGTGCTGCTGTTTGGGTTGTGGCTGGCGATCGGTCATCTGGTGAGCGCGGCGGCGATGGCGGTCACGATCGTCGGCATTCCGCTGGCGCTGGCCAACCTCAAGCTGATCCCGGTGTCGTTGATGCCGTTGGGCAAGGAGATCGTTCCCGTCAACTCGCCGACCCGGTTCGCAGCGGTGCCCGCATGACGCTGACCGCATTGGGGTTACCGACGGTGCGAGGCCGCGACACGGGCCCCGTCGCTCGGAACGTTCCCGGCAGCGGCCCGCTGCTGGACACCTACGGACGCGCCGCCACCGATCTGCGGGTGTCGCTGACCGATCGGTGCAATCTGCGGTGCAGCTACTGCATGCCGGCCGAGGGCCTGGACTGGCTGCCCGGCGAGCAATTGCTGAGCCCCGACGAGCTGGCCCGCCTGATGCACATCGCCGTCACCCGGCTGGGCATCACCAGCGTGCGGTTCACCGGTGGGGAGCCGTTGTTGTCCCGCCACCTCGAAGAGGTGATCGCCGCGGCGGCCGCGCTGCGGCCCCGCCCCGAGATCTCGCTGACCACCAACGGTGTGGGGCTGGCGCGGCGGGCGGCCGCCCTCGCCGCGGCGGGCCTGGATCGGGTCAACGTGTCGATGGACAGCGTGGACCGCGCCCACTTCGCGGCCATCACCCGCCGGGACCGGCTCGCCGACGTGCTGGACGGCCTGGCGGCCGCCAAAGCGGCCGGCCTGACCCCGGTCAAGGTCAACGCCGTGCTCGACCCCGCGACCGGGCGTGAGGACATCGTCGGCCTGTTGCGGTTCTGCCTCGAGCACGGCTATCAGTTGCGGGTCATCGAGCAGATGCCGTTGGATGCCGGGCATCAGTGGCGCCGCGGCGCGGCGCTGACGGCGGACGACGTGTTGGCGGTGCTGCGCCCGCACTTCCGGCTGCGCCCGGACCCGGCGCCGCGCGGTTCGGCACCGGCGGAGCTCTGGCTGGTCGACACGGGCCCGAACACGCCGAGCGCGAAGTTCGGTGTCATCGCGTCCGTGTCGCACGCCTTCTGCTCGACCTGCGATCGCACCCGGCTCACGGCCGACGGCCAGATCCGCAGCTGCCTGTTCTCGGCCGACGAGACCGACCTTCGGGGCCTGCTGCGCGGCGGGGCCGGCGACGACGCGATCGAGGCGGCGTGGCGCGCGGCGATGTGGGCCAAGCCCGCCGGCCACGGCATCAACGATCCGGACTTCATCCAGCCCGCCCGCCCGATGAGCGCGATCGGTGGCTAGCCCCGCGAGCCAGTCCGCGGCCGGCGCGGAGGGAATCCAGGTGACGGTCCGCTACTTCGCCGCCGCGCGCGCCGCGGCGGGCGCCGAATCGGAAACCCTGGTGGTGCGCCCGGGCACCACGGTCGCCGAATTGATCGAGCGGCTCGCCGTCCGCGGATCGCGCCTGGCGACCGTGTTGAGCCGATGCTCCTACCTGTGCGACGGCATCGCCGTTCGCGACGAAACCACCCCGTTACAGACCGGTGACACGATCGACGTTCTGCCGCCCTTCGCCGGCGGATGAAACTGTGAGATACCTCACGTAACGGAACGATAACGGCGAAATCACGCTCCGGTATCGGGCGTATTGACCAGCGGAAATCCCTAGCGTTCCTGGGCTTTTCGCGGATGGCCGTGAGGGAAACGCCGGGTTTCACAAGACGTGACGAGACGAACAGAACGCGCTAGCGTCACCGACGGTTCGTCAATCTACCGAACGGCGTTCCTCCCCTCCTATCGCGCCGAGCTCCATCCAATAGGCGGGGATCACCAAGCCAAAGCGGATGGAGGCGGGGGACCCACCGGTCCACCGTGATCGGATCGGAGCCGCTTGCGGCTCCTAGGGGTGAAGCCGACGCCGGCTCCCATGCGGAGTGCGGCGACGGCCGGGTGGCCTCTCCAACCCGAACCCGACAGCTGACCTCGTAGGCGCGTCACGAGAGAGGAATATTCCGGCGCGTATGAGTGGACGTCACCGTAAGCCCACAACATCTAGCATCAGCGTCGCCAAAATCGCCTTCACCGGGGCGGTAATTGGTGGCGGCAGCATCGCCATGGCCGGCCAGGCCGCTGCGGCCACCGACGGCGAATGGGACCAGGTAGCCCGCTGCGAGTCGGGCGGCAACTGGGGAATCAACACCGGCAACGGCTACCACGGCGGTGTGCAGTTCAGCTCCAGCACCTGGGCCGCGCACGGCGGCGGCGAATTCGCCCCGTCGGCCGAGATGGCAACCAAGGAGCAGCAGATCGCGGTCGCCGAGCGGGTGCTCGCGACTCAGGGTCGCGGCGCCTGGCCGGTCTGCGGCGGTCCGCTGTCGGGCCCCACTCCGCGCCAGGTTCCCGCCCCCGTGCCGGCGGGCATGGACAACCCCCTGGACGCACCCGGCCTCAACGGCTTGCCTCCGCTGGCGCCACCGCCCGCGGACGCCCCCCCGCCGGATGCGCCTCCAC
>NZ_LZKR01000106.1 GCF_001672915.1 Mycobacterium sp. 1245805.9 | reverse complement strand
CCTACGGCGTCGCGATCCCGACGTTCGTGCTGATCGCCTCGACGCTGCGGCACCGCGACCGCATCCCGGCGGCGGTGGCGGACACGCTCGCGGCGCGCCACTGGCTGCTGATGGGGCGCAGCAGGAACCAGGTCAGCGTGGCGGCGCTGGACGGAAACAGCCAGACCGACGCGGCCAGCGAATTCAGGGTGTAGCCGGTGGTGGGCGCCGCGCCGGTGAGCTGGCAGTAGACCGCCGTCAGCGCGTGGAACACCGACGGGTAGTACAGCGGTTGGTGGGTCTCCACGTTGCGGAGCTCGCCCATGTGGGTCGACGACGCCTGGCCGGTGTCGAGCATGAAGCGCACCTCGTTCGCGTGCCAGACCGCGTCCCAGGTGCTCGGGATGGACTGCCAGTGCGTGAGGCCGCGATAGCCGGCCCACATGATCAGCGCCGCGCCCAGGAGCACGCCGGCGGCCACCGTCACCGCGGGCAAGCGACTGACCCCGCGTGCCTCCGCCTCGGGGTCTCGGTAGCGCGCGAGCGCCAGCTGCAACGCCGTCGCGATCACGCACACCACCGCCAGCGTCGCCAGCGCGGTCCATCCGTTCCACGGGATGCCGAGCGCGCCGAGCGGGATAATCGCCAGCGCCACAACGCCGTACGTCAGCGCAGGCCCAACCGCGATGGCCACCGGCCACGTCAACTGGGTGATGCGCGCGACTATCACACCCGGCGCGATCAGCAAGAACAGTGCGATCAGCGTTCCGGTCCACAGGCCCACCGGACTAGTATGGCTGCCCGGGTGACTCGGCTCGCCAAGCCACCAGCTGGCTTGAATTGCCGAAGGGGCACCCGCTACCGTCACAATTTTCGCGAAATTGCGAAAGCTTTAAGGTGGCTGTCATGGCTTACGACGTCGCCCGGGTGCGCGGACTGCATCCGTCGCTGGGTGACGGGTGGGTGCACTTCGACGCGCCGGTCGGCATGCTCATCCCGGATTCCGTGGCGACGACGGTGTCGACGGCGTTCCGCCGTTCGGCCGCCACCACGGTCGGGGCGCACCCGTCGGCACGGCGCAGCGCCGCCGTCCTGGAGGCCGCGCGCGCGGCCGTCGCCGACCTGTTCAACGCGGACCCGGCGGGCGTCGTGCTCGGCGCCGACCGCGCCATCCTGCTGTCGTCGCTGGCCGAGGCGTCGTCGTCACGGGCCGGGCTGGGCTACGAGGTGATCGTCAGCCGGCTCGACGACGAGGCCAACATCGCCCCGTGGCTGCGCGCGGCACACCGCTACGGCGCCAAGGTGAAATGGGCCGAGATCGACATCGAGACCGGCGAGCTGCCGACCTGGCAGTGGGAGAGCCTGATCGGGAAGTCGACGCGGCTGGTCGCCGTCGCGTCGGCGTCGGGAACGCTGGGCACGGTCACCGACCTGCGGGCGATGACCAAGCTGGTCCACGAAGTCGGCGGGCTGGTGGTGGTCGACCATTCCGCGGCCGCGCCCTACCGATTGCTCGACGTCAAGGAGACCGACGCCGACATCGTCGCGGTCAACGCGCTGGCGTGGGGCGGTCCCCCGATCGGCGCGATGGTCTTTCGCGATCCGGCGCTGATCAACTCGTTCAGCGCCGTCTCGTCCGACCCCCAGGCCGTCGGCCCGGCGCGCCTCGAAGTCGGCGCCCATCAGTTCGGCCTGCTGGCCGGCTTGGTCGCCAGCATCGAGTACCTCGCGTCGCTCGACGAGTCGGCCCGCGGCAGCCGGCGCGAACGACTGTCGATCTCGACCCAGTCGGCCACCGCGTACCTGAACCGGGTTTTCGACTACCTGATGGCGTCGTTGCGGTCGCTGCCACTGGTGATGGTGATCGGCCGTCCCGAGGCGCGCATTCCGGTGGTCAGCTTCGCGCTCCAGGACGTGCCCGCCGAGCGCGTGGTGCAGCGCCTGGCGGACAACGGCATTCTGGCCATCACCAACGACAGCTCGCGCGCGCTGGACGTGCTGGGCGTCAACGACGTGGGCGGCGCCGTCACCGTCGGCCTGGCGCATTACTCGACGACGGCCGAGGTCGACCAGCTGGTGCGGGCGCTGGCGTCGCTGGGCTGAGCGGCTTTTCGTGTGCATTGAGGGCTTTGCGTGTGCACACTGGGCGGCCCTCGTCGGCGTGTCGCCGCCATGAGCGCACACGCAATGCCGTGGATTCACACGCAATGCGCTGACTAGACCGTGAGCACGATCTTTCCGGTTACCTTGCTCGCCACCAAGTCTTGGTGCGCCTCACCGGCCTGCTGGATGGGCATACGCGCGCCGATGATTGGGCGCACCCTGCCCTCGGCGATCATCGGCCACACCGAGGCCGTCACCGCCTGCACGATCTCGGTCTTGCTGTTCGGACCCGTCACGGGCCGGGCCCTCAGTGTGGTGCCGATGACCCGCGCCCGCTTGGCCAGCAGCTTGCCGATGTTGAGCTCGCCCTTCAGCCCGCCCTGCATGCCGATGATGACCAGCTGGCCGTCGGTGGCCAGCGCGTCGATATTGCGGTCCAGGTACGCGGCGCCCATGATGTCGAAAATCACGTCGGCACCGCCGTTTTCCTGCAGCCGCGCCACGAAGTCCTCGTCGCGGTAGTTGATGGTGATCTCGGCGCCCAGCTCGCGGCAGAACTCCAGCTTCTCCGCCGACCCCGCGGTGACGGCCACCCGGGCGCCCAGCGCCCGCGCGACCTGGATCGCGTGGGTGCCGATCCCGCTGGCCCCGCCGTGCATGAGCAGCAGCTGCCCCTTGCTCAGGTGCGCGACCATCACCAGGTTCGACCACACCGTGCACGCCACCTCCGGCAACCCCGCCGCGTCGACGAGGTCCACCCCGTCGGGGATGGGCATCACCTGCCCGGCGGGGACGGCGACGTATTCGGCGTAACCCCCGCCGGCCAGCAGCGCGCAAACCTCTTGTCCCACGGGCCAATCCGTGACGCCCTCGCCCGCATCCGCGACGACGCCGGACACCTCCATGCCGATGATCTCGCTGGCCCCCGGCGGGGGCGGGTACTTGCCGGCGGCCTGCAGCACGTCGGCGCGGTTGACGCCGGCCGCGGCGACCTTGACCAGCACCTCGCCGGGCCCGGCGGTCGCGTCGGGCACCTCTTGCCAGGACAGTTGGTCGGGGGATTCGGCGACAATCGCGCGCATGCCGGCCACGCTACCGGCCACCGTTACCCTTATGGGCGGTGGCGTGGCAGAGCGGCCTAATGCACTCGCCTTGAAAGCGAGAGACGGCTAAACCCGTCCGGGGGTTCAAATCCCTCCGCCACCGCTGGGTGGTGTCGCGCGACATCGGACCACTGCTAGATGCCTGGCCCGCCTGAATCCCTGTGAGCGAGGCGAGGCGACGAAGAGGTTTGGGGCGCTCGCTGCATTCCTGAAATTGACCTGAAGAAGCGGCGTCATTGCGCGAGGTCTTCAGCTTGGTTTCAGATTCGATTTCTATGGTCGCGGCGTTTCAGCGGTTCAGACATCGAATGGTCGCCGAGGGGTCCATCATGACGATTGCAGTCGTTGACGCTGCGGCCGCCTCTGCGCGAAGTGAGGCGGCGGCGGTCGCTGTGGCCGCAAGGGCGATTCGCCGGTGAGTTTCTTGGTGTCGCCACCTGAGGTCATTTCGTCGTTGCTGAGTGCGGGCACGGGCTCGGCGCCGATGCTGGCCGCTTCGGCGGCGTGGGATGGGGTGGCCACCGAATTGGGTTCGGCGGCGCAATCGTTCTCCGCCCTGACGTCGGGGCTGGCTGGGGAGGCCTGGCAGGGGGTCGGGTCGGAAGCGATGCTGGCCGCCGCCGCGCGGTACGCGGGGGCGTTGTCTGTAGCGGCGACTCAAGCCGAAACCGCCGCTGCGCAGGCCCAAACAGTAGCGGGTGCTTTCGAATCCGCCCTGGCCGCCACGGTGCATCCCGCGTTGGTTGCTGCCAACCGAAACCAGCTGGCGCAGCTCGTGGTGTCCAACCTGCTCGGGCAGAACGCGCCCACGATCGCTGCCGTGGAAGCCGAGTACGAGCAAATGTGGGCACAAAACGTGACCGCAATGGTTGGCTATTACGGCGGAGCGTCGGCCGCCACCGCCCAGCTCACGGCATGGTCGGAAGTACAGGACTTGCTGGCTCAGGTATCGAGCGCGATCGCCGGCGGCCCGGTGGGTGCGGCGCTGAGCTCGGTCGACTCGGCGATTAGCAGCAGCCCCGTTGGCGGGCTGCTCAGCAACGCGGCCGAAACCGTGAACAACGATGTCGGCCAAGTCGAGGAAGCGGTCATCGATGTCGTGAACGAAACCAGCGAGACCTTGATAGGGCGTCCGTTGATCAGCACAGGGTCGTCGGGGTCCACCGGCAGTGCGGCCACGACCAACGCCACGTCCGCGGTCACCACCACCTCGACGAGTGCCACGGTTCCCTTGACCGTCAACGGGTCCGAGGCGATCGTCTACGCCTCCGTCGGCAACGGATCGAGCCAGCCTTTGCTGGTGGACACCGGGTCTACGGGTCTTGTGGTCCCGTACCAAGACATCGGGGGGATCCTGGGACTCTTCAGCTACGGGCTACCAACCGGTTTCGGTATCGGCGGTTATAGCGGCGGGTTGGATTATCTCTACGTCACGTTGAACATGCCGATCAATTTCGGGGGCGGGCTGGTGACCAACTCGACGCCTGTCGACGTCGAGCTCTTTGCATGGCCCACGTCACTGCAGGCTCTGGAAACCAACGGTTTCTCGTTCCAGAACTACTTCGCCCACGACGGTGTGACCGGCGTTTTGGGTGTAGGAGCAAACGCAAGCGGCCCGAGTACCAGCAGCCCGACGCAGTCATTTTCCAACTCGTATTACAACGAGGGGCTGCTTATCAACGAATCCGCCGGCACGCTGACATTCGGTCCCGCCCCAACAACTTTGACCTCCATTGCCACGGTCACCGGTGCGCCTATCACAACCCTGGAGGTGTCGGTTAACGGCGGCGCTCTCCAATCCGTTTCGGCGATCATCGATTCCGGAGGGGTGGACGGAACCCTCCCGTCATCCCTGCTCGGCAGCGCGGGAACCGGTTCGACGATCGCGGTCTACACCACCAGCGGCCAGGAGCTGTACTCCTACGCCCTGGATTCGACCTATTACCCGACGGTGACCTCGGGCGGGTCGATGAACACCGGATATTTACCCTTCTCCGAGTACGCGGTGTACATCGATTACGCCGCCGACACAATGACCTTTTACGAGTGACGGAGCGACGCTGGGTGTTGCGGCCCGCCGCCCGTCAGTGCAGCGTCGGTGCGTAGCGCAGGACCGCGCCGACGCCGTCGGCCGGGGCGATCCGTTCGTCGGTGCGCACGAGTGAGGCCCCGACGGAAACCGCGAACATAGGCAGCGCCTCGTCGGCGCGCAAGGTTTTGTCGGGCGCGGCGCCCTGCTCGGACAGCACGTTCTCGTCGGGGGCGATCGTCGTCAGGTCCTTGTCGGCGACGACGGTGGCGTCCCCGATTTCCCCGATGATCAAAGTTTCGACCGCGCCCTGGCGCAGCGCCGAGCAGACGGGCCCCAATCCCTCGGCGGCCAGGCCGGATTCGCGGCCGATCTCGGCGCTGAAGCGCTGCGCGGCGGCGTCGATCGTGCGCAACTGGCGCTTCACGAATTCCTCTTCGATGGCGTGCTCGATCTCGCCGAAGTCGTGACCGCTGTGCCGCGCGCCCACCTCAAGGCCGACCGCGCGCTTGCGCAACCGCTCCGGCAGCGCCGCGAGCAGCTCCGAGCGCGACCGCACCTCCCCGACGACGAAGATCACGTCGATGCCCTTGTCGTCGACCAGCTCGCCAACGCGGTCAGCGACCGCGCGGATGTTCTTGCGGGCGGCCTCCTCGGTGCGCAGCTGCGGGTCGCCGTAACCCGCGGTTTCGGCGCCGGCGGCCTTGTGCACGGGGTGGCCACCACCGTCGACGGTTTCCGAATGCAACGTGCCGCCCATTTGGGTGGTGATGTCGGCGCCGCTGTGGTCGACGACCACCAGCACGTAGTCGGGGTGGTCGAAGCTCAGCTCGAGAATCGGTACGAGATAAGGCAATTCCGACACGCGGACGACGGTCGCCGCGGTGGGCCGCGCCAGATGCTCGTTGAGCACCACACCGTCGGCGCTGGCGATGACCGCGCGCCCGCTGCGGCCGATCGGCGGACGCAGGTCCCTGACCGCGGCTTCGATCTCGTCGATGACGGCTTGGGCTGCGCCCTTTTGCTCCAGCTCCTCGCGCGCGGCCCGCCATTTGAGATCGAGCTGGGCCTCGGCGTCGTGCGTGTCGTGCGAGTCCTCGAAGTAGACCGAGGCGAACGGCCCCGGTGCGTCCAGCAGCTTGCGGAAGCGTTCAGATTCCATGCGTAATTGGGTTGCCCCGCTCGTCGGGAGGCAAACACTAGTAGCTTCGATCGCCTTCGCTGTCGTCGAAGAAGTGCCATTCGCCGTCGCGCTCGACCTCCATGCGCCAGCCGAGTTCGTTGCCCTCGACTTTGTTGTCGGCGAACCACGCGTGCGCCTTGTCGGCGCTTTCGATGTCTTCTGTCGCGACGACCTCGCCCTTCGGATTGAGCACTCGATATGTAGCCATGCGTGGCAGTGTTCCCACCGCCGCGCGGCCTCAACCGGTGCGGATCTCCGCGGCGATGGTATCCATCAGGGCGGTGTAACGGCGGGCCTCCGGATCGCGGCCGGGCTTGCCGCTGCTGATCACCCCGGCCGCCATGTCGCGCTCCGGGTCGGCCCAGACGGCGATGTTGGTGAGGCCGAGGTGGCCGAACGCGGCGGTCGCGTTGCGGCCGAACGGTCCGAACCGCTTGGTCCCCAGGATGAAGCCGGTGCCCCACCGCGCCGGCATCAGGCCGATCGCGAAATCCGGTCGCAACCGCCGGCATTCGGCCGCCGCGCCGCGCATCGTCTCCGGGCTCGTCACCCGCACGCCGTCGAGTTCGCCTCCGCGGCGCCAGATTTCGGCGAACCGGGACAGCTCGTCGGCCGTCGAAACGGTGTTGGACGACGGGACGATCGAGGTGAGGAACCTCGTGGTGTTCGTGTACGGGATGATCTCGTGCACGGTTCCGCCGATTGCCTTGCGGAAGATCTGGGCGATCACCGGCGGCAGGGTGCGGCCGGTGGGGTGACTGGGCGCGACCAGCGGGACGTCCTGCTTGGCGACGCCAAAGTTGGTCCAGCGGAATCCCAGCGGGTCGAGGATCTCGGTGGCGAGAATCTCGCGAATCTCCTTGCCGGTGGCCGCGTAGACGATCTCGCGCATCAGCGGACCCCAGGTCAGCGCGTGATACATGTGCACCAATCCGGGGCGGTAGAGGGGCCGCAGTTCGCCGAGCTTCTGCTGCGCGTACTCGTGGTCGTCGGCCCGTTTGACGTCCGGCCTGGGCCCGGTGGGGAACGGCAGGCCGGCGCTGTGGGTCATCACGTGCCGGATCGTGATGCGGTCCTTGCCGTGGCTGGTGAAGGTGGGCAGGTAGTCGCAGACCCGGTCGTCCAGCGAGAAGACGCCGCGCTCGACGAGCATGTGCACGACGGTCGCGGTGATGCCCTTGGCCGCCGAGTACACGCAGAACGGCGTATCCGTGGTGACGGGGACCTTCTCGGCGTCGGGCGGGTCGGTGGGCGCGTTGCCCCAGCCGTGGCCGATCGCGCGGTTGAGCACGACCCGCCCGTGCTGGCGGATGCACACCTGGATCGCCGGGTGCAGCCCGGCCTCATACCAGTGCCGCGCCGCCCGCCAGATCCGTTCGACCGCCGCGCTGTCGATCTCGGAGTGGTCCTCCTCGCCGATGGCCGTCACGGAGTCCAGGTCGGCTGGGACGCGGATTCTTCCGTCGTTGGTCGTCACCTCCGCGAGGGTAGCCAAGGGCGCGCTACTCCCCGGTGAACTGCGGTGGACGCTTGGCGAACGTGGCCGAGATGCCTTCGGTCAGGTCCTTGGACGGCAGGAACGCGGCGTTCCAGGTCGCGACGTAGCGCAGGTTCTC
The DNA here is from genome assembly GCF_001672915.1 of Mycobacterium sp. 1245805.9. Taxonomy (GTDB): domain Bacteria; phylum Actinomycetota; class Actinomycetes; order Mycobacteriales; family Mycobacteriaceae; genus Mycobacterium. Next base: position 27,622 of record NZ_LZKR01000106.1, on the reverse strand, counting down.
CGACACCGCCGAGGTGCGTTGCTGGTCCAGGACGTCCTTGACGCCGTAGACGGCCAGCGGGGGATTGGCGGCGATCTCGGCGGCCGTCGCGTGCGCGGCCGCCAGCGTCGCGTCGGCGTCGGCGTACACGTCGTTGACCAACCCGATCTTCTCCGCACGGGCCGCATCGATGTCCTTGCCCGTCAGCGCCAGCTCACGCAGGTGGCCGTCGCTCAGGATCAACGGCAGCCGGGCCAGGCTGCCCATGTCCGCGACGATCGCCAGCTTGACCTCCCGCACCGAGAACTTGGCGTCGGCGCTGGCGTAGCGGATGTCGACCGCGGAGATCAGGTCGACGGCCCCGCCGATGCACCAGCCCTGTACCGAGGCGATGGTCGGGGTCCGGCAGTCGGCGACCGCGTTGATCGCCTTCTGCATCCGCAGGATCTCCGCGTGGAATTCGGTGCGGGGGCGGGCCTGCGCTCCCTCGGCCATCAGCGGGGCGAACATGCCGCCCATCGCGGGCACGTCCAGCCCGTAGCTGAAGTTCTTGCCCGACCCGGTGATGACGATGGCCCGCACGTCCCGGTCGGCGTCGAGCGCCGCGAACACCTCGGGCATCTCCGACCAGAACGCGGGCCCCATGGCGTTGCCCTTGCCCGGCCCGATCAGCGTCACCTGTGCGACGTGGTCTTTGGTTTCGATGGTGACGGATTCGTATGTTTCGCCCATATCGAGACCGTAGCGTGGCAAATATGGCTCCTGACTTGCGACCCGGACCTCATTCCCCGCCTGCCGACGAACTGCACAGCGCCGAGGACACGCTGGGTGTGCTGCAGCGAGTCCTGCACCCCATCGCGGCCGACGACCTGACCCGGCAGACGCCGTGCCGCGAATTCGACGTGACACGGCTGACCGAGCATCTGCTGACCTCGATCAAGGCGCTCGGGGGCATGGTGGGCGCGGAGATCCCGGAGCGCGACGCGAGCGATTCGGTGGAGCGGCAGGTCATCGCCGCGGCACGCCCGGCCCTGGACGCGTGGCATCGCCACGGCCTCGACGGCACCGTGTCGGTCGGTAGTGGGGAGATGCCGGCCAGAGGCGCCTGCGGCATCCTGTCGCTCGAATTCCTGGTCCACGCCTGGGATTACGCCAGGGCGGTGGGACACGACGTCGACGCCCCGGAGCCGTTGGCCGAATACGTGCTGGGCCTGGCGCACCAGATCATCCGCCCGGAGCAACGCAGCCGCGCCGGGTTCGACGAGCCGGTCGACGTGCCGGCCGACGCCGGGGCCCTCGAGCAGCTGATCGCGTTCACGGGCCGCAACCCGGCGGGCTAGCTGCGCCTGGGCAGTACAGCTAGCTCGCCTTCGCATCGCCGAGCGTGCGGCCAGCCGCACACTGGACGCCGAGCGTGCGGCCAGCCGCACGCTCGAGCCTCGGGAGCTACACCCGCTCGAGGTAGAAGTAGTAGTACCGGCCCACCCCATCTTGAAAGTCCAGCACGCCCTTGCCGTTCATGATGCCCATCACGGCGTCGTCGTCGATCTTCTTGAAGTGGTCGTGCACGGGCTGGCCGTCGTAGACCATCGTCGCGGTGACCTCGCCGCGGAACTCCTCCAGCCACAGGCTGGCCTCGCCCTTGCCCATCTCCTTGTTCGAGAACTTGTTGCCGTCGGCGTCCAGGCACACCAGCGGCTGCACGTCGCTGGCCGACTTGAAGGTCTTGCCGTACCAGCCGGCCTTTTCCAACTGGCCGTTCATCTTGTGGCCGGTGACGAACTCGCCGCCCTTCCATTCGCCCAGCATCTCGTCGATGGCGGCCGGCTGCAGCGTCGCCCAGAAGTCGTCGAGCTCGGCGTCGGTGATGGCGCCGGCGCGTTCCTTGAATTCGGTGAATTTCTTGCGGGCCAGCGTCATTGGTTCTCCTTGATCCAGGCGCGAGCAAACCGCAGCAGCGCGTCGTTTTCCTCGGGCGCCCCGATGCTGACCCGCACTCCCTCCGGCGCGAAGGGGCGGACCACGATGCGCGCCTCGGCCGCCCGCGCCACGAAGTCCTGCGTCCGTGTCCCGAGGGGCAGCCAGACGAAGTTGGCCTGCGACGGCGGCAGGGCGAACCCGGCGTCGTGCAAGCCGGCGGTGACGCGGGAGCGCTCGGCGACCACGGCGTCGGTGCGCGCGAGCAGCTCGTCGGCGGCGTCCAGCGAGGCGATGGCGGCGGCCTGCGAGATGCTCGTCACCGCGAACGGCACGTAGACCTGGTCCAGCGCAGTGATCAGGTCGGGGTGCCCGACCGCGTAGCCGACGCGCAGGCCCGCCAGTCCGTAGGCCTTCGAAAACGTCCGCAGCACAACGACATTGCTGCGGGTGCGGGCCAGCTGCAGGCTGTCGGGCAGCATGCCGTCGCGGATGTACTCGACGTAGGCCTCGTCGATGGCGATCAGGATGTGCGAGGGCACGGCCTCGACGAAACGCGCCAGCGCGTCCGGGTCGACGACCGTCGACGTCGGGTTGTTGGGGTTGCACACGAAGATCAGCCGGGTGCGGTCGGTGACGGCGGCGAGCATCGCGTACAGGTCGTGTGTGTGGTCCGTCAGGGGCACCTTGACGGCGACGGCGCCGGCCACCTGAACCATGGGCGGATACAGCTCGAAGCTGTGCCACCCCATGACCACCTCGTCGCCCGCGGCGGCGGTGATCTGGATGACCTGCTGGCACAGGCTGACCGAACCGCAGCTCACCGCGACCTGCTCGGGCGCGAAGTCCGCCGAGCTGGCCGAGCTGAGGTGCTTGGCCAGCGCCGCCTTGAGCTGCAGGTTCGCGCTGTCGGGGTAACGATGGACGTTATCGGTGGCCCGTTCGATGGCCGCGCGGACGCTGGGCAGCGGGCCGTGCACCGTCTCGTTGCTGGCCAGTTTGATCGAACCCGGCACCGTCTTGCCGGGGACGTAGACGGGAAGCCCCGCCAGCTCGGGTCGCAGGCGGGCGGTCACTTCGACAGCATATGTCGGCGCTGTGTACGCTATGCCTCCGGCGGTTCAGGGACGGCTGAAGGGGTTCGGGTACCCTCAGGAAGTCCGATGGAGGCGTGCCAGAGCGGCCGAATGGGGCTCACTGCTAATGAGTTGTCCCCCTCAAAGGGGACCGGAGGTTCAAATCCTCTCGCCTCCGCCAAGCTAGACACAACTGAAGACAGGCGCCCGTAGCTCAACGGATAGAGCATCTGACTACGGATCAGAAGGTTAGGGGTTCGAATCCCTTCGGGCGCGCTCAGGCCGAATCGAATCGTTCAGATGAAGTTGGTTGTGGCCGCGGATATTCGGCGATAACCTCCCGCCCATGATGACGAGCAGCTTTGGACAGGCAATTGGTGGCGGCGCGGGCGGTCGCCTCGGTGGCGGCGCGGGCGGTCGCCTCGGTGGCGGCGCGGGCGGCCGCCTCGGTGGCGGCGCGGGCGGCCGCGTGGGCGGTGGCGCCGGCGGTCGCTTCGGTGGCGGCGCGGGTGGCCGTGTCGGCGGTGGCGCAGGCGGTCGCCTCGGCGGCGGTGCCGGCGGCCGCTAGGCCCCTAAACAGAAGGCGACCGTCCCGGCTCAGGTAATCGGGCCGGGCGGCGCTTCTTGGTCGGCCGAGCCGACCAGATCGAGCTGCATCCATGCGACGTCATGCCAGCGGCCGTGTTTCCATTCGACGCGCCGGTACAGCCCGGCCTGCTCGAATCCGAAGGATCGGTGGAAGCCGTTGCTGGCCTCGTTCGGTTGCGTGATGCCGGCGAGGGCCCGCCGATAGCCGCGCTCGGCGAGCCGGCGCAGTAGCTGCGTGTACAGCGCACGGCCGCCGCCGGCGCGGTGATGGTCCGGGTGGACATAAAGTCCGGTCTCGGCCGACCATCGGTAGGTCGGCATGCGATTGAGGGTGTGCCCGTAGGCGAAGCCGATGACCCGATCGTCGCGTTCGAGGACGAGCCATTCATGCGCCCCGTTGATGCGCGCGGCCATCTCCGCTTCGCTCGGCACGTCGAGTTCCCAGCTGATCGCCGTGTCCAGAACGTACGGGCGGTAAATCGCAACGCACGCGGCCGCGTCCCCAGCTGAGGCCGGACGCACGATCGATTGCATGCAAGCAGTCTGTCATCGTCAAAGCCGCAGGGCGGCTTCGGCTTTAAACCGGCGACCAGTCGTCCCAGGACTCGGCGAAGTCGAGGGTCGTCCGCGGGATCTGGGCGGTGGCGATGATCTCACGGAAGTGGTCCTGCCAGCCCCACCACATGCAGATATGAAAGACGTGCTGATACCAGCTGAGCTGGTAGCCGTCCGGGATGGCCTCACCCTTGTTCTCGGGCGAGAACACCGCGACCGCCAACAGGCCGATCACCGCCGAGGCGGGAAGCTGAATCCTTCCGGTTCGCCAGATCTGCACTCCCGCCGGACGTGGCCCGTGCGGGGTCAGCTCGAAACCCTCGGGCAGATCGTCTTCGTGACCGTGGCTCCAGCGGTGCACGCCGTACAGAACGTCGGCGATGTCGGGACGACCGTCGGGCAGGTCCGATTTCACCGCGATGGGAAAGCGGCTCTGATCGAAGTCGATGCCGGGCGCCGCCATCACCTGGAAGATGTCCAGCGAGTCCCGGATCGTGCGCTTGAACCGGGTCGCCACGCCCTGCTGCGGATAGCGCTTCTTCGAGGTGCCGTCGACCGCGTTGCAGGCGTGCAGCATCGCCGCGTCCCAATCGCGGCGCTCCCAATGGTCAAGCGAGCGCCTGACCGAATCCCCGACGTCCACGCATGGAGGCTAGCCCTGTGGCCCCCGACGTGTCCTGATTATGGGCGCGGTTGGAACGGCCGACGCGGTGGGATGGTCACGGTCTGGGTCACCGTGCTGGTTTCGGTGCTCGGCGAGACGGTGACCGTGCTCGGCGGAACCGTCGTCGTCGGAGTGTCGGTGCTCGGGGTTCCGGTGTCGGTGCTCGGCGGCGGGGCGGTCTCGGTGACGGTCTGCGTCGGCACGCCGCCTCCGCCCCCGTGGTGGCGTGGCGGCTCCGTCGTGGTGGTCGCCGTCGAAGCGGTGGTGGTGGGGGCCGGTGTCGTCGTCGTGGTGGTCGGGGCCGGCGACGGCGAACCGGCAACCAGCTTGACCACCGCGTACGCGGCGAGGCCGAGCACGATCACTCCGAGCGCGCCGGCCGCCACCAGCGCCGCCGGGCGGCGGTACCAGGGGGTCGGTGGCGCGGCCGCCTGGGCGGCCGGCTCGTCGTAATAACCGCCGTAGGCGGCCTGGGTCGGCTCGGAGTACTCGGAGTAGTAGTCGGGGTTCTCGGGGTAGGGCGGCACGAAGGGAGATGTTAGTGCGTCAGGATTTGTCGCCGATGAGCGTGAGCGCCCGCTCGAACAGGTGCACCGTGCCGGCGTGCAGCTGGTCGCCGACCTCCTTTTCGGCCTTGCCCGCGCAGGCCCGGGCCAGCGTCCCCTCGATGACGATGCCGAGCTTGAAGCAGGCCAGCACGGTGTACCAGGTGATGTTCGACAAGTCGCGGGTGGTGTTGGCTGCGTACCGCTGGAACAGGTCGTCGGTGCTGGCCAGGCCGTCCTGGCCGCCCAGGGCGTGGCTGAACACGCTGGACCCGTCGGGCTGGCGCCAGGTCGCCAGCAGCCAGCCCAGGTCGAGCAGCGGATCCCCGATCGTGCACATCTCCCAGTCGACGATGGCGACCACCTCGGGTCCGGTGCGGGAAAACATCACGTTGGCGGCGTGGTAGTCGCCGTGCATGATGCCGGGGGTCCAGGTCGTCGGTCGGCGGCGCTCCAGCCAGGCGGAGACTTCCTCGATCCCCGGGATGTCGGGCCCGGGGTAGCCGTCGTACTCGCTGTAGGAGTCCAGCTCGGAAAGCCAGCGCGGCACCTGACGCTCCAGGAAGCCCTCCGGCTTGCCGAAGTCGGCCAGGCCTACGGCGACGTGGTCGACGGCGCCGAGCCTCGCCAGCGCGTCGGCCATCGACAGCCCCATCCCGAACCGCACGCTGGCGTCGCCGGCGTGCAGCGGCGGCAGCCCTTCACCGGCGTTGAACCCGTCGACCGGCTCCATCAGGTAGAAGACGGCCCCTTCACCTGGGGGGCCGAGAACGCTGGTGTCGTCGCAGGTGGCGATCAGGTGCGGGTGCGGCACATCGGAACCGGCCAGCGCCGCAAGGACTTTCGTCTCGCGCAGGATCACGCTGTTGCTGCGCGGGCGCAGGTGTCGTGGTCCGCGCCGCAGCACGTAGGGGCGCCCGGCCCGGGTGAATCGCAGCATGACGTTCTGGGTTCCGCCGGTGACGGTGGCGACGTCCTCGATCGGGCCCTCACCGAGCCCCTGCCCGGACATCCATTTCGCGACGGCTTCGAAGTCGACGGAATCCACGTTCAGCCCTTGGGCCGCGGGGTGTAGCGAACGGTCTGGGCCCAGATCATGCCGTTGCGGAAGACGAAGGTGTCGACGCCGTCGTCGACCCGATTTCGGGCCGAATCGGCGGCCCACTCGAGGAACAGCACGTCGCCCTCGAAGACCTGGTTCTTGAGGTCCCACGCTGCCTCGGGCAGGTCGTCGAGCAATTTCGCGAACACCCCACGTACGCCGTCCCTGCCGCGCGCTGCGCCGGCCGGGGTGATGACCACGGAATCCTCGGCGTAGTCGGCGACGATCTCGTCCAGGTCGCCGGCGCCGAGCGCCTGCCCATGGTGGGCAAATATTTCCTGCGGCGTGCGTGTCATGGGAGAAGCGTAGGTCACCGGCGACGAGCGGCCGGCGCCGCCGGAGCCTGGAACAATAGTGTGGACAACTAACGAACTTCGGGCTGGGAGGGAAACCGCGATGCCGCGTACCGACAACGATTCCTGGGACATCACCCAAAGCGTGGGAGCGACCGCGCTGGGTGTCGCAGCGGCGCGTGCCGCCGAGACCGAGAGCGAGAACCCCCTCATCAACGACCCGTTCGCGCGCGTGTTCGTCGACGCCGCGGGCGAGGGGATGTGGAGCATCTACGCCGACCCCAAGCTGCTGGCCAAGGCCGTCGAGCTCGAACCGGAGGTTCGGTCGCGGATACAGCTGATGATCGACTTCATGGCCACGCGCACAGCGTTTTTCGACGAATTCTTCATGGGCGCAGCCGACGCCGGCGTTCGCCAGGTGGTGATCCTGGCCGCCGGCCTGGACGCGCGCACCTGGCGGCTGCCCTGGCCCGACGGCACCGTCGTGTACGAGCTGGACCAGCCCAAGGTGCTGGAGTTCAAGTCCAACACGTTGCGCGAGCACGGCGCGCAGCCGAACGCGCGGCTGGTTAACGTGGCGATCGACCTGCGCCAGGATTGGCCAAAGGCGTTGCAGGAGGCCGGGTTCGACGCATCACGGCCGGCGGCCTGGTCGGCCGAGGGCCTCGTCCGTTACCTGCCGGCGCAGGCTCAGGACCTGTTGTTCGAGCGCATACATGCGCTCAGCGCGCAGGGTAGCTGGCTCGCCTCCAACGTCCCCGGCGCCGGCTTCACCGATCCCGAGCTCGTTCGGCGGCAGCGCGAGGACATGCAGCGCATGCGGGCCGCGGCGGCCAGGCTGGTCGACGCTGAGATCACCGACTTCGACGACCTGTGGTACCCGGAGGAGCGCACGCCCGTCGACGCATGGCTGCGCGAGCACGGCTGGGATGTGTCGACAGCAACCTTCGCGGAGCTGATGGCCCGCTACGACCGCAGCGTCCCGCAGGACGCGGCGCACGTCATGCCGCCCACCCTCTACGTGTCGGCGCAGCGGCGGGCCGACTGAACGCGCCGAACCCTATTGGGCCGGAACCTGTCTCGAGGGCTGGGAGCTTTCCACATCGCGCTTGATCGCCGCGATCGCGTCGACCGGTGTCAGGTCCTGGCCCTGGCTGTTCTGACCGAGTTGCGGCCAGCCCGCGCCGCCGGGCCCTCGCAGCTGGTCCCAGATGTCGCGGACCTTGCCCAGCAGTTCGGCTTGTTCGTCGTCGGTGAGCGCCATCAACCATCCTCCGTTCGTACTGATGCCGCACGCGGCGGCGAACTCTTGCGGTGTCAGCCCGTCGGCGGAGTTCATGTCGCAATGGCCGAACGGTGGACACCCCTGCGGCAGGTTGGGGCTGTAGCCCGTGCCGTCGGTGTACTGGTGCGCGACCTGACCCGGAAGGTTCGGGTTGGACCCGTAGCCGGCCCCGATGACCCGTAAGCCCGCGGGCCGCGTGCGCCACATGTTGTAGAAGTCATAAGCGTTGGCGTACCCGATGATCCGCGCCGCAGAACCGGCGTAGTCGGCCAGGTTCCAGTACAGGCTGTTGATCCAGCTCGAGCCGTCGCCCGGCGGGTTGCCGCCGGCCTCGACGTCGAGCATCAGCGCGACCCGCGGGTGCAATCCGCCCGCGGCGTCGATCATCGAGCGCACGGTGTTGGCATTGTCCAGCCAGTTCGGCCGCGCGTAGGTGTAAACGATCCCGAAGGTCAGGCGTCCGCTGTCCAAAGCCGCGCGCATCCATGCGTAGTTGGCCGCGAAGTTGTGATCTCGATAGGTGCCGTCGCAGACACGGATGGAAAGCACCCGGTACGGGTAGGAATCGTCCACGGGCACTTGGAATTCCGAGACGTCGGCGAACAGGGTGTCGGTCACGGCGCAGCGCCTCGAGAGCTCAGCCGAGAGCCATCCATCTCAATCCCCGTTCACCGCAACCCCACTCGCCATGCTACCGATGGCGGTAACCTCGCGGTTATGGCTGATCGGCCGGCCCGGGTGAGCGACGTGCATCGGATCGCCGCGGCGATGCCACACGTCAAACGCTTGGAGGGCCCGAAGGGCAACCCCATCTATCAGGTGGGCGGAAAGTCGTTCGTGTTCTTCCGCACTCCGCAGCCCGACGCGACGGATCCGGACACGGGCGAACGCTACGGCGACGTGATCATGCTGTGGGTGGAGTCGGAAAGCGACAAGCTCGCGCTCGTCCAGGATCCCGCGTCGCCGTTCTTCACCACGAGCCATTTCGACGGACATCCCTCGGTGCTGGTGCGGGCCGGCCGATTGGCCGAGATCACCAGGACCGAACTCGCGGAGCTGATTCAGGACGCGTGGCTTTCACGGGCTTCCAAGAGACGCGCCGAGGCCTGGCTCGCCGACCACGTTTAGACGTAAGTCCAACGGGTAACGCTAGGTCCACGAGATTTTTCTCGAACACAACGGAGGTCACCATGGGTGGTCGCGGAGTGATCGGCGGGATTGTCCTGATCTGGTTGCTCATCGGAGTCTTCGCGGCTTTTCAGCGCGACTACTTCAAGGGCGGCGCAACGAACTGTGTCACCGCGGGAAACATCGCGTTGACGGTCATCGCCGGTCCGCTGAATTACGCGGGCGTCAATCCAAAAGTCAAGGATTGCCATGTCCCGCAGCCCAGTTCAATGCCCAGTGGTCTAGCAGTGGTCTAGTAAACGGCCGCGAAAGAACGTAGACCCCTCACAAAAAAGGAAGTTGTCATGATCATCCTCGGCGTAGTGCTACTCATTCTCGGGTTTGTGTTTAGCCTCCCGCTGTTGTGGGAGATCGGCATCGTCGTGCTCGTCATCGGCGCGGTGCTGTGGATCATGGGCTCCGTCGGCCGGCCGGTCGCGGGCAGGCGGTATTGGTACTAGGCACCCCGTGGAACACCGGATCGCGTGACTGCCCGCCAGTCACGCGATCTTTTCACAGGTGACACAAAGGAATGCCATAGCGTTGCCTCAGCCGGGCGCGGATACTGGAACCTGTGACGCAATCCCGGGCCTCGGTAGAGCGGGTTGTCATGTGCCGCGCCGACGGCAACCCGATCAATGTCCTCGTCGTTGACGACGAAGCGGTGTTGGCCGAAATGGTTTCCATGGCGCTGCGATACGAGGGATGGACCATCTCCACCGCGGGTGACGGGGCATCGGCGATCGCCGCGGCCAGGGCCCAGCGACCCGACGTCGTCGTCCTCGACGTGATGCTGCCGGACATGAGCGGCCTGGACGTGTTGCACAAGCTGCGCGAGGACAATCCTCAGCTGCCGGTGCTGCTGCTGACGGCCAAGGACGCGGTCGAAGACCGCATCGCCGGGCTGACCGCCGGCGGCGACGACTATGTGACCAAACCCTTCAGCATCGAAGAGGTTGTGCTGCGGCTGCGGGCGCTGCTTCGCCGCACCGGGGTGACGACCGTGGACAGCGGGGCGCAGCTGGTGGTCGGGGACCTGGTGCTGGACGAGGACAGCCACGAGGTGACCCGCGCGGGCGAACCAATCTCGTTGACCTCCACCGAGTTCGAGCTGCTGCGGTTCATGATGCGCAACTCCAAGCGGGTGCTGAGCAAGGCCCAAATCCTGGACCGGGTGTGGAGCTACGACTTCGGCGGGCGGTCGAACATCGTCGAGCTCTACATCTCCTACCTGCGCAAGAAGATCGACAACGGTCGCGAACCCATGATCCACACCCTGCGCGGCGCGGGCTATGTCCTCAAGCCGGCCCGCTAGGACGCGACGGGTCTGGTCACTTCGGCTCCGGCTGCTGGTCGGCCAGATCGTCGTACTCGCCGTCGTCTGCATCGGCATCACCGCCGCGACCGAACTGGCCTTGCTGCACCACCTGGTCGCGCAGCTGGACGGGCAACTCGCGGGGACGTCCTACCGCTCGGCGCTGATGTACCCCGAACCGAAACGCCCGGGCTGGCGCCACGAGTCGCACTTCTATCCCAGGCCGGGTCCGGGCCCGCGGTTCCTCGATGCCCCGGGCCAGCCCGCCGGCATGGTCGCCGCGGTCATCACCGACGGGAAGATCGTCGACGCCGGCTACCTGACCAGCGACGGCGCGCGGGCCTCGTTGACTCAGGCCGCGCAGACGCAACTCGAACACATCGCCGGCAGCCGCAAGCCGGTGACGCTCCAACTGGACGGGCTCGGTCGGTACCGCGTCGTCGCCGCCCCGAGTCGCAGTGGCGGGGACGTCATCGTCACGGGCCTGTCGATGTCGAACATCGACGCCACCATGATCCGGATGCTGGTCATCCTCGGGATCGTCACGGTGATCGCGCTGGTCGCCGCGACCAGTGCCGGCGTCGTCATAATCCGGCGGGCGCTGGCCCCGCTGCGGCGCGTCGCGCAAACCGCGAGCGAGGTCGTCGAACTGCCGCTGGACCGTGGCGAGGTCGAGTTGCCGGTGCGGGTGGCCGAGTCCGACGCGAACCCGTCCACCGAGGTCGGCCAGCTCGGGTCGGCGCTGAACCGGATGCTCGACCACATCGCGGCCGCGCTGTCGGCGCGGCAGGCCAGCGAGACCCGGGTTCGCCAGTTCGTCGCCGACGCCAGCCATGAACTGCGCACGCCGCTGGCCGCGATCCGCGGCTACACCGAGCTCACCCAGCGCATGGGTGACGACCGCGAGGCCGTCGCGCACGCGATGAGCCGCGTCGCCTCGGAGACCGAACGGATCACGCGCCTCGTCGAGGACCTGCTGCTGCTCGCCCGCCTGGACTCGGGCCGGCCGCTGGAACGCCAACCGGTAGATCTGTCGCGGCTGGCGGTCGACGCCGTCAGCGACGCCCACGTCGCCGGGCCGGAACACCAGTGGGAGCTGGACCTGCCGGAGGAACCGGTGGTCGTCACCGGTGATGCGGCGCGGCTGCAGCAGGTGCTGACGAACCTGCTGGCCAACGCGCGCGTCCACACCGCGCCCGGCACCGTCGTGACGACCCGGTTGAGCACCGACCCGACGCAGACCGTGCTGTCGGTCATCGACAACGGCCCCGGCATTCCGGCGGGGCTGCAGTCCGAGGTGTTCGAGCGATTCGCGCGGGGCGACTCCTCGCGCTCGCGCAAAGGCGGCAGCACCGGGCTCGGATTGGCGATCGTCTCGGCGGTCGTCAAGGCGCACCACGGGACGATCACCGTCGACAGCGCACCCGGTCACACGGAGTTCACGGTGCGGTTGCCACTCAACGGGTGGCAACCGCCCGCATCAACCAGCTGAGGTTACGAGCGATTGCCCGCCGACTCAGCGGGCTAAGAGCAAGTCACGTCGATTTCAAACGGCTTGTTCACCGGTTGCATCGGGTTGGCCATGTCAACCCCGGTGGCGGTGCCGGTGACCTTGTAGCTGTTGCCGTTCTTGGTCGCCGAGGCGTTGCCCTGGCCGGAGCCCTGCGCGTACGCGAGCGTCACGCCGTTGACGTTGCCGAGCCCGACGGACTTCACCGTGTTGTCACCGGCGAGCACGACGGAGATGCCGGTCGCCGCTCCACCGACCGCGATGGTCGTGTTGCCGCCGACCGTCGTGCACACGACGGAGCCGGTCACGTTCTGGTTCTTGCCGTCGATGGTCACCGTCGGCGCCGCCGCGCCGCTTCCGGGGGTGGCAACCGCAACCGACGTGCCGTTCGCGCTACCGCTCGTGCTCGACTTGTTGCTCGAACACCCGGAAATGCCTGCGGCCAGAATCGCCGCTCCGGCTACCGCCACAGTCAGTCCACGCTTCACCTGTTCTCCTTTGCCCGAATTGTTGCGGTCCTCGGCATTGAGAACCGTCAAGGCAGTATGCAAGTTTGCCGTGCCCCAGAAAAGAGGTTCGGCGAAATTGTTTCGCATCGGTTAACCCACCAGCTCTGCACGCGTCCTTCCACCGACGGGCGCATTAATGGCAGTGTGTTGCCGTGGATCACAAACCCCCGGCCGCAGTCATCGAGTCGGCCCATCGCGAACACGTCCTGCCGTTCGACGACACGAGGGACTTCGAGAGCGCCGATCGCGGCTTCATCGCCGCCCTGTCCCCGTGCGTCATCACGGCGGCCGACGGCCGCGTGGTGTGGGACAACGACGCCTACTCCTTCCTCACCGGTGACGCGCCGACGTCCGTGCACCCGAGCCTGTGGCGCCAATCGACGCTGGCCGCCAAGCAGGGCCTCTACGAAGTGGTCCCGGGCATCTACCAGGTCCGCGGACTGGACATCTCGAACGTCACCTTCGTCGAGGGTGACACCGGCGTCATCGTCATCGACCCGCTGATATCCACCGAGGTCGCGGCCGCGGCGCTGAACCTGTATCGGACGCACCGCGGCGGGGACCGTCCCGTCGTCGCAGTGATCTACACCCACAGCCACGTCGATCACTTCGGCGGCGTTCTCGGCGTCACCTCGCAGGCCGACGTGGACAGCGGCGCGGTGGCGGTGCTGGCCCCGGAGGGCTTCACCGCGCACGCCGTCCAGGAAAACGTCTATGCCGGCCCGGCGATGACGCGGCGCGCGACCTACATGTACGGCTCCATGCTGGCGCGCGGCCCGCAGGGCCACGTCGGTTGCGGTCTTGGTCAGGCCGCGTCCACCGGCGAGGTCGGCATCATCGTCCCTACCGTCGACATCCGCGAGACCGGCGAGAAGCACACCATCGACGGCGTGGAGATCGAGTTCCAGATGGCGCCCGGCACCGAGGCGCCTGCCGAGATGCACTTCTACTTCCCGCGGTTCCGCGCGCTGTGCATGGCCGAGAACGCCACCCACAACCTGCACAACCTGCTGACCCTGCGCGGCGCGCTGGTGCGCGACCCGCACGCCTGGTCGGGCTACCTCACCGAGGCCATCGACACGTTCGCCGACCGCGCCGACGTGGTGTTCGCCTCGCACCACTGGCCCACCTGGGGCCGGAAGGACATCGTCGAATTCCTTTCGCTGCAACGCGACCTGTACGCCTACCTGCACGACCAGACGCTGCGGCTGCTGAACCAGGGATACACCGGCGCCGAGATCGCCGAGGCGTTTCGGATGCCGCCCGCGCTGGAGCGCGCCTGGCACACGCACGGGTATTACGGCTCGGTCAGCCACAACGTCAAGGCGGTCTACCAGCGCTACATGGGGTGGTTCGACGGCAACCCGGCGCGGCTGTGGCCCCATCCGCCGGAGGCGATCGCCCCCCGCTACGTCGCCGCGATGGGCGGCATAGACCGGGTCGTCGAGCTCGCCCAAGCGGCCTTCGACACCGGTGACTTCCGTTGGGCGGCAACACTTCTCGATCACGCGGTGTTCACCGACAGCGCGCACGCGGGCGCCCGCGCGCTGTACTCCGACACGCTCGAACAGCTGGCCTACGGCGCGGAGAACGCCACCTGGCGCAACTTCTTCCTGAGCGGGGCCGCCGAACTGCGTGACGGCAACTTCGGCACCGCGGTCCAGGTCGCGTCGCCGACGATGCTCTCTCAGCTGACGCCCGAGCAGATCTTCGACAGCCTCGCCATCCGGGTCAACGGCCCGCGCAGCTGGGACCTCGACATCGCCGTCGACATCAGCTTCGCCGACGCGGGCGCCAACTACCGGCTCAGCCTGCGCAACGGGGTGCTCGTCTACCGCCGGGTGGCTGCGGACGCCGCCACGGCGACCGTTACGGTCAACGCCGCCAGCAAGTTTCGCCTGCTGGCCGCGGCGATGGGTGACTTCACGTCACCGGGGCTGGAGATCTCGGGTGACCAGGCGGCGCTGCAGGCGTTCCTCGGCGCACTCGACCAGCCCGACCCGGCCTTCAACATCGTCACGCCCTAGTCACCCGGGCGAGCAGTCGCAGAATCGCATAACCGCAGCCGCTCTTGTGCGATTCTGTGTCTGCTCGCGGGAGCTAAGGTGCGACGTCGATGACGACTTTGCCCAGCACCTTTCGCTCAGCCACATGCCGCAGCGCGGCCGGGGCCTCGGACAGGGGGAAGCGCGCGCCGATGTAGGGCCGGACCGTGCCGGCGGCGAACATCTGCTCCAGCTCCCGCATGTCGCGCGCGGCGTCGTCGGGACGGTCGGCCATGAAGGTGCGGATCTCCATGCCGCGGACGGTGATTCCCTTGAGCAGGACCAGGTTCAGCGGGATGGACGGGATGGTGCCCGCGGCGTAGCCAAGCGTGATGAAGGTGCCGCCGCGGGCCAGGCCGCGCAGCGCGGGCTCCGCGTAGGGCCCGCCGACGGGGTCCAGGACCAGCCGGGCGGCGTCACCGGTGAGCTCGCGGATGCGCGTCTTGAGGTCTTCGTGGTCGTAGTCGACGGTGGCCTCAGCGCCGCGCCGACGGCACAGCTCGAGTTTCTCCCGACTGGACGCGGCCGCCAGCACGCGGGCGCCCATCGCGACGGCCAGGTCGACGGCCGCCAGCCCCACACCGCCGGCAGCGCCCAGCACGACCACCCAATCACCCTGTGCCACTTCGGCGATCGAGCGCAGCGCGTGATAGGCGGTGCGGTACGTGACGCCGAACGCCGCGGCCGAGGCGAAGTCGGCGCCGTCGGGTATCAGCGCGGCCGCTCTCGAATCGAGCAGCGCCCGCTCGGCGAACGCGCCGGTGGGGGTGGTCGCGGACACCCGCTGCCCGGGGTGAAACGGGGTGTCGTCGCCGACGGCCACCACTTCGCCGGCCAGCTCGCTGCCCGGGACGAACGGAACCGGAATCTTGACCTGATACTTGCCCGCGATCAACAACACGTCGGGGAAGTTGACCGCAGCGGCGTGCACCCGCACCACCAGCTGACCGGGACCCGCGACGGGCTCGTCAACGTCGGCGAGCACCAGGTCTTCCGGCGGCCCGTAGGCGCGACACACGACAGCGCGCATCAGTCGACGCCCAACCCTTTGAGGCAGAAACGCACCACGTGGGCAATGTCATCGGGGCCGGGGCGATCCGTCGACCCCACGTATCGACGCAGCATCGCGGAGGTGCAGCAGAACACCGCCTGCACGTCGCGGTCGACATCGCTACTACCCAGCGCCGCAATGGGTTCGACCAGCAGATCCCGCAGCGGCCGCATCATGTCCTCATCGACCGTACGCCAGTTGGTGCCCGTCGACATCTGACCGGCGGCGGCGCGGCTCTTCCGGATCAGGCGCGGGTCGGCGACCTGCGCGAGCATGCCCTCGATCCAGCGCGCGACCTTGTCCTGCGCGCGAGTTTCCTTGGCCAGCTGGTGCTGCAAGTAGGACACCACGATGGCCACGCCGCGCTCCATGACCGCCAGGATGAGATCGTCCTTGCCGGCGAAATACCGATAGAACGCCTTGTTGGACGAACCGGCCTCGGCGACGATGTCGCTGACCCGGGGCGCCTCGGGCGCGACGCGTTCCATCACCCGCACCGCCGCGGCCAGGATGCGCTCGACCTCCTCGGTCGCCTCGCGCTGGCGGTCGTCCAGGGCGCGCTCGACCGCCGCGGTGACCCTGCTACTGGCCAACGAGCTCACCGTATTTGGCGCGCGCCGCCTCGAGCCGCACGTCCAGCATCTCGCTGGGCCAGTCGCCCTCTTCGGCCTCGTAGCCCTTGAGCAGCATCCGGGCCAGGTTGACCTTGTGGGCCTCGGTCGGACCATCGGCCAGGCCCAGCGCGATGCCGCCGAGCAGCACGTTCACCAGTGGCAGCTGGTCCGTCAGACCCAGAGCACCGTGGACCTGAATCGCCCGCAGCGCAATCGATTTGAGCACCTGCGACGCCAGGATCTTGCAGGCGGCGATCTCGGCGCGGGCGGCGTGCTCGTCGCCGTTGTCGATCAGCCAGGCGGCGTGCAGGACGGTCAGCCGGAACGGGATCAGCTCCGTATAGGAGTCGGCGACGAACTCCTGCACCAACTGCTTGTCGGCCAGCGAGCTGCCTTGGGTGAAGCGGCTTTTCGCGCGTCGCGACATCATCTCGACGGCGCGTTGCGCCATTCCGATCGAGCGCATCGCGTGGTGCAGCCGACCGCCGGCCAGGCGGGTCTGCAGGATCAGGAAGCCCTGCCCGGGTTCGCCGAGCAGCGCGGCCGACGGCAGACGGACCCCGTCGTATCGGACCAGGGAATGCCCCGGCTCGTGGGGGTCGGCGCCGACCAGGTGGTGGGTGGCCTCCACGTTCAGGCCCGGGGTGCCTGCCGGGATTAGGAACGTCGAGGCGCCCTGGTGGACGGGCACGTCGGGGTCGGTGATCGCGACGACGATGAAGAACGACGCGACGGAGGCGTTGGAGGAGAAGTACTTTCGCCCGGTGATGATCCAGTCGTCCCCGTCGCGGACCGCGCGGGTGGTGAAGACGCGGGGGTCCGCGCCGCCCTGCGGTTCGGTCATCGAGAAGCAGGAAAAGATCTCCCCGGACAGCAGACCGGACAGATAGCGGTCCTTTTGGTCCTGGGTTCCGAAGCGGGCGATGATCTCCGCGTTGCCGGTGTCGGGCGCCTGCGTCCCGAACACGATCGGCGCCCACGGGCTGCGCCCGAGGATCTCGTTGATCAGCGTCAGCTTGACCGCGCCGAACCCCTGCCCGCCCAGCTCCGGGCCCAAATGCGGTGCCCACAGGCCGTTGTCGCGGACCTGCTGCTTGAGCGGATCGACGATTCGGCGCCGCTCGTCGTTGAGCGGCAGGAACTCACACCCCGGAAACAGCACCTCGAGGGGTTCGACCTCCTCGCGGACGAACTCGCGGATCCAGTCCAGCTTCTTTTCGAACTCCGGTTCGGTGGAGAAATCCCAAGACATTCGAATCTCCTATCACTAAGGAATTCCGCCGTCGGCCCGCAGGATCGAGCCGGTGGTGAAACTGGAGGCGTCGGACGCCAGAAACAGTGCAGCGCCGACGATTTCGCGCGGGGCGCCGGCGCGCTGCAACGCCAGGTGCCCGAACGGCTTGCCCTTGGTCCCCTCGAGGTTCCACGCCTTGCTCACGTCGGTCAGGAACGGCCCGGCCATCAGCGTGTTGACCCGGACGTCCGGTCCGAACGCCTTCGCCAGCGCCTCGGTCATGGCGTTCAGACCGGCCTTGGCCGAGGCGTAGGGGACGATGTCGGGGGCCGGCCGCAGCGATCCGGCCGTGCTCACGTTGATGATCGACCCGCGCCCGGCCGCGACCATCCGCTCGCCCACCAACGCCGATAACCGGAAGGGCCCCTTGAGGTTCAGGTTGAGCACCGCGTCGAAGAGTTTCTCGGTGACGTCGGTCAGCTTGTCGTACAGCGGCGACATGCCCGCGTTGTTGATCAGCGTGTCGACCCTGCCGAACCGCTCATAGGTGGCCTCGACCAGGCCGTCGAGCTGATCCCACCGCCCCACGTGCACCTGATACGGCATGGCCGAGCGGCCGGTTTCGGCCTCGATTTCCTTGGCGGTGCTCACGCAGTTGTCCATGTTGCGGCTGGCGATCACCACGTCGGCGCCGCAGTGGGCGGCTGCGAACGCCATCTCCCGCCCCAGCCCGCGGCTGCCCCCGGTGATCAGCACCACCCTGTCGGTCAGGTCGAAAAGCTGGTCCGCGTAACCCATTTCAGCGCGTCCTGGCCAGCTCGGCCGCGGTGGCGATGAGCCGCGGGATCATCGCCCCGAAGGTCTCCTGGATGTTCGGGTCGACCTTTCCGGTCTTGACGCCCGCCGCATAGGTCTTCTCCAGCACGATGCCCAGTTTCCAGTTGGCCAGCACCAGGTAGTAGTCGATGTTCTCGGTGGACAGCCCGCTGACCTTCTCGTAGTGCTCGAGCAACTCGCTGCGCGTCGGCATGCCGCGCATGTCGAGGTAGAACCCGTCGGTGCTGGGCTCCTCGCCGTCGTAGCCCAGCAGCGCCCAGGCGAGGTCCAGCAGCGGGTCGCCGACCGTCGTCATCTCCCAGTCCACGATCGCCGCCAACCGCGCCGGCGCCCCGTGCGCGAACATCACGTTGGCGAACTGGTAGTCGCCGTGCATGATGCCGGGCTTGTAGTGGTCGGGCCGGTGGTCGCGCAACCAGTCGGCGGCCTCGTGCAGTCCGGGAAGCTCGCGCACCTTGTAGGCGTCGAGGAACGTCAGCCAGCGATCGACCTGTCGTTCGTGGAATCCGTCCGGGCGCCCGAAGCCCTCGAGGCCCTGCGCGCGCCAATCCACCCGGCCCAGCTTGGCGGCGCCCTCGACGAGTTGGAAGGCCAGCCCGCGGCGGGCCTGCAGGTCGGTGTCGAACGGCGCCTGCCACCCGCCGTCCATCGGGCTCCACCCGTCGATCGCCTGCATGACGTAGAACGGCATGCCCAGCACGGTGCCGGTGTCGTCGGCGGCGATCAGCGCCGCGTGTGGCACGTCGGTGCCCGACAGCGCGCGGACCAGCCGGATCTCGCGGAGCAGGCCGTCGATGCGGGCCGCGTCGGCGCGCGCGCCCGGCATCCGCAGCACCATGCGCTCGCCGCCGCGTTCGATCAGATACAGCGTGTTCTGGGAACCGCCCTTGAGCAGCTCCAGCACCGGTTGCTCGCCGGCGCCCGGCGCCCCGCTCGCATCCAGCCAACGGGCGAGGACGTCCGGGTCCAGTTGGGTTTCGCTGATACTCGTCATAGGCTGCACACCCCACTCTCCGTGCGGAGAATAGCATTCTCCACTGGGCGCGGAAAGCCCGTGCCGTTACGAGGGCTTGTGCGCGCTCAGCAGGAAGCCCGGCGCCATGAAGTGGCCGTCGGTGTCGAATTCGACCTCGGGCAACGGATCACCGGCAGCCGCGAGCGCGGCGGCGTTCCCGTAGAGCTTGGCGGGGCGGACGTCGTCGACCTGCCAGAGCTGCGCGACGGTGTCGTGCAGCTCGGTTTCGGTGAAGCCGCGCGGGCCGGGCCGGTCGGCGCTCTGGGGCCCGAGCGCCCCCGCGGCGAAGGCCAGGATGTACAGCGCGGCCCCCGGCGCGGCGGCCCGGAAGATCGACTGCAGATAGTCCTGGCGGCTCTCGGGCGGCAGCGCGTGGAACAGTCCGCTGTCCAGGATCGTGGAGAAGCGACCGTCATAGCCCCCGAAGTTGGTGACGTCGGCCTGCGCGAAAGTCGCTGTCGTCAGGCCTCGTTCGGCGGCCGCCGCGGCCGCGGCGTGGATCGCCGTCGCGCTGGCGTCCAGCCCGACGACCGTGTACCCGCGCGCGGCGAGGGCGAGCGACAGCTCCGCGTGGCCGCAGCCGGAGTCCAGGACATCGCTGCGGATCTTGCCTTCGTCGATCAGCGCCGCCAGCTCGGGTTGCGGCCGGCCGATGCTCCACGGCGGCGGTGTTTCCTGCCGGTATGCGGCGTCCCAATCCATCTGCGGCTGGGTCATCTCTCCTCCTCGGGCTCGGTGTCGCGCGGCGCGATGAGAAACTGGGCGCTGCCCACAATCCGACGACGGGAACGAACATGCAAGTGCTCTTGGTCCGGCATGCGCTGCCGCTGCGCAGCGAACACGGCGAGGGCTCCGACCCGGACCTGTCGGAGCAGGGGTGGGCGCAGGTCGAGCGCCTGCCCGACGCGCTCGCCCGGTTCCCCATCGCGCGGGTGGTGAGCAGCCCGCAGCGGCGCGCCATCCAGACCGCCGAACCCGTCGCGGCCACCCGCCGGTTGCAGGTGGAGATCGACGACCGATTCGCCGAATACGACCGCGACCTTCCCGTCTACATCCCCGTCGAGCAGATCAAAGCGGAACGACCCGAGGAGTGGGCCCGCCTGGCCGAGGGGCATCTGCCCAGCGCGGTCGACGAGGACGCGTTTCGTGCGCGGGTCCGCGCCGGGGTCGACGACCTCGTCGTCGCCGCCGACCCCGAGGACACGGTCGCGGTGTTCAGCCATGGCGGGGTGATCAACGTCCTGCTGCACGAGATCCTGGGCACCAGGCGGTTGTTGTCCTTCCCCGTCGACTACGCCTCGGTGACCCGGCTGTTGTTCTCGCGGACGGGTCAGGCGACGGTGGCCGGGGTCAACACCGTCGAGCATGTATGGGATCTCTTGCCGCGAAATCAGCGGTGGTGAAGGTGACCGACATCGGCGGTGGTAAACAAGTTCGAGTGACTTCAGTTGACCGACTCGACGGGCTCGACCTGGCCTCGCTGGACCGGTACCTGCGTTCGCTCGGGATAGGCCGCGACGGCGAGCTGCGGGGCCAGTTCATCTCCGGTGGCCGCTCGAATCTGACGTTCCGGGTGTACGACGACGCGACCAGCTGGCTGGTGCGCCGCCCGCCGCTGCACGGGCTGACGCCGTCGGCCCACGACATGGCCCGCGAATACAAGGTCGTCGCCGCGCTGCAGGACACGCCGGTCCCGGTGGCGCGCACGATCGCGCTGTGCGAGGACGACTCGGTGCTGGGCGCGCCGTTTCAGATCGTCGAATTCGTTGCCGGGCAGGTGGTGCGCCGGCGCGCGCAGCTCGAAGCGTTCAGTCACACCGTCATCGACGCCTGCGTCGACTCGTTGATCCGGGTCCTCGTCGATCTGCACAATGTCGACCCGAACGCCGTGGGGCTGGGCGACTTTGGCAAGCCCAGCGGGTACCTCGAGCGCCAGGTGCGACGGTGGGGTTCGCAATGGGAGCTGGTGCGGCTGCCCGACGACCACCGCGACGCCGACGTCGAACGGCTGCATTCCGGCCTGCGCCAATCCATTCCGCAGCAGAGCCGGACCTCGATCGTGCACGGGGACTACCGGATCGACAACACGATCCTGGACGCCGACGACCCGACGAAGGTGCGCGCGGTCGTGGACTGGGAACTCTCGACGCTGGGCGACCCGCTGTCCGACGCCGCCCTGATGTGCGTCTACCGCGACCCGGCGCTGGACCTGATCGTGAACGCGCAGGCCGCCTGGACGTCGCCGCTGTTGCCGACGGCCGACGAGCTGGCCGACCGCTACTCGCTGGTGGCCGGGTTGCCGTTGGCGCATTGGGAGTTCTACATGGCGCTGGCGTACTTCAAGCTCGCCATCATCGCAGCCGGCATCGACTTCCGCCGGCGGATGTCGGACCTGGCCAGCGGGAAAGAATCCGAGCACATGCCCGAGGTGGTCGCGCCGCTGATCTCCCGCGGGCTGGCGGAGCTGGCCAAGCTGCCCGGGTGAGTGTGCGCTTAGGGTTTTCAGTGTGTACGAGCGGCGGGTTTTCGGCGTTTTTCCCGCCGACGATTCACGCGCAGGGCCCAGGATCCACACGCGATGTTCGACCGCTTGGTCAAGCGCGTTGAGTGTGCGCTGAGGGTTTTCAGTGTGTACGAGCGGCGGGATTTCGGCATTTTTCCCGCCGACGATTCACGCGCAGGGCCCAGGATTCACCCGCAACGCCGACAGCTAGACCTGGTGGGCGGCCGCGTGGTGCTTCTTCGCCGCGCGCCGCAGCTGGATGATTCGGGCGGTGCCGGCCGCCACGGTGATCAGGCCGCCCACCACCGCCGACAGCAGGATCGCCACGCCCAGCGGCAGGCTCCAGCGCCAGCCCAAGAACGCAAATGCCGCCGAATCCGTGTTCTGAGCGATGAAGATCAACAGCAGGATCAGGATCAGAAAACCGGCGATCAGGAATGACCATAAAGCGCCGGCGCGGGTGAACCCGACGGCCGGTTCCTTGGATGTCGCGCCGTGGTGCGGATCCGGCGGGGGCGGGCGGTTTTGGGTAGATTTGTTTCAATCTGCGCACGATGGGACAAAGATGAGATTATGAGCGGCCAAACCCCTGACTCTCCTCCCCCGCCCGCCCCGCCGGGGGCGCCGCGGCGGTTCTGCCGTTAGTGTCGGCGGTATGAGGATGCCGCTGCGCGTGCGCCGCGGGACCGTCCGGACGGCAGCGTGGCTGGCGACGGTATGCCTGATCGCCGCGTGCAGCAATTCCGATCCGCTGGGTGCGCAGATGCGCAGCCCGAAATCCATCGTGGTCGGCTCCGGCGACTTTCCCGAGTCGGAGATCGTCGCTGAGATCTACGCAGAAGCGTTGCAG
The DNA here is from genome assembly GCF_001672915.1 of Mycobacterium sp. 1245805.9. Lineage (GTDB taxonomy): Bacteria > Actinomycetota > Actinomycetes > Mycobacteriales > Mycobacteriaceae > Mycobacterium. Next base: position 4,968 of record NZ_LZKR01000106.1, on the reverse strand, counting down.
GCCAACGGGTTCGAGATCGGGCGCCGGATGGGGATCGGCAGCCGGGAGACGTATGTTCCTGCGCTGAAGGATCATTCCATCGACCTGGTGCCCGAATACATCGGCAACCTGCTGTTGTACTTCGCGCCCGACTCCACTGCGACCATGCTCGACGACGTCGAGCTGGAGTTGTACAAGAAGCTGCCCGGTGACCTGTCGATCCTGACGCCGTCGCCGGCTTCGGACACCGACACCGTCACCGTCATCACTGGCACGGCCGGCGACTGGAACCTGAAGACGATCGGCGATTTGGCCGCGCACTCGCCGGACGTGCGTTTCGGGGCGCCATCGGCGTTCGAGTCGCGCCCGTCCGGGCTGCCGGGTCTGCGGCAGAAGTACGGACTCAACATCGCCCCGGGCAACTTCGTCGCCATCAACGACGGCGGCGGCGCGGTGACCGTGCGCGCGCTGGTGGAGGGCAAGGTGACCGCCGCCAACATCTTCAGCACCTCACCGGCGATGCTGCAGAATCATCTGGTGGCGCTCGAGGACCCGCAGCACAACTTCCTGGCCGGTAACATTGTGCCGCTGGTGAATTCGCAGAAGAAATCGGACCGCCTCAAGGATGTGCTGGACGCGGTGTCGGCGAAGCTGACCACCTCCGGCGTGGCTCGCCTCAATGCCGCGGTGTCGGGCAATTCCGGCATCGATCCCGACCAGGCCGCCCGAAACTGGGTGCGCGACAACGGCTTCAACCACCCGATCGGTCAACCGCGTTGATCGTCTTCGACAATGTCAGCAAGGTCTTCGCCGACGGGACGACGGCCGTCGACGGGCTGAGCCTGGTGGTCCCCAACGGGGAATTGACGGTGTTCGTTGGCTCTTCGGGCAGCGGCAAGACCACGGCGTTGCGCATGATCAACCGGATGATCGAGCCGACCTCCGGCAGGATAACCGTCAACGGGGCGGACGTCTCGACCGTCAACCCGGTGCGGTTGCGCCTCGGGATCGGCTATGTCATCCAGCACGCCGGCCTGATGCCCCATCAGCGCGTGATCGACAACGTCGCAACGGTTCCCGTGCTCAAGGGCCGCTCGCGCCGGGATGCCCGCAAGGCCGCCTACGAGGTGCTCGAGCGCGTCGGGTTGGACCCCAAGATCGCCACCCGCTACCCGGCGCAGCTCTCCGGCGGCGAACAACAACGCGTCGGCGTGGCGCGCGCGCTCGCCGCGGATCCGCCGATCCTGTTGATGGACGAGCCGTTCTCCGCGGTCGACCCGGTGGTGCGCCACGAGCTGCAGAACGAAATCCTGCGTCTGCAAAGCGAATTGCACAAGACGACCGTGTTCGTCACGCACGACATCGACGAGGCGCTGCGGCTCGGCGAACGGATAGCGGTGTTCCGGGACGGCGTGCTGCAGCAGTACGACGAACCCGCACAGCTGCTGTCGCGTCCGGCCAACGAATTCGTTGCCCGGTTCATCGGCCTGGGCCGCGGCTATCGGTGGCTGCAGCTCATGGGCGCCGACGGGTTGCCATTGCACGACATCGACCGGATCGCCGCGGCCAGCCTGCCCGACGCGGGCCCGCCGGACGGCTGGGCGGTGGTCGTCGACGACGCTGGCGCCCCGGTGGGATGGATCGACGCCGAGGGCTTGCGCAAGCACCGCGCGGGCGTGTCGTTGTCCGACAGCATGGGCGGCGTCGGGTCGGTGTTCCGCCCCGACGGCAACCTCAGCCACGCCCTCGACGCGGCGCTGTCGTCGCCGTCCGGCCTGGGGGTCGCCGTCGACGACGGGGGCAAGCTGATCGGCGGCGTGCTGGCCGCCGACGTGCTGGCCGCGGTGGAAGACCGGCGGAGGGCCTAGGCATGCACTACCTGCTCAACCACCTCGACGACGCCTGGGCGCTGACCGTGATCCATCTGCGGCTGTCGCTGGTGCCGGTGGTGATCGGGTTGGCCATTGCGGTGCCGCTGGGCGTGCTGGTGCAGCGCGCGCCGATCGCCCGGCGGCTGACCACGGCGACCGCCAGCGTCGTGTTCACCGTCCCCTCGCTGGCGCTGTTCGTGGTGTTGCCGACGATCATCGGAACCCGGATCCTCGACGAGGCCAACGTCATGGTGGCGCTGACGGCCTACACCGCCGCGCTGCTGGTGCGGGCGGTGCTCGAGGCGCTGGACGCGGTGCCCGCCCAGGTCAGCGACGCCGCCACCGCCGTCGGCTACCCGACGCTCAAGCGGATGCTGAGAGTCGAACTGCCGCTGTCCATCCCGGTGCTCGTCGCGGGGCTGCGCGTGGTAGTCGTGACCAACATCGCGATGGTCTCGGTGGGGTCGGTGATCGGCATCGGGGGCCTGGGCACCTGGTTCACCGAGGGGTACCAGACCGACAAGAGCGATCAGATCGTCGCCGGCATCATCGCGCTGTTCGTGCTGGCGATCGGCATCGACGCGCTCATCGTCCTGGCGGGCCGGCTGGCCACGCCGTGGGAGCGGGCCGGGCGCACCCCGCGCCGCCGGTCGGTGGTGGCCCCTGTCGTGGGCGGCGCGCGATGAACTTCGTGCAGCAGGCCATCTCCTACCTCCTGACCGCCGACAACTGGACCGGCCCCGTCGGGCTGGCGTCGCGGGTCCTGGAGCATCTGGAGTACACCGCGATCGCGGTGGGCGCGTCGGCGCTGATCGCCGTCCCGGTCGGGCTGATCATCGGGCACACCGGGCGCGGCACGCTGCTGGTGGTCGGCGCCGTCAACGGCCTGCGCGCCCTGCCGACGCTGGGCGTGCTGCTGCTGGGGGTGCTGCTGTTCGGGCTGGGTTTGGGGCCGCCGCTGGTCGCCCTGATGCTGCTCGGCGTGCCGTCGCTGCTGGCCGGCACCTATGCGGGCATCGCCAACGTCGAGCCGACGGTCGTCGACGCCGCCCGCGCGATGGGCATGACGGAGGCGCAGGTGCTGCTGCGCGCCGAGATACCCAACGCGCTGCCGCTGATCCTGGGCGGGCTGCGCAACGCGACGCTGCAGGTGGTCGCCACCGCGACCGTCGCCGCCTACGCCAGCCTCGGCGGGCTGGGCCGCTACCTGATCGACGGGATCAAGGAACGCCAATTCCACCTCGCGCTGGTCGGCGCGCTGATGGTGGCCGCGTTGGCGCTGATCCTCGACGGCCTGCTGGCGCTCGCGGTGTGGGCGTCGGCGCCCGGCACCGGCCGGCTACGTGGGCGCATCCGCCGGCGCGAGCACGTGACGCCCACCGCACTTGCCGACAAACCTGCCGCCGTCGGTGGACAAGTTTTACGGTAGAAGCGTGAACGCAGCCCCCTCCGACCCCGCCCGGCGCGTGCGGCAGGCGATGCTGACCTGGCGCGCACAGGACATCTCACGCATGGAATCGGTACGAATCCAGCTGTCCAACAAGCGGATCAGGGCTAACGGGCGCATCGTGGCCGCCGCCACCCCGACCAACCCGGCGTTCGGCGCCTACTACGACCTGCAGACCGACGAGACCGGCGCCACCAAGCGGCTCGGGTTGACCGTGACGTTGGCCGAGCGTGAACGCGTGCTGTCCATCGCCCGGGACGAGGAAAACATGTGGCTGATCACCGACCACCAGGGCGAGCGGCGCGCCGGATACAACGGCGCGCTCGACGTCGACGTGGTGTTCAGCCCGTTCTTCAACGCACTACCGATCCGCCGCCTCGCCCTGCACGAACGGGCGGACACGGTGGCGCTGCCCATGGTCTACGTGAACGTGCCCGACATGTCCGTCACCGCGGCGACCGTCAGCTACACCAGCCAGGGCCGTCTCGACGGAATCAAGTTGCGCTCTCCCGTCGCCGACACCACCGTGAGCGTGGACGAGGACGGGTTCATTGTGGACTATCCAAGCTTGGCAGAGCGGATCTGATCACCCCGCCCGCGCGGCCCGCGGCGGCCAGTTCCTCGCGCCACTTCTCCCCGCCGATGACGACCGTGAAGATGTCGGAGCGTGGGAAGCTGTCGTAACGGATCCGCGCGGCGTGGCCCGCGTCGACGAGGTCGGCCAGCGAGTTGTGGTGGGCCAGGGAGTCGCGGGCGCGGCGCAGCAACTCGATGACCTGGTCGACCGCGGGGAGCAGCTGCTCGGCGTTGCCCTCGCACATCGCGCGGACCAGGTCCGGGGCGGTGCCGGCGACCCGGGTGCCGTCCCGGAAGGAGCCGGCCGCCAGCGCGAACGCCAGCGGGACCTCGCCGGCGGTGACCGCCAGGGCCTCGGCCAGCAGGTGGGGCAGGTGCGAGATGGCGGCCGCCGCGGCGTCATGCTCATCCGATTTGGCCGGCACCACCAGCGCGCCGCAGTCCAGCGCCAGGGTCATCACCATCGACCACACCCGGGGGTCGACATGGTCGTCCACGCTGATGACCCACGGGGCCCTGGTGAATAGCCCGGCGTATCCGGCGGCCCAGCCCGAGTCCGCGGTGCCCGTCATCGGGTGACCGCCGACGAAGCGCTCCAGCAGACCGGCCGCGGCCACCTCCGTCAGCACTGCGCTCTTGACGCTGGTGACGTCGGTCAGCGGGCAATGGGGGGCCAGCTCGCTGATGTGGGCGAGCATGCCCGCCAGTGCCGGCATCGGCACGGCCAGGACGATCAGCGCGCCGGTGTCGGCGGCGCGGGTCAGGGTGTGGCTGAGATCGGTGCTGGCGTCGAAGCCGTCGGCGGTGGCCGCATGCGCGCCCTCGACGGATCGGTTGTAGCCGAACACCTCGCGCCCGGCCGCCGTCGCGGCCCGCATGATCGAGCCGCCGATCAGGCCGAGCCCGAGCACGCAGACGGGTGTCTTGGATACAGCGCGGGCCACCGTCTTAGGTTTGCACACTTTTGCCGGGCGACGGTGTTCCGTCTGGTCAGGTGGCCTGGTCAGCGACTAGCGTAGGCGCCCATGGGATAACAGCGCCACTTACCCTCTTCCCGCACGACGGCAACGCCGAAGCCGTCCGGGGTGTCCGCGG
>NZ_LZKR01000105.1 GCF_001672915.1 Mycobacterium sp. 1245805.9 | reverse complement strand
GCCGTCCGGCAGGGTCACCGCGGTATGACCGCCGTTCCAGCCGATGACCAACGCGTTGGGTGCGGTCCCGTACTGGAAGCCCCGCTGCAACAACGCGGCTTCCTCGTTGCCGGTGTTGAACCTGCTGCCGAACACCGGCCTGTCAGTCGCCGCGTTGGCGACCCACGAAGCGAGCCCAGAGCAATCGGTCCCGGCGGGAGAATCTCCACCCGGAATATAGGGCGTCCCGGAGACCTGATTGATAAGTCCCATCAATGTCGCTAGTACAACCATGGGCAGGCACGCTAGCAATTACATTCGTGGCGTTCCAAAATTTGTGGTCTTCGTCATGCGTAAATGACGCAATGGCGTGCGCCACATCGATAGCGAATCGATAACCGGCCAGCAAATTTCTAGACGAGAAACTCCGTCGACCGGCGAGCTCAGCGGGGCTGCAAGATCACGACCGGAATCTCGCGTTCGGTCCAGCTCTGGTAGGTGTCGAAGTCCGCGTAGAGCTCGACCAGTCGCGGCCACAGCCGGGTGCGCTGCGCCGCGTCGGCGGTCACCGCGCGCACCGGTCGCCGCTCTCCCCCGATTTGAACGGTCGTATCGGGGCCGGCGACCAGATTGCGATACCACTGCGGATGGTTCGGCAGCCCACCTTGGGAGGCGACCACGACCACGTCCTGCCCGTCGCGCAGATACAGCAGCGGCACCGTGAACCGCTTGCCCGATTTGCGGCCCCGGTGGTCGAGCAGCAGTGTCGGCACCGGCTTGCGGAAGCCGGCGCCGATCCGCCACTTGCCCCCGATGCGCCCGTTCGTCTTCCGGTACACCCACACCTGCGCCCTGCTCATGTGGCGGAAGATGACCGGCAGCAGCGGCGAGTCCAGCTGCTCGGGCCGCCTGGGTGCGGTCATTGCAGCGCCACGCCGAGTTCCTGGCCGAACACCTTGATCATGTGCTGGACGCCAATCTCGTTGCGGCCGATGATCATGTGGTCGTGCTGCCCGTGCCTGACGCCCTGGCCGCACTGGGGCAGCATCGCGAAGTCCTCGTCGCGAACGGCCGCGTGCACCCCTTCGTAGACCGCGTCGTAGCCCGCCCTCATGTCGTCGTTGGTTGCCGGGACCCGGGCCATCCAGCTGTGCCGGACCGTGCAGCGCGTCGGCTCACCGTCGGGCAGGATGTCGATAATCTCCACGCCCACAGGGCTGTTGGCGAGAATGAGATTCGGATACACCCAGTAGATCACCCCCATGTTCATCAGCGGTTCCGTCGAAGCGGTGGGGTCGGTCTCGACGTTGGTGATCCAGTTGAACGGAAAGCCGATGCGATGATGCCTGCCGAACTCGTCATAGACCATCGTGTTGGCCAGGGTGTTCTGCCCGATGAGGCTCTGTCCGTGGACGTAGGGAAAGTGGTATCCCTCGGCGAACGCTTCCAGCGCGCCCTTCCACGACACCTGCGAGGTGAACTCGCGCTGCGTGTGGTACCCGTACGCCTCGTAGTTCCACAGCGCCAGCTCGGCGTCGAAGGCGCCGAGGTGCGCGTCCAGGTCGATGCTCGAATCGGCGGTCAGCACCGCCCAGACGAAGCCGTGCCGCTCCTCGGACGGTAGTTCCACCAACCCGTATTGCTTGAGATCCATGGAATCGAAGCCGGCCTTGCCCGGAACCATGAGCAGCTCGCCGGTGTTCCGATATGTCCAGGCGTGATACGGACATACGAACCGCGACGCGTTGCCGGAGCCGCAGGCGGGCATGGCCCCACGATGGCGGCAGTAGTTGAGCAGGACGTGGCTGGCGCCGGAGCGGTCTCGGGTCACCAGCAGCGAATCGCCCAGCACCGAGCGGACCACGTAATCGTTCTTTGCCGGCACCTGCGCCGACGGGACGATGGCCAACGGCACCTTGCGTAGGATCTGAGCCTCTTCGATCTCGGTGATCTTCGGATCGCGGTAGTAGTGCAGCGGCACCTTGAGTTCCCGCTCGGCCAGGTCCGTCGTGCCATCCAGCGCGTGGCGCAACCCTCGCCGGGTCAGGTTCTCGTCGGTTCCCCTCACCGGACTTTCGGTCGGCGACGACATCGTCTGACCATACATCCGGGATAGTTTGTCTTGTCAAGGTTCGAGGGCCCTTTATGCGACGATCACGCAATGCGACGCCACGGCTGGTCCGGGGACATCCCGGCGGACGACGAGGAAGCGGTCGCTCGCATCATCGACACGGCGCGCAGCGCCATCGGCCAACGCGGCACCGTGAGCGTGTCCGAGGTCGCCCAAAGCCTCGGCGTGACGCGCCAAACCGTCTACCGCTACTTCCCGACCCATGAGGCGCTCTTGGGTGCCACTGCCCTCTCGGCCGTCGACGCCTTCCTGAATCGGCTCGCCACCCATCTGGGGTCGATCACCGACCCCACCGAGGCGGTGGTGGAAGGCATCGCCTACACCTACGAACAGATCGCCCACGACAAGTACCTCAGCCTGGTATTGCAGCCGGGTAAGGCCAGCGCCCTGACCGCCGGGGTGACCTCGGACATGGCGATCTCATTCGGCAGGTCGATCTTGGAAAGGTTCGAAGTCGACTGGGCCGCAGCGGGATTCACCGAGGGCAAGCTCGATGAACTGGTCGAGGTCATGCTGCGCATGCTGCAGTCGCTGATCGTGGACCCCGGCCGCCCCGTGCGCAGGGGGAAGCGGCTGCGGGCATTCCTGGCGGACTGGATCGCACCGTCTGTGCGTGCGCACGCCGTGGCGCGGCGCTGAATCGGCGAATTCACTTCGCCGACAGTCAAACTCCGAACTTGGCGCGGGCCGCCTCGCTGACGGGCGTGAAGAGGTTGACGAGGTTGCCGTCCGGATCCCGGAACAACAGCGCCCGGTTTCCCCACGGCATGGTCGTCGGCTCCTTCACGATCTCGGTCACACGCTCGCGCAGCCGCTCGTATTCGGCGTCCACGTCCTCGACCAGGAATTCCACGATCGCGCTGCGGTTGGCCGCCGGCTCGGCGGATCCGGCGCCGAACAGCGGTACCGTCTTGTCGCTGCCGATGGCCAACGTGCCGACCGGCGTCGGGATCTCGGCGAAAAGCTCGTTCGCCCATGCGGCGGAGACTTCGGTGACCATCTCATAGAAGCCGACCAGCCGATTGACGTCGGCGGTGATGATGCGGGTCGAAACGAACTTCATGGGCCCTCCCTGTGGCGGTGTCTTGCGTCGACGCCAGGCTAGGCGGCCCCTCCGACAAGCCTCCGACAAAAGGGCTACACCGGGGTCCAAATCCCGTTGTTCCAGAATCCCCACGCGTTAACGGTCGGGTTCCACATCAGCCGAGCCCCGGGCGCCCACGGCGGCGGGGGCGGCTGCGGCGGCGCCCACCCAGGCGGTGGCCCCCAGGGTCCCCAGCCCGCCGGACCCGGCAGGCCTTGCCAGTCGTGGCATTGATGCCAGTCCCAGTTGTAGGCCGTGCCCCAGGCCGGGTTCCATTGATCGCCGGGGCACCAGTGATTGCTGGGGACTGGAGCCGGAGCCGCCTGCGCAGAGGGGCCGGAGCCGCCGGCCAGTCCGAGGGCCAACAAAGCCACCCCGCCTAGTACGCCCGCGTACCTGCGAGCCCACGGTCTCGTTTGGTTTACCGACGACATCGCTAAGTCGCCGTCCCGTCATCCCGCGAAGCAGCCCCATCCTCGAGATCTCGTCGGGTTTCAGCCACCGCACGCCTGATTTCGGCGTTCTCCCGCCTGGCGGCGGCTTCCCGTCGCTCCACCCGCTCGTCGACGCGCCGTTGGCGGTCGCGCTCGCGCTGCGCGGTGGTGCCCTCGCGTTCGTCGGCACGCAGCTCGCGGTCGTCGGCCGCCTGCTCGCGATCGTCGGCGATTTGGTCCCGCTCGTCGGCGACGCGTTCTCGTTCGTCGGCGACGCGCTCGCGCCTCGAGAGCTCAGTCTCACGCCGCGCGACAGCCTCCTCGCGGCTGTCCAACTCAGCACCGCGCTGCGCGGGTTCGCCCAACGCGTCGGCATCGCTGACAACGACCACGACCTACCTTAACGCTGCGGGGCCCCGACGTGAGTGGCGAGCCCCGTGGTTATTGGGTAGGCAGCGTTCGCCTCGCCTGCCTGGCGACGCCGGGCACCGAGTTGGCGAGGTCCGGACGACGTATGGCAAACGCACGAATTGCACGATAGAACGACCAAAGTTGGCGGGGAGTAGGGACTTTCGGGATCCACGCCAACTCCCAATGAATCCCGTTGATGGGATCGTCGAAGAAAACAGCGTAGTAGCCCGGCCAGTACTGCGGGTACTCCTTCGGCTCGTCGGTAACCGGGATGTCGTGCCTGACCAAGAACTCACAGTGGAAGCGGTCGACTTCTCTTCTACTCCGGGCCCATAGCGCGATGTGATTGATGCCGACCTCCTGGTCGCGGTGCGTCAGCTTGTTTCCGGTACGGGCGGGCTGAATGCCGATGTAGCTGTGCGGGTTGACATGACGCGTCATGTAATAGGTCGACTGGTACTCCATATTCAAGGACGAGAAGCTGCTGTATCCGAGCCAGCCGAACAACGCGTCGTAGAAGGCAATCGAGTCGTCATAGTCCAGCACGGCAAACTCGACGTGACAGACACCGCGCCACCGCATCATGCCTCCTCGAGACGGCTTTACTACATAACGTAGTACCTTTGGCCGCCGGCGGCGATCAGCTGCATCGGCGTTTGACCCCTAGGTGTCCCGGGTATCAGATCGGCGTTGCACAACCCGCCCTACAGGAGGTGCAGGCTCTGATGTTGTCCGGCGCCATTAACAACCTGATCTGGATTCTGGTCCTCATTGCGATCATTGCGGTAGTGATTGCCGTCGTCCGGGCGGTGATGAGCCCCCGGGATGCCGCCGTCGTGGAGCGGCCAGTCGTGGAGCAGCCGGTTGCGCGCCAGGCCGCGCCTGTCGCCAGTGGTTTGGCGCCTGGCTGGTACCCGGATCAGAACGACCCGAGTTTGATGCGTTACTACGACGGTCGGGTTTGGACGGCGCAGACTCAACCTCACGCGTAAACGTAGACGCTGAACCGGAACTCGACGACGTCCCCTACTTCTGCCCCTCCAGCAGGTGGGCATACGGGTCGTCTTCGCCACCAACGGATTCCGGCATCGGGTAGTAGGTCTTGATGAGCAGGTTGCCGTCGTCGTCCCAGGCGAACGTCTCGATGCTGTAAGCCATTTGGACGTTCGGCTCGGTACCGAAGTGGTTCTCGCACACCCAGGCCATCTCGTTTCCGTTGACCTGCACGGTGATCATCTTGATCTTCAGGATCGATTGGAACATGTCGAAAGCCTCCGAGGTGGCGGTGGCGAAACCGTGCTTCTCCTCGGTGCCGACGGGGTCGAACATGCGGACCTCACCGGGGCAGATCGTGCGCCACGACGCCACCCACTCGTCCTTCTTGCCCGCGTTCCACAAGTCGGCGTGTTTGGCAGCGTGCGCCAAACGAGCCTGACGGCTCGGAACCTTGCTCATCTCAGCACCATCTCCGCTCACATCAACGTGATGCCCACGATAGCTGGACACCTGTCCAGTTGGAAGGGCCCACTGCTTGGGCCGCCCGCTAGACGTTGAACCGGAACTCGACCACGTCGCCGTCGGCCATGACGTAGTCCTTGCCCTCCATGCGGACCTTGCCGGCCGCCTTGGCCGCCGCCATGGAACCGGCGGCGATCAGGTCGTCGTAGGACACGATCTCGGCCTTGATGAAGCCCTTCTCGAAGTCGGTGTGAATCACCCCGGCCGCCTTGGGCGCGGTGTCGCCTTGGTGAATTACCCACGCACGCGCCTCTTTTGGCCCCGCCGTCAGGAACGTCTGCAGCTTGAGCGTGTGAAAACCCGCCCGGGCCAGCGCGTCGAGCCCGCGCTCGGTCTGCCCGATCGACTCCAGCAACTCGGCGGCCGACTCGTCGTCGAGCTCGACCAGCTCGGATTCGATTGCGGCGTCGAGGAATACGGCATCTGCCGGCGCGACGAGCTCGCGCAGCTGCGCGACCCGCGCCGCGTCGGTCAGCACCGCCTCGTCGGCGTTGAAGACGTACAAGAACGGCTTGATGGTCAGCAGGTTCAGTTCGCGCAGCAACGAGACATCACTTCCCGCGGCGAACAGCGTCTTGCCCCCGTCCAGCACCGCCTGCGCGGCCACGGCGGCGTCGTGCACGGGCCTGCGCTCCTTGTTGGTGCGCGCTTCCTTCTCCAGCCGCGGCAGCGCGCGCTCGAGCGTCTGCAGGTCGGCCAGGATCAACTCGGTCTCGACGACCTCGATGTCGGACTTGGGATCCACCTCGCCCGCGACGTGGGTCACATCGTCGTCGGAGAACACCCGAACCACCTGGCAGATGGCGTCGCATTCGCGGATGTGGGCCAGGAACTTGTTGCCCAGCCCGGCCCCCTCCGACGCCCCCTTGACCAGCCCGGCGATGTCGACGAACGTGACCGGCGCCGCGACGATGCGCTCGGAGGAGAACAGCTCCGCCAGCTTGTCCAGCCGCGGGTCCGGCAGCGAAACCACGCCCTCATTGGGTTCGATGGTCGCGAACGGATAGTTCGCCGCCACCACGTTGTTCCGGGTCAGCGCGTTGAACAGCGTCGACTTGCCGACGTTGGGCAGGCCCACGATTCCAAGGCTGAGGCTCACGGGGAACCAAGTCTAAGGGGCCGCCCGCGGTGGCACGCCAACCGGCGCTAACAAGGTCTTTACGAGCGTTTCGGCTCATTCCCGGTACGGTCTACATGTGTCAGAACGGCGGGAAAGATCGGCGGTTGAGGCCAACCACCGCTCGATCCACCCCAGGATCCCGGGAGTGCCGTGGTGGGCGGCCCTGCTCATCGCGGTGTCCACGACCGCGATCGGGTACGGCCTCGACGCCGGGATGGGTCACAAGGACCTGACGCACGTCTTCGCGGGCTTCTATATAGCCGGCTGCGTGGCCGCGGTGCTGGCCGTGCGGCAGGAGGGCGTGTTCACCGCGATCATTCAGCCACCGCTGATTCTGTTCTGCGCGGTGCCCGGCGCCTACTGGATGTTCCACGGCCGCAAGCTCGGCAACCTCAAGGACCTGCTGATCAACTGCGGCTATCCGCTCATCGAACGCTTCCCGCTGATGCTGGGCACCGCCGGCGGCGTGCTGCTGATCGGCCTGGTGCGCTGGTATTTCGGGAAGGCGGCGCCAACGGCCGCGGCCGGCGCCAAGGACGAGGCCGCGACGTCGCGGACATCCCATTCTTCCGTCAACGGCATTGGCGCGAAACTGAATTCGCTCTTTGGCCTGGCTCCTCGCGAGGACGAGGCGGAGGACGCACCGGCCGCCGGGTCCAAGCGAAGCCGCGCGTCCGGCCGCTCCGCGAGCGCCGCCTCGACGGGCCGCCGGGCGGGCGCCGACAGGTCCGCCGCACGTTCGAGCCGAACCCACTCCCGCCGGGCGCGACCGCCGCTTCCCGACGAGGGTGAACCCGCGTCCGAGCGGCCGCGGCGCCGGCGCCCGGCACCGCCCCGTGACTTCGACCCCGCCGAGCCCCCGCCGCGGCCGCGTCGCCGCCAGAGGCCGCCGGCCGATCCCGACCCGCGCGAAACGCGTCGCGAGCCGCGGGCCCGCCGCGATCCCTACGACCGGCCGGCACCCCGGAGCAGCCGCTTCGACGCCTACGAGCCCTACGAGCCGCCCAGCGCGCCCGAGCGTTACGACCGGTACGAGTCCTACGAGCCCCGGCGCCGACGCCCGGCTCCGAGCGGCAATGGCAACTCGACCCACCACCCGATCTCCCGGGTGCGCTATCGCGGGGAAACCCCGTTGAACGAGCCCAGGGAGCCGAGAGCCGAGCGCCGGGGTGGGTCCCGCGCGTCGCGCGGGTTTCCCGCGGAATCCTGGGAGTACGAGGGCT
>NZ_LZKR01000104.1 GCF_001672915.1 Mycobacterium sp. 1245805.9 | reverse complement strand
TCGACCTCGGTGGGTAGGTGGGCGAAAAAGCTGCGGATCACCCGCACATGCCCATCGCCGATCAGTCCTTCACGTTGCGCCGCGGCCGTCGCGGCGAGTTGCGGGGCCAGCGGTTCTCCGGTCAGCGCCCGACGCTCACCCAGATCCTCGGCCTCGGCGATGCGCCGCCCGGCCTCGGCCTTGGTGATCCGCAACCGATCCGCCAGCGCGCAACACAGGTTGCCGCCCAACTCTGCCGGCGTGGCCTGCGCATCGAGTTGATTGATCAACGCGTGCTGCGGGGCGCGCAGCCGACGCGCCGCGCGTTCCAGCTGTTCGAGGGCGGCCAGTCGTTCCGGGGCGGTCAACACATCAAAGGACAAATCGCACAGCCGCTTCAGGGCGCCGTTGAACGCGTCGAAACCCTCGACGATCTCCTCACGACTGCTCGAACTCATGTTCGAAAGACTACGCCAGCCCTCCGACAAGAAAAGCGGGCGTGAAACCCCTGAAACCAAAGTGACACAAGTGGTTTCAGCCGCTATGGCGTGCCGTTCGTGCCAGGGGCGCCGAAGAACCCGCCCAGGCCACCGGTGCCGCCTTGCCCGGTGGCGCTTCCGTTGCCGCCGTTGCCGCCGAAACCGAATATCGACTGGGTGGTGGAGCCGTTCATCGTCAGCACGGCGCTGCCGCCATTGCCGCCGTTGGCGGGGCCGGCGCCGGTACCGGCGTTGCCGCCGGTGCCACCTTGACCGAAGAACCCGAGGGCGGCGCCGCCGTCGCCGCCGTTGTTGAAGCCGTTGCCGACAGGGGCGGCGCCGCCTTGCCCGCCGTTACCGCCGATGGCGCCGCCCAGCGCGGCGGCCAGGCCGCCGGCCCCGCCGGTGCCACCGGTGCCAAGGGGCGCAGCGCCGCCGACGCCGCCGGCACCGCCGCCCGCAATGCCGAACACCGTGGCTGCCGTACCGCCGGCGCCGCCGGCCCCAGCGAACCCGGGGCCGGTGACGGCACCGCCGGCCCCACCGTTGCCGCCGATGGTGGCGCCAAAGCCGATGAAGTCGGGGGCCGCGGCGGCTCCGCCGGCGCCGCCCGCGCCGCCTGTGCCGCCGGCAGCGGCACCGGCGCCGCCCAGGCCGCCGGCACCCCCCTGGGCCAAGTCGATTCCGAAGAAGCCACTGGAGCCGCTGTTGCCGCCGGCGCCGCCCGCGCCACCGGTAATTGCACCGGCGCCGCCGTGCCCGCCGGCGCCGCCGAGGGTCAAGTCGATCCCGACAGGGCTGCGGGCGAAGCCCTGGCCGCCGGCGCCGCCTGCGCCGCCGAACCCGGCGGACACGGCGTCTCCGCCGGCGCCTCCGGCCCCACCGAAGCCGGTGAAGAGGCCGGTTCCGTTACCGCCAGCCCCGCCGGCCCCGCCGGTACCCCCGGCGGCGGTGGCGGCGCCGCCAGCCCCGCCCGCTCCGCCGATGCCCGAGAGGAAGCCGGACTCACCGCCGGCGCCGCCGGCCCCGCCGAAGCTGCCGGCGATGGGGCCGCCGCCCCCGCCGGTCCCGCCGGCGCCGCCGGACCCGATCAGGAACGCCCTGCCGCCGGCACCGCCGTCACCGCCGATGTTGCCCAAGGTTGCGGTCCCGCCCATCCCGCCGGCGCCACCGTTGCCCCACAGCCACCCGCCGGTGCCGCCGGCGCCGCCCGCGAAGCCGGGAGAACCGGTCCCGCCGGCCCCACCGGTGCCGATGAGGCCCGCGGGGCCGCCGGCGCCGCCAGCCTGCCCGGTCGCACTACCCGAGCCACCGTTGCCGCCGTTACCCCACAACAACCCGCCTGGCCCGCCGGGCGCCCCGGTGCCGGCCGCGCCGTTGGTGCCGTTGCCGATAAGCGGGCGACCCAACAGCAGCTGGGTGGGGGTGTTGATTGCCCCGAGCGCGTCTTGCGCAATGGTCTGCAGTGGGTTCGCGCTGGCCGCCTCGGTTGCCGCGTAGGCGCCGCCGGCGCCCTGCAGGAGCTCGATGAATTGGCTGTGAAACAGCGCGGCCTGAGCGCTGAGCGCCTGGTACTGGGCGGCGTGGGTGGAGAATAAAGCGGCGATCGCGGTCGACACCTCATCGCTCGCGGCGGTCAGGAGGCCGGTGGTGTTGGCCGCCGCGGCCGCATTAGCGGTACCCAGCGTTGAGCCGATGCCCGCCAAATTCTCCGCCGCCGTCGCCACCGCGTCCGGAACTGCAACCACAAACGACATTTGCCAACCTCCAGATCATCCGCCCTGAGCGGATGTTAGAGGTTTCGTGCCGCCAGTTAGACGTTGTTGCAACAATTCAAAGCTGTTTCCCAGCCGCACCCAAGCGGACAACAATGAAACAACCGCGCATTTGCGGCGTCCGGGCGAACCGGAGGTTAAAAAATATCGTGGCACCCATACTCACGGCATGCAGCGGATTTCTGCTGGGCGTTTTGTGGATGGACCTCATCTTCGATGTCCAGGTCCTGCAAAATCGAAGCGGTGACGAGTTGCCGGAGCCGGTGCTCGCTTCGATCGCGGGCTACTACCATCGCGCCACCACCACGTCGCGGCCGATGAGCCGGCTGATCGCCCTGGTCATGCTGATCTTGTTGGCGGCGTTGGGCTTTCAGGCCGCCCGGGGGCACGATCCCGGATGGCTGCTGGCGACCTCGGCGGCGCTCGCCGGTGTCCCGATGGCGCTGGCGCTGACGCGCACGGTCCCGGCCGCCGTTCGGCTCGGGCACCAGGCGGACGGTCCGGCCGAACAAACGCGTCTGGCGCGAGCGGTCTGCCGCGACCACCTGGTCTGCTTCGGCGGCATGCTGGCGTTCCTGGTCTTGTGGACCACCTGACGCGCCGCGATACGTCGTAGTACAAACGCGCTGGTCGGGGGCGGCTGGCCACGTCAACGCCGTCCGTACTAAACTAGAACACGTTTCAGTTCCTTTCGCATCTCTTTACAACAGGTCAAGCTTCCAGGAGTAGGCATGCACACCGCGATTTGCGACGAGCTCGGCATCGAGTTCCCGATCTTCGCCTTTACCCACTGCCGCGATGTCGTGGTGGCTGTCAGCAAGGCCGGTGGTTTCGGCGTGCTCGGCGCCGTCGGCTTCACGCCCGAGCAGCTGGAGATCGAACTCAACTGGATCGACGAGAACATCGGCGACCATCCCTATGGCGTCGACATCGTGATCCCGAACAAGTACGAGGGCATGGACTCGCACCTGTCGGCCGAGGAGCTGGCCGACACGCTGCGCAAGATGGTGCCGCAGGAGCACCTGGACTTCGCCAAGAAGATCCTGGCCGATCACGGCGTGCCGGTCGATCACGCCGACGAGGACACCCTGCAACTGCTCGGCTGGACCGAGGCGACCGCCACCCCGCAGGTCGAAGTGGCGCTGAAACACCCGAAGGTGGCGATGATCGCCAACGCGCTGGGCACTCCCCCGGCCGACATGATCAAGCACATCCACGAATCCGGCCGCAAGGTGGCCGCGCTGTGCGGCTCGCCGTCGCAGGCCCGCAAGCACGCCGACGCCGGGGTCGACATCATCATCGCCCAGGGCGGCGAGGCCGGCGGCCACTGCGGCGAGGTGGGCTCAATCGTGTTGTGGCCGCAGGTCGTTAAGGAGGTCGCGCCGGTGCCGGTGCTCGCGGCGGGAGGGATCGGCAGCGGCCAGCAGATCGCCGCGGCCTTGGCCCTCGGAGCCCAGGGCGCGTGGACGGGTTCGCAGTGGTTGATGGTCGAGGAAGCCTCGAACACCCCGGTTCAGCAGGCCGCGTACGCCAGGGCTTCCAGCCGCGACACCGTGCGCAGCCGTTCGTTCACCGGCAAGCCGGCCCGGATGCTGCGCAACGACTGGACCGAGGCGTGGGAGCAGCCGGACAACCCCAAGCCGCTCGGAATGCCGTTGCAGTACATGGTTTCCGGCATGGCCGTGCGCGCCACCAACAAATACCCGAACGAGACCGTGGACGTCGCGTTCAACCCGGTCGGTCAGGTGGTCGGCCAGTTCAACAAGGTGGAAAAGACGTCGACCGTCATCGAGCGGTGGGTGCAGGAGTACCTCGAGTCGACAAACAGACTGGACGAGCTGAACGCCGCGGCCGCCGTCTGACGGCGGCTACTCGACGACTTCGTCGACCTCGTCACTGCCGGGGCCGGTGAAGACCTCTTTCGTCCGGTCCACCGCATAGGTGCCGATGTCGATCGAGTTCTGGACGATGCCGCTGGCGCCGCCCGCGAGGTCACCCCGGATGATGTCGCTGGCGTGTTCAACGATGTCGGAAGCCTTTTCGACTGCATTGGTGGCGATGTCGCGGACTGCGTCGACCGCGTCCTTGGGATTGAAGCCCATCGGAATCTCCTTTAGTCGCGGGGTCTTTGGTACAACCCTAGTGGCGATCGCGGTCGCGAGCGCGGCGTAGCCGGGCGCTGCGGGTCGCCACCATCGGCTCTAGTGGCGATCGCGAGCGCGGCGTAGCCGGGCGCTGCGGGTCGCCACCATCGGCTCTAGTAGTTGACCAGAGTGCGCCAGTAATCCTCGGGAATCTCGGCGCCGGACCGCAATATCCGTGCCAGCCCGATGGCCATCGCGATACCCAGGAGGCCTAGCCACAATCCGGCCACCGCGATGACCCCCCAAAGCACCGCGGTGACCGCCGGCCACGGCGACAACACAGCGAGCACCGGCGCGAAGAAGAAGCCGGTCCCGACGTACCAGGCGGAACCCGCGCGATCCGACGCGAGGACGAAGCGCAGCCAGCGCGGGACCGGTGCTTCGGGGGGCCGAGCCTGGCTCATCGCATCAGCCGGTCATGACGATGGTGGGAAGAACCCTGCCCCGGTGAACCATCCCTCTTGCCACCCTTTGTCGCCGAGGCAGAGCATGGGCAGGCCGCGGTCCGACTGTGCGGCTGCCTGCGGGCCCGGGCACTTCGCGCCGGCCTGCTGCACCCCGTACAGCGGATAGGAGATGACCCAGTAGCCGGTGGTGGCCGCGGGGAACTGGTTCGGCGGCGGGAAGTGGCACGCCTCCGCCTGGCCACTGGGGCCCCGCCCGAAGATGAAGCGCTCGTAGTTGTCGCAAGGCGCGCCCAGCGAGGCGTCGTAATTCATGTTCGGCACGTCGCCGTCGTAACCTGCGGCGGCGCACGGCGCCAGGCCGATCGTGATGCCCGCTATCGAAGCGGCGCTGAGCAGTTCCCGAATCATGTTCCACCCCACCTGTCGCCGGTGACCAGGACCAAAGCATATCCGCCGGTCAAACACGCCGGTAGGTGCAGATCAGCACCCCAGTTCCCGTCGTCGTCGCCGACACCAGCTCGAGAGCGCGCGCCCGTCCGTCGTCCGGGAACGCCCGCTTGCCGCCGCCGAGCAGGATCGGCTCGAGCATCAGCCGGTACTCGTCGACGAGGTCGTGCTCGATCAGCTGCGCAGTCAGCGACGCGCTGCCCATCACCTGCAGCGCCCGGCCGTCGCGGGCGCGCAGTTCCCGGATCGCGTCGATCGCGCCCGTTGCGTCCGTGGCGGGCAGCAGGGTCGAGCCCGGCCAGTTGAGGTCGCCTTGAGTAAGGGTCCGGGACGCCACGTACTTCGGGATCTCGTTCATCCGGTCTGCGAACGGGTCACCCGCCCGGCTCGGCCAGGCGGCGGCCATCGTCTGCCAGGTGCGCCGGCCGAACAACAGCGCGTCGGTCTCGGCCAACAGCTCGGAGACGGCCGGACCCATGGTCTCCGGTTCGAAGTACGGCATCGACCAGCCGCCGTGTGCGAATCCCCCGTCGCTGTCCTCGCCCTGGCCGCCCGGCGCTTGGACGACTCCGTCCAGGCTCATGAAATGGCTGGCAACGATGCGCATGTGCTCCCTCTCGGTCGGTCGGCCTCTGCTACCGGTACAGACCGGCGGTGCCCGCGAAACTCATCGGCGGTGAACACGTTGCAATTCGGCCCGGCGATCTTGCCGCAATCCTTCCCAACCGTGGTGTAGCAGTGGTTTATTTGGCACAAAGAAGACGACTAGACGACTTCGTATGAAGGAGCGGACCTTGTCAGCATCGAAGACAACCACCGAGCCGAATCTGCCGCCCGGATTCGATTTCACCGACCCGGACATTCACGCCGAGCGGCTGCCGGTGGAGGAGCTGGCCGAGCTGCGCCGAACCGCACCGATCTGGTGGAACGAGCAGCCGATCGGGGCCGGCGGGTTCGACGACGGCGGGTTCTGGGTGGTGTCCAAGCACAAGGACGTCAAGGAAATCTCGCTGCGCAGCGACGTCTTCTCCAGCCTGCAGAAGACCGCCCTGCCGCGCTACAAGGACGGCACGGTCGGCGAGCAGGTCGAGCGCGGCAAGTTCGTCCTGCTCAACATGGATGCGCCGCAACACACCCGGCTGCGCAAAATCATCTCGCGGGCCTTCACGCCGCGCGCCATCGAGCGCCTGCGCGACGACCTCGCCGACCGTGCCCGGCGCATCGTCGAGGAAGCCGCCGCCGAGGGTCGCGGTGACTTCGTCGAGCAGGTGTCGTGCGAGCTCCCGTTGCAGGCGATCGCCGGGTTGATGGGTGTGCCGCAGGAGGAACGCAAAAAGCTCTTCCACTGGTCCAACGAGATGGTCGGCGACCAGGACCCCGAGTTCGCCAACAACGACGCCATCACCGCTTCTGTCGAACTCATCACGTACGGCATGCAGATGGCCGCCGACCGGGCGAAGAACCCTGGAGACGACCTCGTCACCAAGCTGGTCCAGGCCGACATCGACGGTCACAAACTCTCCGACGACGAGTTCGGCTTCTTCGTGATCCTGTTGGCTGTGGCCGGCAACGAGACGACCCGCAACTCCATCACCCAGGGCATGATGGCCTTCACCGATTTCCCCGACCAATGGGAGCTGTTCAAGAAGGAGCGCCCCGGCACCGCGGCCGACGAGATCGTCCGGTGGGCCACCCCGGTGACGTCGTTTCAGCGCACCGCGTTGGAGGACTACGAACTGTCCGGCGTGCAGATCAAGAAGGGCCAGCGGGTGGTGATGGTCTACCGGTCGGCCAATTTCGACGAGGACGTGTTCGACGACCCCTTCACCTTCAACATCCTGCGTGATCCGAACCCCCACGTGGGATTCGGCGGCACCGGCGCGCATTACTGCATCGGGGCCAACCTGGCGCGCATGACCATCGACCTGATGTTCAACGCGATCGCCGACGGCATCCCGAACCTGGAATCGATCGGCAAGCCCGAACGGCTGCGGTCGGGCTGGCTCAACGGGATCAAGCACTGGCAGGTCGACTACCACACAAACGGGGCGAAATCCCCTGCCGCGCACTAGCGTTAACCGCATGGCCACCCACCGAGCTGTTCACGTAAAGTCCGCGGGCGCACCGCTGGAACTGGTCGATGTCGAAACCAAGCCACCGGGCCCCGGTGAGGCGCGGCTGACCGTCAACGCGTGCGGGATCTGCGGCACCGACGCACACTTCGTTGCCGGCAACTTCCCGGGCATGACGTGGCCGTTGACCCCCGGGCACGAAATCGCCGGAACGATCGCCGAACTCGGTGCCGGTGTCGAGGGTTTCGCGGTCGGCGATCGCGTCGCGGTCGGGTGGTTCGGCGGGTGCTGCTACCACTGCGACCAGTGCCGGAAGGGTCACTTCATTCATTGCGAGAACGGCAAGGTCCCGAGTTACCAATATCCGGGCGGCTATGCGGAGTCGGTCACCGTCCCGGGCAATGCGCTCGCCCGGATACCGGCGGGGCTGTCCGACGCGGAAGCCGCGCCGATGGGCTGCGCCGGCGTCACCACCTACAACGCGTTGCGTCATACGAAGGCGCTGCCCGGCGACCGGGTCGCCGTCCTCGGCGTCGGCGGGCTCGGTCACCTCGGGGTGCAATTCGCCCGGGCGATGGGTTTCGAGACCATTGCGATCGCCCGAGGCGCCGGCAAAGAGGAGGACGCCCGCAAGTTGGGTGCCCACCACTACATCGACTCCACCGCCGCCGATCCCGCAGAGGCGCTGAAGGCGCTGGGCGGGGCGGCGGTCGTCCTGGCGACCGCGGGCAACTCGCCGGCGATGGCCGCAACCGTCGGCGGGATATCGCCACAAGGCGAGCTTGTCACCATCGGCGTCACGCCCGAACCGTTGCCGATCAGTCCCATTCAGCTCATCACGCCGGGGGTCAGCATCGTCGGGCATCCCTCCGGCACCGCGAAAGACGTTGAAGACACAATGCATTTCGCGGTTGTGTCGGGCGTTCGGGCATGGATCGAGGAGCTACCGCTGGCGCAGGCCGCCGAGGGCTACGCGGTTTTGGAGCAGGGACGAGCTCACTACCGCACCGTTCTGACGATGTGACGACGGTCGCGGCGTGACCGACCTGTGGACCCTGACCGCATCCGACGGGGAGCTGCTGGTGCGCACCGGCGTCGCGGGCAGGGCGGCGCGGATGGGCCACCGGCTCACCATCGCGATGACGCGCTGGGAGGCCACGGTGGCCTGGGCCTCCGGCGAACCGGTCACCGCCGAGCTGACCGTCGACGTCGACTCGTTCGAGGTGCTGCGCGGCGAGGGCGGGGTCAAGGCGTTGTCCGGGCCGGAGAAGGCGCTGGTGAAATCGAACGCGCTGAAGTCGTTGGGCGCCAACCGCTATCCCGAGATTCGATTTATCGCGGACACAATCGAGAAGAGCGGGGGCGGGTACCGCCTTACCGGAAAGCTGCACATCCACGGGCAGTCCCGAAAGCACGTAATCGATTTGAGCACAGATGATCTCGGTCACCACTGGCGGATGACCGTCGAATCGCGGGTTCGCCAAACCGATTACGGCGTCAAGCCGTACTCGCTGCTGATGGGCTCGGTGCGCGTCGACGACGAGGTGACGGTGTCCTTCAGCGCCGATCACGCCAAGGACGGCTGAGCCCCGGCGGCGCGCTAGGGCGTCGGCGTGTGCGGCGCCGCATCACCGGCGTCACCGGGGATGTGCTCGAGCACCCGGGTCAGGTAGGGCTGACGGTCGTTCGAGTCCGGCTGCTGCTCGCCTGGAGCACCTTGCTGCTCCCCTCCGGCTCCCGACTCCTGGACCGGTTCGCCGGCGGGCACCTTCGACTGCGGGGCGGGCGACGCCGCCACCGGAGGCGGAGCGGGAGCGGGCGCGACGGCCTCGGCGATCTGCGGCGGCGGCGCGTGCACGACCCGCTTGCCGGGCGCCGACTCGCTGGCCGGGGCGAGCTGGATGCCCAGGGCAAGCGACAGCGACGAGACGAAGGTGATCGCTCCCGCGGCCAACGCGGTCACGGCGCCTGCGTAGGACAGCTTGCGGGGCCGTGCCTGGGGCGCGGCGGCCGGCTCGCTGACGTGCGCCACCAGTTGATCGTCGGTGAACTCGGTGCTTCGGGCCGCGGCCAGCGCCGCGCCGCGCGCGACCGTCACCTGCGCCATCGTCTGCGCGAAAACCGGTACGGGCAAGGTCTTTTCGAGCTGCCACGAGAATCCGTCGACGTCGCTGCCGCCACCGACGACCACCACCCCGCCGGGCCGCCAGCCGGTCGGTCGTTCGAACATCCCGCTCAGCCAGGAGGTCAGGCCGTCGAAGCCGCCGCGCACGTGCTTCACGGCCGTCTGGGTCTGGCCTCCATGGGTGTCGACCATCACGACCGTGGCCCACTCGTGGTCGAGGATGCAGACGGCGGTCTGCTCGTACCCGATGACGGGGGCGATCGCGAGAGCCAGGGTCTCGACCGCCTCGAGCAACCGGATGGGCACCACGTTGTCGAAGCCGGCGTCGGTCAAGGCCTCCAACAGCAGCGCCGCCTGCGCGGACGCGTCGTCGTTCCAGGTCAGCCCGATGACACGCACCCGTCGTTCGCCGGCCGACGCGCGCGCATCCACCCGCAATACCTCGTCCGCCACTTGCTCCGCGGCATCCAGGGCGCGGGCGCCACGGCCGGCGCGCAGGCTCAACTCGCGATGGTCCAGGATCGTGCCGTCTGCGCCGTGTCCTTCGGCCAGGACCCACCCGAGGGTGGTCGGCGTCAGCGATAGCCCCAGTACCGTATCCAAGTCTGCACCTCAATCGGTCCCAGACCTCCTACGCCCTCGGCCGCACTCACGCACCGAAAAATGCTGGCGCGGCGGTTCATGAGGGCCGGAACGGACCGGGATTGCGTGGTCTCCATCGGCTTGCTCCGTGAGAGCCTACGCGGTCCGCGCAAGTTCGGCTCGCCCCGGTTCCGAATCCCCGTCAAACCCGCACGCGAACGCGTCGAAGCCGACGATCGCGCCCGAGCCGGCCGGGAAAACGGCAGGTGGCGAGCACCGGGGGATTTCAACGGGACCGCCGTTTTACGGCCTCGAAAAATTTACGGCGCCCCGGGCGTCGAGCATTCACCGCCCGCAATCGAACGCGTGGGCGACCAACCCCGACACTCCGGGCGCCCCCGGAGTATGTCGCGCGGTCCCGATGGAAATCGACGTTGCCATTTCCGATCGCAAGTGCGGTGTTCCCTTAAGTCGGATGCCGCCCGCTGCCCCGGCCCGCCGCGCTCATCAGGGCCCGCTGCCTCGGTGTTTCCCGCGCGACGGCCGCGAACCGGCGGTCGCCGGGCTTCCACGGTCGGGTCGTGGCGATCGCCATATCCACATTGCGAAATTCGGCCCAAAACCGATATGAAACTGAGACACCAACGCGTCCCGATCGACATTTGGACTAATCACCCGGTAAATTCCTGCCTTGAGATCGCGATCACACGTACGGATAAGGGGCAGGTATGACAGACGTGAGCGAGAAGATCCGGGCCTGGGGGCGCCGGCTTTTGGTCGGTGCGGCGGCGGCTGTCACCCTCCCAGGCCTGATCGGTCTTGTAGGGGGGTCGGCGACTGCGGGAGCGTTCTCGCGCCCGGGTCTGCCCGTCGAGTACCTGCAGGTTCCGTCCGCGTCGATGGGCCGCGACATCAAGGTCCAGTTCCAAAGCGGCGGAAGCGGCTCGCCCGCGGTGTACCTGCTCGACGGCCTGCGGGCCCAGGACGACTACAACGGCTGGGACATCAACACGCCCGCATTCGAGTGGTACTACAAGTCGGGTCTGTCGGTCGTCATGCCGGTCGGTGGGCAGTCCAGCTTCTACACCGACTGGTACCGCCCGGCGTGTGGGAAGGCCGGCTGCTCGACCTACAAGTGGGAGACGTTCCTGACCAGCGAGCTGCCCGGCTACCTGTCGTCGCAGCGGAGCGTCAAGCCGAACGGCAGCGCCGCGGTCGGCATCTCGATGGCGGGTGCGTCGGCGATGAATCTGGCGAACTACCACCCGGGTCAGTTCATCTACGCCGGTTCGCTGTCCGGCTACCTCAGCCCGTCCACCGGGCAGGGCTGGATTGGCCTGGCGATGGGCGACGCCGGTGGCTACAAGAAGGAAGACATGTGGGGGCCGGACAACGACCCCGCGTGGCAGCGCAACGACCCGTTGGTCAACGTCAACCTGCTCGTCGAGCACAACACCCGGCTCTGGGTCTACTGCGGTAACGGGACCCCGAACGAGCTGGGCGGCGCCAACTTGCCGGCGACGTTCCTGGAGAGCAACTTCATGATCGGCGTCAACAAGAAGTTCCAGGACGCCTACAACGCTGCGGGCGGCCACAACGCCGTGTTCAACTTCCCCGCCTACGGCACGCACAGCTGGGAGTACTGGGGAGCGCAGCTCAACGCCATGAAGGGTGACCTGCAGAGCAGCTTGGGCGCCACCCCCGGAGGCGGCGGCTAAGCTCCTGACCCGCCAGAGGTTCCGCTACTGCGCCTGACGACAACGCCAGGCGCAGTAGCGCGTTAAGGGCCCTTGAGTCGATCGGTGACGTCGGTCCACGCGGTCGCGTCGGTGCGGTGGTTGTTCATGTTTCGGCACTGGCCGTAGACGCGCAGGACGCCCACATTCGGGGCCTCGGTCTGCCGATACACGATCGCCGTGACGGCGTCCTTGGTGAGGGACCGGGCGAACACGTGGTCGTTGGGTGGTAGGCCCTCGGTCCAGCCGTGGCCGGCGAGCGTCGCCGCGAGGGTCGGGAAGTAGGCCTCGGGTTGCGTATCGGCGGGCAGCGCGAAGGTCAGGTAGATCGCGCCCTGGTACGGGGGCTCGTCGCGGTTTTTGCACGACATCAACGTGTAGCCCGCCGACGTCGTCCGCAGTCCGGTCAGGGTGACGATTTGTCTGGTTGCCTCGACGGCCTGGGCCTGCGACTGGTCGTCGCTGACCGGGTTGGCGGGATGGTCGAGAACATCGGAGGTCGTCGTGTGCAGCCTATCCACCAACAGGATGGCCCCGCTCATGAGCAGCGAGGCCGTCAGCGCGGCCGCGATCAGCGCGCGAACCTGCGTCGTGCGCAAACATTCTGACGACGACTGCGACATCAGTGCCCAGGCTAACTTGGGAGAGAATCAGATTCATGGTCATGACCGGCACTCGCGTGGCGCGCCTCGTACTGCCCGGCACGCTGGCCGTCCTGCTGCTGGCGGCGCCGGTCGCACGGGGCGACACCGGCGGCCCGCTGATCGGGTTGGTCGACGCCTCCGCGCAGCGGCTCCAGGTCGCCGAGCCGGTGGCCGCCTTCAAGTGGAATACCGGCGGCGCCATCGAGGACCCCGGCCGGGTCCAGCAGGAGCTCACCAAACTGGGCGCCGAGGCGAGCGCCGCGCGCGTCGACCGGAATTACGTCACGCGCGTCTTCGGCGATCAGATCAACGCCACCGAGGCAATCGAATACAGCCGGTTCGCGGACTGGAAGCTGAACCCGTCGGACGCGCCGGCCGCGGCGCCGGACCTGTCGGAGTCGCGGTCGACGATCGATGGCCTCAACCACACGATGCTGACCCAGATCGTGGCCGGCTGGGAACTGTTGCACTCCCCCGGCTGCGCCACCGAGCTGGACGCGGCCCGAAGCGAAGTCGCACGCGCCCGCCAACTCGACGGCCTTTACCAACAAGCCCTTTCGCTTGCGACCAAGTCGTATTGCCAGGGCTAATTTAGCCATTTCTCACCATTCTCTAAACCTCTGATTTCGCTGCTCAGCGGCCCAATTTCCCTGCTAGACGGCTTATCTCGCGACCTTTTCGAATCGGTAACGCTTCGGACACGCCCCGCGAAATCCCTGGCATGAGAAAACTCTGCAAGCCTCTCGTCACGACCGCCATCACCGGCGGGTTCGTTGCAGCATCGCTGAGTTCCTCCGGCGTCGCAGGCGCCGCTCCCGGCGCCCCCAACTGGGACGCGGTCGCGCAGTGCGAGTCCGGCGGCAACTGGCACGCCAACACCGGCAACGGCGAATACGGTGGGCTGCAATTCAAGCCGGGCACCTGGGCCGCGTACGGTGGCGTCGGCAACCCGGCGGCCGCGTCCAGGGAAGAGCAGATCGCCGTCGCCAACCGGGTTTTCGCGCAAGACGGACTCGACCCGTGGCCCAAGTGCGGCTCGGCCTCCGGCCTGCCGATCGCGATGTACACGCACCCGGCGCAGGGCATCAAGCAGATCATCAACGGGCTTATCCAGGCCGCCATCCCGCACTGACGAAAACGCGCCCTATGAGCCTGGGCGAAGCTGTGTTTGGATCAGCGCATGGAAGGTTCGGCGACTGTTCACATGGCCGCGCCCGCGGACAAGATCTGGGATCTCATTGCGGACGTGCGCAACACGGGACGGTTCTCCCCTGAAGTGTTCGAGGCGGAGTGGCTGGGTGATGCGACCGGCCCGGCGCTCGGCGCCCAGTTTCGCGGCCACGTCCGGCGAAACGAGATGGGACCCGTGTACTGGACGACGTGCAAGGTCACTGCCTGCGAGCCCGGCCGCGAGTTCGGCTTTGCGGTGATGCTCGGCGACCGGGCGGTGAACAACTGGCACTACCGGTTGGCGCCCGGCGACGGCGGCACCGACGTGACCGAGTCGTTTCGGCTCAATCCCGCGCCCTGGCTGGGCATCTATTGGTTGCTGGGCGGATTTCTGCGGAGAGGACGCAACATCCGCGATATGACCAAGACCCTCAACCGGATCAAAGACGTGGTCGAGGCGGGCTGACGGGACGTGAAATCGGTTTTCATCACCGGCGCGGGCAGTGGCATGGGCCGCGAGGGGGCGAGGCTTTTCCACGGCAAGGGTTGGCGGGTCGGCGCCGTGGACCGCAACGAGGACGGCCTGACGACGTTGCGCTCAGAGCTGGGTGACGACCGGTTGTGGACGCGCGCCGTCGACGTGACGGACAAGGGCGCGCTGGAGGCCGCGCTGGCGGAGTTCTGTGCCGGCAACGCCGACGGCGGGCTCGACATGATGTGGAACAACGCCGGCATCGGTGAATCCGGCTGGTTCGAGGACGTGCCGTACGAGGCCGCGATGCGCGTCGTCGAGGTGAACTACAAGGCCGTGCTGACCGGCGCCTACGTCGCGCTGCCCTACCTGAAGAAAAGCCCCGGCAGCCTGATGTTCTCGACGTCGTCGTCCGCGGGCACCTACGGGATGCCGCGCATCGCGGTCTACTCGTCGACCAAGCACGCGGTCAAAGGGCTGACCGAGGCGCTGAGCGTGGAATGGCAACGGCACGGTGTGCGCGTCGCCGACGTGTTACCGGGTTTGATCGACACCGCCATCCTCACCACGACCACCAACCATTCGGACGACGGCGGGCCGGCGATGTCCGGCGAGGACGTCCGCGCGAGTGCGCCGAAGAAGGGCATGATGCGGCTGATGCCCGCGAGCAGCGTCGCGGAGGCGGCCTGGCAGGCCTACCACAATCCGAAGCGGCTGCACTGGTACGTGCCGAAGAGCATTCGCGTGATCGACCTGCTCAAGGGTCTGAGCCCGGAGTTGGTGCGGGGCCGCATCGCCAAGGCCCTGCCGGCGCTGATGCCGAAGCAACGGTGAGGGGGGTGGCATGGTGCGAAACCGTTGGATCGCAGCCGTTTTGGTCCTGATCGCGGGGACCGGCGTGGCGGGTTGCGGGCAGCCGCAGACGGTGCCCCGGAAAGCCGCGCGGGTGACCATCGGGGGCGCCACCCAGACGACGCGACCAGCCGCGTGCAGCCAGACCCAGTCGTACCGGACCCTCGACATCGGCGATCACGATGCCCACGTCGAGGCGGTGGTGATACTCAGCGGCTACCGGGCCATCCCGCAATGGGTGAAGATCCGCAACTTCGGCGGGTTCACCGGCAGCTTCTGGCAGGGCGGGGTCGGTGACGCGCACGCCGACCTGACCAACAACGCCTACACCATTACCGGCAGCGCCTACGGCATCAGCAGCAGCGATCCCAACAAGACGGTGACCACCGACTTCAAGATCATCGCGGAGTGCTGAGCGCTCCGACGAATTCGGCCTACGCTGGGTCCAGACCACCCGAGCTGATGGAGGCCCCGTGAAGGAGAGACTGCACTGGCTCGTGATGCACGGGTTCATTCGTGGCGTTGCCGCGATCGGCATGCGGCGGGGCGACCTGCAGGCCAGGTTGATCGCCGACCCGACGATCGCGAATGATCCGGTTCCGTTCTACGAGCAACTGCGCGCCCGGGGACCGCTGGTGAAGGGCCGGGTGAACTACCTGACCACCGACCACGCCCTGGCCCACGAGCTGCTGCGGTCCGACGACTTCCGCGTGGTGAACATGGGCTCGAACCTGCCGGCGCCGCT
This sequence comes from Mycobacterium sp. 1245805.9, assembly GCF_001672915.1. Lineage (GTDB taxonomy): Bacteria > Actinomycetota > Actinomycetes > Mycobacteriales > Mycobacteriaceae > Mycobacterium. Next base: position 16,382 of record NZ_LZKR01000104.1, on the reverse strand, counting down.
GCGTTGGGTGGAACGCCGCACCCACGACGATCTGCTGCATCCGCTGCGCGCACCGTCCCTGCTGGCCGTCGAGCCGCCGGACCACACCCGCTACCGCAAGACGGTGTCGGCCGTGTTCACACCGCGGGCGGTCGCCGCGTTGCGCGACAACGTCGAGCGCACCGCGACCGACCTGCTGGAACGGCTGACCGGCCAGTCCGGCGTGGTCGACGTCGTCGGGCGATACTGCTCGCAGCTTCCCGTCGCGATCATCAGCGACATCTTGGGGGTCCCCGAGCGAGACCGCCGCCGCGTCCTGGAATTCGGGGAGCTCGCGGCGCCGAGCCTGGACCTCGGCCTGCCCTGGTGGCAATACCGCACCGTGCAGAAAGGGATCGTCGGGTTCAACGCCTGGCTCGCCGATCACCTGCGCGAGTTGCGGCGCGCCCCGAGTGACAACTTGATGAGCCAGCTGATCCAAACGGCTGAAAGCGGTTCCGCCGAAACGCATCTCGACCCGGACGAACTGCAGGCGATCGCCGGGCTGGTGTTGGCCGCGGGCTTCGAGACGACGGTGAACCTGCTGGGCAACGGGATCCGGATGTTGCTGGACGCGCCCGAGCATCTGGCGACGTTGCGTCGCCGACCCGAGTTGTGGGCAGGCGCCGTCGAGGAGATCCTGCGCCTGGACTCGCCGGTACAGCTCACCGCGCGGGTGGCGCTGCGCGACGTGGACGTGGCCGGCATGCGGATCAAACGGGACGAGTTGGTGGTGATCTACCTGGCCGCCGCCAACCGGGATCCGTCAGTGTTCCCCGATCCCGACCGCTTCCACATCGAAAGGCCAAATGCGGGAAGACATCTCGCGTTCTCCGGGGGGCGCCACTTCTGCCTGGGGGCCGCGCTCGCGCGTGCTGAGGGGGAAGTCGGGCTGCGGACGTTCTTCGACCGTTTTCCCGAAGTGCGGGCGGCCGGCACCGGAAGCCGGCGGGACACGCGGGTGCTGCGCGGGTGGTCGACGCTGCCGGTGGTGCTGGGGCCGGCACGATCGATGGCGCCGGTGGACGCCTGAGGGGCTAGCGGCGCCGGCGGCGGCGCCGGCCCGGCCAGCTTCTGTTGCCGGAACAGGCCGCGACGAGCGTCGTGGGGGCCGCCGTCACGGCGACGAGCGCCAGCCTGCGGATGGCTTCGCGCCGGGTCAGCAGGCCGTCGACCGGATCGGCCCCGACCTCCTCGGAGGTATCGCGCTGCGATGTCACGTCGCCAAGTATGCGGCAAAGCCGCAGCCGACAACGGGATTTGTGCGCGGTGGACTCCGGCGACCGCGATCAGCGCCTTGGCAAGCGCGCTCATCACGGCGCCAGGTAGCGGCCGAACCAATCCAGCAGCCGCTGCCAGGCGTCGGCCGCCGCTTTCTCGTTGTAGCGCGGACCGGTGTCGTTGAAGAAGGCGTGGTCCGCGTCGGGCTCGACGACGATCTCGTTGACCAACCCGGTTCGGTCAAGGGCGGCTTTCGCCGCGGCCTGCGTCCCCGTGACCCGGGCGTCGAGGGCCGCGTAGATCGCCAGCACCGCGGCCTTCGATCCGGCGAAGTCGGGATTGGCCGGCAACGGACCGTAGAACGGGACGGCGGCCGACACCCCCGGAGCGCCGGAGGCCAGCAGCTGCCACACCAGTCCCCCGCCGAAGCAGAAGCCCACCACGCCGACCTTCTGGCCCGGGGCTCGCAGCTTCAGTTCCGCGACACCGGAATTCAGGTCGCGGGTGAACCGCTCCACCGCAATCGTGCCCAACGCGGCGGTGGCCTGCGCCGGATCCTGGAACGCGGCGGTGCCGCCCTCCTCCGACAACAGGTCGATGGCCAGCGCCGAATGGCCGGCCCCGGCGAGCCGCCCGGCCACCGACCGCACCCAGTCGGTCAGGCCCTTGTTCTCGTGAATGACCAGGACGCAGCCTTTGGATTCGGGTGCCTGTGCCCACGCCCCTTGCAGCTGGCCCTGCGGCCCGGCCCAGGTGATCGCGGTCGTCGGCTGGGTATTGGCCGCACCGGGCGGTTGCCCTGAGCCGGTTGACCTTTCGGGAACGGGGTGTTTCGCCGCGCAGGCCGAGATGAGCTCGCCGGCGGCGGCGGTCCCCAGGCCGAGCAGGGCCAGGCGCCGCAGGGTTTCGCGACGGGTCAGCAGCCCGTCGACGTGATCGGTCGCGATCTCCTCGGCGAGGTAGCGCCGCAGCGTGGTCACCCTGGCGAGTATGTCGAAAGCCGATGGTTGACACCTGTCCGGTAACCCGGTTTTATTTGCCGCTATGACAGAGGTTTCTGAGCTCGCGGTCGAGGATGTCGTCATCGGGATGTGGCAGGCTCTGTCGCGACGCGATTGGGATGCGGTCAAGACTTTCCTGGCCGATGACTGCCTCTACGTCGACATGCCGGTGCCCGCGTTGGCGGCGCGCGGCCCGGACGACATCGTGAAACGGCTCAAGATCGGGCTCGAGCCGCTCGCGGGCTACGAGAACCACGACGGCGTGCTGGTGTCCAACGGCTCCGACGTCATCTACGAGCATTCGGAGACTTGGACTTTCGCGTCGGGCGAGCGGGGCGTGCTCAGGTTCGTCACCGTCCACAAGGTCGAGAACGGCAAGATCACCGTGTGGAAGGACTATTGGGACATGCAAAGCCTCGTCGGCTTCGCGCCGCCCAACCACTTCGAGAATCTGGCGACCGCCGACACCAGCTGGATTTTCGACGCGTCGGCCTTGGTCTGAGGACGGTGTTCTTAGCGGGACCGTCGAAAATGGTTACCGCGCCGAATGACTCGTCGCGTGGTAGGTGTTAGGCGCGGCACCCGTCAGAGGTGCTCCATCAGGCGGGACATCAGCTCGTCCTCGAGAAAACTGCGCTCGTGCAGCGGGTAGGTCCGCGGCTCGGGCAGCCCGAGGTGAATGTGCCCGATCGCCGCGACAACCGCCGCGCCCGGCCAGTGGTGATGGGCCTCGGCGTCCGGCGCCGGAGGATCGGATTGCGGGTGGAATTTGGGCAGTAAATGCAGCATGGCGGATGCCTTCGGATCGTGGCCGGCTCCTACCGGTAGTCAAGCCTATTCAACACATGTTAGACAGGCATGATGGCGTCGGCAACGCCGATCGCCCAGCGCGAACGCACCGGACCCTCGATCGGAAGGGGTGCACGGATCCGATGATCACCCGGCGGTGGAACGAGTCCGACGAGGCGAAGAGCAGCTATGTCACGGAGCTGTTCTCCGCGCTGGCTTCGCGCTACAACGTGATGACCGATCTGTGGACCCTCGGGCTGCATCGGTTGTGGAAGCGGCAGGCCATGGAGCTGTGCGCCCTGCGGCCGGGCGAACGAGTGCTCGACGTCGCGACCGGGACCGGTGACCTGGCGTTCCTGGAGGAGGCGGCGGTCGGGCCGGAAGGCAGGGTCGTCGGGGTCGACTCCTGCGCGGCGATGCTCGCCGTCGCGCGGGGCCGACACCTCGGCCGCGTCGACTTCCAGGAGGGCGACGCCACGGACCTGCGCTTCCCGGACGCGTCGTTCGACGTGGTCACGATCAGCTTCGGGCTGCGCAACGTCGCGGACCGCGGCCGGGCGCTGCGCGAATTCCGGCGCGTCCTGCGGCCCGGCGGCCGGTTGATGGTCCTCGATTTCAGCAAGCCCAACTCGAAGATGCTGACGCTCCTGCACGACGTGCTCTACTTCGTGCTGATGCCGGCGCTGGGTTGGGCCGTGGCCTGGCACCGCGACGCCCACCACTACACCTCCGATTCGATCCGCACCTGGCTGTCGCGGGACGGGCTGACCCAGACGATGCGGGAATCGGGCTTCGTCGACGCCCGCTACGTCTCACTGAGCAGCGGGTTCGCGACCGTGCACTTCGGTCTGCGCGAGGCCGGCTGACCGCGCATGCAGTGATGCCGTTGTCGCGGCGCCATCGGGGCAGCGGGAAGCTGCGGCGGTTCATTCCGCTTTAGGGCCCGCTGGCCGGCGCGAGCAGACGCAAAATCGCTTGCTAGGCGCCAGAATTGGGCGATTTTGGGTCTGCTCGCGGTGGAACGGCTAGGTCTCGGCCAGGCGCTTGAGGCACTTCAGGGTTTCGGACAGGTTGCGGCCGACCTGTCGCACGGCGATCCGGTCGGCGATGTAGCCGATCAGACCGCCGGGCGCCTGGTAGGACAGCCGGAATGTCACCTTCGTCTTGCCGTCGGCGGCGTCGCGCAGCCGGATGCGCCCACGCAGGTTGACCCCGGTGATCCCCACCCACGCGACGTCGCGGAGGTCGTCGAACTCGACCACCTCGATCACGCCCCCGACCGGCACCGAGCCGATCTTCCAGTGCACGGTGTAGCGCGCGCCCAGGCCGCGTTCGATGTCGTTCGACGACTCCCAGCGCTCGAGGCTGGTCATGAACGACGGGTAGCAGTCCGGGTCGCTGACGATCTTCCAGACCGCGTCGCGGTCGGCGTTGATCACACAGCGGCGTTCGACGCGCATCAGCCGATCACCGGGAATCGACGCTCGGCTGCCAGGCGGTCGACGCCGCCCTGCAGGCTGGCCATCACCTTGTCGTGCACGGCCTGGTCATCCCCGTCGACGTCGATCGGGTGTTGCACCTCGATGACGATCTTCGTCGGCAGCGGAATGTGGCCCGCGAGGTCGCTGATGTTGAGGCCCCACGGCAGGGCCAGCGATATCGGGATGCTCTTGAGCCGCAGCAACTTGTCCGCCATCAGCAGCTTGGCCAGCCACTGTCCGCGGTTGAGGAACAGCGCGCTCTCCTGCCCGCCGACGCTGGCGACGGGGACGATCGGCACGCCGGCCTCCCGGGCCAGCCGCACGTAGCCCTTGCGCCCGCCGAAGTCGACCTTGTGGCGCTCCCACGACGGGCGGAACACTTCGTAGTCCCCGCCCGGATAGACCAGCAGCGCCGCGCCGGAATCCAGTGCCAGGCGGGCGTTTTCGGGGTTGGCGGCGACGGTGCCGAACTTGCGCAGCCAGCCCAGCGGCGGCGCGGAGACGACGAGGTTGTGGGCCAACTGGTAGAAGGGCCGCTCGACGCCGAAGTACGAGCAGAACGCCAGCGTGAACACGAACGTGTCCGGGGGGACGTTGCCGCCGCTGTGGTTGCCGACCAGCAGCACCGGCCCGTCGGCCGGAATCCGGTCCAGGCCGCGCACGTCCGCGCGGAAATACAGCGACGCCAGCAGCCAGGTTCCTGGAAGCTGGTCGCGGATGTAGTCGGGGTCGCGCTGATCCAGGTCGGCTTTCGGGACCCGCGACACCACCTGGTTGCGGGCCCACTCCAAGACGTCCCCCATGGTCGCCATTACGCCCGGGTACCCCGGTGCTACCGGGCGTCAAACGCGGTAGATGCGGGCTGCGTTGCCGCGGGCGATGAGGTCGACCACCCGGATGGCGTCGTCCTCGCTCCAGTCTCCGTCGGCGACGAATCCGCTCAACACGCGATGAATACCCTTGCGCCACAAGGCCGCACCGAGAAAATGCAACTCCGCGGGGCCGTACCCGTCCGACGAGTACAGGATCCTTCGGAAGGGCGCCATTTCCAGCAGCCGGGCGATGAACGACGGTGCGCGCGCCCCCAGATAGTTCACGCTCAGCCCGCCGTCGACGTAGACGTGGTTGAAGGCCTGCGCCAGGTATCCGGCCTCGCGCTCGTAGGGGTAGCAGTGCAACAGGACGATCGGCGTGGGCTTGAACAGATGCGCTTGCCGCAGGAAATCGAGCAGCAGCAATGGATTGCCCTTGTGCAGGTCGCAGTCCCGGTCGCCGAAGCCGACGTGGAATTGCAGGGGCTTGCCGAGCCGCAACGCGTGGTGCAGCCCGAAACGCAGCAGCACGCGATCGGTCAGCCGGGTGCCGCCGCTGTCCCGCCACCGGGCCGCCGCCTCGGCGACCTGGGCGGCCGACGGTTCGCTCAGGTCGCCATCGAACCCGCCGCGGTAGGCCAGGATGGACTTGGTGCCGACGGCGGTGGCCGCGCGCCGATGCAGGATCTCCTCGAAGGCCCCGGCGTAGGCGCCCGGCGCCCGCGCCGCCTGCTCGGCCACCTGCTCGAGCCGGACGACCTCGTGCGCGCGGTTGCCCGACCGCTCGGCCATCTCGGCGGTGCCGGCCGTGTCGCCTGCGCCGATTCCGGTGTCGACGAGCCAGTCGCTGACGTTGGCGGCCGGCAGGAACAGCCGCGCCAGGTCGGCCTCGCTGTGCTGCCGACGTCGTTCCCAGTAAGCTTGCGGGTCAACGTGTTTGGGCAGCCCGAGGATCGGGGCGCAGTGGGCGCGCACGGCGAAGCCGAGCTGGGAGTCGAAACCGGAGTCGGCGAGCGGTTCGGTGTTGGCCTCGTTCAGGGCGTTCTCGAACCGCGCCCGATCCCCCGCCGTCAACCAGGACCCGTGGACGTGCTGGTCGATCAGCGTGACCTGATCGACGTGCTCCGCCAGGGCGTTCACAGGCTCCAGGCCATCCGGAACTTGTCCGCCAGTTGCTCCGCATCGAGGTCGCCGTAGCGCTGATGCTCGAGGCTGCGGACCGCGACCACCATGTCGACCGCGGCGTCGCCCAGGATGCCCCGCAGCAACGCCGAACCGTCAAGCGCGGCAATGGCTTCCGCCTGGGCTTCCGGAAGGAGCACGATGCCGTCGTCGGCGCGTTCCGAGTCGGACAACTTGGCCGGGTCGACGGTGATTTCCGGCGGCAGCGGCGCCCGGCGCTTGATCCCGTCGAGCGCCAGGCCGAGGATCGCCGCCGTCGCCAGGTAGGGGTTGGCCGACGGGTCGACGATCTTGACTTCGACGTTGGCACCGCGCGGGTTCGCGGGCCCGCCCTTGACGAACCGCACCGCCGCCTCCCGGTTCTCGGTCCCCCAGCACGCGTAGGCGCCGGCCCAGTTCCCGGGCCGCATCCGCAGGCCGGACACGATGGATCCGCAGAGAATGCCCTGGGCTTCGGGCAGGCCACCGATGACCCCGGCGACGGCGCTCTCCCCCGCCGCGGTCATGCCCGCCCGCCCGGGTCCGTCGGAAAGCAGCGGACCGTCCGGGCCGGTCAGCGAAAAGTGTTGGTGCGCACCGGATCCGACGCTGCCGGCGAATGGCGCCGGGGACAGGCTGACGCGCAGGCCCTGACGGCGGGCGGCCCGGCCGATGATGAGCCGGGTCACCGCGAGCTGGTCGGCGGCGGCCACCGGCGCCAGCGGCGACAAGCTGATCTCGAACTGGTTGGCCCCGTACTCGGGATGAAACTGCTCGATCGCCACGCCGGCCGTCGTCGCCGCGGCGTTGACGTCGCGGATGAACGCCTCGTGTTCGAGCACGCCGGCGAGGCCGTATTGTGCCCACAGCGCGGCGGGCACCCGGCCGCCGGCGGGCTCGACCAGGAGGAACTCGAGCTCGTGCCCGACGACGGCCTCGAGGCCGGCTTCTTCGAGCGCGGTCTCGATTCGGCCCAGCGTGCCCCGGGCGCAGGCCGGAACGGGTGTGCCGTCCTGCTCGAAAAAGGAGGCGGGCGCCCAGGCCAGCCCGTCGCCGACGATCCGCATGGCCGACAGGTCGATGCGCAGGCGCTGATCGCCGACCACCCCGACGTCGTCGGTGAACGCGATGCCGCTCTGGTCGATGGCGAAGCCGTGCCAGGAGGGGCTGGCGCCCAGGCCGGGATCGGCGAAGGTGTTGGTGCGCCGGATCGGGACGGTCTTGGCGTGCGTCAGACCGGCGGGGTTCACGACACTGCCGATGACCGTGTCGACGCCTTCCCCCTCCAGCTGGGCGATCGCGGCGGCGGCGAGCGGGGTGGCTGTCATGGCAGCCATTGTGGCAACCCGGTCAGTTCTGGCGCGGGATCAACTCGGTGGCGAACCGATCGAGGAAGTCGTCCAGCGGCGCGTTGCCCGCCGGCCGGATGACGAACTTCGTCAGCCCGGCGTCGAGGTAGCCGTCGAGTTGGCGGTGCAGTCGATCCCAATCGGCGGCGATCAGCTCGCCGGGATCGAGCTCGGGACGACGCCGCCGGGCCGCCGCCACCAGCTCCGGGGACAATTCGCCGTCCGCCACGGCCAACGAAATGCCGTAGTGGTCGGGCTCGATGCGGCGGCCGGCTTCCGCCGCGGCCCGTTCGATCGCCTCGCGCCCCGCGCGCGCCTCGGCCGGGGTCAGGAAGCTGCCCAGCCAGCCGTCGGCCAGCGCGCCGATGCGCCGAAACGCCGCCGGCGCCGAGCCGCCCAGCCAGATGTCCAGCGGCGGCACCGGCCGCGCCGCGACCGCGGCGCCGCTCACACTGAAATACCGGCCTTTAAACGGCTTGAAGCTGGTGTCGTCGTCGACCAGCGCCGCGCGCAGCACTCGCAGCGCCTCGTCGAATACTGCCGCGCGTTCGCCGTCGGGCACCACGAACACCTCCCGCTCGGCCGGTATCGCGGAACGCAATCCGAAGACGGGCAGGACCCGCTTGGGGGCGACGGCCGCCAGCGACGCCAGTTGCTTGGCCACCAGCACCGGGTGCCGGCCCGGGAGCACGGCCACCGACGTGCCCACCTTCAACCGGGTCGTGCGGGCGAGCGCGTAGGCCATGCCGACCACCGGATCGACCGCCGGGGAGTAGACCAGCTCGGAGAACCACAGCGAGTCCACCCCGCTGCTCTCCAGGTGATCGACGATGCCGGCGAGCCGGTCCGGGGCGGTGTCCAATCCCAGCGACACGCCGAAACGAATCTTCACAGGTAGCGCAACAGGGTTACGCGCCGGTTTGTGCCCGCCTGCGCCTACGCGCGGCTGGGCAGGGTCAGCTTGCAGGCCTGGCCGATGTCGAGGGTGCGGAGCATCCGGCCCATCCCGACCCACAGCGCGCAGGACATCGCGAGGTCGGCGAGCAGCTCCTCGGTGAAGTGCTCGTTGGCGCGGGCCCAGAAGTCCTCGTCGTCGCGCAACTTGGTGTGCTCGGTGCCGAAACGGTGCGCGAACTCGGCCGCCAGGCGCTCCTGCTCGCTGTAGCCGGGCCAGGTGCGCCACTCGAGCGCGTGCTCGTAGAGCTCTTCGTCGACGCCGGCGGCGGGCCCGTCGGCGTCGCGGGTGTTCATGCACACGGTGCATTCGTTGTCGTGGGCGATGACGGTCCGCGCCAGCTCGCGGGTGCGCATCGGCAGCCGGTTCTTGGTGTAGACCGCCTGGCTGAAGTTGGCGATCGCGCCGCCGAGGTCCGGAGACTTCGCGGCCCAGCCATAGATGTCGTCGTCGGCGAACGTTCCGATTCGGCTCATTGCGTGATCGTACGCCCGGGCCCCTCGCCGAGCGCGGTTATGGCCACCGTCGGCGTCTCGCTGTCCCAATCGCGTTGGGCCAGAACCCGATGCGCGACGCGTTCGAGCGCGGCCTCCACCTGTCGCCGGTCGGGCCGGCCCTCGAAGCCGGGCGAGCGTTCCAGCTTGTCGACCAGCCAGGCCAGCAGCAGGGAATGCACGTATTCGACCTGCTGCGCCCCGGCCGGGGTCAGCCACAATTCGTCGCCCTCGCCCCGCGCGTAACCGGTGGCGACCAGACGGGAGAAGGTTGGTTCCAGCACCTCGAACGGGATCCGCAGGTAGTCGGCTATGTCGGTGAGCCGCGCCGTCCCGTACATCTGCCCGTAGCGGTTGATGCGCAGGACGCCCCACAACCCGGCGACGTCGAGGCGGCAATCCGGTCGCATCGCGATGCTGCGCAGTCGCATGCCCGGAACGCCCCGCAACAGGCGCCCGACCGCGGCCTCCAGCATCTCGTCGGGCGTCTGGCTGGTGGGCATGGCAAACGCCTCACCGATGTCGCCCCGCTTGTTGCCGATGCCGCGCAACGGCACCTGGCGCAAAAACAGCGCCACGACGAAGCCGACCAGCGCGACCGGGACCGCCCACAGGAACACCTGGGTGAGCGAGTCGGCGTAGGCCCGCACGATCGGAGCGGCCATGTCGCGCGGCAGCCGGTGCAGGGCCTCCGGTGAACCGGCCGCGGCGGCCGGCGCGCGGCTCGCGGCCAGGGCGGGGCCGATCCGGCTGTGCAGGAAGTTGGTGAACAGCGAGCCGAATATCGCTGCGCCGAAAGAACTTCCGATGGTCCGGAAGAAGGTCACACCCGAGGTGGCGACGCCGAGATCGTCGAAGCTCGAGGTGTTCTGCACGATGAGGACCAGCGTCTGCATGCACATGCCGATCCCCGCGCCGAGGACGACCAGGAACAGCGACTGCAGCCACGCCGACGTCGACGGTTCCATTCGGGACATCAGGAAGAACGCGAACGCCATCACCGCGGTGCCGGCAACGGGAAAGACCTTGTATTTGCCCGTGCGGCCGACCAGGACGCCGCTGCCCATCGACGTGGTCAGCATCCCCACCACCATCGGCAGCGTGCGCAGCCCCGACGTGGTGGCCGAGACGCCGTCGACGAACTGCATGTACGTGGGCAGGAACGTCAGGGCGCCCAACATCGCGAAGCCCACCACGAAGGACAGCACGCAGCACACCGTGAACACCGGGCTTGCGAACAGGCGCGTCGGCAGGATGGGCGCGGCGACGCGGCTTTCCACCCAGACGAAGATCGCGAGGGCCACGGCGGAACCGGCGAACAGCCCGACGATGGTCGCCGAGCCCCACGGATATGTGGTGCCGCCCCAGCTGGTCGCCAGCGTCAGGCCCGAGGCGCCCAGGCCGACGAACAGGATCCCGACGTAGTCGATGACCGGCTTGCTGCGCTGGCTGAGCGCCGGGATCGCCGCCGCGGCCACGAAGAAGACCACGACCGAGATCGGCACGTTGATCCAAAACGCCCATCGCCACGTCAGATGATCGGTGAAGTACCCGCCGAGCAACGGGCCGATCACCGTGGTCACGCCGAACACCGCGCCCATCGCACCCTGGTAGCGGCCGCGATCGCGCAGCGGAATCACCTCGCCGATCAACGCCATGGCCGTCACCATGAGCCCGCCGCCACCGATGCCCTGCAGCGCGCGCGCCGCGACCAGCATGCCCATCGAGGTCGAGACCCCACAGAGCACCGACCCGGCGACGAAGAACACCACGGCCGCCTGGAACACCCGCTTGCGGCCGAACAGGTCACCGAACTTGCCGACGAGGGCGGTCATGATGGTCGACGCCAGCAGGTAGCTGGTGACGACCCACGATTGATGGCCCGCCCCACCGAGATTGGCGACGATCGTCGGCAGTGCGGTCGCGACGATCGTCTGGTCGAGTGCCGCCATGAGCATGCCGAGCAAGACGGCCACGAAGATGAAATTCCGTCGCTGCGGGTTGACCGCCACGTCGCCCGGCGCGGACTGGTCAGCCTGGCGGGCCGGAACGGCCGCCGGTGTCGTGCTCGTCATGCCTGCCTTCCCCTGGGCGCTCGATGCCTATGAGTGCCCAGGGTTAACCGATGGCAACCAAGCGGTGCCTCGACGGCCTCAGCTCGGTGGCCGCGACACGCACTGCGCCGAGTACAGCTCTTCGCCGAGCTTCTCCATCAACTCCAGCTGCGTCTCGAGATAGTCGATGTGCTTTTCCTCGTCGGCCACGATCTTCTCCAGCAGGATGGCGCTGGTGCTGTCCTGCTTCTCCCGGCACATGATGATGCCGGGCTTGAGCCGCTCCATCACCTCGTATTCGATGGCCAGGTCGGCCTCGAACTGCTCGCGCAGCGTCTGGCCGACGCGCAGCGAGAAGAGGCGCTGGTAGTTCGGCAGACCGTCGAGCAACAGGATGCGATCGGTGATCTCCTCCGCGTGCCGCATCTCGTCGAACGACTCTTCGCGGGTCTTCTCGGCCAGCTCGGTGAAGCCCCAGTTGTCCTGCATCTTGGAATGCAGGAAGTACTGGTTGATCGCGGTGAGTTCACTGGTGAGTTGCTCGTTGAGCAGGCGCAGAACGTCCGGGTCACCTTGCATGGTCACTCCTAGCGTCGGAGGGCTGTCACGTCTCGCCGCGGCGGCGGGCTGGGCTGAAACACCGGGCGCTAGCAGCACTTTGCCATGCCGGATTGGAATCTTCCAGGAAGGTATGGCTGTGCTCAGTGTGTCGTCTGAGTCACGGCGGCGGGGTTAGGCATCGCTAACCTACTTAGGGTAGACTTCACTAACATGCGGCTTGCTCGCTCGGCTTACGCCCGCGCCCGAGGGGTGCGCTGATGTACGTGTGCCTGTGCGTTGGGGCCACCAACCAGACCGTCTCCGACGTCGTCGCGCGGGGCGCTTCGACCTCCAAGGAGGTTGCCGAGGCGTGCGGCGCCGGCGGCGACTGCGGGCGATGCCGGCGCACGCTGCGCGCGATCATCGCGGCGTCGCGCCAGTTCGAACCCGCCCAGTAGCCGGTTAGCGCTTGTTGAAGTCCGCCAGGGCCGCGGCGTTGGCCTGGGCGCCCATCAGTTCGGCAAAGTGAGCGTTCTCGCGCGCGCTGGCCGCGGCGATCTCGGGGCGGACCGGCTCCATCATCGTGTGCTTGACGGCCATCAGGCTCGAAATGGGCCGGGCCGCAAGAACTTCCGCGTGCCGGCGGGCTTCGGGCAGCAGCTCCTCCGGGTCGCAGACCCGCCAGACCAGCCCCATCCGGAGCGCCTCGTCGGCGTCGACCCATTCCGAGGACATCAACAGCCACGCGGCGTTCTGCCGGCCCACCAACTGCGGTAGCAGGTAGGACGAGGCAGCCTCGGGTGCCACGCCCAGGCTGGTGAAGGGGCACTTGAGCCGCGCCGTCGACGACATGAATGCCAGGTCGGCGTACCCGAGGATGGTCGCGCCGATCCCCACGCCGACGCCGTTGACGGCGCAGATCAGCGGCTTGGGAAACGCCGCCAGCGCGGCGATCAGGCCCGGGAAGCCGTGTTTACCGGGCGTGAAGCCGGGGTCTGTGATGCGCGCCTGCATCTCGGCGAGGTCGGTGCCCGCGCTGAAGCCGCGGCCCGCCCCGGTCAGCAGCACGACGGCGACCTCGGGATCGTCGGCGGCCGCCAGCAACGCGTCGGCCGTCGCGTCATAAAGGGCTTCGTTGAACGCGTTGAGCGCGTCGGGCCGGTTCAGCGTGAGGGTGCGCACCCGGTTCTTGTCGTCGATCTGCAGCGTCACGGCTGCAGCCTGTCACACCGGTCACGCCGGCACCGCCGCAGGTTGTGCACTGACGGCTTTGCGTGTGCGTCCTGGGCGGGAAAAATCGCCGCACTTCTGCCCTGGGCACACGCGCGAAGCCGTCAGCGCACACTCGAGCGCGACGGGTTCAGCCGTTGCTGTACACGCGGGTCGGCGCAATCAGCACCACCGCGCGACGCTCCTTGGCCATGACCCGGTCGTACTCGTCCCAGTCGTCGTGCGTGCCGCCGGCGGCGGTGAAGACCTCGCGCAGTAGCAGCCGCAACTGGTCGGCGTCTTTCAGCCAGGACGGCGCGTCGTCCGGGCCGGCCAGCTCCGCGCGACCCTCGACGGTCGCCCACTGCCAGCCGTTCTTGAACGTGGCCGCCAGTTGCGGGCGAGCCCGCAGGTTGGCGAGCTTGACCTTGCCGTAGGTGGTGAACGCCAGGGCGGGCTCGCCGTTGGCCGGGTGCGGCAACAGGCCGACGTTGACCAGCGAAGCCTGCACGGTTTCGTCGGCGCGAATCGTCGAGACCACCGCCAGACCGCTTTCTCCCTTGGCCAGCGCCACTGCCTCGTCGAGTGTTGTCATGAGCGGTCCTCAATCCCGAAATGGTGTCCTGAACACGTAGCGGCTGGTCGGCACCGTGTCGATGTTCTCGTTGGCGCCGAATGCAGTTGTGCTGGCGACCATCCGGCCGAGCCGGTACTGCAGGTCGTCGTCGTCGGCGGCACCGAAGAATGCCTTCAGATCGGTGATCGCTTCCTCGGGGAATAACTCCTCGACGATGCCCGCGATTCCCGGCGCGTCCGGGGTGAGGGCTCGCACCACCCAGTTCTGGGTGTAGCCGAACGTCGACTGCGTCTCGATGGCCACCGAGGTGTGGTCGCCCTGCCACCGGGCCAGCCAGGTCGCCTGGTCCAGCTGTGCGGGCCGGCGCAGCAACGCGATGTTGGCCAGACCCGTTGTCCGGCAACCGGGTTCGGTGGGCGGCGCGGCGAGCGGAACCGACTCCGTCACCAGGTAGGCGGCGAGCTGGTCGCATTCCTGGGCGAGGAATTTGAGCGCCGTCACTATCTGGTCGCCGTAGCATTGCTGGGTCCACATGCTCACCACCGCGGCGGCCGGTGGGTCCATCGTCGTCAGCGTCATCAGCGAGTGACGCACCGCGCTGTCCCGGACGTTCACCTGCAGCCCGAACAGCCCCAGTTCCAGCAGCGCGTCGGCGACGTGACCCCGTTGCCGGGCACACCAGTCGTCGTCGGGCTCCGAGCGCATCAGGACCGCGATCACCTTTTCCATGCGCCGAACTTACCGCCGCCGAGCGGCTATTTGACCGGGCGTACCTGGTGTTCCTGGCCGATTAATTTCGCGATCATCGCCGCCAGCTGCCGGTAGGACTCGTCGCGGCCGCTCGAGGAGCGAAACACCAGGCCGATCCGGCGCCCCGGGCGCGGCGCGGCGAACTGCGCGAGCCCGAGCCGGCTGCGGGCGGCCTCGACCGGCACCGCGCTCTGCGGAATGAGGGTCACCCCCAGCCCGCCGGTCACGCATTGCACCGCGGTGGCCAGCGACGCGGCGCGGGTGTTGGCCAGCTCCGCCCGCACGCCCGCCTTCTGGCAGACGTCCAGCGCCTGGTCGCGCAGGCAGTGCCCCTCGTCCAGCAACAGCAGCGGCAGTTCGGCCAGCGCGGTCGCGGGCACCCGACGCTTGCCCGACAGCGGATGCCTCGGCGGCAGCGCGAGCACGAAGTCCTCGTCATACATCGGGACGGCGGTGATCCCCACGGCTTCGGCCGGCAACGCGATCAGCGCCGCGTCGAGAGCGCCCTCGCGCAGCAGCCTGAGCAGCCGCTCGGTTTGGTCCTCGATCACCCGCAAGGTGAGCGACGGCAGTTGCTCGGCCAGCCCGGCCAGGACGGTCGGCAGCACGTAGGGCGCCACGGTGGGAATCAGTCCCAGCCGCAAGCCGGCCTGCAGCGGATCGGCGGCGCCCGCGGCGGCGGCGCTGAACGCGTCGACGGACTCGACCACGGCCTGGGCCCGGGGCAGGAGTTGCGTGCCCTCGGTCGTCAAGAAGACACGCCGGGTCGATCTTTCGATCAGCTGCGTGCCCAGTCCCGCCTCCAGCGCCGCCAGCGCCTGCGACAGTGTCGACTGGCTGACGCCGAGACTCGTTGCGGCGCTGCTGAAATGCTGCTTCTCGGCCACCGCGACGAACGCGCGCAGGCCGGCGACGGTGGGCTGATAGGTCTTATCGGACATGCCCATAAGTATAGTGTGATATATCACCTTTACTTCAAATCGGCGGGGCGGCAAGATGGTGGCAGATGGCTAATCTTGAATAATTCCAGTTAAGGAGCGATATGTCCCTGCTGACAATCGGCGACCAATTCCCCGCCTACGAGCTCACCGCGCTGATCGGCGGTGACCTGTCGAAGGTCGACGCGAAGCAACCCGGCGACTACTTCACCACCATCACCAACGAGGACCACGACGGCAAGTGGCGCGTTATCTTCTTCTGGCCCAAGGACTTCACCTTCGTGTGCCCGACGGAGATCGCCGCGTTCGGCAAGCTCAACGACGAGTTCTCCGACCGCGACGCCCAGGTGCTCGGCGTCTCGATCGACAGCGAGTTCGTGCACTTCCAGTGGCGCGCGCAGCACGACGACCTCAAGAAGCTGCCCTTCCCGATGCTCTCGGACATCAAGCGGGAGCTTTCGCTGGCCGCCGGTGTGCTCAACGCCGACGGCGTCGCCGACCGGGTCACCTTCATCGTCGATCCGAATAACGAAATCCAATTCGTCTCGGCGACGGCCGGATCCGTGGGGCGTAATGTCGACGAGGTGCTGCGGGTCCTCGATGCGTTGCAATCCGACGAGCTGTGCGCCTGCAACTGGCGCAAGGGCGACCCGACGATCGACGCGGGCGAGCTGCTCAAGGCATCGGCATAGGGGGCGAGATGAGCATCGAGAACCTCAAGGCCGCGCTGCCCGAGTACGCCAAGGACCTCAAGCTCAACCTGGGCTCGATCACCCGCAGCACGGTGCTGACCGAGGAGCAGCTGTGGGGCACGCTGCTGGCCAGCGCCGCGGCCACGCGAAACACGCAGGTGCTGGCCGAGATTGGCGCCGAGGCGGGCGACTACCTGTCGGCCGAGGCGTACCAGGCGGCACTCGGGGCCGCGTCCATCATGGGCATGAACAACGTGTTCTACCGGGGCCGCGGCTTCCTGGACGGCCAGTATGACGACCTGCGGCCCGGGCTGCGGATGAACATCATCGCCAACCCGGGG
>NZ_LZKR01000103.1 GCF_001672915.1 Mycobacterium sp. 1245805.9 | reverse complement strand
GCAGAAGCCGCAGCCTTCGTGCGCAACTTCGCACGAAACGGCAATGCGTTGAGTTTCGAGGCGGGTGGCTACTACAAGCCGTTTGTTCGTCTGGCCAACGCAGGAGCCTGCCGCGTGAAGGTCAATGGCAACCCGGCGCGCACCGCCCGCGCACAAGACAACACCGTGCGCGTTGATCTGACAGGAGCCGCCGCGCAAACCGTGACCTACCAACATATCGATGTGGTCTGCTGACCTGACTCCGCGTGAACGGCTGCTGCCGGCCTGGCTGATCGGTACCCTGGGTGCGCTGATCGGGCTGGCGCTCGCCTTGATGTTCCCCCGCGAACGTCTGGAGGCTCGCCTGCTGGAGGGCGGCAAGGTCGATGCGCTGTCGGTGGCCTATCTGGAAGCCTGGTTGCGCGTGCGCCCGAACGATGGCGAGTTCTTGAGCGTGCTGGGTGCCCAGTATGTGCGCACGGGCCGGCTGGCAGAAGCCGAAGCCATGGTCGCTCGCATGCGTGCGCTGCACGACAAGACGCTCGACCGTGAAGCGCTGCTGCTTGATATCGCCATCCGGGAGCAACGCGCCTACGCGCTGCAGCCGAACGATCCGCAGCGCGCCGCCATGCTGGTTGACCTGCGTGGTCTGCTCAAGCAGGCGCTGGACTATCGCTGGACTGCGGCTGAGCTGGAGATGCTCGGCGCCAAGTCGCGTGGTTTGGATCAGGGCGCGATTGCCATCCAGTTCTATCAACGTCTGGCTAAACAGGACGTGGCGCGCGCCACGCAATGGCAGGCACGTACCGCCGAGATTGCGCTGGGCGTGGGCGAATACCGCGCCGCTGCGGCTGCCAACTTTGCCGCGCAGGCCACTGCCACGTCCGCCGCCGCCGCCACCCCCGCGGCGTCCACCCCGCTGGGGGATTTCCTGACGAACATCCTCAGCACCCCCTTGGGCTTCAACCCCCAGTCGGGCTGGTTCGGCCTGCTCAACACGTATGCCGACCAGTTCATCGCGGGCGGGATCCCGATCAACCTGCTCAGCTACCTGGCGCAGCTGAACGCGGCCCAATCGCTGCAGAGCGTCGGCAGCGACGTGGGCCAGGGCCTGGCCGAGGGCGAGGCCGCGCTGGGTGGGGTCGAGGCCGGCCTCGCCGACGCGGTCCGGGTGGCCGGATCGGCGCCGACCGCGGCCATGGGTGTCGGGGTTTCGGTCGGCAAACTGACGATGCCGCCCGCCACGGTGGGGATGTTGTCGGCCTCGAAACAGGCGGTGCAGCTGGCGGCGTCCGTCTCGCCCCTGGCCGCCGACGAATCCGGGTTGCCGTTCATGCCGCCGCCGATGATGCCGCCGGTCGCACCCCGCGACAAGAGCAAGCGCGGGGGCCGCGACTACGACGATCTCGAAATCGGGCTGGAGATCAAGGGGACCTTCATGACCCGCCCGCCCTCAGCGGGCTGAGTCGTCAGCGTCGGCGAGGGTGAAGTAGTTCTCTTCCTCCTGCACGAAGTGCAGGAGGAGCAGCGCGTACCGCCCCACACAATTCCATTCGGGAGACGGGTCTGTCGCCAGCCTGAAGCGGCGTCGCCTCGTTAAATAGGGCCGGGTGTCCCTGAACTAGGGACTCAGGTCACTAGAGAGGGTGGGCACGTTCCGGTGAACATTGCTGGCGTGACTGGCTTTTCTGCGCGGGGCTCGCTCCCGATCTCCACCATCACCGGCGACCCGGTGGCGCGCGTCGCCGCCGACGCCACGGTCGCCGACGCGGCCATGGCCATCGCGGACTGCGACGTCGGCGCCGTCGTGGTGGGCGACGACGAGCGGCCCGCGGCGATGGTGAGCGAGCGCGACGTCGTCCGCGTGGTGGCGGCCGGCAAGGATCCGGCCCGGGTCCCGGCCGCCGCTGTGGCCAGCACCAAGCTGGTGTGGTGCGACGCCGACGCGACGGTCGACGACGTGGCGGCCCGGATGATGGATCACTACATCCGCCACATCCTGGTGGAGCGCGACGGCGCGCTGGCCGGGATCGTCTCCGCGCGCGACCTGCTGGGCGTCTACGGCGCCTAGCCGGTCGCCGCCGCCGCCCGGGACTCCATCATGCGGTTGCGCACGATGTGCTCGACGAGGACCGGAACGAAGGCCTGCACGGGGGCGTCGACGAATTGCTGGGCGGCCTGCTCACACCAGTCCTTGATCTGCGCGGTGCGCCGCTCGTCGCCGAGCCCCTCGTGACGCGCCAGCTTGTCGGCGACCTCGGCCACGGACCGGGCGACGGCGGACGCGCCGGCCGGCGCGGCGTCGGGGTCGGCCACCCCGGCCCGTTGTAGCGCTTGGCGGGCGGCGTCCTCGGCGGAGTCCGGCCGGATGACGTGCAGCGTGACGTGCTGGCCGTCCTCGCCGAACAGGATCACACTGGCCGGCTCGTCGCTGGCGAAGCCCAGCAATTCGACCGTCTGGCCGGCGATCTCGACGAGCGCGGGCGTCTCGTGCCAGCCGTTGCGACGGTAGCCCACCATCACCACGCGCCCGAGACGGTCGGACAGCGACGCCACCAGGTCCGGCAGCTCGTCGGCCAATCGCGTGGACCGCGGCCACCAGGCCCCGTCGAGATGCTCCAGCGCGGATCGATAGGGCTTGAGCTGCAACCGATTCTCGTGCTCCACGCGACCACGGTACGACCGATGTGACCCGCGCGCGACTCGAGCGGCGCAGGTGACCGCGGTGTGTATCGGACGTGAACGGCGGGTGGCGCCAACCGGTTTGGGCATCCACGGGTTTGCCAAGAGACGACTCCAAAGACGACTAAAGCCCCTGTCGCGCCGAGGCCGTCATGGCGATGATTACCGGATGCCCACCGCTGTTGCCACCGAACCGGACGCGGCGCCGCTGACCGCCAAACAGGTCGCCGAAGCCTCGGTCGATCGGGTCCTGGACTGGCTGGACAGCTCGGCCGCCGGGCTGTCCAGCGCCGAGGCGTCCGCCCGCCTGGCGCGGCACGGCCCCAACGCCGTGCGGACCCATCACGTCAACGCGCTCGCCGTGCTGGGTCGCCAGCTGCGCAGCGCGGTGCTGATCCTGTTGGCCGGCACCGCGATCGTGTCGTACTTCCTGGGCGACAGCATGCAGGCGGTCATCATCGGCATCATCCTGGCGGCCAGCATCGGCTTGGGCTTCGTCAACGAGTACCGCGCCGAGCGCGCCGCCGCCGACCTGCACGGACGGGTGCACCACAACGCCCTGGCGCGCCGCGACTCCAAGTTCGTCACGGTCGCCGTCACCGAGCTGGTGCCCGGCGACGTGATCCGGCTGTCACTGGGTGAGGCCGTGCCCGCCGACGTCCGGCTGATCGAGGTCACCGGCCTGGAATGCAACGAAAGCATCCTGACCGGGGAGTCGACCGGATCGGAAAAGTCGCCCCGGCCGGCGCCCCCCGGCGCCACGCTGGCCGAATCGTGCGACCTGGCCTTCATGGGCACCATCGTCAGCTCCGGGGAGGGCGTCGGCGTGGTGTACGCCACCGGCCGCAACGCCGAATTCGGGCGCATCGCAGCGGGTTTGGATCAGCGCCAGCCCGAAACCGACTTTCAGGTGGGGCTGCGCAAGTTCTCCTACCTGCTGTTGCGGGTCGCGATCGCGCTGATGGTGATCATCCTGGCCAGCAACCTGCTGCTGGCCAAGCCGATCATCGACTCGGTGCTGTTCTCGCTGGCCATCGCCGTGGGCATCACGCCCCAGCTGCTGCCCGCGGTGGTCAGCACCAGCCTCGCGACGGGGTCGCGGCAACTGGCCAAGGCCAAGGTGCTCGTCAAACGGCTGGTGTGCATCGAGGACCTGGGCGACATCGACATCCTGATCACCGACAAGACCGGCACCCTGACGGAGGGCCAGCTCCGCCTGGTCGACGCGATCGACCCGGCCGGCGCGCACGCCGACCCGGTCCGCCGGCTCGGGCTGCTGGCCACCGACGTCGACCCGGAATCCGGTGGCGTCAGCGCCAACCCGCTCGACGCTGCGCTGTGGGAGTCGGATGGCGCGCGGGAATTGGTGGGCGACGGGGTGCGCCGGGTCGCGATCCTGCCGTTCGACCATGAGCGCCGCGCGACGTCGGTCCTGGTCGACGACGGGCAACGCGTCCTCGTGGTCAAGGGCGCGCCCGAGCAGGTGCTGGCGCGGTGCCGGGCGGCGTCGCCGGCGGCGGCGGAGACGCTCGCGGCCCTGTTCGCCGCCGGGCGGCGGGTGGTGGCCGTGGCGCTGCGGCCGGCGGGCGAGCTGAGTGCCGTCACCGCCGACGACGAACGCGACCTCGCGCTGGCCGGCTTCCTGGTCTTCGCCGACGAACCCAAACCCGCTGCGCGACAATCCCTCTCGCAGCTCGCCGCGCTGGGCATCGAGCTCAAGATCGCCACCGGCGACAATCCGCGGGTCGCCGAAAAGGTCTGCGCCGAACTCGATTTGGCGTCCAAGGGCACGGTCACCGGCGCGGAGCTCGAGCCCCTCGACGACGACGCCTTCGTCGAGGCCGCCCGGAACAACACGATCTTCGCCCGCATCTCGCCCGAGCAGAAGGCGCGGCTGATCGTCTCGCTGCGCCGCCACGGGCGATCCGTCGGCTTCCTCGGCGACGGCGTCAACGACGCGCTGGCCCTGCACGCCGCCGACGTCGGGATCTCCGTCGACAGCGCCACCGACGTCGCCAAGGACGCGGCCGACGTGGTGCTGCTGGAAAAGGACCTCGGGGTGCTGGCCACCGGAGTCGCCGAAGGGCGGCGGATATTCGCCAACACCATCAAGTACGTGCTGATGGGCACCTCGAGCAACTTCGGCAACATGTTCAGCGCGGCCGCCGCGTCGGCGCTGCTGCCGTTCCTGCCGATGCTGCCCAGCCAGATCCTGCTCAACAACCTGCTCTACGACAGCTCGCAGCTCGCGATCCCGACCGACCGGGTCGACGAGGAACAGCTGCACGCGCCGTCGCACTGGAACGTCGCCTTCATCCGCCGGTTCATGCTGATCTTCGGGCCGATCAGCTCCCTGTTCGACTTCCTGACGTTCGGGTTGATGCTGGGCGTGCTGCACGCCGGCGCCGTGGAGTTCCGCACCGGCTGGTTCGTGGAATCGCTTGCGACGCAGACGCTGATCATCTTCGCGATCCGCACCCGCAAGGTGCCGTTCTTCCGCAGCCGAGCCAGCGTCCCGCTGACCGTCACCAGCCTCACGGTGGTCGCCGTCGGCGTCGCGCTGACCATCTCGCCGCTGGCCCACACGCTGGGGTTCACGCCGTTGCCCTGGCAGTTCTTCGCCGTGCTGGGCGGCTTCGTCGGCGTCTACCTGGTCCTGGTGGAGCTCGCCAAGCTGATGTTCTACGCCGAGCCGATGAACCACACCGGGCAGCCGCACCGCACCCGCGGGGACGCGCACCGAATCCGCCGCCGCGCCGCGCGCTTCCACTACGCTCCGAGCTCATGAGCGAAGATCAAGCGCTGGTCATCGTCGCCGGTTACCAGGACCTCGAAGCGGCTCGCCGGGACTTCGAAACGCTGGCCGAGCGAACCAAAGCCAAGGACGTCGCGCTGCGGGGCGCGGTGCTGGTCGGCAAGGACGCCGACGGCAATGCCGTGCTGCTCGACACGGGCAACCGGCTGGGCCGCCGGGGTGCGGCGTGGGGGGCGGGCGCCGGCCTGGCGGTCGGCCTGTTCTCGCCGGCGCTGCTCGCCACGGCGGCGGTCGGTGCCGCCGCCGGCGCGCTGGCGGGCACGTTCGCCGACCACCGGATCAAGAGCGGACTGGCCGACAAGATCGGGCAGGCGCTGGCCGCGGGCAGCGGCCTGATCATCGCCGTGACGCCGGCGGAGGGCCGCCTGGGCGTCGAGCAGGCGTGCGCCGGCTCGCCGATGAAATCCGTTGCGGAGCTGAGCCGTTCGACGCTGCGCAGCCTGGGCGCGGCGCTGGAAGAGGCGATGGGCAAGTTCAACCCCGACCGCACCCGGCTGCCGTTGCCGCAGCGCGCCTTCGGCGGCACCATCGGGCGCACCATGGCGGACTCGGTCGGCGATTGGACGATCGTCCCCGGCGCCAAGGCGCCCGACGGCGCACCGAACGTGCTGATCGTGCTCATCGACGACGCCGGGTTCGGCGGCCCGGACACCTTCGGGGGCGCCATCCGGACCCCGACGCTGACCCGGGTGGCGCAAAACGGGTTGACCTACAACCGCTTTCACGTCACCGCGGTCTGCTCGCCGACCCGCGCCGCGCTGCTGACGGGGCGCAACCACCACCGGGTGGGCTTCGGGTCGGTGACCGAGTTCCCCGGTCCCTTCCCGGGCTATTCCTCGGTCCGGCCGCGCAGTTGCGCCGCGCTGCCCCGCATCCTGCGCGACAACGGTTACGTGACGGGCGGTTTCGGCAAGTGGCACCTGACCCCGGACAACGTCCAGGGCGCGGCGGGCCCGTTCGACAACTGGCCGGTGGGCTGGGGCTTCGACCACTTCTGGGGCTTCCTGTCCGGCGCCGCCGGCCAGTACGACCCGATCATCACCCAGGACAACTCGGTCGTCGGCGTGCCCGAGGGCAAGGACGGCCGGCCCTACTACTTCCCCGACGACCTCACCGACAAGGCGGTCGAATGGCTGCACGCCGTGCGGGCGCAGGACGCCGAGAAGCCGTGGCTGATGTACTACTCGACCGGCGCCACCCACGCGCCGCACCACGTGTTCGCCGAATGGGCCGACAAGTACCGCGGCGAGTTCGACGAGGGTTGGGATGTGTACCGGCGCAAGACATTCGAACGCCAGAAGCAGCTCGGCGTCATTCCGCCCGACGCCGAGCTCACCGAGCGGCCCGACCTGTTCCCGGCATGGGACGGCCTGTCGGACAACCAGAAGAAGCTCTTCGCCCGCCAGATGGAGGTGTTCGCGGGGTTCTCCGAGAACGCCGACTGGAACGTCGGCCGGCTGCTCGACGCGATCGAGGATCTCGGCGAATCCGACAACACGCTGGTCTTCTACATTTGGGGCGACAACGGCGCCAGCATGGAGGGCACCGTTACCGGTTCGTTCAACGAGATGACGTTCCTGAACGGGGTGCTGCTCGACGCCGACCGTCAGCTGGAGCTCATCGAGCAGTACGGCGGCATCGAGGCGCTCGGAAACGAGTTCACCGCACCGCATTTCGCGAGCGCATGGGCGCACGCCAACAACACCCCGTTCCAGTGGGGCAAGCAGATGGCCAGCCACCTGGGCGGCACGCGCGACCCGATGGTGGTGGCCTGGCCGAGCCGGATCCGGCCCGACGCCGCGATCCGCGGCCAGTTCACCCACTGCATCGACATCGCGCCAACGGTGTTGGAGGCCATCGGTTTACCGCAGCCGGTCAGCGTCGACGGCTTCGAGCAGGAAGCCATGGACGGGACCAGTTTCGTCCACACCTTCGACGACCCCGCGGCCGACGAGCGCCACAGCGTACAGTACTTCGAAATGTTCGGCAGCCGCGCCATATACAAGGACGGCTGGTGGGCGTGCACCCGGCTGGACAAGGCGCCGTGGGACCTCTCCCCGGAGACGCTGGCCCGATTCGCGCCCGGAACGTACGACCCGGACAGCGACGTTTGGGAGCTCTACTACCTGCCCGACGACTTCTCCCAGGCGCGCGACCTCGCCGCCGAGCATCCCGACAAGGTCGCCGAGCTCACCCGGCTGTGGTGGCAGGAGGCCGAACGAAACCGGGTGCTGCCGCTGCTGGGCGGGCTCGCGGTGATGTTCGGCAGCCTACCGCCGCTGCCGACCACCACCCGGTTCACCTTCAAGGGCGGCGTGCAGAACATCCAGCGCGGCATGGTGCCCCGGATCTTCGGCCGCTCGTACGCCATCGAGGCGCGGCTGGTCGTCCCGGACGGCGGCGCGCAGGGCGTGATCGTCGCCGACGCCGACTTCATCGGCGGGTTCGCGCTGTGGGTGGACGAGGAGCGGCGGCTGCGCCACACCTACTCGTTCCTCGGCGTGGACACCTACAAGCAGGTGTCCACCGAGCCGATTCCCACCGGGGACGTGACGGTGCGCATGCTGTTCGAATCCGACCAGCCGGTCCCGGGCTCGGGTGGGCGGGTGACGCTGTGGGCCGACGACCGGCAGATCGGTGAGGGCTCGATGGCCAACACGGTGCCGCTGGCGTTCACGTCCTACGCGGGGATGGACATCGGGCGCGACAACGGCCTGGTGGTGGACCGCGACTACGAGGACCGGGCGCCGTACGCGTTCACCGGCACCGTCAAGGAGGTCGTGTTCGACCTCAAACCCGTCCACCCCGAAGCCGAACAGGCGCTGCACGAGCACGCGGCGATGCAGGCCGTCGGGCGCGGGGCCGCGGGCTGAAGGGCGCTACTGCTGGGCGCGGGCGCCGCTCCCGCCGCCGAGGCCGGACTGGATGCCCCGGTTGATCTGGTCGGCGACGGAGGAGCCGCCGTTCGAGACCGTTTGCGGGCAGCTGCAGGACAGATCGTTGAACACGCTGGGGTCAGCGCCGGCCGGTGCCGCGATCGAAATCGCCATCCCGACGGCGACAGCGGCGCCGGTTAAAATTCTCGATACCACGTAGTCAGTTCTCCGAGCTGGTAGGTGATAGCGGGAGTGTAGGACCGGCAGATATTGCGAGAGCGACCGTGCGCGTTGCCGTCAGGTTAAGAAAAAAGCACGCTCGCTGTGAGGTCAGGACGCGTACTTGGGGCAGTACGCCCGAATGCTGGCGCCGACGAAGTACCCGGCGTGGTAGCCGTCCAGGCTGCTGTTGCTCATGACGGTGGACGCGACCTGGTTCACCGTCCGGCCGGTGTCCAGCTCGTCGCAGACCTCGTGGCCCGCGATCAGGGCCTTGTCGGGCGAACCGAAGTGGATGCCCTTCGCCGTCAGCGCCGCCAGGAACGCGTCGTCGCTGGTGTCGGCGCGCGCGGTGGTGGCCGCCAGGGGAGCGAATGCGGCCAACACGACCAGCAGGGCGAGGCGGGTCATCGTCACTTCGCCCCCTCCCTCGTCAGCGACATTGCCGGCGGAATTTCCGCACACTACAGCTTTACCCGATGCGGCGATCAATTAATTCAAATCAGGGCGACACGAATGGCGTTCGGGCCGCCGGATTCCGCGATTTAAAACCGGCGTTATGCCGTTACGACGGCACGTCCGCGTATTGCGGGCAGTACGCGCGTTCGGCCAGGGCCACGAAGTAGCCGGCGTTGTCGCCGTCGATGCCGCTGCTGTTCATCACGTCGGTCGCGATCTGTTCCTGCGTCTTGCCCATATCGAGCTGGTGACACACCAAATGGCCCGCCGCGATCGCGGATTTGGGCGACTCGTGCTCGATGCCGTGGTTGTGCAGCGCCGTGATGAACGCGTCGTCGGTGCCGTCGGCGTAAGCCGGCGGGGCCGCCGTCACCGGACCGAGCAGCGCGACCGCCGGGATGAAGCCGGCGGCCAACAACCCGAGCCGCAGGCGAGGCTTGCGGGTACCGGTGCTCGTCATTTCTAATACCCCCAAGGTTCTGAAGTTCCGTTGTTTGACGACTGAAGGTTCGGCCGCCAACGTTGCAAGCAGGTTACAGCTCGCCATCATCTAATCATCGCGGATATTGCGAACAACGCAACAATGGTTCCCGCCGGCCGTACCCGCGCTGGTTCTCGCTCGTCGTCCTGGCGGCCTGCGCGGTGAGCGTCGCGGGCTGTGACGTGCGCCACGTGTCGGCGGCCAGCGCCCGGGATCTGGCCGGCACCTTGCATTCCGGCGGCATGGACCGCACGTACACGTTGCACGTGCCGCCCGGCGACCCGGTCGCCTTGGTGCTCAGCCTGCACGGCGGGGGCGGAACCGGGACCGGCCAGCAGGGCCTGACCGACTTCGACGCCGTCGCCGACGCCAACCGCCTGCTGGTGGCCTATCCCGACGGCTACGACAAGAGCTGGGCCGACGGGCGGGGGGCGTCCCCGGCGGACCGCCGCCACGTCGACGACGTCGGCTTCCTGGTCGCGCTGGCGGGAAAGCTGCAGAGCGACTACAACATCGCGCCCGGGCACGTCTTCGCGACCGGCATGTCCAACGGGGGCTTCATGTCCAACCGGCTCGGCTGCGACCGCGCCGACGTCTTCGCCGCGATCGCGCCGGTGGCCGGCACGCTGGGCGCGGGCGTGGCCTGCCACCCGTCGCGTCCAGTGTCCGTGCTGGCGGCGCACGGAACCGCGGACCCGCTGGTGCCGTTCAACGGCGGGGACGTGCGCGGTCGGGGCGGGCTCAGCCACTCCGTCTCGGCGCCCAGCATGGTCGACACCTGGCGTTCGGCCGACGGGTGCCAGGGCGATCCGTCGACGCAGGCGCTGCCCGGCGTGGGCGACGGCACCGTCGTGCACCGCTTCGACTCCGCGGCCTGCGCGGGGTCCACCGAGGTGATCTTCTACCGGATCGACAACGGCGGGCACACCTGGCCGGGCGGCAAGCAGTATCTGCCCCAGGCGATCATCGGGCGCACCTCGCGCGCCCTGGACGCCTCGGAGGTCATTGCCCAGTTCTTCCTGGCGCACGTCCGGAACTAGCGGAAGCGGTTACTATGCCTCATGGCCGTGACAAGGGCATCCCTTTGAAACTCAATCGATTTGGTGCGACCCTGGCCGTTCTGGCCGCCGGTGTGGCGATCGTGTCGGCGTGCGGCAGCGACAACCACGCCGCCGGTCCAAGCGGCACGACGGGCTCGCCGGCGAAGGTGCCGTGCGGCGGCAAGCCGACCCTGCGGGCCAGCGGTTCCACCGCCCAGGCCAACGCGATGACCCGTTTCGTCAAGGCCTTCGAGCAGGCCTGCGCCGGGCAGTCCCTCAACTACACGGCCAACGGCTCCGGCGCCGGGATCGGCGAATTCGTGGGCAATCAAACCGATTTCGCCGGCTCGGACTCGCCGCTGAGCAAGGACGAGTACGCCCGCGCGCAGCAGCGCTGCGGCTCGCCCGCGTGGAATCTGCCGGTGGTGTTCGGCCCGATCGTGATCGGCTACAACGTCAACGGCGTGGGCGCCCTGAACCTCGACGGCGCGACCGCGGCCCGGATCTTCAACGGCGGCCTCACCGCCTGGAACGACCCGGCGATCGCGGCGCTCAACCCCGGCGTCACGTTGCCGGCCGAGCCGATTCGCGTCGTGTTCCGCAACGACGAGTCCGGCACCACCGACAACTTCCAGCGATATCTCGACAGCGCCTCCAACGGCACGTGGGGCAAGGGGGCCGGCAAGACGTTCAACGGCGGCGTCGGCGAGGGCGCCAAGGGCAACGACGGCGCCGCCGCCGCCGTCAGGACCATCGAAGGGGCGATCACCTACGTCGAATGGTCGTTCGCCCAGGCGCAACACCTGAACACGGCGAAGATCCTCACGTCGGCCGGCCCGGACCCGGTGACGATCAGCCCGGAATCGGTGGGAAAGACCATCTCGTCGGCCTTTTTCATCGCCAAGGGCAACGACCTCGCCCTCGACACCATCTCGTTCTATCGGCCCAACCAGCCCGACGCGTACCCGATCGTGCTGGCGACCTACGAGATCGTGTGCTCGAAATACCCCGATCCGCAGGTCGGCGCGGCGGTTAAGGCGTTCCTGCGCAGCACCATCGGCGCCGGCCAGGACGGGCTCGCCGACAACGGGTACGTCCCGATCCCGCAGGAGTTCAAGTCGCGGCTGTCGACCGCGGTCGACGCCATCTCATGAGCCATCTCATGAGGCTCGTCAGCGATAGCGCGGGCAGTACGCGGCGATGCTCGCGCCGATGAAGAAGCCGGCGCGATAGCCGTCCAGGTTGCTGTTCGTCATCACCTCGGAGGCGATGTCGGACTTCTGCTTGCCGATGTCCAGCTCGTCGCAGACCTCATGACCGGCGACGATCGCGGCCTGCGGGGAGGCGAATTCGATGCCCTTGTTCTTCACCGCCGTGACGAACAGGTTGTCGACGGCGTCGGCGCGCGCGGGCGCGCAGACCACCACGGCGAGGCTCAGCAGCGCCAGGGCGAGGCCGGCGGATAGGCGTGTTCGGGTGGTGGTCATCGCTGGGACCTCCCGCCCGGTAGTGATGGGGCCCGTCGGGCCGCTGTGCACTGAGATCATTGCATGCCGACCTGACAGGAGGGGCACCAATACCTGACCCGATCGCCGCCGTCGTCGTAGCGGATGCGGGTGCCGCAGCGACGGCAGGGTTGCCCGGCGCGCCCGTAGACCCACAGCTGCCGGCCCGGCCGGGTGTCGCCGGTGGTGCAGCGGTTCCAGCGGAAGCGGTTGGCCCACAGCATGTCTCGGGCGCGGGACACCAGCCGGCGCGGGTCGGCGAGCGCCGCGACGGGCGCGGTGGGCGCCTGGCCGCTGACGAAACACAGCTCGTTGCAATAGACATTGCCGATGCCGGCCAGCACCCGCTGGTCCAGCAGCGCCTCGCCGAGGGGCCGGTCGGGGTCGGCCGCCAGGTTGGCGGCGGCCCGGTCGGCGTCCCAGTCCGGGCCCAGCAGATCGGGTCCCAGGTGCGCGACCGCGTCCTGGTCGGCGTCGCGCTCCAGGATCTCCAGCACACCCAGGTCGACGCCGACCGCCCGAACGCCGTTGGCCTCCAAGATGATCCGGGCCCGGTGATCCACCCGCACCGGGCGGCTGCCGACCCGCCAGCTGCCGTCCATCTTCAGGTGCGAGTGGATGCTGGCCCGCCCGACCCGGATGAACAGGTGCTTGCCGCGGCTGAGCACCTCGTCGACCGCCTGTCCGGTCAGGTCGACGGTGGCAAACCGCGGCACCCGGACGTCGCAGCGCGTCAGCGTGCGCCCGGCCAGGTGCTCGCGCAGCACGGCCGCGGTGTGCCAGACGGTGTCGCCCTCGGGCATGGGTTATCGCAACCGCATTCCGCGTGGGGTGCGGGCGAACCCGGCGTCGGCCAGCGCCTCGACGGCCGGGTTCGGTCCCCCGGCGCGGGGTTGCAGCGCCGGCGTGCCGTCGATGCGTTCCACCAGGATCGACGCGACGCGCCGGGCGGCCACCAGGTCGGCCAGCGCCGCGGCCGCCGCATGGTCGGCCGCGGGGTCGTCGGTGAACGTCAACAGCGACCGCCCGCCGCGCTCCAGGAACCAGGCCAGCTGGCCGTCCACCAGCACCACGAGGGCGCCGGCCTTGCGGCCGGGGCGCGCGCCTTCGGCGCCCGAGGCGGGCCAGGGGAGGGCGGCGCCGTAGGGGTTGGCGGGATCGCCGGCGGCCAGCGCGACCGCCCGGTACTCCGGGCGTTCCTGGTCGACGTCGTCGGTGTAGCTGCGCAGCCGGTCGACGGTGGACGCGACGGCGAACTGGGCGCCGCCCAGCGACTCGACGAAGTAGCCGCGCTGGCACCGGCCGGCCTCCTCGAACGTGCTGAGCACCTTGTAGAGGGTCGCGAACCCGCCCGGCACGCCCTCG
>NZ_LZKR01000102.1 GCF_001672915.1 Mycobacterium sp. 1245805.9 | reverse complement strand
CCCCCGGGGGGGCGAGCATCGGGCAGATGGACTCGCCCACCGACATCGCGTTGCCGGGTTCGCCGAAGTCGATGCCGGCGTGGTTCCGCGCGTCGATGACGGCGTCGTCGGCCCCGGCGTCGGCCTCGGCCGGCGCCGCGCAGGCGGCGGCCCCGGTGAGCAGGGCCGCGGTCGCGGCCAGCAGGCGGATGGTCAGCGGCTGGTGACGAAACACCCAGATCCACCGCTGGGTCTCCGCTGTAAGTGCCTTCATGCCAACCTCCCCGTCTATTGCCGGGTGCTCTGAGGGCACTCCAGTCACTTGTGAAACTCTGGTCTATTTCTGTCACGTTTACAACACGGTGCGATAAAGGTTTGCACAATAAGCGTTTCGTGAGGGGATCGCCCGCGCGACGTCGCTTAATGGGCCGTGGGGCGCCCCGGCGAGCGGCGGCGGATCGAGGCCACACTGTGACCTGACACTCGGGCGGAGGCCGGATTTTCAGCGGCCGTTTGGACCAGAATCCGGCCCATGACGACGAATCAGAGGGGCTTCTCGCGTCAGACGTTCATTCGCGGCGCCGTCGGAATGCTGGCGACCGGAGCGGTTTTCGGCACCGCGCGCGCCGCCGCGGACCCCGCCGCCGGTTGGGGCGGCCTGGCGTCCTCCATCGGGGGCAACGTGTTGCTGCCCGCCAGCGGCGCCCAATTCTCCTCGGGCAAGCAGGTTTTCAATTCGCTGTACAACAACACCAATCCGGCGGCGGTGGTCAAGGTGTCCTCGCAGTCGGACGTGCAGAAGGCTGTCGCATTCGCGACGGCCAACGGGCTCAAGATCGCCCCGCGCGGGGGCGGGCATTCGTACATCGGGGCGTCCAGTCCGAACGGCGCGATGGTCATCGACCTGCGCGGGCTTCCCGGCGGGGTGAACGTCGACGGCGCCGGTAACGCCACGGTGACGCCGGCGACCACGCTGTACGCGGTGCACCAAGGGCTGGCCGGCGCCGGGCGCGCCATCCCCACCGCTACCTACCCGAGCGTCGGCATCGGGGGACTGGCGCTGGGCGGCGGGGTGGGCGCCGATTGCCGCCACGCCGGTTTGACCTGCGATGCGTTGCAGTCGGCGACGGTGGTGCTGCCCAGCGGCGAGGTGGTCACCGCGTCGGCGAACGATCATCCGGATCTGTTCTGGGCGTTGCGCGGTGGCGGCGGCGGCAATTTCGGGGTCACGACGTCGATGACGTTCGCCACGTTCGCGACCGGCGACAGCGATGTCGTCCGGCTGGACTTCCCGCCGGCGTCGGCGGTGCAGGTGCTCGCCGGCTGGCAGACGTGGCTGAGCGGCGCGGACCGAAACACTTGGGGGATAGTCGATCTCTCGATCGGCAACCAGCCCAACTGCCACGTTCTGGCCACCGCCCCCGCGGGCGCCGGCTCCGGCGTGGTCGACGCGATCAAGTCCGCGGTCGGCGTGGCGCCGACCGCCGTGGTGAACAAGACGCTCAGCCACATGGACCTGGTGACGTATCTGGCCGGGGGCAGCTCGACGGCGACGCCCGTGGGATTCGTGGCCGGATCCGACGTGATCGCGACGATGAATTCCGCTGCGGCGCATGCCGTTGCGACCGCGATCGGGCAGTGGCCCGCGTCCGGCGGCAAGGCGGCAGTGCTGATCGACCCGCTGGACGGCGCCGTCGGCGACGTGCCGGCGGGGAACACGGCCTTCCCGTGGCGCCAGCAGTCCGTGCTGTTGCAGTGGTACGTCGAGCCCGCCGCCAATCAGGTGGCCGCCGCGCAGCAGTGGCTGAGTTCCGCACACCAAGCGGTGCAACAGTTTTCGGTCGGCGGCTACGTCAACTACCTGGAGCCCAACAGCTCGCCGTCGCGCTATTTCGGCTCGAACCTGTCGCAGCTGGCGACGGTGCGGCAGAAGTACGACCCCAACCGGGTGATGTACTCGGGGGTGAGCATCTGATGGGCGAACTCGCGCGCGTCCGCTATCTCGTCGACGACGTGCGGGCGGCCGTCGACTTCTACACCACCCACCTGGGCTTCGCCGTCGATCTCGACGCAGTGCCCGCCTTCGCCGCCGTCGTGCGCGGCCCGCTGCAGCTGCTGCTGGCCGGGCCCAAGAGCTCCGCGGCGCGTCCGATGCCCGACGGTGCCACGCCCGGACCCGGCGGCTGGAACCGGATACAGCTTGTCGTCGAAGACATCTCCGCCGAGGTCGAGCGGCTGCGGGCGGCCGGTGTGGATTTCCGCAACGACATCATCAGCGGCCCGGGCGGGCAACAGGTCCTGCTGCGCGACCCCTCCGGCAATCTCGTGGAACTGTTCCAGCCCGCGCCCCGCACCGTTGCGCGCTGACGCAACCGCATAACCGGTGGTCAGCCCAGAAGCCTTGGCATGCTTTACTTCTGAGGCGTGCGGCAGCTCGACGCGAGCGCTTCGGGTGAACGCGCGGGGTCAACAAATCGGCGACCTTCCACACCGCCGAGTCGGATCGCGCGGTGATCATCTGCGGCAGCGCTGGAACCCGGCGGGCGTGAGTTTTTGTAACGACATCATCAGCGGCCCGGGCGGACAACAGATCCTGCCGCAGGATCCCTTTGGCGAATTCGTGGAACCATTGCGACCCGCGCTGCGTCTAACGGCGGAGGCCCACGAAATAACTTGTGCCACTTTGGTTTCGGTGGTCACATTGCGGCGATTCTTGTCGGTGGCCGTTTGTAAGATTCGGGGCATGGGTTCGAGTAGTCGTGAGGAGATCGTCGAGGGTTTCGACGCGTTCAACGGCGCCCTGAAGCGGCTGTGCGATTTGTCCTTTGACGTGTTGACCACCCCGGAACGACTGGCCGCCCTCGAACAGCTGGAACGCGCGGCGCGTCGGCTGCGCGCCCCCCAGCACGAGCTGATCAATCAACTCGACGCGCAGGCCACGCCGGCAGAGTTGGGCGGCAACCTGTGTTGCGCGCTGGCGGATCGGTTGCGGATCACCAAGGCCGAGGCCGGGCGGCGCATCGCCGAGGCCGAGGATCTGGGTGAGCGTCGGGCGCTGACCGGAGAACCGCTGGCCCCGCAACTCGCCGCGACGGCCGCGGCGCAACGTGAAGGACTGATCGGCGATGGGCATGTGCGGGTGATCCGCAGCTTTTTCGCCCACCTACCCACCGAGGTCGA
>NZ_LZKR01000101.1 GCF_001672915.1 Mycobacterium sp. 1245805.9 | reverse complement strand
GGAAGCTACCGGCCGCTCAGCATTCCGCACGTGGGCTTGAATGGAAATTCAACGGCGTTTCGAGATGTGTACGCTCGCATCGCAGCAGCCTGCACACGGCTCGTGGGATCCGGCAGAGTCAGGCGGCAGAACCCCGGCTCGGTGGCTGCTCAATTGTGGAGTTTCGTGCACGGCTTCATCACCCTTGCGCGGGCTGACACCTTCGTCGAGTGCGACAACCCGGCCAGGGAGGTGCTGCTGCCGATGGGTGTGAATCTCTCTGTCGGACTCGGAGATACCCGCGACCGGGCCGAGGCTTCACATGAAGCCGCCGCACGCTCCTACGACTCGATCACTCGACGCAAGAGCGATGCGTAAAGATGAGCACACACAACCGTTTCAGCGCCCTCTCTGACGTGACGCCTTGATAGCGGCGGTATGAGAGGCTTTGGCCGACTTCGCATTGCCGCCCAGTCCGACGACGATGTTGACCATCATCGGCTGCAAGACCGCGCGGACGGGGTCTTCGAACTGAACGAAGTGATCACCCAATTCCAGCGTGACGAATCCATGGACAGCGCTCCACAGCTGTGGCGCGATGGCTTCGGGGTCCTGGTCGGGCCGCACTCGTCCGCTGTCAACCAGCCGAATGCATCCCTGGACCACATAGCCATAGGCCGTCTGAAATTCGTCGGATCGTCCGCTTGTGCCGGGGCGCGCTGTTTGCAACGGCCGGTAGCTTCCCCGTGTCGAGAGTCCAAACATCAGGTCATACAGGTGCGGGTTGTCGCGGGCGACCCGCCGGGACGTCAACGCCAGGACTGCCAGATCCGCGATCGGATCGTCTGTCACGGGCAACCGGGAAAACGCCCCATCGAGCTCCTTGAATCCGTAGTCGATGACCGCGCGGATGAGCTCTGGGATTCCACCGAAATGGCTGTAGACCGCCCTCGTCGATAGTCCGGCGGCGGACGCCACCGCGCGAGCCTTGACGGCGGAGGGTCCCTGCTCGGCGAGGAGGTCGATCGTGGCGTGAATGACCCGCGCGGGCACGCCATCGGGCGTCGACTTCCTCGGCATGTCCGTCATGTTCTTCCACTCCTTCTCCAAGTCGCCAAGTAATCGACGAGACCCTTGCCACGCTCACCATAACCTTGTTATAGTCAATGTATAACTTCGTTATAACACCTCATACAGTTACGTAGTCACAACGGAAGCAAACGGCCATGACACACCAACACACCAGACACTTCGAGATCGAGGATCGGGGAGCCGTCCTGATTGCCCGTTTTGACGGCGGCCCGCACAGCTTGTTCGGCGTCGATGCCGCCAACGAACTCGATGAGTTGGTCGACCGCGTCGACAGCGATCCAAGCGTCCGCGCCGTCGTTTTCACGGGTGCGCGTCCGGGCCGGTTCGTCAGCCACGCCGACGTGCGGTGGTTGCAAGCTGAGGGTGCCGCGGTACCAGAACTGGGCCGCCGCGGCGCTTCGGCGGCCCTTCGCTTGGCCCGCGGGATAGACCGAGCTCGCGTCCCCGAACCTCTTCTGCAGCGCACTCCATTTCGGGGAGTCGCACAGCTCGACCGCCTGCATGAGACGTTCTTGACCATGAACGCGAGCGGCGTCATCTTCGTTGCGGCTCTGAATGGTTCGGCCCTGGGCTTGGGGGCGGAATTCGCGTGGGCATGCGATCTGCGGGTGATGGCCGACGGTGAGTTCTTCATCGGTCAGCCCGAAGTGCTCCTCGGGATCATGCCCGGCGGTGGTGGCTCGCAGCGACTGACCCGGTTGATCGGCACCCACAAGTCGCTGGTTGCGATCCTGGAGGGCAAGCCGTTCACGCCCGCGCAGGCTTTGGCCAACGGGGCTGTCGACGAGGTCGTGGCAGCTGAGGACGTCGTCACGCGGGCAACCGAATTGGCCGAGTACTTCGGCAAGCGGACCAAAGGGTCGCTCGAGGCCATCAAGAGGTCGGTGTACCTCGGCGGCTCGATGTCGCTGCCGGAAGGCCTGCACGTCGAGCGGACCGAATTCCTCGGCACCGATCAGTCAGAGCAGGGCCAGGAACTGATGCTGCAGTACCTCGCGGACACGGAGTCCACCGGCGAGCTACCCCTATACCGCTCCGACATCTACGCGCAAGCGCTCGAATCTGGCCGTGTGCCTCATGTCGGCTCGAACAACGGGGCGGTGAAGAAGTGACCACTGTCCAGCCTTTCACCCGCCACGACGTCTCATTCACCTCCGGTGAGGATACCTGTGCCGCATGGCTTTACCTGCCCACCGGAGTCGCCTCACCGCCCGTGGTCATCCTTGGACACGGCCTCGGCGCCACCCGCGAGATGCGCTTAGACGCATACGCCGAGCGCTTTGCGGAGGCCGGGATCGCTGCGTTGGCATTCACCTATCGGCACTTCGGGGACAGCAGTGGTCGGCCTCGCCAGCTCCTGTCGATCAAGCGGCAGCTCGCCGACTGGGATGCCGCGATCGCCTGGGTGAAGCAGCGTCGCGACGTCGACTGCACGCGTATCGCAGTCTGGGGCAGTTCCTTTGGTGGAGGTCACGCCATCACCGTCGCCTCACGTCACCCGGAACTGCGAGCTGCGGTGTCTCAGTGCCCGTTCACCGACGGCTTGGCGTCCGCCCTTGCGCTGGGCCCGGTGGCATCCCTGAAGGCATTACCCACAGTCGCAATGGACCTCGCATCCATGGTCCTTCGCAGGCCCCCGGTGATGATCCCGCTCGCTGGCCCCCCGGGATCGCTGGCACTGATGAACGCCCCGGATGCTCTGCCCGGCTACGAGGCGCTTGTGCCGCCCGGGATGACGTTGCGCAACGAGGTGGCGGCGCGGGTCGCTCCGACCATCATGGCTTACCGGCCTGGCCGCGCGGCCAAAAAGATCAAGTTCCCAATCCTGTTCTGCGTCAGCAACATCGACTCCGTTACGCCACCGGCCGAGACGGTCCAATACGCGCTTACCGCGCCCTTTGGCGAGATCAAACGTTATGACGCGGGGCATTTCGACTTCTACCTTGGCGAGCCCTTCGAGGCATTGGTGCGCGACCAGGTCGAGTTTCTCACCCGACAGCTTCACCCGGCTAAAGCAACCGTTTGATGTCCGATCAAACTGTCTCCTTGGGCGGACGACTGCCCCTTGCTCATCCTGCGGATCTGACTCCCGCACAACGAGGGATCTTCGACCGCATGGGCGCCCGGATCGTCCCGTGGGCCAACGACGCCCATTTCCAAAGTACCGACGAGGACGGCCGACTCATCGGTCCGTTCAACCCCGCATTGCTCAACCCGGCGATCGCCGCGCCCTTCTTGGACTTGCAATTCGCCGAGCAACTCCACACGTCGTTGAGCGAGCGGGTCCGCGAGGTAGTCATCCTCGCGGTAGGCGCGGTCTGGCAGGCCGATTACGAGCTGTATGCACACTTGGCCGTAGCGCGTAAGGCGGGCCTATCCGACGGAGCCGCCCGGGCGGTGGCGACCGGCGGATTACCGGAGGATCTCAGCTATGACGAGACGATCGCGCTGCGGCTCACCCGGCAGTTGTCAACCAGTCACCGCATCGACGAATCGCTGTACCGAGCCGCCGAAAATTCCTTCGGCACGAAGGGATTGATCGATATCGCCTTCCTCATCGGCATCTATCACTCGGTATGCGCGACGCTCACAATGTTTGCGATACCCGCCCCAGAATAGGTTCGCGCGCAATGAATTTTGCGTCGTTACCCGACCGACGGGCAGATCTGGACCCCAATGGGCCTGCGGTTTCCGACGGAACTCGCTCCCTGACCAACGCCCGGTTTTTGGAGCGCGTTCGAGCGGCGGGTCGTCACCTTGACGAGCTCGGGGTGGGTGCTGGTGATGTGGTGGCGCTGCAGTTGCGCAATCGCGTTGAGTTTGTCGTGTTGTTGTTCGCGTGCTGGCGGTTGGGCGCCACGGTCACTCCGGTCAATCCCAGCCTGACCGAGGCCGAGGTCGCTCGACAACTCGACGCCTGCAGCGCACGGCTGATGGTGTCAGAGGACGGTGTAAGCGCGCGAAGCGGGGTCGTGACAATCGCGGTCGGCATGCTCTATGCAACCGGGCCGGGGCGGGACTCAGCACCCGAGGTCGATCCCTCGGAACTGGCGCTGCTCATCTTCACCAGTGGTACGACCGGGGTGCCCAAGGCCGTGATGCTGGATCACGCCAACCTCGATGCGATGGCCGCGATGGGATGCCTGGCACTGCAGATCGGTCCGACGGACCGGTGCCTGTTGATCCTGCCGCTCTTTCACGTCAACGGCATCGTGGTCAGTGTATTGATGCCGCTGCTGGCCGGTGCCAGCGTGGTGATCGCGGATCGGTTTGATGCCCAAACATTCTTCGGGACGGTCGAATCCGAACGCCCCACCTTCTTCTCCGCGGTGCCCACCATCTACACGATGCTGGCCGCGCTGCCTGAGGAGCTGGTTCCCGACACGTCATCGATTCGCTTCGGGGTCTGCGGTGCCGCCCCGGCCTCGGCGCACCTACTGACCCGGTTCGAAGAGCGCTATGGGTTTCCGCTCATCGAGGGCTACGGCCTGTCTGAAGGCACGTGTGCCTCCACCATCAACCCAGTGGAAGGCCCGCGCCGGGCCGGTACCGTTGGAATCGCGTTCCCCGGTCAGCAGATCCGCATCGTCGATCCCAGCGGCAACGCGGTGCCAACCGGCGTCGATGGGGAGGTCACCATCGCCGGCCCCAACGTGATGCGCGGCTATCTGGGGCGCCCCGACGAAACCGCACGCGTCATCGTCGACGGCTGGCTGCACACCGGCGACATCGGCCACCTCGACGCTCAGGGCTATCTGACCTTGGTCGGACGGTCCAAGGACATGATCATCCGAGGTGGAGAAAACATCTATCCCAAGGAAATCGAGGACGTCCTCACCAGCGACCCCGCCGTACTGGAGGCGGCCGT
The DNA here is from genome assembly GCF_001672915.1 of Mycobacterium sp. 1245805.9. GTDB lineage: Bacteria > Actinomycetota > Actinomycetes > Mycobacteriales > Mycobacteriaceae > Mycobacterium. The sequence goes on along the minus strand of NZ_LZKR01000101.1, from coordinate 9,039 downwards.
GATCGGTGTACCCGATGAGAAATGGGGCGAGACCGTCGCCGCATACGTCCAACCACGACCCGGACACACCATCAACTCTGGTGCGCTGCAGGCCATTTGCGCGCGCGAACTCGCTGGCTACAAACGGCCTACCTCCATCACCATTGTTGACGCAATTCCCAAAAACGCAGTCGGCAAGACCGACAAGGCTCCGTTGCGGGCTGCCAATCTGAAAGGAACACCGTTGTGACCTCCCTGCACGACCCGTTGACACTGCCCTGTGGCCAGGTGCTGCCAAATCGCATCATGAAGGCCGCGTTGAGCGAAGCGCTGGCTGACAAGCAGAACTCCCCGGACAAGCGCCTAGAGCGGCTCTACACGAGCTGGAGTGAAGGCGGCTACGGTCTAATCGTCACCGGCAACGTGATGGTCGATCGCCGCCAGCTGGGCGAGTCAGGCAACGTCGTCATCGAAGACGAGCGCAACCTTCCTGCACTGACACGCTGGGCCAAAAGCACGAAAGACGCCGGTGTCCCGATCTGGGTGCAGCTCAATCATCCGGGACGCCAATCGAATCCGCTCGCGCTCGGGCGCACGCCCGTGGCCCCCAGCGCGGTGGCCCTCAACTTTCCCGGTGCGGTTACGCCTCGTGAGCTGACACCAAATGAAATTGAAGACATTATTGAGCGTTTCGGGAATGCCGCTGTGGTGTGTGAGACGGCGGGCTTCGACGGTGTGCAGATACATGGTGCTCACGGGTACCTGGTCGCGCAGTTCCTGTCGCCGTTGTCGAACAAGCGCACCGACGAGTGGGGAGGCGACCCACAGCGACGCATGCGATTTGTACTCGAAGTCGTGCGACGCATCCGCGCGCGGGTGTCGCCGGCCTTTGCGGTGGGCATCAAGCTCAACTCGGCCGACTTCCAGCGCGGCGGGTTCACCGAAGATGAATCCCGTTCCGTGGTAGCGGCATTGGCGAGCGAGGGTATCGACCTGCTTGAGGTTAGCGGCGGTAGTTACGAGCAGCCCGCGATGATGGGAACGGCTGCAAATAGCACCCGCGCGCGTGAGGCCTACTTTCTGGAGTACGCCCGCACGGTGCGCAAGCTCGCTGGCGACATTCCGCTGGCGGTCACCGGCGGCTTCCGTTCCCGGACCGCGATGGCACAAGCAGTCCATTCAGGTGAATGCGATGTCGTCGGCCTTGGTCGGCCCACCGCAACAACGACAGACGCCGCCGACGTAATCCTCGCCGGACGTGCCGAGACATTGACATCCCACCAAGTGCGCGCGGGAATGCGCCGCGTCTTGGGCAGGCTTGTCGACCTCAAGTCGCTCGACGGGCTTCTCGAACTCGGCTGGCACGCCGATCAACTGCACCGCGTGGGCGCAGGTCTGGCACCCGACCTCAATCGCGGACGCGTCGCGACTGCGGTCGCGATGCTGCGTCGCAACGGCACCGCGTCATTCGGACGCAAGCGGGGTCTATGACCTGAGACCCTATCCGTGGCCTGACGAGGTTGTCGTGATTACCGGCGCCGACCGCGGCTCAGAGACCGCACGTAACGCGTCGAAAAGGATCACCGCAGGTCAAACGTCATTTCTGCAGGTCAAGGCCGGGGTCCGATTCCCCTTAACTCCACCGAATAACCGCAGGTCAGAGCTCTAAATGTCTGAGAATTCGTCAGCGCAGTGGCGACAGCGACAGCACGCTACACCTCGGTGCTGCACATGCTGAAAGCCAATCAATCGCGGTGACCACGACCTGGTCATCAGTGGCGCGCGCTTGGGTTCGAATCGGTTCTTGTTGGGTCTGACTCGGCATCGATCACTGTCATTAGAGTTAATTCACATGGGTGGCGACTTCGTCGAGATCCGGATAACCCACCCCCGGGGAAACTCTCCAGTCGACGCCCGAGGCCACACTCCCGCGGCTGCTGGACTGGCAGGTCGACGGCAAGGGTAGGCACGTCGCCTGGCGTTACCGGATAACCCGCTACGAGTAGGACGGCCAGCCGAGGTGGTGGTTGGATGGGACCGGCCTGCACCCGTGGACCAGCGACGACATCGAGTACCTGAAGGACGTGGCCGAGCACCACGCCGGTCGACTGTTGCGCAGACAGCGATTGCGGCCCAAGAGCATGTACAACGGCCAGGAGCCGCCGCTCTGGATAGGTGGTCGCGGGTGGATTCGACAGCACTGGGCGATCATGGGGGCTAGCGAGCGCCGTAATCTCTTGGCGTACAAATAAATACGAGTTTGCTGGCAATCGGCGCTCGCGGCGATAGGCGAGCACACATCGGGATATTCCGGGTCGACGTGGTCATCTCGGTTCCGGCTGTCCGGCCACGGACGCGCGTTGGTTTGTCTGTGATGGGCTCCGATTGGCAGCATCGCGAACCTGTAGCTTTCAACCGTATTCGGCTGCGGCGGGTCGCGTCATAAATGTTGGTGCCGCGGGTTATCGTGTCGCCGTGCCTGATTGGTGCGGGTGCCCAACGCCACCGTGTGTCTCGCGCCGTGATGTCCTCAAATACGTTGCGGCCGCGCCAATTATGCTTGGTTTGAGCACGGCCGCATCAGCGCTGGTCCAACCCCCGAGCGCGGGGGCGGATCCGGCCTTGGTTGCGGCGGTCGAAGCGCCGGGGCAGGCGCCCAATATCATCAGTCGCGCCCAGTGGGGCGCCGATGAGTCGATTCGCGGCCGAGCACCGATGTACGACAACGGAATCAAGGCAGGCGTCGTGCACCATACCGCTGGCGTAAACGATTACGCGCAGCAGGATTCGGCGGCAATCGTGCGGTCGATCTACGCCTACCACACCCGCACCCTGGGCTGGTCGGACATCGCCTACAACGCCCTGGTCGACAAGTACGGTCAGGTATTCGAGGGCCGATTCGGCGGGATGTCCAGATCGGTTCGGGGCACCCACACGGGTGGGTTCAACCGCAACACGTGGGCGGTGTGCATGATCGGCGAGTTCGACGCCGTGGGCCCCACGCCGGTTCAGGTGCGCACCGTCGGGCGTCTGCTCGGGTGGCGGCTGGCCATGGATGGCATCGACCCGCACGGCAGTGTCGCGTTGACATCGGAAGGGGGCCCCTACACCCGTTTCCCCCAAGGCGCCGCCGCGAAAGTTCCGTGCATTTTTGCCCACCGCGACGTCAGCGACACTGATTGCCCCGGCAACCTCGGATATGTCTTGATGAACCAGATTCGCGACATTGCCGCGCGGTTCAACAAACGCCCCAGCGCCCAGGATCTGGCGCAGTCGCTACAAGGTACTGCCATCTATGACCGGTGGCAGGCGATGGGCGGCATGAACAGTGCACTGGGCGCACCGATGTCGCCGGAATCGCAAGGGGCGGAAGCCGCGCGGTACGTCATCTTCGAGAAAGGGGCGATGTACTGGTCTCCGGCCAGCGGAGCCCAGCCCGTCACCGGCGCCATCTACGCCGCGTGGGGCACCCTAGGCTACGAACACAGTGCGCTGGGGCTGCCGACCAGCGCCGAAATCCAGGAGCCCGAGTGGGTCGTCCAAAATTTCCAACACGGCACCCTTAACTTTGATCGTGGGAACCGGTCGGTAGTCAGCGTGATCGACGGTGTCGCTGGTGTGCTGCCGCCGTCAGCAGACGGGCCGCCCGTACAGCTTGAGCGGTTTTCGCCGGCGCGCAACCGAGTGTGACGGGGGCGTAGTCGCAAGCGTCGAACCGCTCGCGGCGGCTGCAAAGCTGGTGACGCCTGTCGGCGGGCCAGATCCGCGACGGCGCCGACATCGAAGCTGCCACCGACGCGTTTATCGGAGCGACGCTCTACCGAGCGCTCGCCGTGACGGCATCCGCGCGAGAAACGACCGCGCGATACCGCGGTGTGATAGACGCTGTGCTGCACGGTATCTCGAGCTGAATGAGATCGTCACCAGGGCGTTTCGTTGCGGCCGACAACTGCGATGCCGTAGCTGCGTAACTGCATCAACCCGAACGGGCCCGTAGCCGGGACTGAGCGCGTGGCACGCCGAGACTGCGTCCGCTACGAGACATTTGGCGTCTATCATGCCTGGTCACTGACCGGGCGCGCATCACGGTTGGCGATCGATCAGGTTGACGATCGCCTGTTGGGCTTCGCTGACTTCGAGCGGCAGTGTGGCGAACATTTCAGCGATCATCATCGCAACAGGCGTGGTCCACAGGAGCATGCCCAGTGCAACGGCGTCTTGGCCACCATGGCTGGCTTCCAGCCGTTGGGTCAGGCTGGCGAGTGCCGAGCCGAGTCGCTCCATGTGTCGGCTGTCGAGTGCGGAACGCAGCTCTTTGGTCGATATGAGGATCTCTAGACCGGCCATCGCCTTGGGGTTGGCGAACGCTTCCCATGCGCCCCGCACCAAGTCGGTGGTATCGATCGGTTCGTCGGGGTCGGACAATGCTTCGAGCGAGGCAACGAGGCGATCGATGGCGTCGTCGATGACTGCGATCAAAAGGCCATCACGGTCGCCGAAGTGGTGCTGGATGACACCCCACGACACGCCAGCACGTTCGATGATGTGCCGTGCACTTGCAGCGGAGAAGCCTTCTTCCCGGATGCAGCGAACGGTCTCGTCGATGAGGCGTTCACGGGTGCGGTCACCTCGCTCCCTGCGGCCGACCGCGGGTCGGTCGGGCGATCTGCGCCCAGTCATCGCGATCCGCCCTGCCTCAGACATCGCCCCATCCGTAGCACCCTATGACACCGGCGGCCGCCGGCCCTTGCAATTCAAACATGGCATGTGCCATGCTAGCGAAGGTGCCGGCGCCTGCCGCGACGGACGTCGGAAGTCGTGCAGAAGCGGTGGTCCCTTAGCGCTTGTTACTGAATATGACTGCCGGGAGCAGAGCTTCGCGGATCGCGTTTCGGGCTAGCGAGTTCTGCACAGTGCATGGAGGTTGACAGTGACGGACACGATTCCGCGACACAGCAAACCCGATTCGCCGACGAAGCAGGGTCTGTCGTCGCTGCAGAAGTGCCTCTTCGGCATCTTGGCGTTCTTCTTCGTCATTCACATCGTCTTCTGGTACCTCGAATTCCATGCCGGGGTATCCCATGTCGTCGCATCCACGACGTTGGTCCTCTTTGTCGTCGGCTGCTTCGTGACCGCGCTGGTTCTTCCGTGGCTACCCCTGCCGGGCCAACGCGATTGGACGAAATCGCAACGACTGGGTGCGATGGTGATCGTCTGGGTTTTCATCGCCCTGACGCCACGCTTCATCTGGGAACTTCCGTGGCTGCTGTTCTTCAACGAGATACGCGCGGGCGTCGAGAAAGGCGCGCTGTGGACGTACATGTGGTCGCCCATCCTCTTGGGCGGTGACGCTCGCTATCTGAACGGCGACCCGCTCATCGTGGTTCTCGAGTGGATTGCGTTCTTCATCGGCCTGTTCGAAGCGTATGCGATGGTGCAGTTCTTCCGAAATAGCAAGCGATTCACGAGCACTCAGCTGTCCTTCATCATGGGCGGAATGATCGTGGAGGTCACGTTGCCGGCGGTCTACTTCGGCGTGGAGATCGCGAACAAAATGCAAAGCATGACGAGCCCGGTCGAGATGTGGATCAAGTTCGTTGTCCTGAACCTGTTGTGGTGCACCATGCCCCTCGTAACCTACTTCTGGGGCGTTCGCAGATTGACTCGCCAAGATCTCGCGGTGGCTTTCTAGCCCCCCTCGCGATCTCGCCATCGTGACCGGGAGGTCACGCCGCAATCAGCGTGACCGGCAGCCGTTCGAGGCGGCGAATCACGTTGTTGACAGCCCACTTTGGAGTCCCGTCGACCTCGATGCGCTTGACGCGTTGGAGCATCGCGGTGAGGACGGCGGCGGTCTCCATCCTCGCCAGACCCTGGCCGGCGCAGGCATGCGCGCCGTTGCCGAACCCGATGTGCCGTCCAGCGTCACGGCGGATGTCGAACGTCTCAGAGGTCTCCCATTCGCGTTCGTCGCGGTTGGCCGAGGCATACAGCACCAGTAATCGGGTTCCGGCAGGGATCTCCGTTCCGGCTATCGAGGTATTGCGGGCGGTCTTCCGCGTGAACGCCCGCACCGGCGATTCGTACCGCACCACCTCATTGATCGCGTTCGGCAGCAATTCTGGTTCTGCTCTGAGCATTTCCCACTGATCTGGGTGGGTCGCGAATAGGTAGATCGCGCTGGAGATGGCGCTGATGGTGGTGTCCAACGACGGTGCAATGTAGTCGATGATCAGCGGCGGCACGTCCTCGAACGCTAGATCACCTTCATCGACGGCGGTCAAGAGTTCGTGAGCCATGCTGCCGGGCAGGACGTTTCGGTCACGTACCACGGCACGAGCGAAGCGCAGCATCTGCATGCTGCGCGGGATGGCTCGGATCGCCTGACGATTGAGCGGTCCGAGCATGTCGAAGGTCGCTGCGGCCCAAGGAATCAGGTGCTCGCGTTGGTCCTGCGGCCAGCCGACCAGATCCGGGACGACGGCCAGCGGCAGCGCGGTCGCCAGATCGGCGACACCGTCGACCCGGCCCCTGGTGAGCGCGACATCGATGATGGCGCCCGCCTTGTCTTCCACGGAAGCAGTGACTCCCCGTAGCGCCCTGGGCATCATGCGGTGGGCAACGAGCTTGCGACGCCGGTCGTGGTCGGCCCCGTCGCTGTTGAGCGTGGTGCCGCGGGACAACCGGTTGGCCGCAGCGTTGGCGGCGACACCATGTCCGGAGAGGTACGAGTCGTCGGCTCGCAGGGTGGCTTTGCACTCGGCGTAGCGGGGGAGAGCGACCATCCGGCGGCAAGGTAGCCAGACGAGCGGACCAAGGCGCCGCAGAGTCCGGTAGTGCGGGTAAGGATCGAGGATCGCCGATGTGCTGTAGACGTCAGGCCAGTACGACGGAATGTCGCGGGGTCGGTGCACCACAGATCGCCTTAATTGTTGAGGTCGACGCCCGCCCGCGGGCACGGGCAGGACGAGGGTGCTGCGTTGGTCGCACCCGATTGACGAAATCGTCACACACGACCATATCGTCAGTCAAGGGTCACTAGCGAGCGACGACGCGCCAGGCTCAGGGATGTAGGTTCCACTGACCGCAATCGTCGGCAAGGACGTCGTTGACGTCGACTTCGAGTCCGCCAACTACTGGGCCAGGGTTCGACGCCGTGCTCACCACCCGTTGGTAGAGGACCGGGGCGGGGTCGACCTGACCGCGGGACCAGGCCTTCGTCTGCCAAGCCCACCGGCGGCCGGGGGTCCGCGAATTACCGATGACGCCGTCCTCGGCGGCCCATTTGCAGACGTCGAGACCGCCGTAGGCGCCGGTGCGCTGCACTCCCAGCACCGAATTGATTCCGCGAAACCACTTGAGCGCCAAGTTGTTCCAGGTGTCGTGGTTTATGTCCTCGTCGACGCTGAAGAAGATCGGGGCACTCTGACCGCCGCCCGCCGCGGTGTGCAGCTTCCAGGCGTTGCGAGCGTCGGCGACGCCGCCCTCGAACCCGCGCCTGAAGTCCGATGGTGCTGTCCCGCCTGGCTTGCCGTACTGGTAGTTGCTGACGATCATCAGCCCGGCAGCGGTCAGCTGCTCGGCGTACGGCCGCGTGATCGGCTTGGCGCCCATGGACGAGCCGGGACGTGACAGCGACACGTAGTTGATGACCCCTGCGTAGCCAGTGGCTCGAATCTGCTCCGCTGGAATCTGGCGCATGGCGAAGTCGATCAGTTTAGGGGTGGCGGAAGCCGCCGTGGGGATGGCGGCCGCCGTCCGGACGGCGACACTTGCCGATGCCGCGTACACCGCCGGCAGTGCGGACATGGCGATGGTGTAGCGCAATACGTCACGCCGGGGAATTGGGCGCGGCCGCCGGAGGTTTAGACACGCCGACAAGTCCATCGCGTGATGTTAACAACGTGACTGCTGTTAAAAGATGGCGTGTTTGAAGTGATATCAAATCGCGTCCGTGTCGTTGACCGTACTAGAGTTGGGCGACATCGCCACGCCAGTTGCAGCCGCACCGAGCCGGCGCGGCTGCAGCGAAAGGGCAAATCCTGCAACGTCTTTGCAAGCGGCTTAACAAAGGCGTTCGTTTGCCCAACAATCCTGTATATGGTGGTTGCGGAGATTCGGCGCTCGGGCCGAGTCGGTCTCGGGGTGATCGGGGCTACAGATGTCTTTTGTCCATGCGGTACCTGAAGGGTTGGCTGCGGCGTCGCAGGATTTGACCGGGATCGGATCGGCGCTCAGCGCGGCCAATGCGGCCGCGGCGACCCGGACTACCGGGGTGATGGCGGCGGCCGGCGACGAGGTGTCGGCGGCAATCGCGGCGGTGTTCTCTTCTAATGGTCAGGAATTTCAGGCGCTGAGCGCGCAGGCAGCGGCGTTTCATCGGCAATTCGTGGCGGCATTGAGCGGGGCGGAAAGCGTCTACACGGCCGCCGAGGCGGCGAATGTCTCGCCGTTGCAGGCCCTTTCGCAGGACGTGCTGGGGGTGATCAACCTACCCACCGAGCTGTTGTTGGGGCGCCCACTGATCGGCAAGGGCACCAATGGCGCGGCGGGAACCTCGCAGACCGGTGGGGCAGGCGGGATTTTGTGGGGCAAAGGCGGTGACGGCGGATCGGGGGCCTCGGGGCACGCCGGCGGGTCGGGCGGCAATGCGGTGCTGATCGGCAACGGTGGCAACGCCGGCTACGGCGGGACCGGTACGGGGGCGGTAGGCGGGCTCGGCGCCGGCGGTACGAGCGGGGCGCTGTTGGGTCTCGACGGATTCAACTCCCCGGCCAGCGCGTCTGCCTGGCACACCATGCAACAGCAGGCGATCAACGCCATCAACGCACCGGTCCAGTCGGCCACCGGGCGCCCGCTGATCGGCAACGGCACCCCCGGCGCGGTGGGCACCGGGGCCGACGGCACGCCCGGCGGGTGGCTGCTCGGTGACGGCGGGGCCGGCGGCTCGGGCGGGCAGTTCGTCGCCGGCGGGACCGGTGGGGCGGCGGATCTGGCCGCCCTGGCCGCGGCGGGCCGCCTTCCTTCGGGTTCCGCGGCGGCTTGCGCCCGCGCGATGGT
>NZ_LZKR01000100.1 GCF_001672915.1 Mycobacterium sp. 1245805.9 | reverse complement strand
GGCATGCCCAGGATCCGCTCGGCGATCTGGTTGCGGGTCACCTCGGAGGTGCCGCCGGCGATCGTCATGCCGCGCGACCCGCTGATCAACTAGGTTTCGTTGCGCGAGCGTGCATGTTTGTACGACGACACGCCGCACGGAGCGGCATTCTGCGCACGCTCGCGAGGAAAGGGCTAGGCAGGGGCGAATTGTGGCGCGCCGCCGCTGCCCTTCTCGGGCTGGATGGCGACGGGCAGGCCGCACGTCACCGAATCCGGTTCGCAGCCAACGATGTTGGCGGCCACCCGCAGCCCGCTCTGCTCGGCGAGCTCGACGATCGCGATCACGTAGGGCGTCGGGATCTCCGGGTTGTACGGGTGGTGGTTCACCGTGTAGGTGAACACCGTGCCACGTCCCGAAACCGGCCGCGCCACCAGCGGGCCGCCGCAGTCCCGGCATTCGCCGGCCGCCGGGTGCACCCAGCGCGCGCACGCGTCGCAGTGTTCGATGAGCAACTCGCCTGACACGGCAAATACAGTACACTCTATTGGTTCGGTGTGGGTGACGGGTTGCTGGGACGGATGGTGCACATGACCTACTTCGAAAAAGACGCGATCATCTCCGGCCTCGGCATCTCGCGCATCGGCCGTCGCACCGGGATCCCCGGCCTGGAGCTGACCATGGAGTCGGTGCGCGCCGCCATCGCGGACGCCGGCCTGTCGCCAGCCGACATCGACGGGATCGCCACCCTCGGCGACACGCCGGCCGCGGACGTCAACGCCGAACTGCGCATCGAGGCGGCCGACTGCGGGGCCGGCTTCGGCACCGGGGGCCTGCTGAGCCCGGTGATGTCGGCGTGCCGCGCGGTCGCCGAGCGGCGCGCTCGCCACGTGGTGATCTACCGGACGATACAAATGCTCGGCGGAACGGTCCCGGTCAAGCGGGAGGAAAACGCGCCCGCGCCGCCGCTGGCGCGAATGTTCGAGACCCCCGAGGGCGCGCCGAAGCCGGCGGTCGGCGCGATGGACGACGTCAACGACCTGGTCGCGGCCCACGCCTATTCCGCCGCGAACTGGTTGGCCCTGAACTGCCGCCGCCACATGGAGCTGTACGGGACCACCAAGGAACAGCTGGGCTGGCTGGCGCTCAACGGTCGGCGCAACGCCGCGCTGAATCCCCTTGCGGTCTACCGCGAACCGATGACCATGGCCGACTACCTGGCGGCGCGGCCGGTCTCGACGCCGTTCGGCCTGCTGGACTGCGACGTCCCCATCGACGGTTCGATTGCGGTGGTGGTGTCGCACGCCGAGTACGCCCGCGACTGCCCGCACCGCGCGGTGGCGGTGGAGGCGATCGGCGGGTCCGACGGCGCCGGCGGCTGGTTCCACCGCGACGACTACCCGAAGATGGCGATGTCGGACGCGACGGTCCAGATGTGGTCGCGCACGCAGTTGACGCCCGCCGACCTGGAGCTGGCCGAGTTGTACGACGGCTTCACGTTTCTCGCCCTCGCGTGGCTGGAGGCGCTGGGGGTGTGCGGCGACGGCGAGGCCGGGCCGTTCGTCGAGGGCGGCGCGCGCATCGCCCTCGACGGCCAACTGCCGCTGAACACCTACGGCGGCCAGCTGTCGGCGGGGCGCATGCACGGCTACTGGGCCTTGCATGAAGGGTGCCTGCAGCTGCGCGGCGACGCGGGGGAGCGCCAGGTGTCCAAACGCCCCGAGGTCGGCGTGGTTTCGGTGGGCGGTGGCCCCGTCGCCGGATGCATGTTGCTCACCTGTTGAGATAGCTCGTGGCACAGCGCGATTCCGGCCCCGCGGACAAACTGGCCGCACAGATTGCCCGCCAGATCGAGGCGGACATCGTCCGGCGCGGCTGGACCGTCGGCGAATCGCTCGGCTCCGAACACGCCCTGCAACAGCGCTACGGCGTGAGCCGATCGGTGCTGCGCGAGGCCGTTCGCCTGGTCGAACACCACCAGGTCGCCCGGATGCGCCGCGGACCCGGCGGCGGGCTGCTGATCTGCCGGCCGGACGCCGGCCCGGCGACCCGCGCCGTGGTGATCTACCTCGAGTACCTGGGCACCACGCTGGTCGACCTGCTCAACGCGCGCCTGGTGCTCGAGCCGCTGGCGGCCTCCCTTGCGGCGGAACGCATCGACGAAGCCGGCATCGAGCGGCTGCGCGCGGTGTTGCGGGCGCAGGAGCAGTGGCGGCCCGGCCTGCCGGCGCCGCGCGACGAGTTCCACATCGCGCTGGCGGAGCAATCCAAAAACCCGGTCCTGCAACTGTTCATCGACATCCTGATGCGGCTCACCACGCGCTACGCCCTGCAGTCGCGGACCGACTCGTCGACCGAGGCCATCGAGGCGGTCGAGCACATGCACCGCGACCACTCGCGGCTCGTCGCCGCCGTCACCGCCGGCGATGCGGCGCGGGCCAAGACGCTTTCCGAACGCCACGTCGAAGCGGTGACGTCCTGGCTGCAGCGCCATTACCCCGGCGAGGGAACCCGGCCGCGCGGGGTGCGCCGGCTCCGGCCGGGCCTGTCCCTCGAAGGTGACGCGCCGCACGGCAAACTCGCCGAGATGCTGGCCGCCACCATCGGCGACGAGATCGCCGCCGACGGCTGGCGGGTCGGCTCCGTGTTCGGGACGGAGACGGCCCTGCTGGAGCGCTACCGGGTCAGCCGCGCGGTGTTCCGGGAGGCGGTGCGGTTGCTCGAATATCACTCGGTCGCGCGGATGCGGCGCGGGCCGGGTGGCGGCCTGATCGTCACCACGCCGCACGCCGAGGCCAGCATCGACACCATCGCCCTGTACCTGCAGTACCGCAGGCCGACCCGGGAAGACCTGCGCTGCGTTCGCGACGCCATCGAGATCGACAACGTCGCCCGGATCGTCAAGCGCCGCAGCGAGTCCGAGGTGGCGGCGTTTGTGGCGACCCGTTCGGGGAGCCACGACGGGGACGTGCGCAAGGCCGTCGCCGAGGAGGCCCGCTTCCACCTTGGATTGGCCCAACTGGCTGGCAACGCGCTGCTGGACCTGTTCCTTCGCATCATCATCGAGCTGTTTCGCCGGCACTGGTCCAGCACCGCGCGGACGGAGCCGAACTGGGCCGACGTCGTCGCCGTCGAGCACGCGCATCTGCGGATCCTGCAGGCGATCGAGGCCGGCGACGACAGCCTCGCCCGGTATCGCATCCGGCGCCACCTCGACGCCGCGGCCTCGTGGTGGCTGTGACGCGTTCGTGCGCATACCGAATGGCCTTATCGGGTATTGGGAGGGGGAATGACGAACGGCCGGTCCAGCAGGGGGGTTGGCACTTGTGATCGAAAGCGAGCGCGCGCCGGTGACGGGAGGCTTCGGGGGGACGGATACCGACCATGCGGGTTTCGTTCATTCCGGGCTCCTCTACCGTTCGCAGGGGGAGTACCTGGACTTTGTGGTTCGCTTCGTCGTCGACGGGTTGGCGCGCGACGAGGACGTTTTCGTGGCGGTGCCCGGCGACAAGCTGGACATGCTGCGCGACGCGCTGCCCCGCCCCGGCGAATTCCCCGCGGAAGTGCGGATGGCCGACGTCGCCGAGATCGGCCGCAACCCGAGCCGATTCATGGCCATGGAGGGTTCCTTCATCGACGAACACCAGGGTCGGCGGGTGCGAATCGTGAGCGAGCTCGCCTGGCCCGAACGCACCGACGAGGAAATCGTCGCCTGCTCCGAACACGAGGCGCTGGTCAACTCGGCCCTCGACGGATACCCCGCGACCGGGTTGTGCCTCTACGACGCGAGTGTGCTGGCTGACGAGGTGCTGGCCGATGCCCGCGCGACGCACCCCCTGCTGTGGAGCGGTGGCGCGCTGCATCGCAGCGCCGAATACGCGCCCGACGAGGTCTTGGATCGTTGCAACCGGCCGCTCGCCGCCAAGCCGGGCGCCGTCACGTACCTGGTCAGGAAGTCGGCGGACCTGCGGCTCGCCCGCTCGTTCGCCGTCGACTACGCCGGCTGGGTGGGGATGTCGCAGGACGGCATCGAGGATCTGCAACTGATCGCGACGGAGCTGGCCAGCAACAGCCTGATGTACACGGACGGGGCCTGCCGGCTGGCCTTCTGGCGCGAGGACGAGCACCTGGTCTGCGAGGCGCGCGACACGGGGCGGCTTGGGGACCCGCTGGTGGGGCGCCTGGACCCCGGCCCGAGCGGCCCGGCCAGCCGTGGGCTGTATCTGGTCAATGCGATATCGGACCTGGTCCGCACGCACACCACGCCGGCCGGGACGACGATCCAGGCCTACCTGCGCTTCGACGCGTCGCCCGGGCCGAACGGATAGGGGCTTCGATCACGAAAGCGCCTGTCCGGCAATGAGTTACCGGGACGCACAAAAAGGATTTGCATTGCCGGCGCGCGACGTCTAATGTCGGCGCTCGTGCGTCTTCTTCAGCGTGCCTTGCACAAGGCAGTAGTAGCCAGCACCCGCAGCGGGGTCTGATCCCAGACCGACCCCCCGCTGTGGGTCGGAAGCTACTACCGTCGGTCACCCCTGCTGAGCAGAGAAGACCGAGACCGTGGCTCTTACCAAATCCCTTCCCCCCTTGGGCGACCACTTCGGCGCCGCCTTGCCGCGCGGGCTGCGTGAGGAGGCCGACGCGATGTCGTGGGACGCCTTCGTCGCCACCTACGGACGCACCGCCGGCCCGCTGCGACTGGGGCACTGGGCGTGCACCGACGCCGAGCGGCCCGCCGGGCGGCTCGGCCCCCAGGCCCGCAACTTTCGAGCGATGATCGCCGTCGGCGATCACATCAGCACGTCGACCGCCGCCGCCAGCGGTCCGATCGCCGCCCTCACCGCGATGCTGCACGAGCGCGGAATCACGGTGGAGATGTTGCGGTTTCACCAGATCCGTTGCGGCGCCGCGACGGCCACGTTTATCCGCGGCAGCAACGGGATTCGCGCCGAGTGGGCGATGGGCCTCTCGGAAGACCCGACCCAGTCGGCGTTGCGCGCGGTGATCGCGTGCGCCAACCGGCTGTTGGCGTGACCGGCCTTACAGCCGGCGCAGCAAGATCGGCATGCCGTCCTTGGGCACCGGCATGCCGCCGTAGTCCCACTCGGCCTGGTACCCCGGGCGGGGCAGCTCCAGCCGGTAGCGGCGCAGCAGGCGGTGCAGGATCGACTTGATCTCCAACTGCCCGAACACCATTCCGATGCACTTGTGCGCGCCACCGCCGAACGGCGTCCACCCATAGCGGTGCCGCTTGTGCTCGCTGCGCGGCTCGGTGAACCGGTCCGGGTCGAACTTCAGCGGATCCGTCCAGAGTTCCGGCAGCCGGTGATTCATCCCGGGATAGGCGATCACGTTGGTGCCCTTCGGGATGTAGTAGCCCAGCAGGTCCGTGTCGCGCACGGTCTGGCGCATGGCCCACTGCACCGGCGTCACCAGCCGGATCGACTCGTTCATCACCAGGTCCAGCGACTCGAGCTTCTCGAGGGAGTCGATGTCGAGCGGCCCGTCGCCGATCAGGCGGTCCGACTCGTCGCGGCAGCGCTCCTGCCACTCCGGGTGGGCGGCCAGCTGGTAGACCATCGTGGTGGCCGTCGACGTCGACGTGTCGTGCGCGGCCATCATCAGGAAGATCATGTGGTTGACGATGTCCTCGTCGGAGAACTTGTTGCCGTCCTCGTCCTCGGTCTGGCACAACACCGACAGCAGGTCGTTGCCGTCCTTCCCGCGCTGTTCCTTGACGCGCTCGCGGAAGTAGTTCTCCAGCAGTTCGCGGGCCTTCAGGCCGCGCCACCAGGTGAACGGCGGGACACCGGTGCGGATGATCGCGTTGCCGGCGCGGGTGGTGACCGTGAACGCCTTGTTCACCTTGGTCACCAGCTCGCGGTCGGTGCCCGGCGCGTGGCCCATGAACACCATCGAGGCGATGTCGAGGGTCAGCTCCTTCATCGCCGGATAGAGGAGGAAGCGCGCGTCGTTGACCACCCAGTCGTCGGCGACCGTTTTCGTGATGACCTTGTCCATCTGCTCGACGTAGGAGACGAGCCGGGACCGGACGAACGCCTCCTGCATGATCCGCCGGTGGAACATGTGCTCTTCGAAGTCGAGCAGCATCAGCCCGCGGTGGAAGAACGGACCGATCACCGGCACCCAGCCCTGCTGGGAGTAGTCCTTGTTGCGGTTGGAGTAGATGACCTGCGCCGCGTCGGGGCCCAGCGCCGCGACGCCCGGCAACACCGGCGAGTCCCCGAAGACGACCGGGCCCTTGGTCTGGTACAGGAACAACAGGTAGTCGGGTCCACCGCGCAGCATCTCGATGATGTGCCCGAGGACCGGCAGCCCCGCGTCACCGAGGACCGGCTTGAGCCCGCTGCCCGGCGGCGGGTCGGCGAGCTTGTGCTCGGGGAACTGGGTGTTGAGCAGCCTGCGTTCGACCAGGCCCATGCCGGGGAAGTTGTTGAACGACGGGGTCAACCGGCGGCGCGCCTGATCGAGCAGATAGTTCGGGGTGCTGATAGTGGCGGCCATGAAACTCCTTCGCGCTCCTTGGCGGGCCCGGGGCGGGTGACAGCGGTCACTGATCCCTACCTTCGGGAAAAACTTGACGGCTGTCAAGTTTGCTTTTCCTGTGGCGTGGTGCAAGGTCGATGACGTGAGCAGCCACGCCGACCCGGACCCGGGCGAACCGGCCATTCGCCGCCGGGGCGACAAGCATCGGCAGGCGATCATGCAGGCGGTGCGCGACCTGCTCGAGGAAGTACCGTTCGCGGAGCTGTCGGTGAGCACCATCAGCCTGCGCGCCGGGGTCGCCCGATCGGGCTTCTACTTCTACTTCGACTCCAAGTACGCGGTGCTCGCCCAGATCATGGCCTACGCCGCCGAGGAACTCGAAGAGCTCACCCAATACTTCGCCCCCCGCCAGCCGGGCGAGTCGCCGGAGCAGTTCGCCAAGCGGATGGTCCGCAGCGCCGCCGCGGTCTACGCGCACAACGACCCGGTGATGGCGGCCTGTGAGGTGGCCCGCCACACCGACGTTCAGATTCAAGAGCTGCTGGAGCGGCAGTTCGAGATGGTGCTGGGCCAGATCACCGCGATCGTCGAGGCGGAGATCAAGGCGGGTACCGCGAACCCGATCAGCGACGACGTCCCGGCGCTCGTGCGCATCCTGGCGGGCACCACCTCCCTGACGCTGAGCGGCGACCCGCTGCTCGCCGGACGCCAAGGTCATCAAGACGACGTGGAGCGCCGCGTGCGGGTGCTCGAGCAGCTGTGGCTGAATTCGCTCTGGGGTGGCGGCCCGAAGTAACGCGGTATGGTCACGGCCATGGGGCTAAGGCTTCCGGGGGCATCTGGGCGGTATTTCGCGGGGAAGCGGTGCCTGGTCACCGGGGCGGCCAGCGGGATCGGGCGCGCGACCGCCCTGCGGTTGGCCGCGCAGGGCGCCGAGCTGTACCTGACCGACCGCAACGCCGACGGCCTC
Organism: Mycobacterium sp. 1245805.9; assembly: GCF_001672915.1. Classification (GTDB taxonomy): domain Bacteria; phylum Actinomycetota; class Actinomycetes; order Mycobacteriales; family Mycobacteriaceae; genus Mycobacterium. Next base: position 55,263 of record NZ_LZKR01000100.1, on the reverse strand, counting down.
GAGTCGACCGTGGCCGACGCCCGCGCGCTGGGGGCGGCGGTGCCCGCCCACCGCGCTCTCGACATCGCCGACCACGACCAGGTGGCGGCGTTTGCCGCCGACATCCACGCCGAGCATTCGACCATGGACGTCGTGCTGAACATCGCCGGCGTGTCGGCGTGGGGCACCGTCGACCGGCTGACCCACGAGCAGTGGAGCAAGATGATCGCGATCAACCTGATGGGTCCGATCCACGTCATCGAGGCGTTCGTTCCCCCGATGCTGGCGGCCGGCCGGGGCGGGCACGTGGTCAACGTGTCGTCGGCGGCGGGGCTGGTTGCGCTGCCGTGGCACGCGGCCTACAGCGCGAGCAAGTTCGGGCTGCGCGGCCTGTCCGAGGTGTTGCGCTTCGACCTCGCGCGCCACGGCATCGGGGTGTCGGTCGTGGTGCCCGGCGCGGTGAAGACCCCGTTGGTGGACACGGTCGAAATCGCCGGGGTCGACCGCGAGGATCCCCGGGTCGCCCGCTGGGTGGACCGCTTCAGCGGACACGCGGTGTCGCCGGAAAGGGCGGCCGAGAAGATCCTGGCCGGCGTCGCGAAGAACCGCTACCTGATCTACACGTCGAGCGACATCCGCGCGCTGTACGCCTTCAAGCGGCTGGCCTGGTGGCCATACAGCGTGGCGATGCGTCAGGTGAACGTGATCTTCACGCGCGCACTGCGTCCCGCCCCGGCGCCGCTAGTCTCCCATGGCCAGCTCGAGACGCACGCCGAGTAGCCGAATCGGCCGGTCCAGCTCGAAGAGGTCCAGCACGCGCAGGGCCGCGTCGGTGATGGTGTCGGCGTCGGTGGTGGGGGCGGGCAGCTTGCGGATCTTGGTGCGGGTGTAGAACGTCGCGGTCCGCACGGTGACGGCGACGCGGGTGACGATCCGCCCCGCCGCCAGCACGTCATCCAAGGCCTGGCGCGCCAATTGGGTTATGGCCGAGTCCATTTCGGCCCGCTCGGTCAGGTCGCGCGGAAAGGTGACGACGTGGCTGCGCGAGCGCGGTACCCACGGCTCGGCGCTGACTTCCGCGTCGCCGCCACCCTTGGCCAGCAGCAGCAGCCACAGGCCGGTGCGCGGGCCGAAGGTGGACGTCAGCAGCTCGGCGTCGGCGCCCGCCAGCTCGCGCACCGTGGTGATATCAAGGGCCGCAAGCTTTTTCGCCGTTTTCGGGCCCACCCCCCACAGCGCGTCGACCGGACGCTCCGCCATCACCGCCATCCAGTTCGCGTCGGTGAGCGCAAAAATGCCGGCCGGTTTCGCGAAGCCGGTGGCGACCTTGGCCCGCTGTTTGTTGTCGCTGATGCCGACCGAGCAGGACAGTCCGGTTTCCGACGCCACGACCGTCCGGATCTGTTCTGCCACCTCGGTCGGATCCCCGCCCTCGACGCCGACGTACGCCTCGTCCCAGCCCCACACCTCGACCGGATGCCCCAGGTCGCGCAGCAGGCCCATCACCTGATCGGAGGCCTCGTCGTAGGCGGCCGGGTCCGACGGCAGGAAGGTGGCGTCCGGGCAGCGGCGGGCGGCGGTGCGCAACGGCATGCCGGCGTGCACGCCGAACTCGCGGGCCTCGTACGAGGCGCAGGTGACCACCTTGCGCGGCTCGGTCGGGTCGCCGCTGCCGCCGACGATGACCGGCAGCCCGGCCAGTTCGGGGTGGCGGCGCAGCTCGACCGAGGCCAGGAACTGGTCGAGGTCGACATGCAGGACCCAGCTCATGGCGCCCTCACCGGCCACAGAGCTTGCGCGCCAGGCTTTCCCACGCATCGCACAACGTGTCCATGGTGTGGCCGCCGCCATTGAGTTGGTGCTCCACGTAATCCGCGTCGAGCAGCGAGAGCAGCGCGTCGGTCTGGATATCGAGGTCGCCGGTGGTGCCCGCCGAGGCCAGCAGCAGCCGCACGTGCGTGCGCTGCACCTCGAGCGCCCCGGCGTGGCGCAGCTGCGGGTCGCGGTTGGCCGCCGACAGCAGTTCGTGGTGGGCGTGGACGAAACACATCCGCTCGCGACCGAAGGCGACCAGGCGATCCATCGGCGGGGCATCCGGTCCGAGTGGCGGCGGACCGAACAGAAACGCCTGCTGGCTGGCGCGCTCGTCGTCGTCGAGCAGCACCATCATCAGGCCGGCCCGGCTGCCGAAGCGGCGGAACAGCGTGCCCTTGCCGACTCCCGCGGCAGCGGCGACGTCGTCCATGGTGACGGCGTCGGCGCCGCGCTCGGCGACCAGCCGGCGGGCGGCCTGCAGCAGGAGGGTGCGGTTGCGGGCCGCGTCGCCCCGTTCCTGGGGAACCGACACGGGCAACTCGCGCGACCGCTCGACACCGCTCACATCCGCACTTTAGCGCCGCCGGAATAAACCGGACTATAGTCCGGTTGGGGCATGCAAGGATGTAGACCAACGGCCGAAGGGAAACAAGGTTGTCAGAGATCAAGATTTTGGCGTTAGTGGGCAGCCTGCGCGCTGCGTCGATCAACCGCCAGATCGCCGAGCTGGCGGGGGCGGTGGCTCCCGACGGCGTGACCGTCACGATCTTCGAGGGGCTGGCTGAGCTGCCGTTCTACAACGAGGAGATCGACGACTCGATGACGACCGGCGTGCCGGCGCTGGCCCCGGTGGCCGCGCTGCGCGGCGCTGCGGCCGACGCGGACGCCGCGCTGGTGGTCACCCCGGAGTACAACGGCAGCATCCCCGCGGTCATCAAGAACGCGATCGACTGGCTGTCCCGCCCGTGGGGCGACGGCGCGCTGAAGGGCAAGCCCCTGGCGGTCGTCGGGGGGTCCTTCGGACAGTACGGCGGCGTGTGGGCGCACGACGAGACGCGCAAGTCGTTCGGAATCGCCGGCGCCCGCGTGATCGAGTCGATCAAGCTGTCCGTGCCGTTCAAAACCCTGGACGGCAAGGGGCCCGCCGAACACCCCGAGCTCCCGGCGAACGTGCGTGACGTCGTCGGCAAGCTGGCCGCCGAAGTCGGCTGAATTTAGCGGGAACCGACAAGCCGCGCGCCGGCCACCAGCGACGTTTCGATAACCGAATAGCCAAAGCCGCCAGCCCGCGCTGGCGGCTTTGCTGACGGTCCGTCGGGGCTCGCGATCGTGCCGGCGGTGTCGGTGCCCGGTGATATACCGGTGCGCATGAGCTCGCGTGACCGACATGTGACCTGCGACACGCCGAGGGCGTGTCGGCCGGAGGGCTTACGACCAGCGAATTTCAAAATTGTTATTCCGAACATCTTGTATCTGGACAACTTGTCGGCCACTAGGTGTAGTGTTTCGAGGCACCGGCAGATCCCAGGTTTCCCAAGCTGGCCGGGCTTGGGGGCCTCCCCGAATCGGCTCGAAGACCTCGAAGCCGCACGACGGGAATCACGGGGCCTGGCGGGCCGCTGAACACAGCGAGGACCGAGTTTGGTGCAGTACCCAAGTAGTTGCCAGTCCGTTACACGTTCCCCTTCCGCAAAGGAGCGGCATCCATGAGCATCACCGTCTACACGAAGCCCGCGTGCGTGCAGTGCAGCGCCACCTTCAAGGCCCTGGACAAGCAGGGCATCGCCTACCAGAAGGTCGACATCACGCTGGACGCAGAGTCGCGGGACTACGTGATGGCGCTGGGCTACCTGCAGGCTCCCGTGGTGGTGGCGGGCAACGACCACTGGTCGGGGTTCCGGCCCGATCGCATCAAGGCGCTCGCCGAGTCGGCACTCAGCGCGTAGGCAAAGCGTTAGGTAAGGAGGTTGCGGTGCCATGGACGTGGGGCGCAACCTGGTCTACTTCTCTTCCGTGTCGGAGAGCACCCACCGCTTCGTGCAGAAGCTGGGTGTTCCCGCCACACGGATACCGCTGCACGGGCGCATCGAGGTCGACGAGCCGTACGTGCTGATAGTGCCGACGTACGGCGGTGGACGGCACGATTTGGACATCAACGCCGCGGGGTATGTCCCTAAGCAGGTCATCGCCTTCTTGAACAACGAGCTCAACCGGTCGCTGATCCGCGGCGTCATCGCCGCGGGCAACAACGACTACGGGATCGCATTCGCGTACGCGGGCAACATCATCTCGCGCAAGTGCCGCGTTCCCTACCTTTACCGCTTCGAACTGATGGGGACCCCGGACGACGTGGATGCCGTCCGTGCCGGCCTCGCCGATTTCTGGAAGGAACAGACGTGCCACCAACCGTCACTGCAGAGCCTGTAGCCGCCGGCACGCATGTGTCGCCCGAAGAGACGGACTACCACGCTCTGAACGCGATGCTGAACCTGTACGACAAGGACGGCAGGATTCAGTTCGACAAGGACGTGCTCGCGGCGCGCCAGTACTTCCTGGAGCACGTCAACCAGAACACCGTCTTCTTTCACAATCAGGACGAGAAGCTCGACTATCTGATCCGCGAGAACTATTACGAGCGTGAGGTTCTCGACCAGTACTCGCGCAACTTCGTCAAGGAGCTGCTGGACCGCGCCTACGCCAAGAAGTTCCGCTTCCCGACGTTTCTCGGTGCGTTCAAGTACTACACCTCCTACACGCTGAAGACGTTCGACGGGAAGCGCTACCTGGAGCGCTTCGAGGACCGCGTCGTCATGGTCGCGCTCACGTTGGCGTCCGGCGACACCGGGCTGGCCGAGAAGCTGGTCGACGAGATCATCGACGGGCGGTTCCAGCCGGCCACCCCGACGTTCTTGAACTCGGGCAAGAAGCAACGCGGCGAGCCGGTCAGCTGCTTCCTCCTTCGCATCGAGGACAACATGGAGTCAATCGGGCGATCGATCAACTCCGCCCTGCAGCTGTCCAAGCGCGGCGGGGGAGTCGCGTTGCTGCTCTCCAACATTCGCGAGCACGGCGCGCCGATCAAGAACATCGAAAACCAGTCCTCGGGCGTCATCCCGATCATGAAGCTGCTCGAGGACTCGTTCTCCTACGCCAATCAGCTGGGGGCTCGCCAGGGCGCCGGCGCGGTGTACCTGCAGGCGCATCACCCCGACATCTACCGCTTCCTGGACACCAAGCGGGAGAACGCCGACGAGAAGATCCGGATCAAGACCCTGAGCCTGGGCGTGGTGATCCCCGACATCACCTTCGAGCTGGCCAAGAAGAACGAGGACATGTACCTGTTCTCGCCGTACGACGTCGAGCGCGTCTACGGGGTGCCGTTCGCCGACATCTCAGTGACCGAGAAGTACTACGAGATGGTCGACGACGCGCGCATCCGCAAGACCAAGATCAAGGCGCGCGAGTTCTTCCAGACGCTGGCCGAGCTGCAGTTCGAGTCGGGCTACCCGTACATCATGTTTGAGGACACGGTGAACCGGGCCAACCCCATCGAGGGCAAGATCACGCACTCGAACCTGTGCTCGGAGATCCTGCAGGTGTCCACGCCGTCGGAATTCAACGATGACCTGTCGTATGCCAAGGTGGGCAAGGACATTTCGTGCAACCTGGGGTCGCTGAACATCGCCAAGACGATGGACTCGCCGGACTTCGCCCAGACGATCGAGGTGGCCATCCGGGCGCTGACCGCCGTGAGCGACCAGACGCACATCACGTCGGTGCCCTCAATCGAGCAGGGCAACAACGATTCCCACGCGATCGGGCTGGGTCAGATGAACCTGCACGGCTACCTCGCCCGGGAGGGCATCTTCTACGGTTCCGAGGAAGGCATCGACTTCACCAACATCTACTTCTACACGGTGCTCTACCACGCGCTGCGGGCCTCGAACCGGATCGCGATCGAACGCGGCACGCACTTCAAGGGTTTCGAGCGCTCCGAGTACGCGTCGGGCGAGTTCTTCGACAAGTACACCGAGCAGGCGTGGGAGCCGGCTACCGACAAGGTGCGCCAGCTGTTCGCCGACGCCGAGATCCGCATCCCCACCCAGGACGACTGGAAGCGGTTGAAGGAATCGGTCCAGGCGCACGGCATCTACAACCAGAACCTGCAGGCGGTGCCGCCGACCGGGTCGATCTCCTACATCAACCACTCCACGTCGTCGATCCACCCGATCGTGTCGAAGGTGGAGATCCGCAAGGAGGGCAAGATCGGGCGGGTCTACTACCCGGCGCCCTACATGACCAACGACAACCTCGAGTACTACCAGGACGCCTACGAGATCGGCTACGAGAAGATCATCGACACCTACGCCGCGGCCACCCAGCACGTGGACCAGGGGCTCTCGCTGACCCTGTTCTTCAAGGACACCGCCACCACCCGCGACGTGAACAAGGCGCAGATCTACGCGTGGCGCAAGGGAATCAAGACGCTGTATTACATCCGGCTGCGGCAAATGGCGCTGGAGGGCACCGAGGTCGAGGGCTGCGTCTCCTGCATGCTGTAGGGCACGCATCGGCATAAGTGGCTCGCGCCGCTCAGGTCACACTCGGCCGTCCGGCGTGGTCCGCGGGGGCTTACCGCGCTTTCCGGCCATCGGCCGCGCTATTCGGGTAGACCGGCCGCGGGTGCAGCCCTAACTTTGCACCGGACAGTGACTTTCAAGAGGGCGCCTGCTTCGGGTGCCGTCGACTGTCTGGACGCAGCCGATGACTCGAAGGGACTACCATGCCCCGAACCCGTGACGACAGTTGGGACCTCAAGACCGGAGTGGGCGCGACCGCCACGATGGTGGCCGCGGCACGAGCCGTCGCCGGCAGGCAAACCGATCCGGTGATCAGGGATCCGTTCGCCGAGGTGCTGGTTCGAGCGGTCGGATTGACGTTGTTCACCCAATTGGTCAACGGCACGATCGATTTCTCGGACGTGGACGCCGACTGGATGCCCGCGTACTTCGGCATGCGCAGCAGAAGCCTCGACGACTTCGCACTGGACGCATGCCGGTCTGGCATTCGGCAGGCCGTAATCCTGGCCTCTGGATTGGACTGCCGCGCCTACCGTTTGGGCTGGCCACCGGCGATGTCCATCTATGAAGTCGACCAACCGCAGGTAATCGAGTGGAAACGCAGCGTCCTGACGGGCGTGGGCTGGCCGCCCGCCGAGGGACATCACTGCCTGGGCATCGATCTGCGCGGGGACTGGCCAACGGCGTTGCGCCAAGCGGGTTTCGACGACGCCCAGCCGACCGTCTGGATCGTCGAAGGTATCCTGATCGGGTATCTACCGCCCCAGGCGCACGACAAAATACTCGACGCGATTACGGCATTGAGCGCTTCCGGCAGCCAGCTCGGTGCTGATTACGTCAACGGCCCCAGGGCCGACGCGCTCGGAGAAAATTTGCGAAAGCTTCACCCGATATGGAACGCACGGGACCCCGAAATAGACTTGCGCGGCCTGACTTTCACTGGGCAGCACACAGATCCCGGGGCGTATCTGGCCGAGCGTGGCTGGACGGCGCGTAGCGCCGACATCGGCGCCATCTTCCACGCGGCCGGACGAAGCGCCCCGGCCGCGGACGGTTTCGTCGAGCTCGCGAGTTTCACGCGGATGCTGACCGCGTTGCGCAGCTAGCGGGCTCGTCGCAGCCTCGCTCGCCAGCACCCCTATACCAGTCACTCGCGCGGTTCCGGGCCCGCGTGAATCGAATTTCGGTTGTGACCGCCCGGGGGAGGGCCATTCTCATGGGCGTTTCGGTACGCCGGCGACTCGTCAGCAGGCTCTGGGTGCCCACCCTGGCGGCCGTCGTTGTCGTCTTGGCGGGATTCGTCATCGACACTGCTCACGGGACCTTCGGCTCCAAGGACCGAACCCGAAGCCCGGGCAACAAGTTCTCGATCGCTCAGTTCAATCCCAAACGCATCGAATACGACATCTTCGGTGAATTGGCCGGGTGGGGGAGGGTCAGCTATTGGGACGTGAACTCGCACGCGGTCGCGGTCGACCTCGCGGCGTTGCCCTGGACGCACACGGAGGTGACCGTATTGACCACGGCCACCGCCGATATCACCGCGCAGGTGGCGGGGGGAAACGTCGGCTGCCGCATCACCGTTGACGGGCAGGTGCGCTCCGAGCACATCGCTACGGGTGAGCATGCCGGCGTCTGGTGCCAGGTGCTGTCCGCATGAACCACGACGGCGCCGTCACCAACGTGCGCAAACCGTTCGTCGCGCGGACCATCCGCAAGTTCGCCGTGCCCGTGGTCCTCGCGTGGATCGCGCTGATGGTCATCCTCAACGTGGTCGTTCCGCAGCTAGAGCCCGTCACCGAGGCGGGCCGGGGTCCTCTGGTCCCGGTCGACGCGCCATCGGCGCAGGCGCTCATCCACATCGGCGAAGTGTTCAGGGAGTCCGACAGCAACAGCCTGGTGATGGTCGTCCTCGAGGGCGAACACAAACTGGACGAAGCCGACCACGTGTTCTACAACGATCTGGTCGCAAAACTGCAGCACGACAAGCACGTTCAATACGTCATGAACCTGTGGGGCCAAGGAGCGACCGCCGCGGGGGTGCAAAGCAATGACGGAAAGGCGTCCTACACGCTGGTGCGGGTCGCCGGAAATCTCGGCTCGGCGCTATCGGACGAATCGATCAAGGCGGTGCGAGACCTGGTCTCGCAGACCAAAAGCCCGCCCGGGCTGAAGGTCTACGTCTCGGGTTCGGCACCTCTGTCGGCGGACATGCTCGAAGCCGGCAACGAGAGCCTCATCACGATCATGTTTGTCACCATCGTCCTGATCACCCTGATGCTGCTGCTCGTTTACCGCTCGATCAAGACCGCCCTGCTCGTCCTGTTCATGGTGATGCTCGAGTTGAACTGCGGGCGAGGCATCGTCGCCCTTCTCGTGTTCCACAAGTTCATCGGGATATCCGAGTTCGCGTCGAACCTCCTGGTGTCCCTGATCCTCGGCGCGGGAACCGATTACGCGATCTTCCTGGTCGGCCGCTACCACGAAGCGCGGCACGCGGGTGAAGACCGCGAGACCGCCTACTATTCCGCCGTGACCGGCGTGTCCCACGTCGTCCTCGGATCCGGTCTCGCGGTCGCCGGCGCGACGTTCTGCCTCAAGTTCACCCGGCTCAACTACTTCAATACCTGTGGGATTCCCTGCGCTCTGGCGATGCTCACGGCGGTTGCGGCCGCCCTCACCTTCGGCCCGGCGGTGCTGGCGTTGGGCAGCCGCTTCGGGGCCTTCGAGCCGAAACATCAGGGCGGAGTGGGGATTTGGCGCAAGGTCGGCACACTAACGGTGCGCTGGCCCGGCCGGATGCTGCTGGCAAGTTGCGTCGTGGTGCTCGTAGGATCGCTCACGCTTCCCACCTACCGCCCGAATTACGACGACCGGATCTACATCTCCGACGACAGCCCGTCGAAGCTGGGCTATGCCGCAAGCGACAGGCACTTCCCGGTCAGCAGGCTGAACGGCGACATGCTGATGGTCGAATCCGATCACGACATGCGCAACAGCACGGACATGATCGCACTGGACCGAGTGGCACGCACGGTGTTTCACACCCCTGGTGTCGGGTTGGTCCAGAGCGTCACCCGGCCACTGGGGACCCCGCTCGAGCATTCGTCGTTCACCTACACCATGGGCTCGATGGGAACGAAGATCAAAGAACTCCTGCCGTTCCTCACCGACCTCAACACCCGGCTCACCGACATGGCCGACATCACGAGCCGCATGACCGACCTGATGCGTCATCAGCAGGAACTGACGTCGCAAGAGGCCGGCGCGGCCCATATCGCCGCCGACGCCGCCCGGGGCATGAAAGACGTCACGGATGCGCTGCGCGACAACATCGCGGACTTCGACGATGTCTGGCGACCCGTCCGAAGCTACTTTTACTGGGAGAAGCACTGTTTCGACATCCCGCTGTGCTGGTCCCTGCGGTCGCTGTTCGATGCGACCGACAAGATCGACCAGCTCGACGAGCAGATGGACAAGAATCTGAAGGCCGCGCTGGTCCAGGACTCGGTGATGCCACAACTGGTCGAACTCCTCGGCCGCAACGTGGACCAGCTTGACCAGCTCCACCGCGTCATCCTGGCCGAACACAGCACCATCCAGCCCCAGCTGGCCCAATTGGACGAGCTGGGCCGGCAGATGATGGATCTGGGCTACGCGTTCGACAGCTCGAAGAACGACGAGTTCTTCTACCTCCCACCGGATGCGTTCTCAAACCCGTCTTTTCACATCGACCTGAGATTTTTCATGTCCCCGGATGGCAAGGCCGCCCGGTACATGATCTACCACGACGGCGAAGCGCTCACCGCCGACGGTATCCGTCACGATCAGACCTATTTGCCCGCCGCCGAGGAGGCGCTGAAGGGCACCACGCTCGGTGGGGCGCGAGTCTATCTCGGCGGCGCAGCGACGACGTACTGGGACATCCAGGATGCGGCCAAAACCGACCTGATCATCGCGGCCACGGCGGCGTTCGCGTTGATCTTCCTGGTGATGTTGCTCATCACCGGGAGCATGATCGCGGCGTTGGTCATCATCGGCACCGTCGCGTTCTCTTATTCGGGGGCGTTCGGCCTATCGGTGCTGATCTGGCAACACATGCTCGGCATCCCGATGAGCTGGCTGGGCCTGCCGCTCACGTTCATCATCCTGGTGGCGGTCGGCTCGGACTACAACCTGCTGCTCATCGCCCGCTACCTCGAAGAAAGCAAGGCGGGTCTTAACACCGGTCTGATCAGGGCGGTGGCCAATTCCGGCAAGGTGGTCACCACCGCCGGCCTGGTCTTCGCGGTCACCATGATGGCAATGGTTTCCGGCAAATTGGTCTCGGTCGGCGAAATGGGATCCACAATCGGCATTGGCCTTCTGCTCGACACACTGGTCGTGCGTTCGTTCATCACACCCGCCATCGCCCGGCTGCTCGGACCGTTCTTCTGGTGGCCCCGGCTGATCCGATCCAGACCGGCGCGCACGACCATCGGACGACGCGTGGCGGCGGTCGAATACGCGGAAATCCGTTGACACGCCTGTGTCGCATTCCGTGGACAAGACGGCCCAATCGGCATGGGTGAACCGCGGCGCACCCGTGCAGGCTTGATTGACGTTGTCCGGACGGCGTGGGTGAGGCGCGTCGCCATTGGGGGGTGCGACTGCTGTGCAAGCGAATACCGCCATGATCGGCGGTCTGCGCATCCGGGTCGATACCGCCGATCCGGAACAGGCGCGAACTCAGATCGGGTCCGTCTACTGTCCCCACCGCCTCACCGTCCGCGGCAGTCTGCGGGCGTTCCGCGCGCGGCACGCGGAGGGAGGCACCCGCGACTTAGGCGTTTACTCCCTGTCGTATGGAGCGGGAACCACGGTTCTGGAGTCGTCGACGTTCGACGACTTCGTCCTCGTATCCCAGCAGATCGGCGGGCGGTTCGCGGCCCGCGCCGAAAGTGGGGAACGACTGCTGGTGCCCGGCGAACACGTCGTGCTGGATGCGCACACGGCGTATCGGCTGCGCTGGGAAGAAAACTGCAACCTTTTCCATGTGCGAATTCCCCGTACCGAATTCGAGGCGACCGTTGCCGAGTTCTCCGGCGCGGCCGAGCCGGCCGCCGTCCGATTCCCGTTGCGGTGGCACCCGTCCAGGCCGGGGTCGATGGCCGTCGCGAGGGTGATGCAATTCCTGCTCCTGAACGCCGGACGGAACGGGCTCTTGGCGTCCGGGGCTCTGCTGTCCGCACAGATGCGGCGGATGTTGATAGCGAGCTTGGTCGAGGCCTATCCCGGGGTCCTTCACACGGCCGGCACGGGCCCCACCGGTGGCGTCGGGCCGCCGGCCATTCGGCGCGCGATCGCCTACCTCGAGGACGCGGCGGCCGAGGACATCCGTATCGGTGACGTCGCCGCCGCGGCCCGGCTGAGCAGCCGCGCCCTCCAGGAAGCCTTCCGTAAGCACCTGGACACGACGCCCATGGCCTACCTCAAGGCAATCCGTCTCGCCCGGGCGCACGCCGACCTGCGGCGGTCATCGCACGAGGACGGGACCACCGTGGCGGCCGTCGCCTACCGCTGGGGCTTCGGCAATCTCGGCCGGTTCGCGGCCGACTACCGGCGGGAGTTCGGCCGCTCACCCCGCGAGGTGCTGCGCGCGCCAAACTGACGCCTCGCCGCGCCGGATACCCGGTCTGCCCAGGTCAGCGGCGCCAACGGGTATGGTGCTTGATGTGGTGAGAATTCCCCGACCGCCGCATCCGAGCGTCAAGCCCGGGGTCAAGGTCGACGCGCGCAGCGAACGGTGGCGCGAACACCGCAAGAAGGTGCGCGGCGAAATCGTGGACGCGGCCTTCCGCGCCATCGACCGCCTGGGCCCCGAGCTCAGCGTGCGGGAGATCGCCGAGGAGGCCGGCACCGCCAAGCCCAAGATCTACCGGCACTTCCACGACAAATCCGACCTGTTTCAGGCGATCGGCGAGCGGCTGCGCGACATGTTGTGGGCGGCGATCTTCCCGTCGATCGACCTGAAGACCGACTCGGCGCGCGAGGTGATCCACCGCGCCGTCGAGGAGTACGTCAACCTCGTCGACCAGCACCCCAACGTGCTGCGGGTGTTCATCCAGGGCCGTTCCGCCGCGAGCCCCAAGATCCTGGAGGAGGGCCGCGGCATCACCCTGGCCGTGGCCGACATGTTCGACAACGAGCTGCGGGAGATGGAGCTGGACCACGCGGCGATCGAACTGGCCGGTCACGCCGCCTTCGGATCGGCCGCGTCGGCCACCGAGTGGTGGCTGGGTCCCGAGGCCGACAGCCCGCGACGCATGCCGCGCGACCAATTCGTCGCCCACCTGACCACCATCATGATGGGCGTCATCGTGGGCACCGCCGACGCGCTGGGCATCGCGATGGACCCCGACCAGCCGATTCACAGCGTGGTGCCCAGCAACCCCGCCGCCAGCTGAGCTCCCGCGGCGTTGACATCGCCGCGGCCGTCGATAACACTCGCCCTATTCGATACCCTGGGTACTGGGTATTTGCGTGAGCCAACAGGAAGACCATCCGCCGTGACCGATGCCATGACACAAGCCGAGCCGACACAGCAGGCACAGGAGCCGGTGCACACCCGCGCCCTCATCATCGGGACCGGCTTCTCCGGTCTGGGCATGGGCATCAAGCTGCAACAGCAGGGCGTGGACTTCGTCATCCTGGAGAAGGCCAACGACGTCGGCGGCACGTGGCGCGACAACAGCTATCCCGGCTGCGCCTGTGACATCCCCTCGCACCTGTACTCCTTCTCCTTCGAGCCCAAGCCGGACTGGAAGAACCCGTTCTCGTATCAGCCCGAGATCTGGGACTACCTCAAGGCCGTCACCGAGAAATACGGGCTGCGCCGCTACATCGTGTTCAACTCGCTGGTCGACCGGGGCCACTGGGACGACGACGAGAACCGCTGGCATGTCTTCACCACCGACGGGCGCGAGTACGTCGCGCAGTTCCTGATCTCCGGGGCGGGCGCGTTGCACATTCCGTCGTTCCCCGACATCGAGGGCCGTGACGAATTCGCCGGTCCCGCTTTCCATTCCGCGCAGTGGGACCACAGCGTCGACCTGACCGGCAAGCGGGTGGCCGTGATCGGCACCGGCGCCAGCGCGATCCAGATCGTGCCCGAGATCGTGGGGCAGGTCGCCGAACTTCAGCTCTACCAACGCACCCCGCCGTGGGTGGTGCCGCGGTCCAACCCCGAGCTGCCGGTGGCGCTGCGCCGGGCCATGGAAAACGTTCCCGGCCTGCGCGCGGCGGTGCGCCTGGCGATCTACTGGGGCCAGGAGGCGCTGGCCTTCGGCATGACCAAGCGGCCGAACGCGCTGAAGTTCATCGAGGCCTACGCGAAATACAACATCTGGCGCTCGGTCAAGGACCGCGAGCTGCGCCGCAAGCTGACCCCGAACTACCGCATCGGTTGCAAGCGAATCCTGAACTCCTCCACGTACTACGGCGCCGTCGCCGACCCCAAGACCGAACTGGTCACCGACGGCATCACCCGGGTCACGCGCGACGGGATCGTCACCGCGGACGGCAAAGAGCGCAAGGTGGACGTGATCGTCTACGGCACCGGCTTTCACGTCACCGACTCCTACACCTACGTCCAGATCAAGGGGCGAAACGGCGAGGACCTGGTCGACCGCTGGAACCGGGAGGGCATCGGCGCGCACCGGGGCATCACCGTCGCCGACGTGCCGAACCTGTTCTTCCTGCTGGGGCCCAACACGGGTCTCGGCCACAACTCCGTGGTGTTCATGATCGAGTCCCAGATCCACTACGTCGCCGACGCGATCGCGAAATGCGACAAGCTGGGCGCCGAGGCGCTGGCCCCGACCCGCGCCGCGCAGGACCGGTTCAACGACGAACTGCAGCAACGACTTTCGCAGTCGGTGTGGAACAGCGGCGGCTGCAGCAGCTGGTACCTCGACGAGCACGGCAAGAACACCGTGCTGTGGGGCGGCTACACCTGGGAGTACTGGCGAGCGACCCGAGCGGTGAAGCCGGAGGAGTACCAGTTCTTCGGGGTCCGCCGCACCCGCAAGGACCGGAGCCCCGCCGCGTAGGCGTCAGCCAAATCTTCATCTGGAGTTCAGCGGCCGTCGGGCTTTACCCTGGGAGGGAAATGAGCGCCTATCAGACCGTGGTGGTCGGCACCGATGGCTCGGATTCGTCGCTGCGTGCGGTGGACCGCGCAGCCGCGATCGCTGCGGATCACGGCGCGACATTGATCGTCGCAACCGCGCATCTCCCCGTCCCCGAGGAAAAGGGCCGCTACGCCATCCCGCCGGGCAGTGACCACGGTCAGGACTATCGGACGGTGGGTGAGGCCCCGTTCTACGCGATCCTGCAGACCGCCAGGGAACGCGCGCATCAAGCCGGGGCCAACAACGTGGAGGAGAAGTCGATAGTCGGCGCCCCCATCAACGCGCTGGTGCAGCTCGCCGAGGAGGTCGATGCCGACCTGCTGGTCGTCGGCAACGTCGGGCTCAGCAGCGTCGCCGGGCGGCTGCTGGGATCGGTGCCCTCGGAAGTCTCCCGCAGGGCCAAGACCGACGTGCTGATCGTCCACACCACCGGCTGAGCTCAGACATCGGCGGTACCCGCCAGCGCGCCGCGCGGTTCGCTTGACTCCGAGCCCTTTGCAAAGGACCGAAGGTTCAGCCGCACAATGCGATCCAGGACGCGGTCGGATACCACGCGGCTGATCAGCAGCAGCATCGCGGCGTCGCGCCCGATGGTGTAGCGAGTCCGGGGGCGAGATGCGGTGGCGGCGTTGGCGATAACCCTCGCGGCGTGTTCGGCGGACACGCCGTCCTCGCCGAACGATCGGGCTTGTGCGGTGACTGCCGCGGCGAGTTCGCCGTAGCGGGCGAGTTGGGCCTCGGTCATGGTCGCCATCAGCCCCTGCGCGGTGGTGATCCCGCGCTCGGCCATCTCGGTCTTGACCGCCCCCGGTTCGACGACGACGACCTTGATTCCGGTGCCGGCGACCTCGCGGCGCAGCGCGTCACTGACCGCCTCGAGCGCAAACTTCGAACCGGCATACGCGCCGTATGTCGGCAGAACCACCTTTCCGCCAACGGAACTGATGTTCACGACGGTGCCGGAGCTGCTCAGCAGCGCGGGAAACAGCGCCTGGGTCATCGCGATATGACCGAACAAGTTGACCTCGAACTGCTGGCGCCACTCGGCCAGCGCCAGCGTCTCGACGGGCGCATTGATCGCGATGCCGGCGTTGTTGACGAGCGCACGAAGCGGACGCTGCAGCGGATCGTCCGCGACGCGGTCGGCGATCGCGACGACGTCCGATTCAACGGTGATGTCGAGGATGCACGGCTCGATCCCTTCGGCGCGCAACGCCTCGGCATCGGCAGCGCGGCGTACGCCGGCGAGCACGTGAAAACCCCTGCGGGCCAGTTCTTTTGCCGTGGCCGACCCGATGCCCGTCGAGGCACCGGTGACGACGGCCAGCTCACGACGGTCGGCGCGATTTGACGAATTCATGGCGGTCTCCATCCGATGTCCGGCATTTGAGTTGACGCTGTCAACCCAAACTAGGCGGTTGAGTTGACACTGTCAACCAAACTGCGGGCTTATGCTCTGCCAGTGACGACACGAGCGGAAAGCGCGGCGGCCACGCGCCGTGCGCTGCTGGAGGCGGCGGGGGCCCTACTCGACCTCGGCGGGGTCGAGGCCGTGACGCTGCGCGAGGTCGGTGCGCGCGCGGGTGTTTCGCGCTCGGCGGCCTATCGCCACTTCGCCGACAAGGAATCTCTGCTCGCGGTCCTGGCCACCAATGCGCTGAGTGAGTTGGGCGATTTCCTCGAGGCGCTCGCCAACAGCGGTGACTCGCCCAAGCAGTCGCTGCGATTCGGACTTCTTTCGCTGATCGAGATCGGCCGCACCCGGCCCCACCTGTATCGCCTGATGTTCACCCCTCCCGCTGGCGACCCGACCGAGGCGCTGCGGGTCGCCGAACGCGCGCAGAACCTGTTTCTCGACATCGTGGGACGCATCACCGGTCCGCGGCAGGCGAGACGCTACGGGGCGCTGCTTTTGACCAGCGCCCATGGCATCACGGGCCTGGACCTGAGCGGCCACATGGATCTGGACAAGTGGCACACCAACGCCGAGGAGCTCGTCGACACGCTCATCTCCGTGCTGCCAAAAGCGCGATAAAAGCCTTCGCGGCGGCGTCGACGCCGGTTTCGTCGTTCGTGGCGACGAGATCCAGGAGCAGGCCACGGGTGACGGCCAGCCCGAGCCTCGCCATCGCGCCGTCGTAGGGGACGCCGGCGGCGGCCGATTCGACCTCGCGCAGCCAGCCGTCGACGGCGCCGGGAATCATTCGCGTGAAGGGCTTTTCGCCCTGAGCCGCCCGCGAATAGCACTCGAAGAAGAGGCGCTCCAGCTGGCGCAATTCGGGGCGGCGAAGGTCGGCCCACATCATGGCGAAGCCGTCGGCCGGGTCCTGCGGCAGGTCGGGGACCAGCGCCATCTGGCGGCGCTCGGCCTCCTCGACGATCGCGATCAGCAGGTCTTCGCGAGAACCGAAGTGGTGCAACAGCATCCGGTGGCTGGTGCCGACCGCGGCGGCGACGTCGCGAAGCGAGCGGTCGCCGATGCCGTTCGCGGCGAACTCGTCGAAGAGCGCGTGCAGCAGGTCGCGGCGCCGCTGTCGGTCAGGAGTGCGGGCCACTGGCGCGGCTGACCTGCTCAGACCGGGCCTTGAGGCCCTTGGCCTCCATCTCGAGGAACCGCTTGGTCCGCTTGACGGTCAACCGCCCGACCAGCGCGCCGAGGAGGCCCCGCTGATCGAGTTCCTGGCGCACCAGCGTGCGGCCGCCCGGCAGGGCGGTGACGAAATGGCGAGCGATGACATTCACGCCGGGGGAGCGGGTCGCCCACGTCCACGAGGTGCCGGGCTCGATCTCGGCGACCTTCCAGATCAGCTTCTGCAGGCCCGGTTGCTTGATCGCGAACCGCCTGCCGACCGCCAGGGCAGAACCGTCCCGCCCGGTCAGGGAGGTGACCGACGCGGTCCACTCGGGCCAGCGTTCAACGTCGCTGAACACGTCCCACACGACCTGCGGCGGCGCGTCTATCTCGATGCTGTCTTGGGTAAACATGTACCAAATGGTACATCTAAGTTCCGGCTTTGCCTACGCCTTTACGACGCGGGCGTTGAGGTGCTTGAGGGCAGCCTCGGCGCCGTTCCACCCGGGGATGCCGGTCACGCCGGGACCGGGGTGCGTGCACTGGCCGCACAGGAAGAGCCCGTCGACCGGGGTGGCGAACTTGTCGGCGCCCTCGACGACACGGCCGGTCCACAGCTGGTTGGGTTGCAGCAGGCCGTGCGAGTAGTCGCCGGCGTGTGCGCTGAAGGTGCTGCCGAAGTAGCGGTTGGAGAACACGACGCGATTGGTGACGGAATCGGCGAACCCGGGCGCGAAGGTGTCGAAGATGCGCACGCAGGTGTCGGCGTATTGCTCCTTCCAGCTTCGGTTTTCGTCGGCGTCCAGCCCGGTCGGGAAGTACGGGGTGAAGATGGTCGCGCTGTGCTTGCCCGCCGGCGCCAGCGACGAGTCGACCATGCTGGGGATGTACAGGTAGGTGGGTGGCGCGTCGGGAAGCTGCCCCTTGCGGTATTGCTCCCACGCGTCGCTGATGTACTCCGGCGACGGCGCGTAGGCGACGGTGGGACACCACTGGCCGTTGTCGTGCATGAAGGGCTGCAGCCGCTCGATCCATTGGGGCGCTTGGTCAATGGTGAGGTGCGCCTGGATGTAGCCCAGGTTGAAGTTGATCTCCTTGATCTTGCGGATGTAGTCGGGCGGAAAGTTCTGCGCCCCGGCCAGATTCACGAACGTGGTGTACGGATCGAGCGACGAGAGCACCGCGTCGGCGGAAATCGTTGTGCCGTCGCGCAATTGGACCCCGGTGGCGCGTCCGTCGGTGACCAGGATGTCCTTGACGTGCTGCTTCATCTGCACCTCGGCGCCCAGCGATTCGGCGCGCCGGCACAGCGCGGCGCTCAGCGAGCCGATGCCCCCGCGCGGCATGATGTATTCGACGTTGCCGCCGCCAATGAGGTAGTGGTACAAGGTCGATGCGTTCGAACCGGGGGTCCAGGGTCCGCCGTCGAACGCGTCGATCGACATCGCCGCCAGCGAGCCCTGGATGCAGCGGGCCTGGTCGGGCGCCAGGAATCGCCGGACCGTGTCCATCGTGCTGCCGTACCACATCTGGGCGAAATCGTGGCGGTCCTCGGGCGTCGGCTGGGAAGCGATCACCTCGATGATGTCCAGCGGCGGCCCGAACGCCGAGTCGACGAAATACGGTGCGAACCGGCCGATGTGGGCAAACAGGGACCCCAGCGCCGCGGCGGTGTCGGCGCCGTGGTCGTCGAGCAGGTGGCGCGCCATGCGCTCGAGGTCGTTGTACATCACGAACGGGGTGTCCCCGGGCTCGCCGAAGGTGCACGTCGACGTCCACTGGTCCATCAGCTCGAAGCCCCACTTGGTGAGCTCGAGCCGCTCGGTCATCTCCTGACGCCAGATCAGCACGGCCCACGCGCCGACGCTGTGCTTGTATCCGTCGAAGAGCTCGCGGGTGGCGGCCATCCCGCCGAGGAAGTGCGCCCGTTCCAGGACAAGCACTTTCGCGCCGCCCTTCGCCAGCACGTTGGCGGCGACCAGACCGTTGTGGCCGGCCCCGATGATGATCGCGTCGTAGTCAGCCATTCCGATCCGCCTCCGATCAGATGATCCCCGCCTGACCCGCACAATGTCACACATGACATATTTGCGTCAATAGTGACATCAGGTGCATGCTTGAAGCCGTGGCGACGTCAACCAGCGGCCAGCGTGTCGGCACTTCCGAAATGAGCCGCAGCGCCCGCACGCGTCAGGCGCTGCACGAGGCGGCGATGCGCCGCTTCGTGGCCGACGGCGTGCACCGGACCAGCGTCGCCGACATCGCCGCCGACGTCGGTGTCACCGAGCGGACGTTCTACCGGCACTTCGTGTCCAAACACGCGGTGCTGTTCGCCGACTACGACATCGGCTTCGAATGGTTCGCCCGCGCCCTGGCGCTGCGCCCGCACGGGGAACCCATCACCCAGTCGGTGCGAAAGGCCGTGGACGCCTTCCCCTTTGACTTCGAGATGGTCCGTGAGGCCGCCATCATCCGGTCGCGCGACCTGGACCAGGAAATCATCACCGGCCACATTCGGCGGCTTCGCGATCAGCTCGCCGCCGAGATCCAGCGCTTCATCAGGCGGCGATCGGCGATCACCGCCGACGGCGCGATGATCGCCGACATCGCCGCACACAGCCTGGCCAGCGCGGTGTTCATCGCGCTGGAAACGTGGATGGCCAAGGGCGTGCACGAAACCGACGACCTGAGCCGGCTGACCGACATAGCGCTGAGCGCGCTGGAGGACGGCCTCACCCATACGTTGCGCAAGGCCGGGCTGGACTGAGCGGCCCGCGCCGCTCGGTGAAGCGGACACGTCGCGACACGCAAACACAAGTTGTTGTGTTCCGCCGCCTTGTCGGACCCCAGGGGTAGTGTTTGTGACCTAGACATCGAAGGCAAAACCGGCTGGTGAAGAAGGGTTCTGGTGACGAACATGAAGCTGATTGACCGGACCTCGGCGATCAACTGGAACCGGGTGCAAGACGACAAGGACGCCGAGGTCTGGGAGCGGGTGACCGGAAATTTCTGGTTGCCCGAGAAGGTGCCGGTGTCCAACGACCTGCCGTCGTGGGGGACGCTGACCGACAGTGAAAAGCAGCTGACGATGCGGGTGTTCACGGGGCTGACGCTGCTGGACACCGTTCAGAGCACGGTCGGCGCGGTCAGCATGATTCCGGATGCACTGACGCCGCACGAGGAGGCCGTCCTCACCAACTTCGCGTTCATGGAGTCCGTGCACGCCAAGAGCTACAGCTCGATCTTCTCCACGCTGTGCTCCACCACCGAGATCGACGACGCCTTCCGCTGGTCGGAGGAGAACGTCAACCTGCAGCGCAAAGCCCAGATCGTGATCGACTACTACCGGGGCGACGACCCGCTCAAGCGCAAGGTGGCCTCGGTGCTGCTGGAAAGCTTCCTCTTCTATTCCGGTTTCTACCTGCCGATGTACTGGTCGAGCCGGGCCAAGCTGACCAACACCGCGGACCTGATCCGGCTGATCATCCGCGACGAGGCCGTGCACGGCTACTACATCGGCTACAAGTTCCAGCGCGGGCTGGCCCTGGTCGACGACGCCAGGCGCGCCGACATCAAGGACTACACCTACGAACTGCTCTTCGAGCTCTACGACAACGAGGTGGACTACACGCAGGACCTCTACGACGAGGTCGGGCTGACCGAGGACGTCAAAAAGTTCATCCGGTACAACGCCAACAAGGCGCTGATGAACCTCGGCTACGAGGCGATGTTCCCGCGCGACGAGACCGACGTGAACCCGGCGATCCTGTCGGCGCTGTCACCCAACGCCGACGAGAACCACGACTTCTTCTCCGGGTCGGGTTCGTCGTACGTGATCGGCAAGGCCGTCGTGACCGAAGACGAGGACTGGGACTTCTAAACAGTTCGACGTCGGCCGGTCGACTCGCCACACTGATGCCATGGGCGTGACGAGACGACGATTTCTGTCCGGGGCAAGCGCGAGCGTGATGTCGATCGTCACAATAGGTGCCTTCGCCGAGGGTGCGTCGTCGGCGTCGCCCGATACCGGCTTCGCCGTGACCCACACCGACGCCGAGTGGCAAAAACTGCTGACACCGGCCCAATACAACGTGTTGCGCAACGCGGGCACCGAGACTCCGTACACCAGCCCACTCAATGACGAACACCGTCGCGGCGTTTTTGGCTGCGCGGGCTGCGGGCAGCACCTGTACTCCTCGGACACGAAGTTCGACAGCGGCACCGGTTGGCCGAGCTTCTGGAAGGCGCTGGACAACGCGGTAGTGCAACGCCCAGACGCCAGCCTGGGCGTGATGCGCACCGAAGTTCTCTGCAGCCAATGCGGCGGGCACCTCGGCCACGTGTTCACCGACGGACCGCAGCCGACCGGTCTGCGGTACTGCATGAACGGCGTCGCTATGACCTTCCAGGCGCTCTGAGCCGCTCAAGTGCGTCGAGCCGGTAAATCTGCAGACAAAGTGCGAGTAGTGGCCTGCAGATTTACCGGCTCGGCGTCGCAGGCCGGGCAGGATGAACAGCGTGAGCAGTGACGACAGTGTGGGTGCGGCGGACTTCCGTCGCGCGTTGGCACTCATCCAGCACGGCGAGCGCGGCGACGAAGCGGGTATGCGGGTCATCGTCGACGATGAAGTCATCCCGGCCGGCCGGCTGCCACAGCTGATCCGCGCCACCATCTCGATCCTGTGGCAACTGATGGCTCAGCTCTGCGAACCGGACGAAGTCGCGGAGATCGGCGAAACCCTGGCCTTGGCGGCTACCGACGACGAGAGCGGCCTCAACCGCGACAACCGGCTCGTGGCTCGGATGGCCATGGCACAACATTCGGGAGATCCCGGCGCCGAGAATGACGTGCTTCGCGACGCAGCTGCGGCGCCCGACGGTCTGGTACGCCTCGCGCTGACCGCCGCAGGCGTGGTCTCCGCGATGCTGCCTGTGTTACGCACCGCTGCCGGCCGGCAGTTGCTCAACAACCTGGCGATGCAAGCCTCGCGCGACGAGAACAGCTGACCGACGACGTCCAAAAGGTGTTGCCAGGACTTCTCAAGCGCTCGATGAACGCCGCATGAATTGTCGGGGCGGCCCGGCGCTACGGTGGCGCCGTTAACCGGGTTCCCGGGACACTAATGGGCGTGGCGATAACCTCATCTTCTACGGCCGCGTTTTTCCGTTCAGTGATCCGGTGGCTGCAGTGCGGCTACCCCGAGGGCGTACCCGGGCCCGACCGGATTCCGCTGCTCGAGCTGCTGCGCAGCACCCCCTTGACCGAGGACGAGATCAAGCAAGTCGTCGACGAAATCGACGAGGAGGTCGAGGCGGGTGACGCGCTCGACCGCGACGTGATCGCCGACTTCATCTCCGGCGTGACCCACCACGACGCCGGCCCGGAGAACATCGCGCGGGTGGCCGCCAAGCTGGCCGCCGCCGGCTGGCCGCTGGTCGGCATCTCCAAAGGGCCGGACACCATCGCCGAGCAGGGCGCGGCCAACGGCGAACCGGAACCGGCCTCGGAGCAGGTCTCCTAAGCCCCTACAGGGTTGAGATGTCGATGACGAAGCGGTAGCGCACGTCGCTGGCGAGCACGCGCTCGTAGGCCTCGTTGACGTAGTCCGCCTCGATGACCTCGATCTCGGGCGTCACGTCGTTCGCGGCGCAGAAGTCCAGCATCTCCTGTGTCTCGGCGATCCCGCCGATGTTGGACCCGGACAGGCTGCGCCGCGCCAGCGCCAGCGGGAACGCCGGGACCTCCATGGGGTGCTCGGGGATCCCGAGCTCGACGAGCGTGCCGTCGACGTCGAGCAGGTTCAGGTAGTCACCGAGGGGCAGGTTCGCCGACACGGTGTTCAGGATCAGGTCGAAGCTGCCGCGCAGGTTGCGGAAGGTGTCGGGGTCGGCCGTCGCGTAGTAGTGCTTGGCCCCCAGGCGCAGGCCGTCCTCCATCTTCTTCAGCGACTGGGACAGCACGCTCACGTCGGCGCCCATCGCGGCGCCCAGCTTGACGCCCATGTGCCCGAGCCCACCGAGGCCGATGATCGCCAGGCGGGTGTCCTTGCCGGCGTTCCAGTGCCGCAGCGGCGAGAACAGCGTGATGCCGGCACACAGCAGCGGCGCGGCCTTGTCCAGCGGCAGCGAGTCGGGGATGCGCAGGACGAAGTTCTCGTCGACGACGATCGCCTGGCTGTAGCCGCCCTGCGTCGGCGTGCCGTCCTTGTCGATGGAGTTGTAGGTGAAGACCGCGCCCGGCTTGCAGTACTGCTCGAGCCCGGCCTTGCAGCTGCTGCACTCGCCGCAGGAGTTCACCATGCAGCCGACGCCGACGTGGTCGCCCACCTTGTACTTCGTGACCTCGGCGCCGACGGCAGACACCACGCCGGCGATTTCGTGGCCGACGACCACGGGGTAATTCGGTGTGCCCCATTCGCCCTTGGCGGTGTGGATGTCCGAGTGGCAGATGCCGGCAAACTTGATGTCGATGGCGACGTCGTGCGGGCCGGGCTCGCGGCGCTCGATGGTGGTCTTGGTCAACGGTGCGGTCGCCGAGGTGGCGGCGTACGCAGAAACAGTGCTCATGAATATCCCTCTTTGATTGCTATGCGTCCCAGAGAAGTTTAGCTAAGGTAAATGTTCTCCGGCCACTTGCCGGGTGGCTAGTTGATCGGGGCGTTGAGCAGGCGCAGGTCATCGACGATGCCGCGGGCCGCGATCAGGCCCTCGCCGGTTTGCCATACCTCGTCGTTGACGACGTACACCCGGTTGTCGTGATTGGCGGACAGCTTGCGCCAGGGGTTGCTGTCCAGCACGGTGGCGGCGCGATCCGCGGCGGCCGGGGTGGCGCACGAGAGGTAGACGACGTCGGCGTCCGCGGCGGACAGATCCGGGTTTTTCGCGAGGTCGGCGTCGGTGGCGCCGATCTCGATGTAGGGCTTGTCGGTGAACCGCTGGGCGGCCGGCCGGTCCACCCCGACGGCCCCGAGCACGCTGGCCGGGAAGTTGTTGGCGCCGTACACCCGGATCGTGGTGGTGGTCAGCTGCACGATCGACGCCTGGAAGTGCGACGCGTCGTGCGCCGAGCCGATCTGCGTGGCCCGCTGCGTGAACCCGGCGATCAGGGCGTCGACGGCGCCCGTGCGCGCGGTGGCGGCACCGACGCCGCGCAGGTTGTCCTCCCAGGCCGCGCCGGGCGCCGCCGTGAACACGGTCGGGGCGATTGCGGCGAGCTGCGGATACAGCTTGGGGGTCAGGCCCTGCGATCCCAGGATCAGGTCGGGGTGGGCCGCGGCGATGCCGCCCAGGTCGGGATTGGTGCGGGTGCCGACGCCGGGCAGGCCATGGACCGCACCGCCCAGATACGACGGCTGGCCCGGCGACCCGTCCGGCAGCGCGGCGGCGACCACCCGCGATTGCAGGCCGAGCGCGCACAGCGCGTCGAGCTGGTCACCTGAGAGCACGACGATGCGCCGGGGCTCCGCGGGGACGGCGGCAGTGTCGGGGGTGACGCCGGCGGCGGTGCGGGCCTGCCGGGTGGGCGGCCCGGGATCGGCCGCGGCGGCGTCGCGCGCGCACGACTCGTCGGGCTTGCGGTCGTTTCCCAGCACGCCGGCGCCCGCGATCTGGGTGGTGGGCGTGATCAGCGATCGGCTCGACGCCTTGGTGCCGGGGCCGCCGGATCCGCAGCCGCCGCAGGCCACGACGGCGACGGCCAGAACGGCTGCGGCCACGAGCGATCGCCTTGCCAGCACGGGTCCGACGCTAACATCCGGCGACTTCGGAGCCATTTACGACAGTTTGTAGGACTGCCCCTGACGTCGAGTTGTCCGGGGGCTAAGATTCGGAGTCAATACTGGGTTCGGGCCCTGTCCGACGATGTTTGGAGGAGCTGTTGACAGCCGAAGCCCCCCCGCTGGGAGAACTCGAGGCCGTCCGTCCGTACCCGGCCCGGACCGGTCCCAAAGGGAACCTCGTCTACAAGCTGATCACCACCACCGATCACAAGATGATCGGCATCATGTACTGCGTCGCCTGCTTCATCTTCTTCTTCTTGGGCGGGCTGCTGGCGCTGTTGATGCGCACCGAGCTGGCGGCGCCCGGGCTGCAGTTCCTGTCGAACGAACAGTTCAACCAGCTGTTCACCATGCACGGCACGATCATGCTGCTGTTCTACGCGACGCCGATCGTGTTCGGGTTCGCCAACCTGGTGCTGCCGCTGCAGATCGGGGCCCCCGACGTCGCCTTCCCGCGCCTGAACGCGTTTTCGTTCTGGCTGTTCCTGTTCGGCGCCACGATGGGCGCCGCCGGCTTCATCACGCCGGGCGGGGCCGCCGACTTCGGCTGGACCGCCTACACCCCGCTGACCGACGCCATCCACTCGCCCGGCCCCGGCGGCGACCTGTGGATCATGGGCCTGATCGTCGCGGGTCTGGGGACGATCCTGGGCGCGGTCAACATGATCACCACCGTGGTCTGCATGCGCGCGCCGGGCATGACGATGTTCCGGATGCCGATCTTCACCTGGAACATCCTGGTGACATCGATCCTGGTGCTCATCGCGTTCCCGTTGCTCACCGCGGCGCTGTTCGGCCTGGCCGCCGACCGCCACCTGGGGGCGCACGTCTACGACGCGGCCAACGGCGGAGTCCTGTTGTGGCAGCACCTGTTCTGGTTCTTCGGGCACCCCGAGGTGTACATCATCGCGCTGCCGTTCTTCGGGATCGTTTCCGAGGTGATCCCGGTGTTCTCCCGCAAGCCGATCTTCGGTTACACCACCCTGGTGTACGCGACGCTGTCGATCGCCGCGCTGTCGGTCGCGGTGTGGGCGCACCACATGTTCGCCACCGGCGCCGTTCTGCTGCCGTTCTTCTCGTTCATGACGTATCTCATCGCGGTGCCGACCGGGATCAAGTTCTTCAACTGGATCGGCACGATGTGGAAGGGGCAGTTGACCTTTGAGACGCCGATGCTGTTCTCGGTGGGCTTCATGGTCACCTTCCTGCTGGGCGGCCTGACCGGTGTGCTGCTGGCCAGCCCGCCGCTGGACTTCCACGTGACCGACACCTATTTCGTCGTCGCGCACTTCCACTACGTGCTGTTCGGCACCATCGTGTTCTCCACCTTCGCCGGCATCTACTTCTGGTTCCCGAAGATGACGGGCCGGCTGCTGGACGAGCGGCTGGGCAAGCTGCACTTCTGGTTGACGTTCATCGGCTTTCACGTGACGTTCCTGGTGCAGCACTGGGTGGGCGATTTGGGTATGCCGCGCCGCTACGCCGACTACCTGCCCACCGATGGCTTCCAGTCGTACAACATCGTCTCGACGATCGGCGCCTTCATCCTGGGCGCGTCGATGTTCCCGTTCGTGTGGAACGTGTTCAAGAGCTGGCGCTACGGCGAGGTCGTGACCGTCGACGACCCGTGGGGCTACGGCAACTCGCTGGAGTGGGCGACCAGCTGCCCGCCGCCGCGGCACAACTTCACCGAGCTGCCCCGGATCCGTTCGGAGCGCCCGGCATTCGAGCTGCACTATCCGCACATGGTGGAGCGGCTGCGCGCCGAGGCGCACGTGGGCCGTCACGCCACGGCGCTGGAGTCACCGAAGGGATTCGGCCCGCGCACCGAACCGGATCGCTCGACCAGTGACCAGTAGCGGCGGCTGCCGCGGGTGAACTCGCCACTCAAGGTGTCGGTGCTGATCACCGTCACCGGCGTGGATCAGCCGGGCGTGACGTCGGCGCTGTTCGAGGCGCTGTCACGGCACGGGGTGGAGTTGCTCAACGTCGAACAGGTGGTGATCCGCGGGCGCCTGACGCTCGGCGTGCTGCTGTCCTGCCCGCCCGAGGTCGCCGGGGGCGCCGCGCTGCGCGATGACGTCGAATCCGCCGTCCGCGCAAAGGGTCTCGAGGTCAGCATCGAACCCAGCGACGACGTCCCGATCATCCGGCATCCGTCGACGCACACCATCTTCGTGCTCGGCCGGCCGATCACGGCGCGGGCGTTCGGCGCGGTGGCCCGGGAGGTGGCGGCGCTGGGCGTCAACATCGACCTGATCCGCGGTGTCTCCGACTATCCGGTGACCGGCCTGGAGTTGCGGGTGTCGGTGCCGGCCGGCGCCGATGGGCCGCTGCGCAACACGCTGTCGCGGGTGGCCGGTGACGAGCGCGTCGACATCGCGGTCGAGGGCTACAGCCTGGAACGGCGCGCCAAGCGGCTGATCGTCTTCGACGTCGACTCCACCCTGGTGCAGGGTGAGGTCATCGAGATGCTGGCGGCGCGGGCGGGCGCGCAGGGCGCGGTCGCCACGATCACCGAGGCGGCCATGCGCGGCGAGCTCGACTTCGCGCAGTCGCTCGAGCAACGGGTGGCCACGCTGAAAGGCCTGCCCGCCACCGTGATCGACGAGGTCGCCGCCCAGCTGGAGCTGATGCCCGGCGCCCGAACGACGCTGCGCACCCTGCGCCGCTTGGGTTTTCGCTGCGGCGTGGTCTCCGGCGGGTTCCGGCGGATCATCGAACCGCTGGCGGACGAGCTGTCGCTGGACTACGTCGCCGCCAACGAGCTGGAGATCGTCGACGGGACCCTCACCGGCCGGGTCACCGGCCCGATCATCGACCGGGCCGGCAAGGCTCAGGCCCTGCGGGAATTCGCGCAGCAGGCCGGGGTGCCGATGGAGCAGACCGTCGCCGTCGGCGACGGCGCCAACGACATCGACATGCTGGCCGCGGCCGGGCTGGGGGTGGCGTTCAATGCCAAGCCGGCGCTGCGCGAGGTCGCCGACGCGTCGCTGAGCCACCCCTACCTGGACACGGTGCTGTTTCTGCTGGGCGTGACGCGCAGCGAGATCGAGGCCGCGGACGCAGTCGACGGCCAGGTGCGCCGGGTGGAGATCCCGCCGGATTAATGGCCATCGCGGTACGGCACGATAAGCGGGTGCCCGAGAACGGAAGTCGGAGGTGACGCCCGAGGATTCGCGAGAATCCGAGGGTGGAGCCGACCAAACGGCCGAGGCAGCCGACCCGGATCTGCTGATCGACTTCAGAAACGTGTCGTTGCAGCGCGGCGGACGCACCCTGGTCGGACCGCTGGATTGGGCCGTGGAACTCGACGAACGCTGGGTGATCATCGGGCCCAACGGCGCGGGCAAGACGTCGTTGCTGCGCATCGCCGCTGCGAGCGAGCACCCGTCGTCGGGCGTGGCGTTCGTGCTCGGCGAGCGGCTGGGCCGGGTCGACGTGTCGGAGCTGCGGTCGCGGATCGGGCTGAGCTCGTCGGCGCTCGCGCAGCGGATCCCCACCGACGAAGTCGTGCGCGACCTCGTCGTCTCGGCGGGCTACGCGGTGTTGGGCCGGTGGCGCGAGCGCTACGAGGACGTCGACTACCGCCGGGCGATCGACATGCTGGAAAGCCTTGGCGCCGAACACCTCGCGGACCGCACCTACGGCACGCTGTCGGAGGGGGAGCGCAAGCGGGTGCTGATCGCCCGCGCGTTGATGACCGACCCGGAGCTGCTGCTGCTCGACGAGCCCGCCGCCGGCCTGGACCTCGGCGGTCGGGAGGAGCTGGTGGCCCGGCTGGCCGACCTGGCCGCCGACCCCGACGCGCCCGCGCTGGTGCTGGTCACCCACCACGTGGAGGAGGTGCCGCCCGGCTTCAGCCACTGCATGCTGCTCTCGGAGGCCCGGGTGGTCGCGGCGGGTCTGCTGTCCGACGTGCTGACCGCCGAGAACCTGTCCGCGGCGTTCGGCCAGTCGATCGCCCTGGACGTCGCCGACGGGCGCTATTTCGCCCGACGAGTTCGCACCCGCGCGGCCCACCGGAGGCAGCTATGAGTACACCGCAGGACCCGCCGCCGCTGGTCCCCAGGCCCGCGGCGACCGTGATGCTGGTCCGCGACGACCCAGACGGGATCGCCGTCTTCCTGATGCGCCGGCACGCCAAGATGGAGTTCGCCGCGGGGACGATGGTGTTCCCCGGCGGCGGCGTCGACGACCGCGACCGCAACGCCGATATCGCGTGGGCGGGGCCGCCGCCGCAGTGGTGGGCGCAGCGGTTCGGCATCGAACCCGACCTGGCCGAGGCGCTGGTCTGCGCCGCCGCCCGGGAGACGTTCGAGGAATCCGGGGTGCTGTTCGCGGGGCCGGCCGGGGCGCCGGACAGCATCGTCGGCGACGCCTCGGTGTACGGCGACGCGCGCCGCGCGCTGGCGGACGGCACGCTCTCCTTCGCGGACTTCCTGCGCCGCGAGAACCTGGAGCTGCGGTCGGACCTGCTGCGGCCGTGGGCCAACTGGGTGACGCCGGAGGCCGAGCGCACCCGCCGCTACGACACCTATTTCTTTGTGGGGGCGCTGCCGGAGGGGCAGCGGGCCGACGGGCGCAACACCGAGTCCGACCGCGCGGGCTGGACGACGCCGCAGGCCGCCATCGACGACTTCTCCCACGGCCGGTGCTTCCTGCTGCCGCCGACCTGGACGCAGCTGGACTCGCTGGCCGGTCGCACCGTCGCCGACGTGCTGGCCGTCGAGCGCCAGATCGTCACCGTGCAGCCCCACCTCGAAATCCAGGGCGACAACTGGATTTTCGAGTTCTTCGACTCCGACCGCTACCACCAGGCCCGCGAGGCGGGCGGCATGGGGTGGCGGCATTGAGGGAATTCGTCAGCGTCGTGGTCAGCGACGGGTCGCGCGACGCCGGCCTGGCCATGCTGCTGCTCTCGCGGCCGCCCACCAACGCGATGACCCGGCAGGTCTACCGCGAGATCGTGTCCGCGGCCGACGAGCTGGCATGCCGCGACGACGTCGCCGCCGTGATCCTGTTCGGCGGCCACGAAATCTTCTCCGCCGGCGACGACGCGCCGGAGCTGCGGACGCTGACCGCGGGCGAGGCGGATACCGCGGCCCGGGTGCGACAGGATGCCCTGGACGCCGTCGCGGCGATCCCCAAGCCGACCGTCGCCGCGATCACCGGCTACGCGCTGGGCGCCGGCCTGGCCCTGGCCCTGGCCGCCGACTGGCGGGTCAGCGGCGACAACGTCAAGTTCGGCGCCACCGAGATACTGGCCGGCCTGGTCCCCGGCGGCGGGGCGATGACCCGGCTGGCCCACGTCACCGGCCCGAGCCGGGCCAAGGAGCTGGTGTTCAGCGGGCGCTTCTTCGACGCCGAGGAGGCGCTGGCGCTGGGGCTGATCGACGAGATGGTGGCCCCCGACGACGTCTACGACGCCGCGGCGGCGTGGGCCCGCCGGTTCCTCGACGGGCCGAGCCACGCGCTGGCCGCCGCCAAGGCCAGAATCAACGCCGTTTTCGATCGGCTCCCGGGCGCCGATTAGGCTGCCCTTCATGACGACGAGTTCGACGGACGCCGTTCCCAACCCGCATGCCACCGCCGAGCAGGTGGAGGCGGCGCGGCACGACAGCAAGCTGGCCCAGGTGCTCTACCACGACTGGGAGGCGGAGAACTACGACGAGAAATGGTCGATCTCCTACGACCAGCGGTGTGTCGAGTACGCCCGGGACTGCTTCGACGCCACGGTCCCGGACCAGGTGCTCAGGGAGCTGCCCTACGACCGCGCACTCGAATTGGGTTGCGGGACAGGCTTTTTCCTGCTGAACCTGATCCAGTCCGGGGTGGCGCGGCGCGGGTCGGTCACCGACCTGTCGCCCGGCATGGTCAAGGTCGCCACCCGCAACGGCCAATCGCTGGGCCTGGACATCGACGGCCGCGTCGCCGACGCCGAGGGCATCCCGTACGAGGACAACACCTTCGACCTGGTGGTCGGCCACGCGGTGCTGCACCACATCCCCGATGTCGAGCTGTCGCTGCGCGAGGTGGTCCGCGTGCTGCGTCCCGGCGGCCGGTTCGTCTTCGCGGGCGAGCCGAGCAATGCCGGCGAGGTCTACGCGCGCGCCCTCTCGACGCTGACCTGGCGGGTCGTCACCAACGTCACCCGGTTGCCGGGCCTGGGCGGCTGGCGACGCCCGCAGGCCGAGCTGGACGAGTCCTCGCGCGCCGCGGCGCTGGAGGCCCTCGTCGACCTGCACACGTTCGCGCCGGGAGACCTGCAGCGCATGGCGGCCAACGCGGGCGCCGTCGACGTCCGGACCGCCACCGTCGAGTTCACCGCCGCGATGCTGGGCTGGCCGCTTCGCACGTTCGAGTGCGCGGTCCCGCCGGGGCGGCTGGGCTGGGGCTGGGCGAAATTCGCCTTCAACGGCTGGAAGACGTTGAGCTGGGTGGACGCCAACGTGTTGCGGCACGTGGTGCCGAAGGGCTGGTTCTACAACGTGATGGTCACCGGGGTCAAACCCTCCTGAGTGCTGGGCTGCACGTCGCCCGGCGACGATGCAGGCCGCGCAGCGGCGTGAGGAGGAGCCGGGCAATCAGAATCAGCGCCGACGACGTCAGCTACCTGCGGTCGGAATCGGGTGCCGCGGCGCTGGCCGCCGTCGCCGAATTCGAGCTGACCGACGCGACGCGGGTCGCGGACGTCGCCGCGGCGCGCGCCCGGTTCGGTGACCGGGCGCCGGTGCTGGTGGAGACGACGCTGCTGCGCCGCCGCGCCGTGGACAAGCTGGGTGAGCTGGACGTTTCCGGCTGGCTGTTCACCGACGAGGCGCTGCAGCAGGCCACCGCGGCGCCGGTCGCGCTGCACCGGGCCGGGCGGCTGGCGGAGACGGGCGCGACGGTGCACGACGCGACCTGTTCGATCGGGACCGAGCTGGCCGCGCTGCGCGGCGCGGGCGTGCGCGCGGTGGGCAGCGACATCGACACGGTGCGCCTCGCGATGGCGCGCCACAACCTGGGCGCGGCGACCGGCCTGTGCCGCGCCGACGCGCTGCACCCGGTGACCCGCGACGCGGTGGTCCTCGTCGACCCGGCGCGCCGCCTCGGGGGACGGCGGCGGATGCGCGTCGACGACTACGCACCGGCCCTGGTCCGGGTGCTGGAGACATACCGCGACCACGATCTCGTCGTAAAGTGCGCTCCCGGAATAGATTTCGAAGACCTGAAGCGTCTTGGTTTTGACGGCGAGATCGAGGTGACGTCGTATCGCGGCTCGGTCCGGGAAGCCTGCCTGTGGTCGCCCGGGCTGTCGCGGCCCGGCGTGCGGCGACGGGCGAGCGTCCTCGATCGTCGGGAAGAGATCACCGACACCGAACCGGACGACTGCCCGGTCGGCCCGCCCGGGCGGTGGATCGTCGACCCCGACGGGGCCGTGGTGCGGGCCGGCCTGGTGCGCCACTACGGCGCCCGGCACGGGCTGTGGCAACTCGACCCCGACATCGCGTACCTGTCCGGGGATCGGCTGCCGCCGGGGGTGCGGGGCTTCGAGGTGCTCGAGCAGCTGGCATTCGACGAGCGCCGGCTGCGGCAGGCCCTGGCGGGGCTGGACTGCGGGGCGCTTGAGATCCTGGTTCGCGGGGTGCGCGTCGACCCCGACGCGCTGCGGCGGCGCCTGCGCCCGCGCGGTGACGTGCCGCTGTCGGTGGTCATCGCCCGCATCGGCTCCGGGGCGGCCGGTCGTCCGACCGCCTTCGTCTGCCGGGCGTCCCGGTAGGCTGGCTGCGTCACACCTGGTAGGCGCCCCGCCCTTAATCCGCGAGGACAATTCACGATGCGTTACCTGATAGCGGCCGCGGTGCTGGCTGCGGGGGCTTTTGTGGTCGCACCGGGCTGGGCGGCGGGCGCGGAACCGCCGTCGTGCGCCAGCCTGGGCGGCACCGTCGAGGCCGGCCAGATGTGTCAGGTGCACGTCACCGGCCCCACCTACATGCTGAACATGTCGTTTCCCGCCGACTACCCCGACGAGCAGGCGCTGGTCGACTACATCGCGCAGAACCGCGACGGGTTCGTCAACGTCGCGCAGGGATCCGGGACGCGCGACCAGCCGTACCAGATGGAGGCCACCACCGAGCAACACACCGCCGGACAGCCGCCCCACAACACCCGCAGCGTCGTGCTCAAGTTCTTCCAGGACCTGGGCGGTTCCCGCCCGACCACCTGGTACAAGGCGTTCAACTACAACCTCGGCACCAAACAGCCCATCACCTTCGACAACCTGTTCGCGCCGGGCACGACGCCGCTGGACAGCATCTTTCCCATCGTCCAGCGCGACCTGAACCGGCAAAACCCGCTGGGCGCAGTGATATTGCCGTCGACCGGGCTCGACCCGTCGCACTATCAGAACTTCGCGATCACCGACGACCAGCTGATCTTCTACTTCGCCCCGGGCGAGATGCTGCCGTCGTTCGGCGGCCCCACCCAGGCGCAGGTGCCCCGCAGCGCCATCCCGCCACTGGCCGTGTAGCGCTGAGTGTGCGCCCAGGGTTTTGCGTGTGAGTCCTGGGCGGCGACGCGCCGACGAGCTGCGCCGCAGCCGCACAATCAACGCCGCGCATTCACCTTCAATGCATCCCGGCTCAGACGGGCCCGGCCAGCGTCTCCATCGCCGCGGCGCCGATCGCCAGACCGACCTGCGCCACACAACCGATGAGCGGGACGAAAAAGGCCGTTCGGCGCCGGACGAGCAGGAACACCGCGACGGCGACGTCGGCGACCAAAACGGCGGCGCCGCCCCAGACGCCCAGCATCATGGCGCGGTCGATCCACGCGGGGTCGCCGCACTTCACAGAGCCGCACGGGTCGGTGCCCATGACGAACAGGCCCAGCAGCACATACGTCGCCGCCAGCAGCAGCCCGTGGACGACCAGCAGGACGACGGTCGCGACGACGTCGGCGGGGCGGCTGCGCGCGCTCATGCCGGCCCGAATCCATAGACCTGACCGTCGCTGGTGGCGGCCACCACCCGGCGATCGTTACCGATTGACACCCCGACGGGATACCCGCTGGCCGCCGGAAGCGGATAGCTGCCGAGCGTGTGCCCGTTGCCCGGATCGAACACCAGCACCGACATCCCGGGTGTGCCGTTCGCGGGTGGACCGCCGACGACCACGTAGCCGGCGCCGCCGCCGGCCAGGCTCGACGACGACAGCGGCGTCACGTCGTCGCGGCGCCAGGCCGGATCGGCGTGATCGCCGGCATCCTTGAACGCCGCCAGCCGCGTGTCGGGGCCACCGCCCGACACGATCAAACCCTGCGGGGTGACCGCCGGTGGCGTCTGCGCCAGAAAGCCAAGCGGCGCCGACCATTTCGGTTTCCCGTCGGCGGCGTGCAGGGCCCACAGCCGTTGGTCGCGGCCGTTGACGTAGACGGTCGACCCGTCGGCGGACAGCACCGGGCTGGCGATGACACCGGCTCCGACGGCGTCGCTGGTCCA
This sequence comes from Mycobacterium sp. 1245805.9, assembly GCF_001672915.1. Taxonomy (GTDB): domain Bacteria; phylum Actinomycetota; class Actinomycetes; order Mycobacteriales; family Mycobacteriaceae; genus Mycobacterium. The sequence continues at coordinate 20,884 of NZ_LZKR01000100.1, read as the reverse complement.
GTCCCGGGTGATCAGCGGCGTCTGGCCCGGGTGGTACTTCAGCCCGACCAGCCCGGCGGCCGGGGCGCCGGGCTGCCAGACGCCCAGCACCGCGGTCCCGTTGGCCGGCGAGTAGGCCGGCGCCGCGGCGACCGGGCAGCCCGGCCGGGCGGGCGCGCAATCGGTCAACCCGCGCGTCGCGTCGGTGGGGTCGACGCCCTCCACCAGATCGAGCGGGCTGCCGACCACCTCGCCGCGGTGCGAGTCGAAAACCAGCACCTGCCCCAGGTGCGTGGTGACGAGCAGCTGGCCGTGCCCCAGAAACCTTGGGGTGGTGGGCATTCCGATCACCGGCTGGCGCCACCGCGTCCACTGGGTCACCGGAAACGAGAAGAAGGTGCCCGGCTGGCCGACATACAGGTTGTCGAAGCCGTCGAACAGCGGGCCGGCGAAGCCGCCGCCCTGGACCAGCCGCACACACCAGCGTTGGCGGCCGTTGTCGTTGGCCTCCCACTCCATCAGCGAACAGCCGGCCGGGGTCTGCGCGTTGAGCGCGAGGTAGCTGCGCGCGCTCAGCGCCGCGCCCGACCCGAGGCTGCCCTTGACCGACCGGGTCCACTGCAGCGACAGCTTGGTCGCGCCGCCGGTGGCGGTGTAGCTGCTGTTGGCGGCGTCGCCGTATTGCGCCGGCCAGCCCTGCGCGGCCGAGGCGTCCACCCACGAGTCGGTGTTGCCGCAGGCGCCGAGCCCGACCGCGAGCCCGGCCGCCAAGGCTGCGCACGAGCCACGCCGAAGCCCACGCAGGAGATGTCGGGCAAGCACCTCGGGTTTCCAGATCCTTCTTTGTGCGGGGGCAGCGAGCGAGTACAGGTGAGGGTAACCCCTGGGCGCTGTGCCGTTAGTGATCGCCTCTCCCCCTGGCCGCGGTGCGGCCGGGGGTGCCCCCACAGCCCGCCGTCCCGGCGGGCATCGTCGGCGGGATAGGCTTTTCGGCCATGACGAGCATGTGGAATGCTCCGCTTCACCGCCGCTGGCGTGGATCGAACCTGCGCGACCCCCGCCAGGCCAAGTTCCTCACGCTGGCCTCGCTGAAGTGGGTGCTGGCCAACCGGGCCTACACCCCGTGGTACCTGGTGCGCTACTGGCGGCTGCTGAAGTTCAAGCTGGCCAACCCGCACATCATCACCCGCGGGATGGTGTTTTTGGGCAAGGGCGTGGAGATTCACGCGACACCGGAACTGTCCGAGATGGAGATCGGCCGCTGGGTGCACATCGGGGACAAGAACACCATCCGGGCGCACGAGGGCTCGCTGCGGTTCGGCGACAAGGTGGTGCTCGGCCGCGACAACGTCATCAACACCTACCTCGACATCGAGCTGGGCGATTCGGTGCTGATGGCGGACTGGTGCTACGTCTGCGATTTCGACCACCGCATGGACGACATCAACTTGCCGATCAAGGACCAGGGCATCGTCAAGTCCCCGGTCCGGATCGGGCCGGACACCTGGGTCGGGGTCAAGGTCACCGTGCTGCGCGGCACGTCCGTCGGGCGCGGCTGCGTGCTGGGCTCGCACGCGGTGGTGCGCGGCGTCGTCCCCGACTACTCGATCGCCGTCGGCGCCCCGGCCAAGGTGGTCAAGAACCGGCAGCTGTCCTGGGAGAGTTCGGCGGCGCAGCGCGCCGAACTGGCGGCCGCGCTGGCCGATATCGAGCGCAAGAAGGCGGCGCGCTAGTAGTACTGCCCGCTTTATTCGGGGTGATCGTCGACCTTGTAGTCGAAGCTGACGTCGCCGGCGTCGACGCCGGTGACGGTGACGGCAATGCCGTACTTCTGTCCGCCGTCGGTGAGCTCGCAGCGTAGCGTCGCGCCCTCGACGCCCTTGAGGTTGTCCGGGCACGTCACGGAGTCGGGCTTGCGGCCGACTTGCTGGGTCAGCTTGTTGCTGAGGATTTTCGCGACCTGGTTCTTGTCGACTGTCTCGACCATGTCGAACTTGACGTCGTTGCCGTTGACGCTGGTCACGGTGACGTTGACGTTGAAGGTCTGGTCCTTGACCTTCATCGTGCAGTTCAGCTGCGCCCCAACCGCGGCCGGCAGGTCGTTCGGGCAGTCGACCGATTCGGGCTTGTTGCCGGCGGCGTCGGTCAGCTTGGCGGTGATCTGGTTGGCGACGTCGCCCTTGCTCACCGCGTGCTTGGATGACACCGAACACGAACAGGCGCCGGCGCTGGCCATCAGCCCGGCGGCCGCGCCCGCCACCAACAACGTCCGAACGATCGAGCGAGCCATGGCGCCTCCCGTGGGCGAAATCGACGACAACTGTGAGTCGGCTGATGATTGCATGCCCACCAGCTTCGGGTCCCAGGAATCGCTCAGATGCCGTGATAACGGCGCAGCGCTTCGGCGCGCTCGGCAGCGTGGTCGACGAGCGGTGCCGGGTATCCCTGCGGCCGTTCGCCTTTGCGCAGGTGCGAGTCGTCGGCCCCGCGCAATTCGGGAACCCAGCGCCGGATGTAGTCGCCGGACGGATCGAACTTCTCGCCCTGCGCGGTCGGGTTGAAGACCCGGAAATATGGCGCGGCGTCGGTTCCCGATCCGGCGCACCACTGCCAGCCGTGCTGGTTGTTGGCCATGTCGCCGTCGACGAGCTGATCCAGGAACCATTCGGCGCCCCACTGCCACGGCAGGTGAAGGTCCTTGACCAGAAACGACGCGGCGATCATCCGCGCCCGGTTGTGCATGAAGCCGGTCTCGCGAAGCTGACGCATCCCCGCGTCGACGAAGGGGAACCCGGTTCGGCCGGCCTTCCAGGCCTCGAAGCGTCGCTTGGCGTCGGGCCCCGTGTCGGTGGGGATGTCGTCGAACCTGCCGTTCCAGTTGCGCCAGGCGCTGGCCGGCCGGTGGTGCAGCACGTCGGCGTAGAAGTCGCGAAATGCCAACTCCCGCAGGACGGCTTGTGCCCCGGCGCGGCGCAGGTCGAGGTCGGCGACCATGGTGCGCGGATGGATGGAGCCGAATTTCAGGTGCGCCGACATCCGGCTGGTGCCCGCCAGGTCCGGCCGGTCGCGGTCGCTCGCGTAGCGCTGTAATCCGTTGTTCACGAATGACTTCCAGAGCCGGCGCGCCGAGCCCTCGCCCGCTGCCACGTCGAGGGCGGCGCCGGGGTCGGGGATCTCGCACTGCTGGATCCCCAGCAGCCCCGGATCGAGCCAGCGCGCGGAGGCGGCGCCCGATTTCGCCGGCGCGCGCCAGCCGACGTCGCGCCACTGCCGCAGAAACGGTGTGAACACCTGATAGGGGGAGCCGTCCTGCTTCGTGACGTGCCCGGGTGAGACCAGATACGGCGACCCCGTCGCCACCAACGGCACCGAACCCAGTGCCGCACCGACGCGTTGGTCACGGCGCCTTCCGTACGGCGCGAAATCCTCCGAGATGTGCACCGCCGACGCGCCGATTTCCTTGGCAATGCGGGGGATTGACGTCTCGGGCCGTCCGCGGGTCACCAGCAGCCGACCGTCGAGGTCGTCGCGCAGGCGGCGCAGCGAGTCACCCAGGAATTGCAGCCGGCGCCGGCCCGACGAGGCCTCCAGCCTCGGATCGAGGACGAAGCAGGCGAGCACTTCCCCGCCGTGCTGGGCGGCGGTGACCAGGGCGGGGTGATCGGGCAATCGCAGGTCGCGGCGAAACCATAACAGCGCCGGCATGATTCGGCGTCGGCTCAGCGGTTGAGCCGCCAGACGTGGGTGGCTAGGACGGTCGCGAAGGCGCACCACAGCGGATAGGGCGACAGCGCCGCCCCGGCCCTTGCGTCCGCCTGTGCGGCCCGGCGCGCGAGGTCGGCGCTGCTCACCGTGAGCGCGGCGGCGCCCAGCGCGGAGGCGCCGAGCTTGTGATACCGGAAGAACAGCCAGCTCCATCCGGCGTTCAGCGCGAGATTCAGGCCGAACGCCGCGGCGTAGCGGCGCGCGCCGTCGCGCTGCCCGGCCGCGCGCAACCGGTCGATGACCACCGCGGACGTCGCCGCGATGTCGGTGTAGAGCGCGGTCCAGACGAGGGGAAAGGCGGCGCTCGGCGGTTGATAGGGCGGCTTGCGCAGGCGCGAATACCAAACGGGCGGCCGCTTCGGGCTGGCAACGCTTCCGGTGCCCGCGGCCGCCGCGACGGCGAGGCTCGTCGCCCCCAGTACCGATCTGTCCACGCTCTGCCCCGTTCGACGCCACAATTATTTAAGTATCTTAAACATTAACTGGCTTAATGGACTGTGACAAGGCGCGGTTACCCCGCCGTCTCTTGACGCCGCTCGTCCTCAAATGTCGACATCGCGGCGATCATCGCGGTGAAAACCCGGTGCGCGGCGAGCAGGTCTCTGTCGCTCAGATCCGCGAGCGCGGCGTTGAGCAGGTCGCCGAGGGGCCCGAAGAAGTCGCGCGCGAGCGCCATGCCGCTCTCCTCGTAGCGCAGCAGCCATTTTCGCCGATCATCCGGGTCGGGTTCCCGCCGGATGTGGCCGACGTCGATCATCCGGTCGACGAGATAGGTTATCGCCGCGGGCGACACCTCCATCCGCTGCCGCAGCTGGGCCAACGTCAAAGGGGTTCCGGCGGTTTCGCCGACCATGATGTGCAGCAGGGCGTGGAAGTCGCTGCTGCTCACGCCGTTCAGCCGCGCGAAGCGGCGGCCAATGCGATCAGATTGCGATGTGATCGCCCGCATGTCGGCAGACAACTGCTTCTCGAGCTCCGCCCGGGAGGGCGGGGTGTCCTGTGCCCGCCGCTTGGTCAACTGCCCGCATCCTTCATCAGGGCACCAGCGTATCCGCGGGCCTGTCGAAAGACCAGGAAGGTAGGCACCGCGCCTGCCGTCGGCGACGACGGGCGAAATCCGCGGTGGGCTAAGGCTTTATGGCCTCAGGAGTTGACCGCGGCGGGACGCGCCGGCTCGTGGCGATGGCGGCGATCCCGGACGATGCCCGAGAGCAATTGACGTCTGGCCCTGACGATGTCCTCGATGAGCTGAAGGGCTTCGGCCACCGACCCGACCACCGGCAAGCCATGGTCGCTGATGATGTGCAGCAACGGGCGCATCGCGGGGCCGGCGACGACGCTGCAGTGCACCCGCGCCTGCCGATGTTCGTGGTTGAGCGACAGCAGGGCCCGAAATCCGTCGAGGCTCAGAAAATCCAGCTGGCTCAGGTCGAGGATCAACGGGGTTTTCAGGCGGGAAAAACGACGGATCGTCTGGGCGAAATGGTCGGCATTCGACGCGTCGATCTCGCCGTCGACGCGCAGCACGGTGCCCAGGCTGCGGGCATAGACATAGAGCCGCGCGCCGTCAAAATCGGCCATGTAACGGCAGCTGGCGGGTTGTTTGTTCTCCGGTGAATCGGTGGAGAGGTGAGCGGTCATCTGGTGGGCCAATCGGCTGGTGAGGGGAGCGGCAGGTGCGCTACACCGCGCTCGAGAAAGAAGCTGTGAACTCAACCTGGTTTACATGCTAGCCGCCCCGGCGCCCCGGCGTGGCGGAATGGGAGTGGGGATTTTTTTCGAAGGCCGCCCCCACTGGCGTCAAGTCTTCGTTTTCTGGCCGGGATGCGTCCGCCTCCCGTCCGCTTGCCGACCCCTTCCGGCGGGGGTTTCTCGCGGGCGAGAACGGGAACCCGGCGCCGGTGGACGTTTCTGATCTTTTGGCCAAGCCCTTTCAATGGGGATCCGCGCTGCGCGGCCGCCGGTTTTTCCATCCGGTCGGCGTGCTCGCGGAAGGCTCGCTCGAACGCGTCGCCCCCGCGGGCGACGGGCTGCCCATCCCGTCGTCCGACGTTGTCGCGCGAATCTCCAAGGCTGCCGGCACGCCGGGAGCGCTGCCCGACTTCATCGGCCTGGCACTCCGCGTCGCGCCCCAGCAGGTGGCGGCGGCACCGTGGGACATCCTCCTCGTCTCGGCGGGTTCGGGGGTATTGGCCCGCGCCGTGGCGTTGCGGCCGACCACGTCGTGGACCGGGCAGACGCTGACCAGCCTGATGCCCTTCCGCTATCAGGGCAGCGTCTGGTGGCTGAGGGCCCGAATCATGAGCGATGTCAACGGCTTTGGCCTGTCGCTGGGCAGCATCGCGCAGGCCATCGGCGCTGCCGGCATCGACTTCGCGATTGACCAGGCTTGCGGCAGGGGCGATTTCGTGCCGCTGGCCCGGCTGAGGTTGACCCGCGTCCTCGACCCCGAGCCGGACGTGTCGTTCGACCCGGTCACCAACACCGCGCCGGGGGTGAGCCTGTACCCGGACTGGCTGGCCGATCTGCGGGCCCGCGCCTACCGGCGCAGCCGCGACGGCAGGGACGCGGAGTGAGGTGATTACCGGCCGTCAGCGGTCGGGCAGCGCGTGCTCGACGATGGGCAGCCGCGGCTGCGGCTGCCGCTCGCCGCGCTTGGCCGCCAGGTAGACCTGCGCGGTCTCCGTTGCCACCGTCTGCCAATCGAAGTCGGAGGTGAGCCGTTCGCGGGCCGCCCGGGCCCGTTGCTGCGCGGCGTCCGGATCGTCGAGCACGGTGCGGACGGCCGAGGCCAGCGCCGCGACGTCGCGGGGCGGGAACGACACCCCGGTCTGCCCGTTGATCACGGCCTCGCCCAGGCCGCCGATGTTCGAGGTCACCAGCGGGGTGCCGGCGGCGGCGGCCTCGAGCGCCACGAGCCCGAACGGCTCGTAGTGGCTGGGCAGCACGGCGGCGTCGGCGCGATGCAGCAGCGCCAGCAGCTCGGCGTGCTCGAGGTGCCCGACGAAGCGAATCGCCTTGAGCACCCGGTGTTTACGGGCCTGCTCGATCAGCCAGTCCTGCTGGGTGCCCTCCCCGGCGATGGTCAGGGTGGTGCCCGGGTGGCTGCGCCGGATCCGCGGCAGCGCGGCGATGGCGTCGTGCACCCCCTTCTCGTACTCCAGGCGCCCAAGGTAGAGCAGCTCGGCCGGACCGGTGCGCGGTCGGCGGGGCGCGAAGGGCCAGCGCGCCGCGTCAATGCCGTTGCGGATCACCGTGATCCCGGCCAGGCCGGGACCGAACAGCTCGGTGATCTCGTCGGCCATCGACGCCGAACACGTGATCAGCGAATCGGATTCGCGCACCAGCCACGATTCGACCGCGTGCACCTGACGGCTCAGCGCGCCGGCGACCCAGCCGGAATGCCGGCCGGCCTCGGTGGCGTGGATCGTGGAAACGATTGGCGCGTCGTAGAACTGGGCAAGGGCGATGGCCGGGTGGGCGACCAGCCAGTCGTGCGCGTGCACGACGTCGGGACGCCACGACCGATCGCTGCCGTGTTTCTTGAGCGGCAGCCCGGCGCGGATCATCGAGTGACCCATCGCCAGGGTCCACGCCATCATGTCGTTGCTGAACGTGAATTCGTGCGGATCGTGTGCGGCCGCGATGACGCGGACGCCCTCGCTGATCTCGTCGCAGGACGGGTGGGTGCTGGGATCGGTGCCCGATGGCCGGCGCGACAGGACGACGACGTCGTGGCCGGCGGCGGCGAGCGCGGTCGAGAGGTGATGCACGTGCCGGCCCAGCCCGCCGATGACCACGGGCGGGTATTCCCACGACACCATCAGGATCTTCACCGGTGTCCTTTCGGCCGCGAACGTGCGCAGAATGCCGCCCGCACCGGCGTGTCACCGCACAAACACGCACGCTCGCGGGGGAAGCAGCAGCTCACCGGGGCAGCCTACGCGCATCCAGGGCACCGAACAGGCCGTCGGCGCGGTTCCAGCCGTCGGCCAGCCGTTGCGCGGTGTCGCGCCGGCCGGACGCCAGCGCCCCGGCGATCTCGCGGGTGGCGTGCGCGTGCAGATGGGCGCGGTAGCGGGCGTAGTCGGCGGCCGAGTCCTTGCTGACCATGAACGGCCAGTCGCTGGACACGGTGAGCAGGGTCTCGCGCAGGATCTGGTCGGCGACGCGATCGCGGGGGAGCGGCCCGTCCAGCGATGCCGTTTGTGACCCCGTTTGTGACAACGCCTTGTCGACCGTGCTCAGCGCCGTGTCGACCACCTCATTGTTGAGCTGCACCAGGTCGGCCACCTTGTCGCCGGCCCACACCTGCCAGTCCTTGCCGGAGCCCCACGAGCTGGGCGGCAGCGCGACCGCGTCGCCGACGAATCCGCCGTCGATCGCGTCGCGCAGCGTGCCGACGCGCACGCCGGCCGCGGGCAGGGCCCGCAGCACCCGCGCCAGCCAGGTCGGGCCCTCGTACCACCAGTGCCCGAACAGCTCGGTGTCGAAGGCGGCGACGACGTGGGCGGGGCGCCCGATGCGCTCGGATTCGCTCGTCAGGCGGCCGCGGACCACGTCGACGAAGTCGGCGACGTGGGCGTCGACCGCGCGATCGGCGCGCTCGGGGTCGTAGGGCGCCTTGGCCTCCGACGGGACGTTTCGGCCGGTGACCCGGGCCGGCTTGAGCCCGGTCAGGTGGTCGTAGGTGTGAAAGTCGCGGTAGGCGGCGTGGCCGGGGTAGCCGGATTTCGGCGACCACACCCGGTAGCTCACCTGCAGGTCGCGCCCGAACGCGACGACACCGGTGTCGCCGACCGGCCGGCCCAGGGCGGTGTCGCCGTGCAGCGACGGGCCGTCGACCATGAAGTGCGTGACCCCGGCGGCGGCGTAGTCGTGTTCCATACCCGGGGCGTAGGCACATTCGGGCGCCCAGATCCCGGTCGGAAGGTGTGCCAGCCGCGACTGCGCATCGGCGAGGCCCTCGCGCAGCGCGAACTCGCGCAGCCGCGGGTTCAGCAGCGGCTGGAACGGGTGGGCGAGCGGGCCGCCGAGCAACTCCACGGTGCCCGCGTCGATCAGCGCGCGCAGCAGCGGGCTGGCGCCGTGCCGCCACAGCGTGGCGTAGTCGTCCAGCGCCTGGTCGGCCTCGGCGCATTCGCGAATTCCGAAGGCCCGCAACGCTTCCGGTGTGCACGACTGGTAGTCCGCCGACTTCGAGCCGCGCGCCGTGCGCACGCTGGCGGCTTCGGTTGCCCGCAGCCGCCAGTTGGCGAGCCAGTGATGCATGCCGTCGAGGCAGTACGGGTCGTCGAGTTGGGCGTTGACTACCGGCGTGACGCCCAGCGTGACGAGGCGGTGCCGATCCTCGTCGGCCAGCGCGCGCAACACCCGCAGCAGCGGCAGGTAGGCCGCTGCCCAGGACTGGTACAGCCATTCCTCGCCGACCGGCCAGCGGCCGTGGTGGGCCAGCCAGGGCAGGTGGGTGTGCAGCACCAGCGTGAACATGCCGGGAACGTGCGGGGTGGTCACGGCCGCACCGCGATCGCGATCAGGTCCAGGCTTTCATCTATGTCGCGGTCGGAGGCGTCGAGGAGGTCGAAGTCGTCGCAGGTGACCGCGGCGACGTCGGCCGCCAGTTCGGGCGGCCACGGCGCGTCGGCAACCGCCCGCACGATCTGCGCGTCGATGATCGACCCGCCGTGGCGCGCGTCCATCTCACGCAGGCGCGGGCCGTGAAACAGGCCGCAGACCGCGACGTCGCGGAAGCCCGCGTCGACGAGCAGCTCGGTCAGCTCGTCGGCGTCGAGTTCGCGGGTGTGGAACGGGTTGACGGGGGTGTCCCGGCCGGGGGAGAAGGTGATCCGGTTGGGGGTGGACACCATCAGCAGCCCCGAGGGCCGCAGCACCCGGGCGCACTCGGCGACGAATTGTGGCTGATCCCACAGGTGCTCGATGACTTGGAAGTTGACCACAACATCCATCGAGGAATCGGGAAGCGGCAGCTCCGCCAGATTGGCCTGCATGGCCTCGACCCGGGGGTAGCGGTTGCGGACATGCGCCACCGCGGCCGCGTCGTAGTCCAGCGCGACGACCCGGCGCGCTACCCCGGCGATCAGGTCGGCGCCGTAACCCTCGCCGCAGCCCGCCTCGAGGACCTCGCGGTCCGCGCAGCGCGGCGCAAGCCGCTGGTAGACGACCTGATGCCGGCGAAACCAGTAGTTCTCGATGTCCAGGTCCGGGATGGTGCGCTCGCCCGTCAGCGTCAACACCGCGTCGACCCCCGCAGGGGCCGACGCCTGCGGGCCGGGCGCGTCCGAGGGAACGTCGGGCAGGAATGCGCTCATTGAATAGGCAGGCTAACGCGAAGTGTCCGATTCGCGAACCGGTGCAGCGGGCACCCCGGCCGGGAGGGACAGACGGGGCGAAAGAACCTGCACTACGACCCGCTATGGTGTGAGAGCAGACCGCACAAAGTTACCCGCCGGTAACACGCCGTGCAGTCTTAATGTGCGTGACCGAGGTCCGCAGACGACCCTGCGTGACCCCTTCGAGGAGGACGAACCAGACTCATGACGAACATCGTGGTCCTGATCAAGCAGGTCCCAGACACCTGGTCGGAGCGCAAGCTCACCGACGGCGATTACACGCTGGACCGCGAGGCCGCCGACGCGGTGCTGGACGAGATCAACGAGCGCGCCGTGGAAGAGGCGCTGCAGATCAGGGAGAAGGAAGCCGCCGACGGCGTCGAAGGGTCGGTGACCGTGCTGACCGCCGGCCCCGAGCGGGCCACCGAGGCGATCCGCAAGGCCCTGTCGATGGGCGCCGACAAGGCCGTCCACCTCAAGGACGACGGCATGCACGGCTCGGACGTGATCCAGACGGCGTGGGCGCTGGCTCGCGCGCTGGGCACCATCGAGGGCACCGAGCTCGTCATCGCGGGCAACGAGGCCACCGACGGCGTCGGCGGCGCGGTGCCGGCCATCATCGCCGAGTACCTGGGCCTGCCCCAGCTCACCCACCTGCGCAAACTGTCCCTCGAGGGCGGCAAGGTGACCGGCGAGCGCGAGACCGACGACGGCGTGTTCACCCTCGAGGCGACCCTGCCCGCGGTGGTCAGTGTCACCGAGAAGATCAACGAGCCGCGCTTCCCCTCCTTCAAGGGCATCATGGCCGCCAAGAAGAAAGAGGTCACGGTGCTGACCCTGGCCGAGATCGGGGTCGAGGCCGACGAGGTCGGGCTGGCCAACGCCGGCTCCACCGTGCTGTCCTCGACGCCCAAGCCGCCCAAGACCGCGGGCGAGAAGGTCACCGACGAAGGCGAGGGCGGCAACCAGGTCGCCCAGTACCTGGTCGCCCAGAAGATCATCTAGCCCTGATCCCATCCGAGAGAAGAGCGAAATAACCCATGGCTGAAGTACTGGTGTTGGTCGAGCACGCCGAAGGCGCGCTGAAGAAGGTCACCTCCGAATTGATCACCGCCGCCCGCGCGCTGGGCGAGCCGTCCGCCGTCGTCGTCGGCGCGCCGGGCACGGCCGCGCCGCTGGCCGACGGGCTGAAGGAGGCCGGCGCCGCCAAGATCTACGTCGCCGAGTCCGACGATGTCGACAAGTACCTGATCACCCCGGTCGTCGACGTGCTGGCGTCGGTCGCCGAATCCGCGACACCGGCCGCCGTGCTGCTGGCCGCCAGCGCCGACGGCAAGGAGATCGCGGGCCGGCTCGCGGCCCGGATCGGGTCGGGCCTGCTGGTCGACGTGGTCGAGGTCAAGGAGGGCAACAAGGGCGTGCACTCGATCTTCGGTGGCGCGTTCACCGTCGAGGCGCAGGCCAACGGCGACACCCCGGTGATCACGGTCCGCGCCGGTGCGGTCGACGCCGAGCCGACCGCCGGCGCCGGTGAGCAGGTCACCGTGGAGGTTCCGGCCGCCGCCGAGAACGCCACCAAGGTCACCGCCCGCGAGCCCGCGGTCGCCGGTGACCGCCCGGAGCTGACGGAGGCCACCATCGTGGTCTCCGGCGGTCGCGGCGTCGGCAGCGCGGAGAACTTCAGCGTGGTCGAGGCGCTGGCCGACTCGCTGGGTGCCGCCGTCGGCGCGTCGCGCGCGGCGGTCGACTCCGGCTACTACCCGGGCCAGTTCCAGGTCGGTCAGACCGGCAAGACGGTGTCGCCGCAGCTCTACATCGCGCTGGGCATCTCCGGGGCCATCCAGCACCGGGCGGGCATGCAGACCTCGAAGACCATCGTCGCCGTCAACAAGGACGAAGAGGCACCCATCTTCGAGATCGCCGACTACGGCGTGGTGGGCGACCTGTTCAACGGCGCCCCGCAGCTGACCGACGCGATCAAGGCTCGCAAGGGCTGAGTTCGCGGGGCCTGACCCCGAGAACCCAAGCGCGGCAAGCGATCCCGGAACAATGCCCGGCGTTTCGCTTGCGGTGACGAGTAATTCGTGCCGCTGTTGCGGCACCCGCGGTCCTGCGTCCGTTAACCGCGCGGTCAATTAGGGCGAAATTCCGCGATATTTCGTCATCTGACGTGCACCGACACGTCACAGCGTCGATGCCGACTAGCTCATCGCTTGCGCCACGTTGTTTCCCATGAGCATTGCTTCTGTCCTGATAGCCAGCGAAAAGCCGGACGGCGCGGCGACGGGCTCGGCCGGACCGCGCTATTCGCTGTTGCTGTCCACCGATCCCACGTTGATCGAGGCGGCCCAGCGGCTCCGGTACGACGTATTCACCAGCACGCCGGGTTTCGCGCTGCCGGCCGCCGGGGGCCTCGACGTCGACAGGTTCGACGAATACTGCGACCACCTCCTGGTCCGCGACGACGACACCGGCGAGCTGGTGGGTTGCTACCGGATGCTGGCGCCCACGGGTGCCATCGAGGCCGGGGGCCTTTACACCGCAACGGAATTCGATGTTCGCGCCTTCGACCCACTGCGGCCGTCGTTGGTGGAGATGGGGCGCGCGGTGGTTCGCGACGGTCACCGCAACGGCGGCGTCGTGCTGCTGATGTGGGCGGGCATCCTGGCCTACCTGGATCGCTACGGCTACGACTACGTGACCGGCTGCGTGTCGGTGCCCATCGGCGACGAATCCGATGGGGACGCACCGGGCAGCCAACTGCGCGGGGTGCGCGACTTCATCCTGAACCGCCACGCCGCGCCGCCGCAGTACCGGGTGCATCCCCACCGTCCCGTTCGGGTGGCCAGCCGGGCCCTCGATGACATCCCCGCGCCGCCTCGGCCCACGGTCCCGCCGCTGATGCGCGGCTACCTGCGGCTGGGCGCCCAGGTCTGCGGCGAGCCCGCGCACGACCCGGACTTCGGCGTCGGCGACTTCTGCGTCCTGCTGGACAAGCGGCGCGCCGACACCCGATATCTCAAGCGGCTGCGGTCGGTGTCGGCGGCTTCCGAAATGGTGGGCGGCGCACGGTGAACGCGCCCGCCGCCCACGCCTGGCTGCCTCGCGCGACGTGCGACAGCAGCTGTGTGCGGGTCGGTCCCGCGTCGGCGCGGTGGCGGGTGGTGCTGCGGGTGACGCTTCGCGTCCTGCTGGCCCTGCTGTTGGTCCCGCTGGTGCCGCTGGCGGTGATGCCGCTGCCGGGCCAGACGCGGGTGCAACGGTTCTGCTGCCGGGTGCTGCTGCGCTGCTTCGGCGTCCGGATCAGCGTGTCCGGCAGTCCAATCCGCAACCTGCGTGGGGTCCTGGTGGTCAGCCCCCACATGTCCTGGCTGGACGTGTTCGCCATCGGCTCGGTGTTGCCCGGCTCGTTCGTGGCGCGCGCCGATCTGTTCGGTGCACTGTCGGTGCGCCTGCTCAAGATCATCCCCATCGAGCGGGCCAACCTGCGGCGGCTGCCCTGGGTGGTCGAAACCGTCGCGCAGCGGCTGCGCGCGGGTCAGACCGTGGTGGCATTCCCGGAGGGCACCACGTGGTGCGGGGTGGCCTGCGGCTCGTTCTATCCGGCGATGTTCCAGGCCGCGATCGACGCCGGCCGCCCGGTGCAGCCGCTCCGGTTGACCTACCACCACGTCGACGGCGGCGTCTCGACCGCTCCGGCCTTCGTGGGTGAGGACACCCTGTGGCGCTCGATGTGCCGGTTGCTGGCCGTGCGCCGCACGCTGGCGCACGTTCACGTGGAATCCCTGCAGCTGCCGGGCACCGACCGGCGTGCGCTGGCCCGCCGCTGCGAGTCGGTGGTCGGTGTGGGAATGCCGCAGCGCCCCCGTCGCCGCCACATGCTGGTGGGTTAGCTATACAGACCTGCAGGTATCGTGGGGCGCGTCATGGTTTATCTCGACCACGCCGCCACCACCCCGATGCACCCCGCCGCCATCGAGGCGATGACGGCCGCGCTCGGCACCGTCGGCAACGCGTCCTCGCTGCACACCAGCGGGCGGGCGGCGCGGCGGCGCATCGAGGAATCCCGTGAGCTGATCGCCGACAAACTGGGCGCGCGCCCGTCGGAGGTCATCTTCACCGCGGGCGGCACCGAGAGCGACAACCTGGCCGTCAAGGGCATCTATTGGGCCCGCCGCGGCGCCGAACCGTCGCACCGGCGCATCATCGCCAGCGAGGTGGAACACCACGCCGTGCTGGACTCGGTGAACTGGCTCGTCGAACACGAAGGCGCCGAGGTGACCTGGCTGCCCACCGCCGCCGACGGGTCGGTGTCGGCGGCCGCGCTGCGCGAGGCGCTGCAGAGCCACGACGACGTCGCTCTGGTGTCGGTGATGTGGGCCAACAACGAGGTCGGCACCGTGATGCCGGTCGCCGAACTCGCGGCCGTCGCCGCCGAATTCGGCGTCCCGATGCACAGCGACGCCGTACAGGCGGTGGGGCAGTTGCCGGTTGACTTCGCGGCCAGCGGTCTCTCGGCGATGAGCGTGACCGCGCACAAGTTCGGCGGTCCGCCCGCCGTGGGGGCGCTGCTGCTGCGCCGCGACGTCGCCTGCGTGCCGCTGTCGCACGGTGGCGGCCAGGAGCGCGACATCCGTTCCGGCACACCGGATGTCGCCGGCACCGTCGGAATGGCGGCGGCGGCCCGGATCGCGGTGGACGGGCTCGAGGCCCACAGTGCGCGGCTGCGGGCGTTGCGCGATCGCCTGGTCGAGGGCGTGCTGGCCGGCATCGACGACGTCGGCCTCAACGGCGCCCGCGACCCGTCCCCCGCAAGCGGGAGGTACCCCCAGCGGCTGCCCGGCAACGCACACTTCACGTTCCGCGGCTGCGAGGGCGACGCGCTGTTGATGCTGTTGGACGCCAACGGAATCGAGTGTTCGACCGGCTCGGCCTGCACCGCCGGTGTGGCGCAGCCGTCGCACGTGCTGGTCGCGATGGGCGCCGACCCGGCCAGCGCGCGAGGGTCGTTGCGACTCTCGCTGGGACACACCAGCGTTGACGCCGACGTGGACGCGGCGCTGCGGGTGCTGCCCGGGGCCGTGGACCGCGCCCGGCGGGCCGCGCTGGCCGCCGCGGGGGCGCCGTAAGTGAAGGTCCTCGCTGCGATGAGTGGCGGCGTCGATTCGTCGGTCGCCGCCGCCCGCATGGTCGACGCCGGGCACGACGTGGTCGGAGTGCACCTGGCGCTGTCCTCGGCGCCGGGCACGCTGCGCACCGGGTCGCGGGGCTGCTGTTCGAAAGAGGACGCCTCGGACGCGCGCCGCGTCGCCGATGTGCTCGGAATCCCTTTCTACGTATGGGATTTCGCGGAGCGGTTCAAGGCGGACGTGATCGACGATTTCGTCGAGTCGTACGCGCGCGGCGAGACCCCGAACCCCTGCGTGCGGTGCAACCAGCGAATCAAGTTCTCGGCGCTGTCGGCGAAAGCCGTTGCGCTGGGCTTCGATACGGTGGCCACCGGCCACTACGCCCGGCTGTCCGGTGGGCGGCTGCGCCGCGCCGTCGACCGCGACAAGGACCAGTCCTACGTGCTGGCCGTGCTGACCGCCGATCAGTTGCGGCGCGCGGCGTTCCCGATCGGGGACACCCCCAAGCCCGACATCCGGGCCGAGGCGGCCCGCCGCGGCCTGGCCGTCGCCGACAAGCCGGACAGCCACGACATCTGCTTCATCCCCTCCGGCGACACCCGCGCCTTCTTGGGGGAGCGCATCGGGGTGCGCCGTGGCGCCGTCGTCACCACCGACGGGGCGGTGCTGGCCACCCACGACGGCGTGCACGGTTTCACCATCGGCCAACGCAAGGGGTTGGGCATCGCGGGCCCGGGACCAAGCGGCCGTCCGCGCTACGTGACGTCGATCGACGCCGAGACGGGGACGGTCGAGGTGGGGGAGTCGGCCGACCTCGACGTGCACGGCCTGGTCGGGCGGTCCCCGATCTTCACCGCCGGAGCCCCGCCGCAGGGCCCCGTCGAGTGCTCGGTCCAGGTGCGGGCGCACGGCGAGACGGTGGGCGCGGTGGCCGAATTGGTCGGCGACGAGCTCGTCGTTCGGTTGCGCGCCCCGCTGCGTGGCGTGGCGCGCGGGCAGACGCTGGTGCTGTACCGCCCGGATCCCGACGGCGACGAGGTGCTCGGCAGCGCCACGATCGCCGGCACCTCGCGCTGATTCAGCGCGCCAAGGATTCGTTGAGGATCCGCCAAGGGCGGTTTCCGATCCTTTCCCTGACAGTCAGGAAAGGAGCCAACAGACATGAGCACCCAGCAAGTCGCGGCGCGTGAGGAATCGTCCGTCCAGACCAACGCCTTGGCCATCGCGGCCTTCGTGCTGAGCCTCATGGGCATGTACGGCAGCCCTCTGTTGAGCAGCATCTTTGCCGTCGTCGCACTGCACCAGGTCAAGCACCGCGGGCAGAACGGCTTCGGGTTGGCGATCGCGGCCCTGGCGGTCTCGGCGGCCATGACGGCCCTGCACGTAGCGATGTGGGTCAAGTACGGCCACCCCAACTTCGAGCTGCTGGCCACGGCGCACTGGTGACAGGCTAACCAGGGATATTGGCCGCGATGTTCGTCATAACGATGTCGGACACCGATTGCGCGAAGCCGCAGAACGTGACCTCCACCATGGCCACCTTCAGCACCCGGTAGTCGCGGCCGCAGCCGCCGGGTCCCAGGTGCAGGGAGTTCACGTCCGCGCTCCACTCGCCCACCAACAACTGGCCCGCCGAGCCGCCCGCGCCGACGGCGACGGCGCCCACCAGGGAACGGAACGCCCGTCGCGCGGTGTCGACGTCCTGATAGGCGGCGGCGCCCTCGGAGATCAGCGCCCCGTCGGGCGGATCCTGAAACGTGGTCTTGTGAAACTCCTCGATGTCGGGGCCGAACGTCGCCGTCTCGGCGTAGAGGAACCGGCATTCGGCCGGCGTGGCCTCGGCGAGGGCGTCGATGTCCACCGGGCGGTTGCCGTCCATCGAGGGAATGATGGTCAGGTGCTCGCCCGCGCCGGTGATCGCCCGCATCCGGGACTGGTCCAGCAGGATCGTGTCGACATTGACGCCTTGGACGCCCTTGGCTGCGGGCCCGAATCCCGGGAGGGCGGCGCCGGCCACCACCCGGGTGCATGCCGCCGTCAGCAACACCGCGCCCAACAACAGCAGCGGCCTGGTGAATCTCGCTCTACGCCCCACCGTTTTGCACCCTTCTCGGCAAGAACCTACCCTGCCGCAACACCCCTGGCGACCGGCGCGCCAGGCGACGTCGAATACGGTTGGCCGGTGAGTGTTTTCGCGCATCCGTTCGCGAGGGCCAGCGGCGTCGGATCGTGGCCCGGCACCGCGGCGCGCGAGGCCGCCGCGATCGTGGTCGGCGAGCTGGCGGGCGCGCTGGCCCACCTCGTCGAGCTGCCCGCCCGCGGGGTGGGGGCCGACCTGTTCGGGCGGGCCGGCGCGCTGCTGGTCGACGTGGCCATCGACACGGTGCCGCGCGGCTACCGCATCGCCGCCCGGCCCGGCGCCGTGACCCGCCGCGCCGTCAGTCTCCTCGACGAGGACATGGACGCGCTGGAGGAGGCCTGGGAGACGGCGGGGCTGCGCGGCGGTGAGCGCGTCGTCAAGGTGCAGGCCCCCGGGCCGATCACGCTGGCCGCCGGGCTCGAGCTCGCCAACGGCCACCGCGCCATCACCGACCCGGGCGCCGTGCGCGACCTGGCGGCGTCGCTGGCGGAGGGCGTTGCGGCGCACCGCACTTCGCTCGCCCGCCGCCTCGACACGTCCGTGGTGGTGCAGTTCGACGAGCCGTCGCTGCCGGCGGCGTTGGGCGGGCAGCTGACCGGGGTGACGTCGCTGAGCCCGGTCGCCGCGCTCGACGAGGCGGTCGCCCAGGGACTGCTCGACACGTGCGCCGCGACCGTCGGCGCCGACGTGCTCGTGCACAGCTGCGCTTCGGGGTTGCCGTGGGATCTGTTGGGGCGCAGCGGGATTGGCGGAATCTCTGTGGACGTCGGCACGCTGCGCGCCGAGGACCTGGACGGCATCGCGGCCTTCGTCGAATCCGGTCGCACCGTCGCACTGGGCGTGGTCCCCGCGGCCGCGACGCCCAAGCGGCCGTCGGCCGAGGAGGTGGCCACCGCCGTCGTCGGGGTCACGGATCGGCTGGGGTTCGGCCGCTCGGCCCTGCGCGAGCGCATCGGCGTGACCCCGGCGTGCGGCCTGGCGAGCGCCACACCGGCGTGGGCGCGGACCGCGATCGAGCTCGCCCGCAAGGCCGCCGAGGCGTTCGCCGAGGACCCGGACGCCATTTAGCTCGTTTAAAGAGTTTTATCCAAAATCGCTTAGATTAATTTACGAGCCCGTTAATCTTGGTGCGCGCCTGTGTCCCGTTCCGATTTGGGGCCGGCATCGGTTCAGTCGACTTGAAGGGGCACGGGCATGTCGTTTGTCGTTGTGGCGCCGGAGTTTGTGAGGGCGGCGGCGGGAGATCTGGCGAATATCGGCTCGACGCTGAGTGCGGGGCGGTCCGCGGCGGCCGCGTCCACGACCGGGATTAGCGCGGCGGCGGCCGACGAGGTATCGGGCGCGATCGCGGCGCTTTTCAACGCGCACGCCCTGGATTTCCAGGCGCTCGGCAACCGGGTCGCGGCGTTTCATGACGAGTTCGTCAGCCTGCTGAACGGCGGCGCGGCGACGTATCTCAGCACCGAGGCCGCCTCTGCCGCTGCCGCCGCCGCTCCGACGGCGCAGGACGTCCTCAACCAGATCAACGCGCCCTTCCTTCAGTTCACCGGCCGCCCGCTGATCGGTAACGGCGCCAACGGGGCCCCGGGGACCGGGGCACCCGGCGGAGCCGGTGGGTGGTTGCTCGGCGACGGTGGGGCCGGCGGGTCGGGCGGAACGGGTCAGAACGGTGGCGCGGGCGGCGCCGCCGGCCTGTGCGGCACCGGCGGCGCCGGCGGGGCCGGCGGAAACGGGTCGGCGAGCGTGATCACCACGGGTGGTGCCGGGGGGACCGGCGGACTGCTCTGGGGTAGCGGCGGCGCCGGCGGCACCGGCGGATTCACCAGCGGCAATGTGGGCGGGGCCGGCGGCGCCGGCGGGGCCAGCGGACTGTTCGGCCCCGGTGGCAACGGCGGGGCCGGCGGAATCGGCACGATCGGCGGTGGTACAGGCGGCGCCGGGGGCGCCGGAGGTCTGCTCGGCGGGCTCTTCGACGCCGGTGGCGGCAACGGTGGAACCGGCGGAGGGTCCACGGGCCCCGGCACCGCTGGCGCCGGCGGCGCCGGTGGGGCCGGTGGCCTCGTGTGGGGCAGTGGCGGCGCCGGTGGCCAGGGCGGCGGTGCGTCTTCCAACGGCGGCACGGGCGGCGCCGGCGGTCAGGGCGGCAACGCGGGCGCGCTCCTTGGCTACGGAGGCGCCGGCGGCACGGGCGGCGGCGGCGGGCTCACGGGTGGCAACGGCGGCCTCGGCGGCAACGGCGGGTTGCTGTTCGGCAGCGCCGGGGCTGGCGGCGCGGGTGGTCACGGTGTACTCGGCGCCGGCGGAGCCGGCGGCGGCGGCGGCAACGCCGGCCTGTTCGGCTACGGCGGCGTTGGTGGTGCGGGCGGGAGCGGCGCGGTCGGCGGCGGGCTCGGCGGCAATGGCGGCCAGGCGGGTCTGCTTTTCGGTAGCGGTGGTGCCGGCGGCGAGGGCGGCAATGGTGGCGCCACTGCGGCCGGCGGAGGCGGCGGGGCCGGCGGCAACGCCGTGCTGTTGGGCGACGGCGGCAATGGCGGCAACGGTGGCCTCGGCCTGACGACGGGAGGCACGGGTGCCGGTGGCGGCGGTGGGCTGGTCTTCGGCGCCGACGGGTTCAACGCCCCCGTCAATCCCTCTCCCTGGCACACGGTGACGCAGTCGGTGCTCGGGGCGATCAACGCGCCCACCGAGCAGTTCCTGGGCCGGCCATTGATCGGCAACGGCGCCAACGCCCCCGCCGGCAGCGGGCTTAGCGGCGGTGCCGGCGGGATCTTGTTCGGCGACGGTGGCGCGGGTGGATCCGGCTCCGCGGGTGCCGTCGGTGGTGCCGGGGGGGCGGCCGGGCTGATGGGTGCCGGCGGTGCCGGGGGCGCGGGCGGCTTTGCGACCGCCGGAACCGCGGGCACCGGCGGTGCCGGCGGCGCCGGCGGGTTGCTGTGGGGTGACGGTGGAGTCGGTGGTGGCGGCGGTAGCACCGGTGTCGGCGCCACCAGTGGGGCCGGAGGCAACGGCGGTGCCGGCGGGCTGTTCGGGGCCGGCGGCAACGGCGGTGCGGGCGGGCTGAGCCACGTCGGCACGGCCGGGGCCGGCGGCGCCGGTGGGTCCGGCGGGATCCTCGGCGGACTGATCGGTGCCGGCGGCGGCAACGGCGGGTCCGGCGGGGCCACCGTGGCCGGTGCCGGCACCGCCGGGGGTGCAGGTGGAGCGGGCGGCAGCGGCGGTTTGCTCGCCGGCGCCGGCGGCGCCGGGGGCGCCGGCGGAACCGGTGTGCTCGGCGGACTATCGGGAACCGGCGGGGCCGGCGGGCACGGCGGTAACGCCGGCCTGATGTTCGGGAGCGGCGGCGCCGGCGGATCCGGCGGATTCGGCTCGCTGAACGGCACCGGTGGAAATGGAGGAGCCGGCGGCAACGCCGGACTGTGGTTCTCCAGCGCGGGTGTCGGCGGTGAGGGCGGGGCCGGCGGGGCCACCGTGGCCGGCGCCGGCACCGATCAGTCCGCCGAGGATCCCGCCGGACCCACCGG
>NZ_LZKR01000099.1 GCF_001672915.1 Mycobacterium sp. 1245805.9 | reverse complement strand
CGGGGCGGCCGCGCCCCCGGGTCCGCCGCCGCCCACCGCGGTGCCGCCGTCGCCGGACGGTTCGACGACGCTGTCGGCGGCCAAGGCGGCCGCCCTGCAGGAGATCCAGGCCGCGATCGGCGCGGCGAAAGACGCCCAGAAGAAGGGCGATTTCGCCGCCTATGGCGCCGCGCTGCAGCGGCTGGACGACGCGATCAACAAGTACAACGCCACCAAGTAACTCGCCTCAATCGCCCGCGAGTGTGCGTGTCTGTACGGCGACACGCCGTAAACCGCGGCATTCTCCGCACGTTCGCGGCGCTAAGTGGTCTGCAGCCGACGGGCGACCTCGCCGTAGCGCTCGAAACGCTCCTGGGGCCCCTGCGCGTTGTAGAACACCAACCGCGTCGCGATCCCGCCGTACTTCTTCCGCAGCGCGTCGGCCAGGCCGTCCCACGTCGACTCGGTGGCGAAGGCGGCGATGTGCTCGTAGCCGATCTTGTCGTTGTACATCATCGCCACCCGGATCAACCGAGGATACGACGAGGCGGCGTCGCTGGCCCCCGGCGAGGCGTAGACGGGTTCGACGTAGAGCAGCCCACCCTGGCCCACCGGCAGCGTGAGCAGGTTGCCCCACCGGATCCGGTTCTGGTTGTCTCGCCCGATCACGCCCAGGTCCTGGGACACCGCCGGGTCGGTGGTGATCGCGTTGTTCGCCAGCTTCGGGCCGTTGACCTGACCCGGGATGGTCAGCACGGTGATCTTGCCGTACGTCGCCGGGTCCGAGCTGGCGCTGATGTAGGCGGCCAGGTAGTCGCGCTTGAACCGGTTCATCGCGCTGATCAACTGGTATGACGCCGAATTATCGTTCTTGGCAATGTTTTTCGCGACGATGTAGTACGGCGGCTGGTAGCTGCTGGCGGTGGGGTTCGGATCCAGCGGCACGTCCCAGAAGTCCGACGTGGAGAAGAACGTCACGGGGTCGTTGACGTGGTACTTCGCCAGCAGCATCCGCTGTACCTTGAACAGGTCCTCGGGGTAGCGGAGGTGTTCGGAAAGCTCGGGGGTGATGTCGCTCTTGGGTTTCACGGTGCCGGGGAACACCTGCATCCAGGCCTTGAGCACCGGATCCGATTCGTCCTGCTGGTACAGCGTGACGGTGCCGTCATAGGCATCGACGGTGGCCTTCACCGAGTTTCGGATGTAGGAGACCTTCTTGTCGGGCGCCAGGCGGTTGAACGCCACCTCGGTGGAGTCGGCGGTGGCGGACTCTAGGGAGGTCAGCTCCGAGTACGGGTAGTTGTCCAGGGTGGTGTAGCCGTCGATGATCCACACCAGTCGCTTGTTGACGATCGCCGGGTAGACCGCGCTGTCGGTGGTCAGCCACGGCGCCACCGCCTCCACCCGGCGCGCGGGATCCCGGTTGAACAGGATCTTGCTGTTGGAGCCGATCACGTTGGAGAACAAGAAGTTTCGCTCGGCGAACTTGGCGGCGAACACGCTGCGGGAGATCCAGCTGCCGATCGGCACTCCCCCGAGCCCGCTGTAGGTGTAGTTCTTGGTTTCGGCGCTGGTCTCGTAGTCGTATTCGCGGTCGTTGCCGTTCTTTCCGACGATCGCGTAGTCGGCGGACGTGTTGGAGATGACGGGCCCGTAGTAGATGCGCGGCTGGTCCAGCGGCGCCGGCCCGTCGGACACCACGCTGCCGTTGGCGCCGACGACGTTGACCAGAAACTCAGGGTAGCCACCGTTTTGGTTGGGGTCGTTGGCAATTCCGCGCACCGTGTTGGCCGGCGACGCGATGAAGCCGTTGCCGTGGGTGTAGACGCTGTGCCGGTTGATCCAGTCGCGCTGGTTGTCGATCAGCCTGTCCGGGTTGAGCTCCCGGGCCGCGACCACGTAGTCGCGCAACGCCCCGTTGCGGTCGAGGTAGCGGTCGATGGACAGCTGGTCGGGGAAGAAGTAGAAGTTCTTGCCCTGCTGGAACTGGGTGAACGCCGGGCTGACGATCGTGGGGTCGAGCAGCCGGATGTTCGAGGTGGTCGCGCGGTCGGCCGCCACCTGCTGGGCGGTGGCCTGCCCGTCGCCGGTGTAGTTGCGGTAGCTCACCTGCTCGGAGGTCAGGCCGTAGGCCTGGCGCGTCGCGGTGATGCTGCGGCTGATGTATTCGCTTTCCTTTTGCGCGGCGTTGGGCCGGACGCTGATCTGTTCGACGATCAACGGCCACCCGGCCCCCACGATGAGCGACGAGAGCAGCAGCAGGACCAGACCGATGGCCGGAATCCGCAAGTCGCGCAGCACGATCGCCGAGAACACGGCGGCGGCGCAGATCAGGGCGATCGCCATCAGGATCAGCTTGGCCGGCAGCACGGCGTTGATGTCGGTGTAACCGGCGCCGGTGAACGGCTTGCCGCCGCGGGTGTGCGACAGCAGCTCGTAGCGGTCCAGCCAATAGGCGACGGCCTTGAGCAGCACCAGCACACCGACCAGGCTGACCAGCTGGATGCGCGCCGAGCGGCTCAGCGCCCCGGTGCGGCCGGACAGCCGGATGCCGCCAAAGATGTAGTGCGCCAAGATGTTCGCCAGGAAGGCCAGGAACACCGCGACGAACATGTAGGACAGCAACAGCCGGTAGAACGGCAGCTCGAACGCGTAGAACCCGAGGTCCTTGCCGAACTGGGGATCCCTGATGCCGAACGTTCCGCCGTGGATGAAGAGCTGGACCCGCACCCAATAGCTCTGCGCGATGATGCCCGCCAGCAGGCCGACGGCCGCGGGAATTCCGATGCCCACCAGCCGCAGGCGCGAAACGACGACGGCGCGGTAGCGCGCCACGGGATCGTTGGTATTGCTCGGCACGAACACCGGACGGGCGCGGTAGGCCAACGCGAGCCCGGTGAACACGATGCCGCCGACAAGCAGTCCCGCGACCAGGAACACGACGATGCGGGTGACCAGCACGGTGGTGAACACCGAGCGGTAGCCGAGTTCGCCGAACCACAGCCAGTCGACATAGGCGTCGATCAGCCGCGGACCGGCGAGCAGCAAGACGATCACACCGAGTGCGATCAGGATCAGAATCCGGCTACGCCGAGTCAGCTTCGGCATCCGTGCGGTGGGCCGCATCCCCACTGGCTACGCTCCCTGATTTTGCTGGCCGGTGCTAGAGATTTTCTAGAACGGTCACAACTCTACGCATTGCCGCACGCTGGGTGTGGTCTGCTTGGGCGGTGCCAGAACAGAGCGGACGTGCCGGGCCGACGATCGGCAAGGCGGTGTGGACCGACGCGGACTTCGACGAGATGAGCTGGCACGACTGTGCCGTGCACGCCGTTGCGGTCGAGCCAGCGCCGCCGCATCCCGGCCGGCTGCTCGTCGACCTCGACTACATCGTCGAATGGGTGCGCCCCGAACCGCCGGAAAACACCTTCAGTTTCTGGCTCTGCCCCGCCACCCTGGTGTTCGAGGAGGCGTGGGACCTCGTCGGCGACATCAACCTGCGCGGGTTCAGCTTCGAGCTGTCGCTCGAAACGCTCGAAAGGTCCGGTCCCGACGAACACGGCGCGTTCGGGTGGACCCTCGTCGGCCATGAGTTCACCCTCGCGCTGTGTGCCGCCGGTTTCACCCAATACCTGCGCCGCCCACCCGTTCGCAGTCCGCAGCAGCGGCTCTCCGTCTCGGAACGCGGGGGGCTCAGCTTCGACCGGCGGGGTTACAGCGGCTAGCAGCTCGGCGTCTGGCCGCCGGACTTGATCGCGTGCAGCGCGTCCACCGCCTGGGCGAGGGTTTCGACCTTGACCAGGCGCAAGCCGGACGGGTTGTCCGAGGTCGCCTCGTAGCAGTTCTTCGCCGGCACCAAAAACACCGTGGCCCCGGCCGAGTGGGCGGCGGCCATCTTGTGGGTGATGCCGCCGATCTGACCGACCTTGCCGTCGACCGAGATGGTCCCGGTGCCCGCGATGAACGTCGACCCGGCCAGGTCGCCGGTGGTGAGCTTGTCGACCACCGCGAGGCTGAACATCAGCCCGGCCGACGGCCCGCCCACGTTGGCGAGGTTGAAGTCGACGGTGAACGGCGCCCACGGCGCGTCGAGCACCGCGACCCCCATGAAGCCGTAGTCACGATCCCTGTTCGTTCCCAGCGTAATTTGCGCGACCCCGGCGGGTTCGTTCTTGCGGCGATAGTCGATCGTGACGACCTGGCCTGGCTTGGTGCCCTTCAGGAACCCGGTGAACTGCTCGATGCTGGACACCGGGGTGCCGTTGACGGCGTCGATCGCGTCGCCGGACTTCAGCTTGCCGGCCGACGGGCCGGGGTCGGTGACGGTCGAGACGGTGACCGCGACCGGGTACTTCAAGAACCCCAGCGCGGCGTAGGCGGCGCTGTCCTCGGACTGCTTGAAGTCGGCGTTGTTGGCCTTGTCGACGTCCTCGCGCGACTTGCCCGGCGGGTAGACGAGATCGCGCGGGATGAGCTGCTCCTGTCCGGAAAGCCACAGCGTCAGCGCTTCCCCGAGGGTCAGGTCGTCGCGCTGGGACACCGTCGTCATGTTGAGGTGGCCCGTCGTCGGGTGCGTCTCGGTGCCCTCGATCGCGACCACCTGCTTGCCGTCGACCTCACCGAGCGTGTCGAACGTCGGGCCCGGGCCCAGCGACACAAACGGCACCGTCACCACCGCGAGCAGCACGCCGAAGGCCACGATCGGCACCAGCGCGACGATCAACGTGAGAATCCGCCTGTTCACGCGCCTACCCTATCCGGCGGCTGCTCGGCCCGTTCAGCTACGAGCGTGACCACAGATGGCGCGTGGCGCCCCCGCGGTGAGTACCGTTGACGTTATGCCTGACCTGCCATTCGGCTTCTCCTCCGGCGACGACCCGGACCGCGAGAAGAAAGATCCCGGTTCCGGCTCGGGGGGATCCGACCCGCTGGGCGCCTTCGGCATGGGCGGGGAATTCGGCATGGGCGACCTGGGGCAGATCTTCACCCAGCTCGGCCAGATGTTTTCCAGCGCGGGCACCGTCATGGCCGGCGGCAAGGCGTCCGGCCCCGTGAACTACGAACTGGCGCGCCGGGTCGCGTCGAGCTCGATCGGTTTCGTCGCGCCCGTTCCCGCCTCCACGACCAAGGCGATCGCCGACGCGGTCCACCTCGCCGAGACCTGGCTGGACGGCGCGACGGCGCTGCCCGCGGGCACGTCGAAGGCGGTGGGCTGGAGCCCCGGCGACTGGGTCGACAACACGCTGGAGACCTGGAAGCGGCTGTGCGACCCGATGGCCGAGCAGATCGCGACGGTGTGGGCGTCCTCGCTGCCCGAAGAGGCCAAGAGCATGGCCGGCCCGCTGATGGCGATGATGTCGCAGATGGGCGGCATGGCGTTCGGCTCGCAGCTCGGACAGGCGCTGGGGCGGTTGTCGCGTGAGGTGCTGACGTCGACCGACATCGGTCTGCCGCTCGGCCCCAAGGGGGTGGCCGCGCTCCTGCCGGACGCCGTCGACACTTTCGCCTCCGGACTCGAGCAGCCGCGCAGCGAGATCCTGACCTTCCTGGCCGCCCGCGAGGCGGCGCACCACCGGCTGTTCAGCCACGTGCCCTGGCTGTCCAGCCAGTTGCTGGGCGCGGTCGAGGCCTACGCCAGCGGCATGAAGATCGACATGTCCGGGATCGAGGAGCTGGCGCGCGACTTCAACCCCGCGTCGCTGTCCGATCCGGCGGCCATCGAGGAACTGCTCGGTCAGGGGGTTTTCGAACCGAAGGCGACGCCGGCGCAGAAGCAGGCGCTGGAACGGCTCGAGACGCTGCTGGCGTTGATCGACGGCTGGGTGCAGGTGGTGGTCACCGCGGCCCTGGGCGACCGGATCCCGGGCACGGCCGCGCTCAGCGAGACGCTGCGCCGCCGCCGGGCCAGCGGCGGGCCGGCCGAGCAGACGTTCGCGACCCTGGTCGGCCTCGAGCTGCGGCCGCGCAAGCTGCGCGAGGCCGCCGCCCTGTGGGAGCGGCTGACCGAGGCCGCCGGGGCCGACGCGCGCGACGCCGTCTGGCAACACCCGGACCTGCTGCCGGGCGCCGAGGACCTCGACGAGC